>JAGCJX010000003.1 GCA_017647795.1 Bacteroidales bacterium | reverse complement strand
GGTTGCGGGTCGGACGGCCTGTCTGGTCTTGGGGGCTGCTTTGGCCGAGGCATTGTTTGCGGCAGAGGATCCGTTGGGCCAGTGGGTTCGGGTGATGGGCAAGCGCTTTCGGGTCATTGGGGTGTTGGCTCCGTGTAACGACCGGCCCGGTTTGGACTGCAACCGGATGGCCTGTGTGCCCAGGGGGAGTCTTCCGCTCGTCGGGGAAAGTTCTTGGGAGATGGGCTTCCGCCCTGGAGCGGCTTTGTCGCAGGGACAAGTGGACTCGTTGGTGCAGCAAGTTCGGGTTCAGTTTCGCTCCATCAGGGGGGTACGGCCAGAGGTGGCCGATGATTTTGACTTGCATCGTAGCGAGGCCTTGTTGGGTGAATTGGAGGAGTCGTTGAACTTGATAGCCAAGGTCTCCCTGGTGATAGCCATCTTGGCACTTTTTGGGGCGGGAGTTGGCCTGATGAATACGTTATTAATATCCCTCCGGGAGCGGACCCGCGAGGTCGGGGTCTGCATGGCCTTGGGGGCAACCTCGGGGCAGGTGCAAACGCAGTTTTTGTGTGAGGCCGGAATGATGGGATTCTTGGGTGCTGGGCTGGGAATAGCTCTGGGGCTGCTTTTGGGATGGGGGTGTGCCCAGTGGTTCGGTGGGGTCTTTGTGTTTCCCTGGGGGTGGGTATTATGGGCGCTGATGTTGTCGTGGGGGATTGCGCTGTTGGCGGGCAGTCTGCCTGCTCGTCGGGCGGCCCAACTCGTTCCCATGGAGGCTTTGAGAGAACTTTGATGAGGGTCCATTTATGGGTGTTTTTATTATTCTTTACCGACACTTTTTTGTAATCTGAAAACAGATTTAAAAAAATGCTAATCTCCGTGAAAATCCGGTACTTGAGTAGTTGTATTTTTCCAAAAAACGATATAATTTTGTCAGCTATTATCCTGACTTGGATACATTTTATAACCTTTTATAAACCTTATTATTTTAGACGTATGAAGTTTAAAAGTTTGTGGAAAGCGTTTGCATGCGCTTCCTTGGCAGTGATTGCTGCTGTGGGTTGTAATCCGGATGAAAAGACGGATCCGATCCAACTCGGAACCCCTGTTCCGACCATCAAAACTTTGGAACCGGCTGCTTTTACAGTAGCTTGGGAAGCTGTCGACAAAGCTGACAGCTACACTTACCAATTGGATAACCAAGAAGCGGTAACCACCGAAAACTTGGAAGTTTCTTTCACTGAAATGGCTGCAGGTACTTATTCTTTCAAAGTACAAGCTACCTCAAAAGATGCAGCTTACTTGGCTTCAGAATGGGCAACCTTGTCGATCTCTGTTGCAGCTCAACCCGTGTTCTCTGTTGTTATGGAAGAAGTTGGTCAAACTTCTTTCACCGCAGTGGTAACCGCTGAACACGTAATGGATTTTGCTTACGTAGTAGCTACTGAAGGTACCTACGAAAATCCTGCAGAAATCTACGCTGATGGTACCGTAGTGACCTGCGAAGATGGTGAAACCCCTGTAACTGTAGAAGATTTGTCTTTCAACACCGAATACGTAGCTTACTTTGCAGCTCGTATCGCTGAAAACCAATATGTCGCTGAAATTCCGACCTTGGAATTCACTACATTGGATGCAGAATACGGAGTGACCGTTTATGACATTGACCACCGCGAATTCAAAGTGCGCGTACGCGTTCCGGAAGCTACCAAAGAAGCTGGTAACGTAATCAAATGGGGCTTCATCGACCTCGCTACTTACAACATGCAGAAGGAATCATTCTTTGGTTATCAAACCGATGCGGAATTCATTTGTATTAACGACTTGTACGGCAACTTCTTCAAAAACGACACTACCTTCATCGCTAACGAAGAAAACTCTTTGATGCGTGATGAAAACGGCGATCCGATTTTTGATGATTTGGAAGGTGCTTACATGACCCTTTACGATCCCATCGTGCCCGGTCAACCGGAAGTTCTCCTCTTCGGTGAATTCGCTTGGGGCGAAAGCGCTTGGGGCTGGGGTGAAGGCTGGTACAGTTGGTTGTTTGACTACGAAGGTTTCTTAGAAGACTACTCCAACGGTGGCGTTCAACCTCGTCAGATGGCTTACGATGAAACTTCTTACTGGTCAGGATTCTATCACAACGAAGTGATTACCTTGAACCAACCGACCGTGTTGGATGCTAGCTTGAACTACGATGATTCCGGTTTGACTCCCAAAGGTGGCTTCGTTACCTTCAATCCGGATCCGGAAGTATTGCAATACTGTGTAATGGTTCTTGACTCATACACTTTGTATGGAATCCTCCCGTACTTGAACGACAACGAAGACCTCTTGCAATGGTACGTTACCTCTTACGGTGCGGCATACATGTTCGGTGCTATGAGCTTGCAAGGTCCTGTACAATTGAACCTGCTCGACTTCTTCTGGGAAATGTATCCGGAAGATACTTACTACGTTCTCGCAGTGGGTATGGGTGATGAAAACGGTACCAGCCAATGTTTCGAAATGCATACAATCAAATTGCCGGAACCTACCGAACCCGCTCCTTCTGTAGTGGTTACCGCTAAGGAAGAACTCAACGATCCTTACCACGTATGGTTCAATGTAAAAGCTCCCAACAAAGACGTGGCTTATGCTGTGTACGCTGCAAACTACATCCGCGAATGGGAAAACGAACTCCAATGGTCCGGTTACAACGACTTGATCGATTCTTACGGTTACGAATTCTCCGAAGCTGAAATCGAAATGATCAACAGCGATGAAGGTTTGGATATGAGCTTCACTTCTTTGCCGAACTACACAACCCGTTTGGTAGTCGGTGGTGAAAACTGGGAAGGTACCATGGAAGACCTCGATGCAGAAGGTTGTCAAGCAATTGCTGAAAACACTGCTCCCCGCTTGCCTGCAAAAGAACGCGTAGAATCCTCATTGTTCACTGATTTGGAAGGTGAATGGACTGCAACTGCAACCGTTTTGATCAAAGAATACGACTACGAAATTTGGGACTATGTGACTTATGAAGAAACTATGCAATCCAAAGTCGTTATCGGTAACCCGTACTATCCGGAAACTTTGACTGAAGAAGTATATGCTGTGTACGAAGACAATGGTATCTCTCGTGAAGAAACCGATGCATTGTACGAAAACTTCAAACAAGAAAGCCAACTCTTCGAAGAAGATGTACGTAACCAAAACCGCATGGTTTGCTTGGGCTATGACTTTGCTGCTACTTGGGAAGGTCAATTGACTTCAGCTACTCCCTACGAACTCTTCACCATGTCTGATTACGGTGCATACAACAACGCAGCGTTGTTCTATGACTTCGGTCAAAAATGGTACTTGGAAGTGGATGAAAACGGCAACGTAACCGCTCCTTTCAACAGCGAACGTCTTTACCCGATGTCTAACTGGAACTACTACTATCCGTTCTTCATGGCTGGTATCGCATCTGACTGGAGTGCAACTACCTTCGGTCCGGCTTCAGAAGAAGACCAATGGCCTGCATTCCCGGTAGAAGTTTCAGAAGACAAGAACACCTTGACCATGAAACCTTGCAACTGGTACGACATTGATGTTTACCCGAACGTGGCTTATGACAACTACGGTGTATCCATCATGGAATACCAAGTGATTTCAGACGTTGTTTTGACCCGTGGTTGGGAAGGTAATGATGCAGAAGCTACTGCAGCCGTTCCTGCACGTCAACAACAAGCTGCGAAAGTGGTTCTCCCGAACAGACCTTACGCTCGCGCTTCGTTCTACGAAATCAAACCGGTAGAATACCAACAAGTTGATTACCACTTTGTGAACTTTGATCAATTCAAGGAAAACAAAGAATCATACTTGAAAATGATTCGCGGTCAAAAATAATCGTTGATCCAATTGATAAAATTGCAAGGGCGACTGTCATCAGTCGCCCTTTTTTTTGATAAAGTGCTCTTTTTTTTTAACTTGCGCACCAATCGAATGTTCATTTTAATTGTATTGCGTATGAAAAGGATTCTAACAGTGTTGTTGGGCTTGTTCCTTGGCATCGGAATGTTTGCCCAATCAGAGGCTTCGTCTCAAAAGAAGTTGTGGTTTTCTTCCAGTGTGGAGACCCGGTTTTTGGACCTTTATGGGGAATCGCCGTGCCATTCCATTGACTTTTCGGTGGCACCCGGATGTACGTTTGCAAACGGCCTGTCGTTGCGCTTGCCGTTGGAGTTCAATGTGTTTCTGTTGCCTGGAGAACTCCCGGTCTATAACACCTACCGCGATACCCCAACCTTGGGGCTGAATGCCGGTTACAATCTCCTGGATACTGACAAATGGCGGATGGAGTTGAACCTCACGGGCGGTCTGACGCTGGAGGAGAGTGATATGGATCACTATTATGCCGATTTGGGACTGCGTTTCGGAGGAAAGGCTTATGGCAAAGCGGTTCCCTACCTGAGTATCGGAACACGGTATTGTGCCTTCCAGAATCGGGGTATGCAGCCTCGCCTGGGGCTTTATTTCAGTTTTGGGGTCTGGCTCCTTTAGTTTGGAAAGGGTGGCTCACCCGAGAAGTTTAGCGGCACTTACTTCAGTTGGAATACGTAGGTAATGGTGCCTTCTTGTACCGTAGGAGCGTTGGATGCAATGTTGAATTTTGCGTCCAACGCTGCTTTTTTCGCCGCTTCCCAGGTGGCTTTGTCCTGGAGGGTAGTGCCTTTGGCGCCAGGAATGGCGCTGAGGACCTTGCCGTATTGGTCCACGCGGATGGTTACAACGACCTTTCCGGAGACTTCGGATACGTATTGCGGAAGGGGAAGGTCGCCCATCACGCTACGGCCTTTGAGTTGGGCTTGCGGGGCTCCTTCAACATTGCCAACTTCCGTGTTGCCTTGGGAGTGGCCGGCCGTAAGGGCGTCGCTGACAGTCTCGGCAACTTGTGCCGCCAAGGAGTCCTGTTTGTTTTTCGCGCTGGAGAAAAGGGCGCGACGGTTGATTTCTTTTTTGCGTTCGGGCTCGGGTAGCGCTACATCGCCTTCGTTACCCATGGTGGTTTCAACCCCACGGTTTTCTGCAATGCCTTCCAATTGGGCTTCCGAACGCTGTACCAAGCGAACGTCTTCTTTGGGAGTGGCTTCAACCGCACGGGGTTGTCGGCCGCTTTGTACCTGGATGGGCTTGGGCTGTTCTTCTTCGATGAATTCCAGCAGGATGCCTTGCTCCGGCGGCGGCGGATAGATGTATTTGAATCCGGCGTGACTGGTGATGCCCAGCAAGGTAGCATGAAAAGCCACCGCAAAGATGCCCCCGTAGAGGCGGGCCTTGCGGTCAAAAGGGGATGCGTATTTCATGCTGTCTTTGTTCATAGCTTCTTGGGGTTGGAGCCTATTCCGGTGATGTAGCCAGAATGACTTTGAATTTGTTGCGTTTGGCAATGTTCATCAGGTTGACCACGTGTTCCACAGGGACGGTTTTATCCGCATAAATGGAGAAGGTCGGGTCTTCGTTCTCTTGCAGCAGTTCTTGCAATTGGGCTTCCACTTCTTCAAAAGAAATCGGCTTCTGGCGTCCGTTGATGTGGAACGAGAAGTTGTCATTCTTTTGGTGGTGCTTGATGGATACGCTGACGGTTGCTTTGGCAGCTACCTGGTTGGTGCTTTTGGGAAGCAGGAGCTTTAGCGCATTGGGATTGACCAAGGTGGAGGTTACCAGGAAGAAGATCAGCAACAGGAAAACGATGTCGGTCATGGACGACATCGAGAAGGACGGGTCAACTTTGGTTCTGCGTTTGATGGCCATGGTTGAACTCCTTATTTTTCAGAGGGTTCGTGGAGCAAGTCCATGAACTCGATGGTGTTGCTTTCCATTTTGAAGATCAAGTCCGAAATTTTGGCGGTGAGGAAGTTGTATCCGAAGTACGCCAAGATACCGACGAACAGACCGGCAACGGTGGTGACCATTGCGGTGTAAATACCTCCGGAGAGGAGAGAAATGTCGATGTTGTTACCGGCTTGTGCCATATTGAAGAAGGCTTGGATCATCCCCATAACGGTACCCAAGAAACCAATCATCGGAGCACCCCCAGCGATGGTTGCCAACATCGGAAGACCTTTTTCCAAACGGGCTACTTCCACGTTGCCAATGTTTTCAACGGCAGCTTGGATGTCGGAGAGGGGACGGCCGATGCGTTCAATGCCTTTTTCAATCATGCGGGCAATCGGGGATTCGGAACGGCGGCAGAGGTCCAAGGCGGTGTTGATGCGACCTTGGTGGATGGCGTCGTGGATCTCGTTCATAAAGTTGGGGTCAATTTGTGCGGATTTGCGGATGGCCCACCAGCGCTCGCCGAAGATGTAGATGGCCATGATGGAGAGCAAAAGCAGGGGAATCATCAACCAACCTCCTTTGAGGGCCATTTGAATCAGCGAGAAAGACAATTCTTCTTGTTGAACGGCGGCTTCCATTGCTGCGCCTGCCAATTCCGGATCGATTTGTAGCAAAGTCAATAACATAGTACGTTTTATTTATTTTTCATTTTCCCAAGGGAGGGGGTAGGGGTACTGCACGTCTGACAAAAACAGTGCGTGTCCCGGAACCGATTGTCCGGCTGCAGAACGGTTTCCTTCCTGGAGCAGTTCCAACATCCATTCGGGCCGGTGTTTGCCTCGCCCCACTTCGATGAGCGAACCGACGATGGCCCGGACCATGTTCCGGAGAAAGCGGTTGGCTCGAATCGAAAACACAAAATAAGGATATTTTTCTGAATCCGACAAGAATTGTGCCGTCCGGTCTCCCAAGAAATGGGGACGGTAGGGTTGCCACTGGGCGTGGGTGAGTTCGCAGAGGGAAGTGGCATTGCCGCCGTTGACCTTTTCAAAACAGCTAAAGTCATGTTTCCCAAGCAGATATTTGGCGGCTTGGTTCATGGCATCAAAGTCCAGATCAAACTTGCAGTACCACGAGGTCGGGGTCAGGAAGGGGTCCTTGCTCAGGTGGAGGAAGTACAGGTATTCCCGGGAAATGGCATCGAAACGGGCATGCGCTTCGTTGTGCATCCGACCAATGTGGTGGACACTGATGTCGTGCGGCAAAATGGCATTTAATTTGTAGCATACCTTTGCCGCGTCGGCATCCAGTTCGGGGTGTTCGGTATCAAAGTGGGCAACGTAACGGATGGCGTGGACGCCTGCATCCGTTCTGCCGGCTCCTACGACATCAATGGGAGTCCCCAACAATTTGCTGAGAGCAGCTTCTACTTCTCCCTCGATGCTGGGGGCATTGGGTTGGATTTGCCAGCCGCAGAAGCGCGTTCCGCAATAAGAGAGTGAAATAAAATACCGCATTTTTGAAAGAATACTTAAATTTGTAAGATTTTGAATTACGCACAAAAATACAACAATATTTAGATATGGATCACGTTAATATCAAAGAATTGAACGATCGGATTCAGCAAGAAAGCGCGTTCGTGGACATTCTGGCCATGGAAATGAACAAAGTCATTGTGGGTCAGAAACATCTGGTGGAAAATCTCTTGATTGGTCTGTTGGCCGATGGCCATATTTTGTTGGAAGGGGTGCCGGGTTTGGCAAAGACATTGGCAATCAATACCCTCGCTCAAGCAGTGGATGCTAAATTCAACCGCATTCAATTTACTCCGGACCTTTTGCCGGCCGACGTTTTGGGTACGTTGATTTATAGTCAGAAGACCGAGCAGTTCCAAATTAAAAAAGGTCCCATTTTCGCAAACTTTGTGTTGGCCGATGAAATCAACCGTTCTCCTGCGAAGGTGCAGTCTGCGTTGTTGGAAGCCATGCAGGAACGTCAGGTGACCATTGGGGATGAGACCTTCCCGTTGCCGAAGCCGTTCTTGGTGATGGCGACCCAAAACCCGATTGAACAAGAAGGTACTTACCCGCTTCCCGAAGCACAGGTTGACCGTTTTATGTTGAAAGTGGTGGTGACCTATCCGAAAAAAGAGGAAGAAAAACTCATCATCCGCATGAACAACAGCGGATCGTTTCCGAAGGCGAGTCCGGTGCTCAAACCCGAAGACATCGAACGTGCTCGTGGACTGGTGCGGGAAGTCTATATGGATGAAAAGATTGAACGCTACATCGTGGACATTGTGTATGCAACCCGTACTCCTGAGGAATACGGTCTGGGCAAACTCAAAGACCTGATTGCGTACGGTGGATCTCCGCGGGCCAGCATTTCGTTGGCGATGGCCGCCAAGGCTTATGCCTTTATCAAACGCCGGGGCTATGTGATTCCCGAAGACGTGCGTGCCGTATGCTACGAAGTTTTGCGTCACCGCATCGGTTTGACCTACGAGGCCGAAGCTGAAAATATTACCACCGAGAACATCATTGATGAAATCCTGAATGCGGTAGAAGTTCCGTAGTCGTTGGAGGCAAGTCGTATGGAAAACGAGTTGTTGAAGAAAGTTCGCAAGATTGAGATCAAAACCAAGGGCCTTTCGCGTCAGATCTTCGCGGGGGAATACCATTCTGCGTTCAAAGGACGGGGGATGGCTTTCAGTGAGGTGCGAGAGTACCAGTATGGGGATGATGTGCGCAACATGGACTGGAACGTGACCGCGCGCCTGCGGACGCCTTATGTGAAGGTGTTCGAGGAGGAACGTGAGTTGACGGTGATGCTCCTGGTGGACGTCAGTGCTTCGGGTCTGTTTGGGACAGTTTCCAAGCAGAAGCGGGAGTTGATGGCCGAGGTGGGAGCGGTGCTTGCATTTTCAGCCTCCTTGAACAACGACAAGGTGGGAGCCCTCTTCTTTAGTACCAAGGTGGAAAAATTCATTCCGCCGAAAAAGGGAAGAAGTCATTTGCTGCACATCTTGCGGGAGTTGTTGGAATTCCAACCGAGCCATCCCGGTACGGACATTGGTGAAGCCCTGCGCTATTTGACCAATGCCATCAAAAAGCGTTGTACTGCCTTCTTGTTGTCGGATTTGGTTGATTTTGATGCACAACAACAACCCCGTTACGAGGATGCTTTGAAGATTGCTGTCGGCCGTCATGATTTGTCGGTCATCAACCTGTACGACCAACGGGAACGGGAGTTGCCGGCGGTGGGCTCGCTTTGTTTGCGGGATGCCGAAACGGGACAGCAGGTCTGGGTGGACACCGGGCGGGCTTCCGTGCGGGAGCAGTATGCTGCCTGGAACCGGGAAGCTTTTGCCAAGACGGCGACCCTGTTGCGGAAATACAAGGTGGACAGCGTCAGCATTGCGACGGATCAGGATTATGTCAAAGGGCTCGTGGCTTTGTTCCAACGTAGATAGTAGAATAACGTATGCAAGAAAAGAAAGATACATTGCTGATTGGCGATCAGACCCAATGGGGGCTTCAGGTACAGGTGGTGCCGGAGACCGAAGTCCTTGTGGCACCGTTGGAAAATCCGGTGGTGCAGGGGGTGGAAGTGATCGAAAATTGGAAGATTGATACTTTGAAGAGTCGGAAGGATGCCCTGGACTTGCGCATCCATTCGACCTTGACTTCGTTTGACAGCGGTTCGTTTGTCGTGCCGGGGCGCGAGTTGTACCTATTGCGTCCGGATGGACAGGTGGACACGGTGCATTTGGATGATTTGACCTTGGAATACACAACCATTCCGGTGGATACGGCAAATTTTGAGGTGCAACCGATGAAGGCACAGATGAAGTATCCCGTCACGTTTGCAGAAGTGGCACCCTGGGGTGCGGGCTTGTTGGCTTTGATTCTTCTGGCGTGGGTGCTGGTTCGTTATTGGCAACGTCGTCGGGCGAACCAACCGGTTTTCGGTGCGCCCAAGCCCGTGGATCCGCCGCACGTGGTGGCCTTGCGGGATCTGGACCGCATCCGTCAGGCCCAGTTGTGGCAAAACAACCAGACCAAGCAGTTCTACACCGAGGTGACCGAGGTGTTGCGCAAATACATCGAAGACCGTTACGACGTGAGTGCGATGGAGTCCACGACGCCGGAGATCCTGGCGATGCTCAAGGGCTTCTCCATTCCGGCAACCGAGTTTGCTGACTTGCAGGATTTGTTGACCACAGCAGACATGGTAAAATTCGCCAAGTATGTGGCCCTGCAGGAAGAAAACGAGCGCGCCATCCCGGTGGCGGTCCGTTTTGTGAACGCTACTTTTTTACAAACCTTGACCGAGGAGGAACCCAACCGTGGATAGTGTGTATTTTGAATATCCGGGAATTCTTTACCTGGAACTGGTGCTGGTGCCTTTGTTGGCCTTGTACCTGTGGCGGGAATGGAAGAAACGCCGTCCTTCGTTGACGGTGGCGACCACTCTGCCGTTTGCAGCCCAACGTTGGAGTATCAAGCAGGTCCTGCGGCATTTGCCTTTTGCCTTGCGCGTGATTGCTGTCGCGGCCTTGATTGCAGCCATGGCCCGTCCCCGCTCATCATCGACATTTCAACAAGTGGATACGGAGGGGATTGACATTGTGTTGGCGATGGACATTTCGACCAGTATGTTGGCCCGGGATTTTGCACCGGACCGCATCGGGGCAGCCAAGGACATTGCCATTCAGTTCATTGCAGAACGGCCTTCGGACCGCATTGGCTTGGTCGTATTTGCTGGAGAAAGTTTTACCCAGTCTCCATTGACTACCGACCGAGCGACCCTCATCAACCTGATGAAGGAGGTTGAGTGTGGGTTGATCGAGGACGGAACGGCTATCGGAAACGGATTGGCGACGGCTGTTTCCCGGTTGAAGGATTCGCAGGCTCCCAGCCGTGTGGTCATTCTCTTGACCGACGGGGTGAACAACCGGGGAGAGATTACCCCGCAGATGGCCTCTGAAATTGCACAGACCTACGGGGTGCGTGTTTACACCATCGGTGTGGGCAAACAAGGCAAGGCACCGTACCCGGTGATGACGCCTTTTGGAGTGCAGGTACAGAACATCGATGTGGAAATTGATGAAGATTTGTTACAACAGATTGCAGACCAGACTGGTGGAACTTACTTCCGTGCGACCGACAACGCCAAGTTGAAGGAAATTTATGCGGAAATCAATGAGATGGAGAAAAGCCGGACAACGGTGGATTCGTTCCCCATTTACGAGGAACTGTTCATGCGTTTTGCGTGGATAGCCTTGGCGGCTTTGTTCCTGGAAGTCGTGTTGCGATTGTTTATGGCTCGGAGGATTGTGTAATGATACATTTTGTACAAGCAGATTTCTTGCTTTTGTGGGTGTTGATTCCGGTGTTTTTCGTGGTGTATGGAATGATGCGCCGGAACCGGAAGAAACGCATTGCTCGTTTTGGAGATCCCGCTCTGGTGGACCGTCTCATGCCCGAGGCCCCGCGCTACAAGGGCTGGGTTCGCCTGCTGTTTTTTGCATTGGCTTGGTTCTTTTTTGTGTTGGGCTTGGCCCGTCCGGTGATGGGTGCCCGACTGCGGGAGCACAAGGCCCAGGGAGTTGAGGTGATGGTGGTGTTGGATGTTTCCAACTCCATGATGGCTCAAGACTATTCTCCGAACCGTTTGGAACGGGCGAAACTTGCCATTTCCAAGTTGGTGGACCGTTTGAAGGACGACCGCATCGGTCTCATTGTTTTTGCGGGACAGTCTTTTGTGCAGTTGCCGATTACGACCGACTATGTTTCGGCGAAGATTTTTTTGAATACCATTACCAACGAGTCGGTTCCGGTACAGGGAACGGCGTTGGGGGATGCGATTACTACGGCCATTAAGAGTTTCTCGATGGAGAGTGAAAACAGTCGCGCCATCATCCTGATCACCGATGGGGAAAATCACGAGGACGATCCGGTAGAAGCGGCTCGGATGGCTGCCGAAGTGGGCATTCGGGTGTATTGTGTGGGCGTGGGTTCGCCGGAGGGAAAACCGATTCCGATGAAGGATGGAGGCTTGTTGCGCGACAAAGACGACAACATCGTGGTGACCCGTTTGGATGAAAGTATCTTGCAAGAGGTAGCCCAAGCCGGTCAGGGACTGTATGTTCGGGCCGGAAACAGTGAATTCGGTTTGAATCCGATTATCGACGATATTCGGGCCTTGGAAGCCAAGGAATTCCAGTCGTTGGTGTTTGAAGATTTTGATGAACAATATATGTATTTCTTTGGGATTGCTTTGGTTTTCTTGTTGATCGAGATGACCTTCGGTTACCGTCGCAACCGACGTTCGTTGTTCGGGGGTGCCGGAAAATTGGGATTGGTGCTTGTCTTGCTTTCGTTGGGAACGACTATGTCTGCCCAAGATGACCGTTGGGAGGGCCGCAAAGGCAACCGTCGGTTCAAGAAGCAAGAATACAAGGAGGCCGAACTGGAATACCGTCGGGGCCTGTCTGAGGACTCGTTGTCCATCCGTTCGTATTACAACCTGGGCAATGTGCTGGCTTTGCAGGAGAATGCAGCTGAAGCAGAACGGCAGTACCGCATGGCGGCTGATTCGATTGGGATGATGGATCCGGAGCAGATTGCGCAGTTGCAACACAATTTGGGCAATGCCTGTCTGGCGCAGAAAAAGTATGCGGAGGCGGTAGAGGCTTACAAGGCTTCCCTGCGAAAGAATCCTACCGATATGGAGACGAAAGCCAATCTGGCTTATGCGCAGAAGATGCTGGAAGACCAGCAGCAGAACCAGGATCAGCAACAAAATCAGGATCAAAATCAGGACCCGCAGGATCAGCAGGACCAAAACCAGGACCAGCAGCAGGATCAGAACAAAGATCAGCAGCAGAATCAAAACCAGGACCAACAACAGGATCAGAACAAACAGAATCAGCAGCAGCAACAACAGCCCCAGCCTCAAATAACCAAGCAGGCGGCCCAGCAGATGTTGCAGGCCCTGGCCGATCAGGAAAAAGAGACGCAGGAGAAGGTGAAGAAGGAGAAGGCGCGTCAGTTGAAAGCGAAGAAAAAAGAGAAAAATTGGTAATATGCACAGGACAATGAAAAGATTCATGGGGACAACCTTGGCCCTTTTTCTGGGAGCCATCGGGTTGTTTGCCCAACCGACGTTTCGGGTAGAAGTGCCGAGTGTCGTGGCCGTGGATGAGACCTTCCAAGTCGTATTCAAAGCCAACGAACGGGTGGAATCCTTTGAACCGCCGAGGTTCGAGGACTTTGATGTATTGACCGGTCCCGTCCCGAGCCAGATGAGCAGTACCAGCATCATCAATGGCAAACGGACCCAGTCCTATGAGATGACCTATTCTTATGTGCTGCAAGCACAAAAGGAGGGCGTCTTTACATTGCCGACGGCTTCGGTCGTGATTGATGGAAAGACTTATACCTCCAAACCCGTGCAGGTCAAGGTGGTGCAGTCGCAACGCAAGGCCTCTGCTCAAGGAGGAACTGCCCAACAGGCGGGTGCATCCGCCCAGCGTTCCGGTGACAGCATTTCGGAAGACGATCTGTTTCTGAACATCTCGGTGAACCGTCGCAAGGTGGTGTTGGGAGAACCGGTCATCGTGACCATCAAATTGTATACTCGTCGTCAGATCAGTGGGTTTGAGGATGTTCGTTTCCCGACCTTCAACGGTTTCTGGAGCAATGAGTTCGAGTCGCCGTCGAATGTGTCCTTTGTCCGGGAAGAGAAGGATGGGGTGATTTACGATGCCGCCCTGTTGCGTCAATACATGTTAATTCCGCAGCAGACCGGAACCTTGACCATTGATCCGGCAGAACTTGTGTGTTTGGTTCCGGTGCGGACCCAAAACCGACGTGGACATTCCCTCTTCGATGATTTCTTTGATTCCGGATATCAAAATGTTCGCAAAAGATTGTCTACCAAACTGTTTACCTTAACGGTCGAAGCCTTGCCAGCTCCGGAGCCGGCCTCGTTCGGTGGGGGTGTGGGCCGTTTTCAGTTGGAGGCCAACCTTTCTCAGACGACCGTGAAGGCCCACGAGGCTGTGAATCTGGTCATCACGGTAAAAGGAGCTGGAAACATCAACCTGATCGATGCCCCGGAATACCGCCTGCATCCGGATTTTGAAGTCTATGATGTGAAACGCAGTGAAAACATTTCCGTGGGAACAGCCGGTCCTGCCGGAAGCCGGACTTTTGAAGTTCCGTTCATTCCTCGGAGTGCGGGTGTGTACGAATTGGAGCCCGTGCGGATGAGTTACTACGACGTGCAACGCAAACAATACGTAACGCTGGAGTCGGCATCTCTGACCTTGACCGTTGAGGCCGGCGAGACCCAGGCCGCTGTGGTGTCGGGGGGCAACGGTCATCAACAGATTGTGAAGAATTTGGGTGAGGATATTCGTTACATCGTTACTCGGACCGATGCGTTGCGTCCGGCAAGAGCCCTGTTCTGCGGTAGCCTGTTGTATTGGGGATTGCCGCTGGTCATGGTGTTGCTGGTCTTGTTGGTGGCTTGGTTGCTGGATAAACGGATTGAACGCAAGAAAGATGTGGTGGGAACACGCAACCGTCAGGCGAACAAAGTTGCTCGCAACCGTCTGAAGCTGGCTAATACCTTCCTGTCACAACAATTGTACACGGCTTTCTACGAAGAATTGCACAAAGCCTTGATCGGCTATTTGTCAGACAAATTGACGTTGCCGATGTCTGAATTGAACCGTGACCGCATCACCGAAGTTTTGACCCGCCGCGGAGCGGATGCTGTTTTGGTGGGCCGTTTGATGGCGGTGTTGGATGCGTGTGAGTTTGCCCGCTATGCGCCGCAAACCGATGCCTTGCAGATGCAGCAGCATTATGCCGAAGGTGTGGAAGTTTTATCAATGATTGAATCTTTATAATCGGATGGTTATGAAAAGAATCTTATTACTTTGTGCTGTTTTGATCTTGGGTTGGACCGTGGCGAATGCTCAGGAAACGACCCCGCTCTCCCGTTGGGAGGCGGCTGCCAATGCTTATTCAGAAGGGGAGTGGCAACAAGCTTTGGACTTGTACCAGGCCCTGGAGGCAGAGGGTTTCCAGTCTGCAGAATTGGATTACAACATGGCCAATTGTTATTACAAATTGGGTGGTTCTTTGGGCGCTTCGATTTTGCATTACGAGCGTGCGCTGAAGCAGAATCCTCGTTTTGAAGATGCGGCGTTCAACCTGGCCCTGGCCCAGCAACAGACCTTGGACCGCATTGATCAGATTCCCGAATTTGTGCTGGTAAAGGTGCTGCGGAACATCCGTCAGTTCTTCTCAGCCGATGCGTGGGCCCGTGCTTCCCTGGTGCTTTTTGCTTTGGGGTTGGTTTGCTTGTTGGGTTTGCGTTACGGCCGGACCTTGCGCCTGCGCAAAACTGCCTTTGTTCTTTCGGTTATTCTGGTACTTTTTGCCATCTTTGCAGGATGTTTCGGTTTTGGTGCCAAACAGGCAGCGCTTCGTGATGATCAAGCGGTTGTGATGGCGACGGTCAGCTCGGTGAAGAGCTCGCCCAGTACGAGTGGCAACAACTTGTTCGTTTTGCACGAAGGAACCAAGGTCGGGGTATTGGAAACCCTGGGAAAATGGATGCGCATTGAATTGGCGGATGGTCGCCAAGGATGGATCCAGACCCAAGAAGCAGAAATTATTTAACGACGTAAAGACCTAAATTATACAATTATGACACTCATCAAGTCCATCTCCGGAATTCGGGGAACCATTGGTGGAGCCGTGGGCAATGCATTGACTCCCATTGATATTGTGAAATTTACAGCGGCATACGCAGTACAACTCAAACAACGTTTCCCGGGCCGGGAGCACTTCAAAGTTGTGGTGGGCCGGGATGCTCGGATCTCTGGTCAAATGGTTGATTTGATGGTTTGTGGTACCTTGTTGGCTTGTGGTATCGATGTGGTGAATGCCGGTTTGGCATCCACTCCGACCGTGGAAATGGCCGTTGTGTTTGAAGAAGCCCAAGGGGGTATCATTTTGACGGCATCCCACAACCCCAAGCAATGGAATGCCCTCAAGTTGTTGAATGAAAAAGGAGAGTTCCTGAATGCCGCTGAAGGTGAGGCCCTTTTGCGCATTGCGGAGGACGAGGACTTCGATTTTCAAGATGTGGATCACATCGGTGTGATGACCCATGCGGACTATACCGACCGCCACATCCAGGCGGTGTTGAACCATCCGCTGGTGGACGTGGAAGCCATCCGTGCTGCGAACTTCAAAGTGGTGTTGGATGCGGTGAATTCCGTGGGAGGTATTGTGATGCCGAAGTTGTTCGAGGCACTGGGCGTTGCTTGTGTTTCTTTGCACGGCGAACCGACCGGTCATTTTGCACACAATCCGGAACCGCTTCCGGCGCACTTGACCGATTTGATCAATACCCTCAAACAAGGAGGGGCTGATTTGGGTGTGTCCGTCGATCCGGATGTGGACCGTTTGGCCTTGATCTGTGAAAATGGTGAGCCTTTTGGCGAAGAATATACGTTGGTTTCTGTAGCGGATTACATCCTCTCCCAAAAACCGGGTGCAACGGTGTCCAACTTGTCCTCATCCCGTGCTTTGCGTGATGTGACCGAAGCCCATGGTTGTACTCATACGGCTTCTGCGGTCGGTGAAGTGAACGTTACCACAGAGATGAAACGTACTGGTGCGGTCATTGGCGGAGAAGGCAACGGCGGTGTCATTGTGCCGGATTTGCACTACGGTCGTGACGCCCTCATCGGGGTCGCATTGTTCCTGAGCAATTTGGCCCACAAGCAAGTGAAGGTTTCCCAATTGCGTGCGACCTATCCTGAGTATGTGATTTCAAAGAATAAGATTGAATTGTCCGATGCGTCTATCATTGATCGCATCCTGCAAGAAATCAAGGTTCGTTATGCCGATCAACGCATTACCGACATTGACGGTGTGAAGATTGATTTCGATGCAGAAAAGATGTGGGTGCATTTGCGCAAGTCCAATACCGAGCCCATCATTCGGGTTTACTCCGAAGCGTCCAGCGAAGCAAAGGCGCAGGCGTTGGCTGATGAAATCTTGGCGGTAGCAAACGAAATTAAGGGATAAGGCATGTTTTCGTTTCGCACAACCCCTTTGTTTGAACAACCCGACCTCGTCTTGCAGCGGGGTCGGATTGGTTTGTTGTCGAACCAGGCGGCATGGAACCCCGTGACGGGAATGTATCGTTTTGAGGCTTGGGCAGAAAAAGGCAACTTGGTCAAGGTTCTTTATCCTGCCAACGGTTTCTTCGGCGAGTTGGCGGACCGTGCTCCGGGAGAGCCGCAGCCGGATTACTCTGGACTTTTGCCGAAGGATAGCTCTGTGGTGTTTGAACCCCTGGGTGAAGAGATTCGTGGGGAGGTTTTTGAGGGTCTGGATGCCCTGGTGGTTGAGTTGCAGGATACAGGAGCGCGTTATGATCAGACTTCGGTGTTGTTGCACCGTTTGTTTGCTTGTCTCCATCAGGAGAATCTTTCGATTTCTCTGTATTTGGTGGATCGAAACAACCCGGCCGGCCGTTCGGTGGAGGGAACTCCTTTCCGTAGCAAGGCCGTTGCTACGGAACAGGTGTTTGGCTTGCCGCATCGTCATGGTTTGACCTTGGGTGAGTTGGCCAATTTGTTCTATGCTGAGTTGGGCGCGAAATTTCCGTTGCACATCATTTCGGCCGAGGCTTCGCCGGCTTCCGGTGTCCTCATGCCTTGGACCATTCCGCCGTCTCCGGATGTGGCGGGTTTGTTTACCTGTGGTTTTTACAGCGGAACCGGGCTGTGGTCCGCGACCAATCTCTCCGATGGTCGTGGTACTTGTCTTCCGTACGAGCAGGTTGGTGCCCCGTTCCTGGATGTCTTGAACGATTACAACCGCGAGCACGGTTACTCGGGCTGGAACGATCCGGAGCATCCGTTGTACGACAGTGCCGTCCTCTTGCGTTGGACGCGCTTTACTCCGCAGACGGGCGCTTATGCCGGTCGCGTTTGTTGTGGCTTCCAATGGTTACCGGTGCCGGGTGAGTCCTACCATGCATTGGCCCATACCTTGCGGATGATGCGATTCTTCCGGGAAGTGTGCCCGGAATTTGAATTGGAGGCTGGTGGCCTGGGCGATCCGGTGTTGGAGGATTATGTGATGGGTCGCGTAGATTGGGCTGCGTTGCGTGAGCACATCAAAGTAGAGGAGCAGAAATGGATCCGCAAGGCCAAGCGCTACCAGCTCTACGAAGAGGCCTTGTGGAGGATCAAGTCCCTGGGATAAACTTAATTGAAAAATATTTGGGTAGTTGTAAAATTATCCATACTTTTGCGGTCCATTAATAAAAACGAAAGAATATGAAAAAAGGAATTCATCCCGAAAACTACCGCCTTGTAGCTTTCAAGGATATGTCAAACGAGCACGTGTTCATCACCCGTTCTTGCATCAACACCAAGGAAAACATTGAAATCGAAGGTGTTACTTATCCCTTGGTTAAAGTCGAAATTTCCAACACTTCTCACCCGTTCTACACTGGTAAGATGAAATTGGTTGACACCGCTGGTCGTGTTGATAAATTCTACCAACGCTATAAAAAGGCTGGTAAATAATTCGAAACGAATTAGTACGAGACTTAAAAAAGGAGAATGGCATCGCTGTTCTCCTTTTTTGTTGTGTAAGGCGGCCGGTATCCATGAATTAGGCGGTTTTTGTGGACAGGAGCTTTGTTAGGCGGTGGCTATCCATAAATCAGGCGGTTTTTGTGGACGGTGGCCTTGTTAGGCGGCCGGTATCCATAAATCAGGCGGTTTTTATGGATGGACGATTAGAAAGGTGGGCCTGTGGAGATGACGGAGGAGGACTTCGTTCGCTTCGCTCTCTCCGGCCCCTCCCACCGTATCCTGCGTGGTCTAATCGACCACTTGTCTACGGCGGGCCCCTCCCCCTACACGAGTCCGGGGGTGGACACGCCTCCTCCTGTCATCTCCACGGGCCATGAAATTACTC
>JAGCJX010000001.1 GCA_017647795.1 Bacteroidales bacterium | reverse complement strand
CAGAGGATGGTTTCGTTTTCGATATGGACAATTGTGGCTCCGCCAAGGTTTTCCCCATCAGTGAATTGCCAGTACAACTGAAATGCTCTAATCTTGGCACCTATATGTTATATGCTCGTCCTGTTTCAGAACATGGAAGAAAGGGAGAATCAATAGCCATACCGGTAATTTGTGGATATGGAGGAATCGAAATTCTCTCGATCGATTGCGTCTACATGGAATATCGTGTGCGAATATTTAACCAATCAAAATGTGATCAAGTAGTTACTGGGGCTATTTTCGATGAGGATCGATCTCCGGTAATTGAGGAGTATCGGCTTATGGATGAATTCAAAGATGGAAGGCCTCTTTGCGACGGAGAAACAGGAAAGCTAGTCTTGAGAAAACTAAAAAGCCATATCGGCTACGTTGTAGGCGTTGCGATGCTGAAAGAAAAGAAGGTTCAGGATTGGCATTCTTTTGAAATAGAAACCCCTCCCTATGATGGAAGAAAAGAAAGTCCGATGGCATTATCTTTCAAGATTGACTCGGTCACCGAATCGGAGTATACATTTACCATGGATTGGGGTGAAAATACAGAAATAGTGATGGGAAGTGTCGTATCATTTGAACCCGGGGTAGAACCCACAATGGAAGATATTAACAATTTCATTGAGACGACTTATTTACAACCCTATTCTGGATTAGGCTACCTCTACCTGGAAGAAGGATCGCATACCCAAAGGAGAATCTTTAATGCAGATGGTTCCTATGACTTCTATTTTGTACTTATTCCCATGAATGAAAATGGTCTGGCAGGGCTTGGTGTACCAGTTTATCAGTACCTGTGTACTTTAAACAATTAGTGGAATCTAATTATTATTAAGAGGCTAAATTATGAAAGGATTAAAAATATTGTTGGTTCTAGGAATAGCATCTACTGCTTTTGCACAAGTTGAGATTGTTCCCAAATTTGTGCCGATGAATGCAAATGGATTTGTTGGTCGAGGCCAGTTTGTATACTATGTCTTAACCAGTCCTGATCAATAGTCTATTTATGCTAAAAAATGACGTCTCTAATGCAACGAATTGCCAAGAAAATGTATCTATATAGATAAACTATAAAATTATTCGCCTATGAAAGCTTTACTCAGAACGTTTATCGTAAGCCTCTTGTTGGTTGTTGGTTCTACCACCCAAGGATGGGCTCAGTTTCGGACTACCTATCCGGTATCGGATCCTGCTTATACGGCTCGTTCACTAGAACTCCCGGCGATGACTCCCTCGCAGCAGACACTTCCGTATGCCGGGAATCATCTGATGGATGCCGGCAAGGCAATGACATTTGTGGGGGCAGCTTCCTTATTCAGTATGTCGTGCTTGTGGTCTGCCCTGGCTACTGATGAGATCTTAGGGGTATATTTTGGAGATTTTGATCTCAGCACCATGGAAACTATTGATGCATACGCTGGTAGTGTGGCCATTGCAAGCGGTATCGCACTGTTGACGGGTATTCCGATGTGGATTATTGGTAGGTCCCGCCAGAGCGAGCCTGACGGGTATCAGTATTTGGGTACGCCGAAAGGCTTTGGAATGCGCGTAGATGTGACGGGCTCCCTGGCACCCATACTGGGGGTTGATTTTGTAGCCGGCTACCATTATAATCCGCATTTCTTTTTAGGGCTGGGAGTCGGTCAACGCTTTTTGAACGGCTACATTGTTCCTGTCTATGCTGATTTTCGGATGACGCTTGTGGACAAGCGGGTTTCTCCATATATTGGAGTTGACCTTGGGGGAGCCTACTACCAGAATAGGGATCGGATTGATCCCTTCTTCGGACTAAATGCGGGAGTCCGTATTCGCAACAAGGAGAAAAATCAGAGTCGTGGAGACTGGTGGATTGCTGCTGTTTATGAACTCTCCGATGTCTATGGTCGTAATGCAGGACTGCGGGTAGGGTACTCGTTTTAGGGAATCCCGATTCTAGTTATTTTCTTCCAGGCTGCGGGTCAGAAACAAGAAATCTTCAACGGACAGCTGTTCCGGACGAAGGCGCATCATCTGCTGGATATTTTCTGGCAGATGATCTGTTTTATAGCCCTTTTCTTCCAGCAAGGGACTCAACGAGTTGCTGAGGACCTTGCGCCGTTGGTTGAATGCGGCTTTGACAATTGCTTTGAACAAATTCGCATCACAACCCAGGTCCGTGCGTCCGTTGCGGCGCAAGCGGATGACGGCTGATTTTACTTTCGGCGGCGGTGCAAATACGTGTTCATCTACGGTAAAGAGGTATTCAATGTCGTACCAGGCCTGGAGCAGGACGGACAGGATTCCGTAAGACTTTTTGCCAGGACCGGAAGCCAGGCGTTCCCCCACTTCTTTTTGGACCATGCCTACGACTTGGGGAATCTGGTCTTTGTGATCCAGTACTTTGAAGAAAATCTGAGAGGAGATGTTGTAAGGGAAATTTCCGATGATCCAGAAAGGGGAGTCACCAAATATCTTGGAAAAATCCAGGTACAGGAAGTCTTCCCGGTACAGCAGCGGTCGGATCTCGGGGTAGGTGTGGTTGAGGTAGATGGCGGACTCACTGTCCAATTCCACAAAGCGGGGTCGGATATCGGTGCGTTTGAGCAGGTATTTGGTCAGTACGCCCATTCCAGGTCCGACTTCCAGCACAAACGGCGGTTCTGCGTCGTCCACAGATGACGGTGTTTCCGAATTGTTTTGTGGCTGTTGCAGGCTGTCCACAATTCGCCAAGCAACGTCTTCATCCCGAAGAAAGTGTTGTCCCAGGTTTTTTTTGGCTCTTACGCGCATCTTCTCTATTTTTTCGCGAAGATAGCAAAAAAAGAATCGAAAAATCATTAATTTTGTAGGTTCATAACAACGAATAAATTAAAAATATCAGATATGTACAGATCACATACTTGCGGAGAATTGCGTTTGGCCGATGCCGGTCGTGAAGTAACGCTGGCCGGATGGGTACAACGTACCCGTAAAATGGGGGGAATGACCTTCATTGATTTGAGAGACCGTTATGGAATCACCCAACTGGTGGTGGATGAATCGGCTTCCCCTGCCTTGAACGAAGAAGCGGGCAAATTGGGTCGTGAATACGTCGTTCAAGTAAAAGGTCAAGTGGCAGAACGTTCCAGCAAGAACAACCGCATACCGACCGGAGAAATCGAAGTGCAATTGCACAGCATCCAAGTGCTGAATGCCTCGGTAGTACCTCCGTTCACCATTGAAGACGACTCCGATGGTGGTGAAGAAATCCGTTCCCGTTTCCGTTATTTGGACTTGCGCCGCAATCCCTTGAAAAAGGCATTGGAACTGCGTCACAAGATGGCACACGAAGTGAGAAATTACTTGGATGCCCAACACTTCATGGAAATTGAAACACCTTACCTGATTAAATCCACTCCCGAAGGAGCCCGCGACTTTGTGGTTCCTTCCCGAATGAACCCGGGTCAGTTCTATGCGTTGCCGCAAAGCCCGCAAACTTTCAAACAATTGTTGATGGTGGCAGGTTACGACCGTTATTTCCAAATCGTACGTTGCTTCCGTGACGAAGATTTGCGTGCAGACCGCCAACCCGAGTTTACCCAAATCGACTGCGAAATGTCTTTCGTAGAACGCGAAGACATCCTCAATACTTTCGAAGGAATGTGCAAGGCCTTGTTCAAGAATGTACTGGGCCGCGAATTGGAAGGACAATTCCCGCGCATTTCCTACGCCGATGCGATGAACTACTACGGTTCCGACAAACCGGATATCCGTTTTGGTATGAAAATCAGTGAATTGACCGATCTGGTGAAAGGTCATGGTTTCGGTGTGTTTGACGATGCACCGTACATCGGTGGTATTTGTGTATCCGGCGCTGCCGAATACACCCGCAAACAAGTGGATGAACTGACCGAGTGGGTAAAACGTCCTCAAGTGGGAGCCAAAGGCATGGTTTACGTGCGTTGCAATGCGGACGGCAGCTTCAAATCTTCGGTGGATAAATTCTACGGTCCGGAACAGTTGGCGGCCATTGCCACTGCGATGCAAGCTCAGCCGGGTGACCTCATCCTCATTCTTTGTGGTCCCCGCAAGAAGACCCAGGAAGCTTTGGGTACGTTGCGTATCGAAATGGGTAACCGTTTGGGCCTCCGCAATCCGGAAGAATACGCTCCCCTGTGGGTATGCGATTTCCCGTTGTTGGAATGGGACGATGAAACTCAACGTTTCTACGCGATGCACCACCCGTTCACAGCTCCGAAACCGGAAGACATGGACAAATTCTTCAGCGATAAGAAAGAAGACCTTGAACAAGTTTGTGCCAATGCATACGACTTCGTGTTGAACGGAACCGAAGTGGGTGGTGGTTCCATCCGGATCCACGATGCACAAGTACAAAAACGCATGTTCGAAGTGTTGGGCTTCTCGGAAGCGGATGCCGAAGAACGTTTCGGATTCATCATCAACGCCTTCCGTTACGGAGCACCTCCGCACGGGGGTATTGCCTTCGGTTTCGACCGTTTCTGTGCGTTGTTCGGTGGTCAGGAAACCATCCGCGACTACATCGCCTTCCCGAAAAACAACCAAGGTCGCGATGTGATGTTGGATGCACCTGCAGGCATTGACCAAGTACAGATGGACGAACTCTTCCTGGAAAGCAAAGCGCCTGTGGTAGAACAATAATTCAACGATTCAACAGAAACCAATATGGAACAAAAGATACAAGCAGAAATCAAGGCAGCAATGCTGGCCAAAAATTCGGTTCGTTTGGCTGCCTTGCGCGGTGTGAAAGCCGCCATTTTGTTGGCAAAAACGGCCGAAGGCGCTTCCGGTGAACTTTCAGATGGAGACATTTTGAAGATCATCCAAAAGTTGGTGAAACAACGCAAGGAAAGTGCAGCCATTTATACCGAACAAAACCGTCCCGACTTGGCTGAAGCCGAATTGGCCGAAGTTCAAGAATTGGAAGGTTTCCTGCCGAAAGCCTTGACCGAGGAGGAAATCGAAGCCAAGGTACGCGAAGTCATTGCACAAGTGGGTGCCTCATCCATGGCCGATATGGGCAAGGTAATGGGGGTTGCCACCAAGCAATTGGCAGGTCAGGCAGATGGCCGTGCAATCTCGGCTGCCGTGAAGAAGTGTTTGTCATAAACATTTCTTTTTTCGGAAATTTTGATTATTTTTGTCCGAATATTTACGAAAATTTCTTCAGGGCAGGGTGAAATTCCCTACCGGCGGTGATAGTCCGCGACTCCCTCCGGGGACTGAATCGGTGGAATTCCGATACCGACGGTCAGAGTCCGGATGGAAGAAGAAAGGTTCGCGGGCCTTGGTCCGCGGTGAACTGTGTTATAGAGCCCTGATGAATTTTCATCGGGGTTTTTTTATTGAACGAAGTAGCACCAAGGAGATGACAACACAAGATCGGGAATACATGATGCGCGCTATGGCTTTGGCCGCACGCGGAAGCGGATGGGTCAACCCCAATCCGATGGTGGGTGCGGTGATTGTCCGGGATGGACGCATTCTGGGCGAGGGATGGCACAAGCGTTGCGGGGATTGGCACGCGGAACGCAATGCCTTGCTGGCTTGTACGGAAGATCCGGCTGGGGCAACGATGTACGTGACCCTGGAACCTTGTTGTCATACGGGCAAGACGCCTCCGTGTACCGATGCAATCCTGGAAAGTGGAATCGCCCGCGTCGTGGTGGGGTTGAGGGATCCGAATCCGAAGGTGGCAGGGAAGGGGATCCGGATTCTGGAAGAAGCCGGTGTGACCGTTGAGATGGCGGGCATGGAGGATCTGCTGGAAGAGCAGAACCGCGTGTTCCTGCATTACATCACCACCGGTTTGCCTTGGGTGGTCTTCAAGACAGCCACAACCTTGGACGGCAAGATTGCGACCAGAACGGGCAACTCCCGCTGGATTACGGGCGAGGCAGCCCGGGAGGAAGTGCATCGGATGCGGGCCACCTATCCCGCGATTCTGGTGGGCATCGGAACCGTCTTGGCCGACGATCCGATGTTGGACTGCCGCCTGGAAGGAAATCCCCGTCAGCCTGTGCGGTTGGTGGCCGATTCTGCGGCGCGCATTCCGTTGGAAAGCCGCTTGGTGCAGACCGCCACACAATTTCGGACCGTTGTGATTCACGGGACTGCCGCACCGCAGGACCGTCTGGAAGCCTTGCGTGAACGAGGGGTGGAGACCTGGGGACTATCGACCGAACGTGTGGAAGCTTTGGCCTTGGCGCAAAAGGTGGCCGCAGCCGGCTTGGATGCCATTTTGTTGGAAGGCGGTGGAACTTTGGCCGCGTCTTTCCTGCAGGCCGACCTGGTGCGGGAATATTGTTTGTTTCTTGCGCCCAAAGTGGTGGGAGGCAAGGAGGCACCGACCTCGGTGGAAGGGTTGGGTTTGGCCCGTATGGCCGATGCCTGGCAGTTGGAACAAATTACGGTGGATCGTTTCGGAGAGGATCTTTGTATCCGCGGACGATTGCCGATGAAGAAATAGAATAGACGATGTTTACAGGAATTGTAGAGGAAATAGGAACCATTCGGAGCATTCAGCCCGGCAGCAAAAGCGTGCGCATTGCGATTGAGGCCGATGTGGTGCTGGAGGGGACGAAACTTGGGGACAGCATTGCCACCAACGGGGTTTGTTTGACCGTAACCCAGTTGGATGCCCGTTGTTTTTGGGCGGATGTGATGCCCGAGACCCTCAAACGTTCGGGGCTGGGCGAGTTGCGCACCGGCAGTCCCGTAAATTTGGAACGGGCCCTGCGGTGGGACGGGCGTCTGGGGGGACATCTGGTCTCCGGCCATATTGACGGGACCGGTCGTCTGGTGGCCATGGATCGGGACGACAATGCTGTTTGGTACACGATTTCGGCGGATGAGGCCCTGCTGCGTTACGTGGTTGAGAAAGGTTCCATCACGCTGGATGGGGTCAGTTTGACCGTGGCCGAGGTTGGTCGTTCCCACTTCCGCGTTTCTTTGATTCCGCACACTCGCCAGATCACGGCGCTGGGCAGCAAACGGATCGGTGATTGCTTGAACATCGAGGTGGATATCATCGCCAAATACGTAGAGAAATTGTTCGGCCCTCGGACCGAGAATTCCGGACTTTCATTGGAATATTTACAAGCCAACGGTTTTTAACCGGGCAAAAACAAACTACTTATGCAAGAATTTAAATTCAATACCATTGAAGAAGCAATCGAGGATTTGCGGGCAGGCAAGATGATTGTCGCCGTGGACGATCCGGATCGCGAAAACGAAGGCGACTTGATTTGTGCCGCTGAATTTGCAACGTTGGAAAATGTAAACTTCATGGCATCTCAAGCCAAAGGACTGATCTGCATGCCCATGAGTCGGGAACTGACCCAAAAATTGGGTCTGGAGCAGATGGTAGCTCACAACACGGACAACCATGCGACCGCGTTTACCGTTTCCATCGACCACGTATCCACTGCGACCGGAATCTCGGCGTTGGAACGTTCGGTGACAGCGATGAAGGCCGTTGAGGACGGAGCCAGACCGGAGGACTTCCGTCGTCCAGGTCACATGTTTCCGTTGGAAGCCAAACCGGCTGGTGTGCTGGAACGCATGGGCCATACCGAAGCGACGGTGGACCTGATGCGCATTGCCGGTCTGAAAGAATGTGGTCTTTGCTGCGAGATTATGCGGGAAGACGGTACGATGATGCGGACGGCTGAATTGCAGGAGTTCGCTCAAAAACACGGCCTGAAAATGATTACGGTGGCCGACCTCATCCTTTACCGTCGCAAGACCGAAATGTTGGTGGAACGGGTGACCGAGTCCGAACTCCCGACCAAGTACGGTTACTTCAAAGCCTACGGTTATGTGAACAAGATCAACGGTGAACACCACGTAGCTTTGGTGAAGGGGGATGTAGCCGATGGGGAACCGGTTTTGTGCCGGGTGCACTCGGAATGCCTCACAGGCGATGCCTTCGGTTCTCTGCGTTGTGACTGTGGCGACCAATTGGCTGAGGCGTTGCGCCGTATCGAGAAAGCCGGTCGCGGTGTGTTGTTGTACATGCGTCAGGAAGGTCGTGGCATTGGCTTGATCAACAAACTCCGGGCCTACAAACTCCAGGATCAGGGCATGGATACGGTGGAGGCCAACCTGGCTTTGGGCTTCAAATCCGACTTGCGTGAATACGGTACCGGAGCAGAAATCTTGGCCGATCTAGGGGTTAAGAAGATGATTTTGATGACGAACAACCCGTTGAAGATCAAAGGGCTGGATGGATTTGGACTGGAAGTGGTAGACCGTCAGCCGATCGAGATGACCTGCAATGAGAAAAACGAGTTCTATCTCTATACCAAGTACAAGAAGATGGGACACATCCTGCACGTGCGGAATGATTGGAAAAAAGAAGAAAAATAAACATTAAAAAGAAAGATACTATGAACGTATTGGAAGGCAATTTGATTGCAACAAACCAACGGATTGGCATTGTCGCCGCCCGTTTCAATGAATTCATTACCTCTAAATTGCTTGGTGGTGCCGTGGATGCTTTCGTGCGCCACGGTGGCGACGAAGAAGACCTGGATGTGGCTTGGGTGCCCGGAGCTTTTGAAATCCCGTTGGTGGCCAAGAAAATGGTCCAAAGCGGTAAGTATGACGCCGTCATCTGTCTGGGTGCGGTGATTCGCGGAGCAACCCCTCATTTCGATATGGTTGCCAACGAAGCGACCAAAGGCGTAGCACACGTAGGTTTGGAATGCGAAATCCCGGTGGTGTTTGGCATTTTGACAACCGACAGCATTGAACAAGCGGTGGAACGTGCCGGTACCAAGGCTGGAAACAAAGGTTTTGAGGCCATGACCACGGCCATTGAAATGGTCAATTTGCTCGACGATATCAAAGACATTGCAGCCGATGAGAACTAGTCCGGACTACGGAAAGGTCATTGAACAGATCTACAAGGATCTGAACCAATGGGAGCGCACGGGAAAAGTTGCAGACTACATTCCGGTCCTGGCCGAAGTGGATCCGAACCACTACGGCATTTCGGTACAGACCCTTGCGGGAGAAAGTTTCCACATCGGGGATACGAAGACGACGTTTTCCATCCAAAGTATCTCCAAAGTCTTCACCTTGGCCCTGGTTTTCCATCACCTGGGAGAAGATTTGTGGAAGAGTGTGGGACGTGAACCGTCGGGGACCCCGTTCAACTCCTTGATTCAGTTGGAATCGGAACAAGGCATTCCCCGGAATCCGATGATTAATGCCGGGGCCTTGGTGGTTACCGACCGGTTGTTGAACTACTTCCAAGATCCGAAAGAAGAATTGTTGTCCTTTGTCCGTTGTGTGAGCAACAATCCGAACGTGGGTTATGACGAACGCGTAGCTGCCTCAGAATTGGAGAATTCCGACCGGAACCGTGCCCTCGCACATTTTATGAAGAGCTATGGCAACATCCACAACGAGGTTGATGCACTGATGGATGCCTACTGTCACCAATGTAGCTTGAAGATGAACACCGAAGACCTGGCCAAGTCCTTCCAGGTCCTGGTCAATCACGGGACCAATCCGTGGACTGGCAACCAGCTTTTGACGCTTAGCCAAGCCAAGCGTTTGGGGGCTGTCTTGATGACCTGTGGTTTCTATGACGAATCCGGAGACTTTGCTTTCCGGGTCGGTATGCCGGGCAAGAGCGGTGTGGGTGGCGGTGTCGTGGCTTACATTCCGAATGTCCTCTCCATTGCGGTCTGGAGTCCGGCGTTGAACCCGCACGGCAATTCGACGTTGGGTATTGAGACCCTGGAGCGTTTTACGACGATGATCGGGGATTCTGTTTTTTAGATCGGTACAGTTCCATCAGCCGGCACATGGGATAGGTGTCTCCCTGGTCTTCCGGCAAGATAACAAAAGGAGTTCCCTCGGCGGCAGATTGCCAAGCCGGGGGAATTTCGTTCAATTCCCATTCGTAGAAGGTTGCGTGGATGCTTTGGTGGGAAAGCTGGTGTTTGGGCATGGTGGTTTTTCCCAGGCTACGGGGAGTCTGGCAGCCGGCCAGCCAGGCCAGAACCTGGGGATGTGCGCGCAACTCCTCCTCGGTCAGTGCTTTCTCAGCTTCTACCAAAGGAAATTCGTACAGGTGTCGCCAGATGTCCTCTTCGGTTCGTTTGTGCAAGACGGTCTTTTCCTGGATGTGCAGGTGCAAGTAGTGGAAGTAACGGTGTCGGATGGCCGTTTTTTTCTCTTTGACGGGCAACAGGCCGGTGCTTCCTGTCTGGTAGGCCTGACAGACCTGCGCGAATGGACAGGCGGACGGCGATTGGACACAGAGGGGGTTCTGGGGGGTGCAGGCAGTGGCCCCAAAGTCCATGATGGCCTGGTTGTGGTCCCCGGGCCGTTCTTGGGAAATCAGTTCGTTCGCCAGCTTTGAGAATTCTTTTTTGGCAGCGGTGCTGTCAATGGGGGTATGGATGCCAAAAAGCCGACTTAGGACGCGGTACACGTTTCCGTCCACCACGGCAGTAGGCTGGTCGTAGGCAAAGGAGCAGATGGCAGCTGCGGTATAATCTCCGATACCGGGCAGGTTGCGGACTTGCTCGAATTGGGTCGGAAAGAGGCTCTTGTGTTCCGATTGGATCTTTTTGGCCGCTGCGTGGAGGTTGCGGGCTCGGCTGTAATACCCCAGGCCTTGCCAGAGTCGCAGGACTTCTTCTTCGGAGGCATTGGCCAAGCTGTCCAAATCTGGAAACCGTTCCATGAAACGCAAGAAATACGCCCAACCCTGGGCTACCCGGGTTTGCTGCAGGATGATCTCAGAAATCCAGATCCGGTAGGGATCCCGGGTGTCACGCCAGGGGAGCGAACGCTTGTGGGTGTCGTACCAGGCGAGCAGGGTTGGGGCAAATCGTTGCTTCATTAGGCTTTTTTTGCCAGGGTTTCGGCAATTTCCAAAAAGGCTTCTCCTTGCGGGTTTTGTTGGAGTGCAGCGGGACTGCCGTTGTCTCCACCTTCGCGGATGCCCATGTAGATCGGAACTTGGCCCAAGAGGTCAATGCTGTAGCGTTCTGCCATGGCCTTGCCACCGTCTTTTCCGAAAATATAGTAACGGTTGTTGGGCAATTCTTCCGGAGTGAACCAGGCCATGTTTTCCACCAAACCGTAGATGGGGGTGTTGATCTTCGGGTTGCGGAACAGGTTGATTCCCTTTTCTACGTCAGCCAAAGCCACGTCCTGCGGGGTGGTCACGATGACTGCACCGCTGAGCGGGATGTCGTGGACCAAGGTGATGTGGATGTCGCCGGTTCCGGGAGGCAGGTCGATGAGTAGGAAGTCCAGTTCTCCCCAGTCGGATTGCAGAATCAATTGTTTCAAGGCGTTGCAGGCCATCGGTCCGCGCCAGATCAGACTTTGTTCCGGAGCCACGAAATAGCCGATGGACATCCACTTGATGCCATAGACTTCCATCGGAACAAAGCATTCCTTGCCGTCGATCAAGGTCGCATCGGGCTGTTGTCCTTCGGTGCCGGTCATTTTGGGAATGGACGGACCGTACACATCGGCATCCACCACACCGACTTTGTAGCCGAGGCGCGACAGGGCCACGGCCAAGTTTACGGTGACGGTAGATTTGCCGACGCCGCCTTTGCCGGAGGCCACAGCCACGATTTTTCCAATGGATTTGATCTGGCTGTCATCCAAGGAGTTGATGTTGCGTACCTCGCGTTTCTTCTCCCGAACAATCTCTACGATGGAGATACGGGTTTGCGGGAAGGCTGCTTTCAACTTCTCGGTACAAGCCGCTTTCAGTGAACCCGCCAGGGGGTCACGCGTCGGAAATACGAGACGGAAACGGATCTGGTACGGTTGGTTGTCCGCGTTCGTTTCAATTTTAATGTCTTCTATGTATCCCAAGGAGAGCAAATTGCCCTCTTTGGCAGGATGTTCGATGGTGCGAAGGATGTCTTCGACTTGGTTGATCAATGCTTGCATAGTTTATTCGGTAATGAAGTCCATTTCATCGAGCAAATAACCGGCACCGCCGAATTTGTCAATGATGAATAATACGTAACGGATATCGACGTTGATGGTCCGTTGCAGGTTCGGTTCAAAGATGATGTCTCCGCTCATGGCTTCCCAGTTGCCATCGAAGGCCAGACCCAACAACTCGCCGTTGCCATTGAGAATCGGACTGCCTGAGTTGCCGCCGGTAATGTCGTTGGTGGACAAGAAGGCCACGGGCAGTTCGCCATTGGGCAGGGCGTAGGGACCAAAATCCTTGTTGAGGATGAGTTTTTTCAACTTGGCCGGAACTTCAAATTCCCAGTTGTTCGGATCTTCTTTTTCCAGGATACCGCGGGAAGTGGTGTAGTAGTCGTAGTACACCGCATCACGCGGGGAGTAAGGTTGAACGGTACCGTAGGTCAGGCGCATGGTGAAGTTGGCATCCGGGTAGATGGGTTGGTCTTTGCGCATTTCCAGCGTACCGGCGATGTATTCTTTTTTGCCTTGGTTCAAGAGTTCCATCGGTTCGCGGTAGGCTTGGGCCAGGGGTTGGAAGACTTTGCGGTGGTCTTGGGCCATTTGAACGGCTACGTCAGCTTTCAAGAGGTTTTCGTTCTGATCCCAGGATTGTTCCATTTTTTCTCGGATTCGTTCCGGACAAGCAAAGGCCGAGTGGGCAAAGACATCGTCCAAGAAGGCACCGGCATTGGCCGCAAAGGCGGAGTCGAGGGTTTGGAAGTAAGCTGGATGGAAATCTGCCGGGACTACGCTTCGGTATAACTCAATCAGGGCTTGGCTGACTTTGCGGTCGGTGGGAGCGTTGTAGTCGGTGTAGAATTGGTCCAAGGTGCGGGTCATGCGGGCTTGGAGTTGCTCTTTTCTGGCAGCATCGGTTTCGGCGAGGAAACGATCCATCAGGTCTGCCATTTGGCCGGCAATGCTGCTGATTTCAATCTTGTTCAGGGTTTCCGACAAGTAGAGGTAGGGTACAATGACCTCGTTTTGGGCAGCCAGAGCCGTTTGGATTTTCTCCAGGGCCTGACCGTATTTTTCTACTCGTTTTGCGTTGCCGTTCATCCATTGGGTGAATTCGGCTTCTTCTTGGGCACGTCGGTTTTCTACGTCCAGTTTGGCAAAAGTCTCGTTCATACCGATCCACTTTTTCCAGCCGTTGGATGAGCCGGAGTATTTCGATGCATATTGGATCATGATCTTCGGATCGGCTTCCATATCGGCCATCATCACTTCTTGACGTACGCCCCGGGCATGGATGCGGATGGCGTTGGAGAAATCACGGGTCTGTGCCAACTCAAAGCTGGTCATGAAACGATTGGTGCTGCCCGGGTTTCCCATGATGAAGGTGGGGTCTCCTTGCTCGTAGCCTTTCAGCGAGATCTTCAAGTGTTTCTTCGGGTGGTACGGAACGTTTTCGGGGGAGTAGTCGGCCGGCTTGTTGTCCGGACCTGCGTACACGCGGAAGACCGAGAAGTCTCCGGTGTGGCGGGGCCACATCCAGTTGTCGGTGTCCGCACCAAACTTCCCGATAGAGGACGGGGGAGCACCCACAAAGCGAATGTCCTTGAATGTTTGGTACACAATCAGGTAATATTGGTTGCCACCGTAGAACGAAGTCAATTGGGCGGTCAGGTGCGGGTTTCCTGCGAGGGTCTTTTCCAAGAGTTCTTTGCGGAAAAGGGAGTACAGGGAGTCGCGTTCGGCTTGGTTGGTGGCTTTGCGGGTTGCTTTCTCCACTTGTTTGGTCACGTCCGTCATGCTTTCCAGGAAGGTGACGGTCAATCCTTTTGCCGGAAGTTCTTCGTTGCGGTTCATGGCCCAATAACCATCACGCAGGTAGTTGTGTTCCACAGTACTCAATTCGCGGATGTTGTCATAACCGCAGTGGTGGTTGGTGAAGAGCAGGCCGTCTTCGGAAACAATTTCTCCTGTGCAGCCACGGCCAAAGATGACGATGGCGTCTTTGAGTGACGGCTGGTTGACGTTGTAGATTTGTTCAGGAGTAATGGTAAACCCCATTTCCGCCATGGTTTTTCCATTCATTTTCTCCAACAAAGGAAGCATCCACATCCCTTCGTCTGCCCGAACGGGGGCCATTGCGAGGAGGAGGGTTGCCAAAAACAAGTAAGCTCTTTTTTTCATAAATAAGGGTTATTTGTACTAAATTTGTCTCAACAATGAGTATCCCGCAAATATAATCAAAAGATGAAGATATTGGTTGTTTCGGACAAATTCAAAGGCACGATGACTTCTGCTCAAGCCGGGGAATCCATCGCCAGGGGCCTGCGTCTGGCCGCGTTGCAGAACGGGGTCCCGCTACAGGTGGAGGTGATTCCGGTGGCAGACGGAGGGGACGGTATGTTGGAGGCCATTGCGGCTCAAGTGCCGGTCAAGCGCCTGCAGACAGAAAGTTCGGACCCCCTGCTTCGCCCGATGATGGCCGATTTGCTGCTGAGTGAGGATGGGACCTGTGCCTACCTTGAGATGGCCCGCACCAACGGCCTTTGGTTGTTGGATCCGGACCAACGCAATCCGTTGCAGACGACGACCTACGGCCTCGGAGAGCTGCTGCGTTTTGCCATTGTCAAGTTGCGGGTAAAACGGGTGGTCATCGGCCTGGGAGGCAGTGCTACGAACGACGGAGGTGTCGGAATGTTGCAGGCTTTGGGCTATCGTTTTGACGCAGACGGGTCCTTGGAAGAGGATGTTGCCGCCTATCTGAAATCCATCCGAGGTATCGATGACCAATATGTTGACCGCCTCTGCCCCGGCTTGCGCGAGGTCTGCATTGAAATTGCTTGCGATGTTACCAATCCCTTGTTGGGCCCATTCGGTGCAACACGGGTTTTTGGAAAACAAAAAGGGGGCACACCGGCTTCGTTGGACCGTTTGGAAGAAGGAATGCAGCATTGGGCTCGGATTGCAACGGACTATTTGGGTCAGGACTGGTCCTTGGTGCCGGGTGCTGGTGCAGCGGGAGGAGTCGGCTTTGCCCTTTGTGGCTTTTTGAATGGAACGATGCGTCGGGGTTGGGAGTTTCTGGCAGAATTTGCCAACCTGGAACAGAAAATACAGCAGGCAGACCGGGTCATTACCGGTGAAGGAAGTTTTGATGCCCAAAGTCTTCAAGGGAAACTGCCTCACGGCATTGCGACCCTTTGTGCTCAACACCACAAGCCTCTGTATGTTTTTTGTGGCAAGGCATCTGTTGATGCGGCCACCTACCGCGCTGTTGGTATTCGGGCCGTTCACTCACTGCGGGAAATTGAACGTCGTGGCGATGTCTGCTTGCGGTTTGCCTCCAAGCTCCTGGAATTCCTGGTGGCACAAAAATTCTCAGGATTGTTCGCAACCTGCGAGAGTCCCCTCTAGAATAGTACCGGATCGGGGAGGAGCCGGAAAGTCTTGCGGTGGTGGGGCGTGATGCCCAGTTCGGCTATCGCGGCACGGTGGTCTTTGGTTGGATAGCCTTTGTTTATTTCCCACCGGTATCCCGGATAGGCTTTTGCCAGTTCTACCATGCGTTCGTCCCGGTAGGTCTTGGCTAGGATGGAGGCTGCTGCAATGCTGGCAAATCGGGCGTCCCCGTGTACATAGCAAGTATGAGGAATCGTTACCCCATTGTAATGGTAGGGCTTGAAACGGTTGCCGTCAATCAGCAGGTGTTCCGGACGGATTTTCAATCCATCCACGGCCCGGTGCATTCCGGTGATTGAGGCTTGTAGGATGTTGATTTGGTCGATCTCCTCGGGACTGACTTCTGCTACACACCAGGCCAGGGCCTCTTGTTCGATGATGGGGCGGAGCAGGTCGCGTTTCTTTTCGCTCAGTTGTTTGGAGTCGTTCAACCACGGATGGTGGAAATCTTCAGGGAGGATGACTGCGGCCGCAAAAACAGGTCCGGCCAGGCAGCCGCGGCCCGCTTCATCGCAACCGGCTTCACAACGGTTTTTCTCAGCAAAAGGCAACATAGAGACTAAATTTTGGGGCGAAGATAAAATTATTTTAACTTTGTTACTCATAAAATCAGAAACTTATGAAAACCTTCCTGCGTATTCTGGGTTACCTTGTGTACTTCCCGTTGATTGCTTTATTCGTGTATGAACTCGTTGGTATCGTTTGGAATGCATACCCTATAATATCGGTGTACAAGTGGTTCGGTATCGGAATGGCAGCATACGTGGTCCTGGGGATTTTCTTCAAGAAGAATCGAAAATGGCTGCAGACGTTTTCACACGAATTGACCCATACGCTGGTCGGGATGATTTATTTACGCAAAATCCATTCATTTACGGCAGAGCGAGGCGAAGGCGTGATGTCTTATACCCCTTCCCGTTTCAACATTGGCGCGGTAATGATCTCCCTCTCTCCGTATTTCTTGCCGATCTTTACCATCTTTCTGTTGTTGCTTCGCCACATGATTGCTGGTGAAAGCCAACATATTTTTGACATCCTGGTGGGCTTTACCTTTGCCTTTCACTTGGGTTGCTTCATTGCACAGACCGGCTCTTATCAGACGGACTTGCAGAAACACGGTCTTTTCTTCTCTTATTTGGTGATTGAAACGTGGTTGGTGTTGAATGTTTCCCTGATTTTGTTGAGCATTCAGACGAACTTGTTCCCGGCGATGGTGGATTATTTCCCCAAGGCTTGGTCGGATCTGGCACAGGCTGCGACCTTTGTTTGGAACTATGTATCAGAGTTGATTGTCACTTGGACAGCATAGGGTCCGGTACAATCGGATGATTTCTTCCTTGTCCAACAGCGCTTTCTTTAGCAATTCAATTTGTTCGGTCTTTTCTTCCAACGCTTGACGCAAGCGTTGGATTTCTGCTTGCATTTGTTGTTGGCTGGAGTTGGGGTTGTATCCCCACAGCAACTCTTGTTCGGTGATGCCCAAGGCTCCTGCCAATTGGGAGATGCGTTCGCTGATGAGGTTGGTTTCACCCTTTTCTATTTTGCGGTACGATGTCAGTGAGATGTCCATCAAGTTGGCCACCTCTTCTTGTGACATGCCTTTGTCTCGGCGCAATTTGTAAATATTGTGTTTAATTGACCGGTTATCCATTTGCGGCAAAAGTACGTGTTATTACAACGCCAAGTAAACAACCGAAGGTTGCAAAAGTTGCAACTATACATTTTTATATTTTCTAAAAATTCTTAAAACGTATAAATTTTAATCACTTGTTGGTAAGGCAGATATTTTGTTTTTTCTTTGTTTTGAATTCTAATCAATGGTTATATGAGTCAATGGTTTAACGAGGCAACCGCGGGATTGCAGTTGTTGTCCTTTTGTGAAGTGTGGCAGCCTTTCCGGAGCAAGGATTGGTCGGAAACGGTATTGGCCCAAGAAATGGGTTGGTCCCCTGCCTACCTGCGTCGGGTGTTGCAGGAAGAACTGGAAACGGATTTTGTTACTTTTTGTGCTGTTTTGCGGCTGGCTTTTGTTCGGAAAATGGCCCAAAATACATACGTAAATAGACACAGGATTTCCCAAATGGCTGGTTTTGATTCTCTAAGAGAGGAGGAAATATCCAGAAAAATGCTTGTGTTTTCAAAGGGATTTTTTTAATTTTGTGGGCTACCCGTTTTTAGCGGGGCAAAAACAAAGTAATACTAATCATTAATAAGTATATCATCATGAAAACTTATCAGACCAGTCACATTCGGAACATTGTCCTTATGGGTAGTTCCAAATCCGGTAAAACTACCCTCGCAGAAACTATGCTTTATGAAGGAAAGGTAATCGATCGCCGCGGAACTGTTGAAGCAAAGACTACTGTAAGTGACAACACCGAAGTTGAGCAAATGTACCAACGCTCTATCTATTCTACCCCGCTTTATACTGAATTTATGGACCACAAATTGAACTTTGTGGATACTCCCGGTTCAGACGACTTCGTTGGTGGTATGATTTCAGCGTTCCGTGTTGCTTCAACTTGTGTGATGCTCGTGAATGCACAACACGGTGTGGAAGTAGGTACTGAGATCTTTGGCCGTCACGCAGCCGACTACAAACGTCCGATGATTTTTGGTGTGAACCAATTGGATGCTGAAAAAGCAAACTGGGAAAACACCATCGACTCTTTGAGACAATCTTTCGGTAAACGCGTTGCTTTGGTGCAATTCCCCGTGAATCCCGGTGTCGGTTTTGACTCTTTCGTGGACGTGTTGATGATGAAGATGTACAAATTCGTTGACGAAAACGGTACCCGTGAAGAATACGATATCCCTGCAGAATTGATGGATCAAGCCCTCGAGTTGCAAGCTTCCTTGATGGAAGTGGCTGCTGAAAGCGAAGAGGCTTTGATGGAAAAATACTTTGATGTTGGAGAATTGACCCGCGAAGAAATGATCCGCGGTTTGTACTTGGGCTTCCAACAAGGTATCTTGAACCCGGTATTCTGTCTCTCAGCGAAGAAAGACATCGGTGTGAAACGTTTGATGGAGTTCATCATCAACGTAGCTCCCGCTCCCTCTGCACGTTTGGAAGTGTTGCCGGATGAATCAACCCTTGAATGCAACGCTGACGGTCCGACCGTTCTCTTTGTTTACAAAACAGCTTTGGAACAACACTTGGGTGAAGTTTCTTACTTCAAAGTGATGAGCGGTAAATTGACCGAAGGTCAAGACTTGGTGAACCCGGAAACCGGTGCGAAAGAACGTATCTCTGCCATCTATGCTGTCGCTGGTAAAAAACGTGAAAAAGTAAGCGAAATGATGGCCGGTGATATCGGATGTACCGTGAAACTGAAAACCGTGAAGACCAACCAAACGCTTTGCGCTCCCGGTGTTGAATACGTACTCCAACCCATCGTATTCCCGCAAGCGAAATTCCGTACTGCCATCAAGGCTGTAAACGAAAAGGATGAAGAAAAATTGGGCGATGCATTGAACAAATACAGTGCAGAAGATCCGACCATCACCGTTCAATATGCAAAAGAATTGAAACAAACCATTTTGTGCGGACAAGGTGAACACCACATCAACATCCTCAAATGGCACTTGAACAACGTTCATAAGATTGACGTGGAATTGTATGCTCCTCGTATCTCTTACCGTGAAACCATCACCAAAGTAGCTTGTGCAGACTACCGTCACAAGAAACAATCCGGTGGTGCTGGTCAATTCGGTGAAGTTCACTTGTTGATCGAACCTTTCGTAGAAGGTGCTCCTCAAAACAACCGTTTCAAAGTGGATGGCAAAGAAATGGTATTGAACATCAAAGGTAAAGAAGAATACACCATGGATTGGGGTGGAAAACTCGAATTCTACAACTGTATCGTCGGTGGTTCTATCGATGCCCGCTTCATGCCCGCTATCTTGAAAGGTATCATGGAAAAAATGGAAGAAGGTCCCCTTACCGGTTCTTACGCCCGCGACATCCGCGTTTACGTTTACGATGGTAAGATGCACCCGGTTGACTCCAATGAAATCTCCTTCAAATTGGCTTCTCGTAATGCATTCAAAGAAGCATTCCGCAACGCAGGTCCGAAGATCATGGAGCCGGTTTACAGCGTAGAAATCATGGTACCCAGCGACAACATGGGTGATGTGATGTCTGACTTGCAAAACCGCCGTGCAATGATTGAAGGTATGAGCAGCCAAAAAGGATTTGAAATCTTGAAAGCACGCGTTCCGCTTGCAGAGTTGTACAAATACTCAACCACTTTGAGCTCTTTGACCTCTGGTCGCGCAACCTTCACCATGGAATTCCTGGAATACGCTCAAGTTCCTTCTGACGTACAAGAAAAGCTTTTGAAAGCTTACCAAGAAGAAGAAAAAGAAGACTAATTCTTCTTACAATATCTCAAAAGGACTCATCCCGGCTCCGGCCTTGATGGGTCCTTTTTTTGGTACCTCCCTTGATTATATTGCAGTTTTTTCCTAATTTCGTTGTTATGAAATTCTCCCGTCTCATCCTGATTGCGGTCCTTCCGCTCCTGTTGCTCCTTGCGCTTTCGTGCCAGTCCAATGGCATACGGCAGGAATTGTTGGCTGTGGAATCCTACCTGAATGCGGAGCCGGAACGAGCCTTGCGGGTATTGGATTCGATGGATGTTGAGGATCTTCACCGTCGTCGCGATCGGGCGCATTATGCCTTGCTCAAATCCATGGCTCTCGACAAGAACTACATCGATCTCACGTCGGATTCTCTGATTGCACCCGCAGTGGAATACTACAGCAAGTACGGCACTCCCGACGAAAAAATGAAGGCGTATTATTATCAGGGTCGGGTGTATCAGAATGCTAAGAATTATGATGCCGCTTTTCTAAGTTTTTCTAAATCTGAGGAATGTATGGATCAGTCGACCGATGATCGTCAGAAGGGTATCATATACATAGCCCAGTCATATCTTTATGGAATCCGGTATCACTTTGATCAGCAAAAGAAGTACATTGACTTGGCAAAAATCGCGTACGCACGCGCAGGGGATTATGAGCGGGTCCAGCTATGTCAAGTAGAAGAGGCGCTGTATTATCAAACAACACTGGATTGGAATAGGGCAGATTCTGTCTATCAGAGTATATTGAGAACAGAATTTGATGAACGAAGAATGCTGACAGTTTACAGTCATTATGCCCGTATGCTAGTGTTGCAACCTATTCAGGAACCGGCTCGAGCACGGGAAATTTTCGAGAAACATTGCGGTGTCTTGGATGCAGGTGTGTCCGCAACTAAAATAGGAGTCTATGCCTATGCTTTAGTGTTGTTGGGAGAAGATGATTTAGCCAATCAGCAGATCGCTCGGTATAAGGATTCTCTTATGCGCATACGTGGAAACGATCTGGATTATTGGTTATACCTTATAGAGAAACATAGAGGAAATCTCTCATCAGCACTCGCAAGTTTGGAGTGGGATTATGGTAACCAGACGGAACAGGTACGCAAGATTTTGTCAGAATCGATGTCATCAATCGTATCGGAGTATCATTATAGTCGATTGGAGGAGCAAGAATTGAGGTCGGATAGGATTAGTATCTTCATGTTACTAGTTAGTGTGGTGTTAGTATTTGTCGTTCTTTTTGGATATTATGCCTACCGACGTAAGATATATCGTCAGTACAATAGGAACCTTGTGCTGCAGGAAGCTCTAGAATGTATTTCCATTGAAAATCAAAACAGGTACAACTCACTTGTGCAGATACGCGAACGTTTGAAGAGGATTCTTGGGCATCAGTTGGAGATTCAGAAAACCATTGTTAAAAGTATCCCCGAAAAGGAAGAAGATCCTACTTTGAAAATGACGATCTTATTGAAAACCTTAGAGTCAATTCGGAATGACAGGAGCTTGCTTGTTGAGATGGAAGAGGTTGTTGATGAGGAGACCTCTGGAGCAATGACTCTTCTGAGGAAGGAGTCCGTTCTTAAGGAGCAGGAGTTCTATTATTTATGTTGTTTTCTTCTGGGTTTGGACTCAAGTGGCATCGCTGTTATGATGCATACGACCAATCAGTATGTCTATAAAGTAAAAAGACAGATTAAAATAAAACTAGCCTCAAGAGAAGAGGTTGCAATAAAAAATCTCTTGAATTTGCTCTGATTTGAAGGGGTTCAAAGCTGGGTCAGATTTTTTTTTGATTGGGTCAGAAATTTCTGAAATTATTATTTATAAGTATCTGTAAAGCAATTGTTTACAGATGTTCCGGGTCAGAAATATTTTTGCTTGGGTTAGGGGTTAGATTGCTTGATTTTTATTAGTTTTGAGAACAAAATTAATAGAAATATGAGACAATTTTTAACATTACTAATCGTAATTTTATCAGTATTTTGTTGCGGGTCCAAGAATCTGTGGGCCCAGGTTGCAGGACCTATTAAAATCCCGATCAATCCACCGAGTGATACTACGAAAGTTGATCTCCACCGTTCTCTGTTTATGGATGAGATGCCTGAATGTCTCTATGATCCAACAAGTAAAGTTGTCCTAGTGAATTCCTATTCTGGTTATGGTTTTATGGACGTTCTTGTTCTAAACCACACAACAATGGAGGTTGTAAGTGATATGGTAGAGACAAATACTACTTCTTCAATTCCTATTTCCGGTTCCGCTGGATATTATACCCTGACCATTTATACCGAAACCGGCAAGGAGTACTGGGGCTGGTTTGTTGTGGAATATTAGAAATTGATATGAGTCATTCGACTCGCATTATATTATTAACAACTAATAACATTTCAATTATGAGAAAATTATTTTTCTTCTTGATGTCGCTAATCGTAGTTAGTTTAGTGGCTTGCTCCCGTGAGGAGAGTGTGATTAATAATCCCAATCTTCTGAAGAATCAAAGTGTTGAATATGATTTGAACTCTGACAGGAATGTCAGGAGTGATGCTTTGGCTTTTGCTGTTCACCAGGCATTGCGTCAAAGTCCCGAGTTCTCTGTCGCTTTAAAGAAAGAGGTCCTCAAACGGGTAAGTGGCGATTATGAAGTTCTTTTGTCTAACTTTTCTGCCATGTCCATAACCGATTCTAGTCCAGTTACTAGAATGGAGGATGATATAACCGTCGGAGAACTTCTTGATGGATATCTGGTTTCAGGAGTCCAAACAAAATCTTCAGGCTCATTTATTGCAGATCTCCAAAATCAATATCCGAACATGCAGATCTCTGTGCCGGTTCACGCGGAAGATTGGGATGAAGAGAATTACATTCCCACGGTTGTGTTTGTTCCAGAAGAATTCTCTGATGGAGAAACACTATATGTGCCCGGCTATAACGCGGAAGGAGAGTCTGTTTTGCTCGATGCTATCAATGAGCCTTCTGAGCCGGTTGTTGTTATTGGTATGAGTGAACGGGTAGGAATTATTATGCCAGAGCTACCCCAGCAACCGGAAGTGCCTACGCCGTCAGCTCCTACATCATTGGTGGCCACACAGAGCGCTGCTGGTATTATGCTAACTTGGCAAAGCTCGGGTTCTTGTACTGGATATAGGGTTTACAGGAAGGTGACTAGTGACTCAAACTATTCTGAACTAAAGATTTTGATGGGGCAGCAGAACACCATCCTGGAAGATAGAAATGTTTTGGCGAGTGAGACCTATTCCTATTATGTAAAGGCGTTTAATATTCCTAATGATAATCTGTTAGATAGAGAAGAGTGGGCTTCATCCTTTGTTTACTCCTTGCCCTCTAACACAGTGGTGTGTCAGGCTCCTTCTCTTCCGTCTCCGATTACAAGTTTGGAAACTTATGCGCAAGGAACCAATGTGGAGTTAAGATGGAGCTGTGATCAGAATCAAAACGCCCAGACGGAAATCTATTCATATTTTAGCAACAATACTTCTTTTACATTGTTGAACACTCTTGGGGGCAATTTGACCAATTATATTGATACTCCTCCTGTTCGTGGTCAACGAATTATATATAAGTTAAATCGAGTAAATGGATTGGGCCAGTCGAGCCCTGTATATGATTTTATTTATCCACCCTATAGAAATACGGCATCTGGCTCGTATGTATATGTGAGTTCAATAAAGTGTAATGGGGATATCTCGGAGATAGAGAGCTGGGTGAATGGTAGTCCTGAATTTTATTTAAAGATAGTCACTACTGATGAACAAGAGAATCCTATTGTCTTGCAAGATAAAATAGCATTTTCTATGGATTCAAGAGATGCTGTCGCGACGCAATTTAATAGGAATGTTCATAATTGGTGGTGTTTTGATCCATCAAAGGATTGGTATTCAACGCTTACTTTTATGTTGGTTGAGTATGATACATACAAGTCGGAATTCAGTGCAGAAGCTACGGTCGGAATTTCAAGAAAAGATACCATACTTGGATTTAATGTGAATTTGGATCTTTCTATGACGGCCTCTTTCTCTTGGGAGAATGGTGATATCTATTGTGGTCAAGCATACTTGCGTTATTTCGAGGATCCGAATACTGTCCTTTATTTCCCGAATTATGATATACAGGTCCAACTGAGTGATAATTCAAATTAATTTTTTATTTTTGTAGAAACGGAGTTATTCACTTTAATAGGAAATGTTATGAAAAAGTTACTTTCTTTATTGGCTTGCTGTATGCTGATGTCTGCGGCGGCATTCGCGCAACAACACCGCGTGTTTGAAAAAGGGTATGCGGGGAATGTGTCTGTTGGCGGGATGTGGAATCCTGGAATCGTAGCAGAAGCGACGACCTCTCATGGTTACTCTTTTGGTAATGGTTTATATGTGGGGTTGGGAGCAGGAATTCATTCTGAGATTGAATTCTGTCCGCTATTTACGGATGTAAGGTAT
>JAGCJX010000002.1 GCA_017647795.1 Bacteroidales bacterium | reverse complement strand
GGAAGTCTATGAAGGAACTACCGTCATCAAGAATGCCAACTTTACCCGTGCAGGTGTTTGTGCGGAAGGTGATGCGAACGTGGTCTTCGAGAATGGTGTGATCAATCACAAACCGGAAAGAACCTCCCGCTATATTTTCTGTGCATTAGGAAACTCAATCATTACAGTAGAAGATGGTACTTTCCAAAATGACAATGCGAGAAACTCATACATTTGGGTTGATGGAAACGCCAAAGTTTATGTAAAAGGCGGTACTTTCAAAGGTACATCCAATACCAAGATTAACTCTTCGAACGGTGGCCAAGTTATCATCACCGGTGGTACTTTCAACTTTGATCCTACTGCTTGGTTGGCAGCTGGTTACAAAGCCGTTAAATCAAGTTCTACTTGGACTGTAGTAGAAGAATAATTAACAAATAAATCACTATAAGCGCCTATTCACCTATTTGTCAAAACTACTACCACAAGCCCACTATGAGAATTCTTCTCAATTAGTTTTGACTCTATATTTCTCATTGATCGAACGAGTCTCAAGGTGGAATAGGCGCTTTTCTTTTCTCGTTAGTCACCGCAATGCGGTGACTTTTTATTTTGTCCTCCAGTATGTTTGAATCTTCTTTCCTCTTTTCGAAACTCCGCATTATCTTTGCAGATTATGAAATTAAGCCTTTTTATTGCCAATCGGATTCGGAAGACCGGAAGTAGGACGGGTGGGCTCTCGAGCCTGGGTACGCGCCTGGCGACGGCGGCTGTTGCCGTGAGCCTGGCCGTGATGGTGGGAGCCATTGCTATCGCCAACGGGTTTCAGTCGGAGATCAAGGGTAAGATTACAGGCTTTACCGGGGAGGTCATTCTTGCCGCTCCTGGACAGAAGATTCCGAGTATCCAACATCCCATTTCGTCCAACCTTTCTTACTGGTCCTCGCTGGAGCAGATGTCTGGCATTGCGTCGGTGGAACGGGTTGCCTACTTGGGAGGCATGGTCCGGAACAATGGGGAGGTGCAGGGGATTGTATTCAAAGGCGTGGATTCTTTGTACAACCTATCCTTGTTTGCGGATCATTTGGTGGAAGGCCGTTTACCCGATTATACGTCCAAAAAGACTTCGACCGAAGTGCTGTTGTCCAAACGTCTGGCGGACCGGCTGGGCTTGTCTGTCGGGGATCCGTTGACCGTGTATTTTGTGGGAGACCGTATCCGGGTGCGGAAGTTTTCGTTGACCGGTCTGTACAATTTGGGGCTGAACGAATTTGATGAGTTGTTCGGCGTGGCCGATTTGCGCCAGTTGCAGCACCTGCAAGGATGGGAGTCCGATCAAGTGGCGGCTGTGGAGTTGCATTGGAAGTCGGGGGCAGACTACGAGGAGGCCCTTCCGGAATTGGACCACATCTTCTTGGAGGAATCTACAGAACAGGATTCGGTCGTATTGCCGCAGATCATCCGGGGCAATTACCGGCACATCTACGACTGGTTGGATCTCTTGGACTTGAACGTATTTGTCATCCTGGTGCTGATGATTGTGGTATCAGGTTTCAACATGATTTCCGGTTTGCTCATCCTGTTGTTTGAGAAGATTCAGATGATCGGTCTGCTGAAGGCTCTGGGAATGCGCAGTCGTCAGATATGCAGCATTTTTGTGGCCCGAGGCATGCGCATTGCCTTGGTAGGCATGGCCGCGGGAAATGCCATTGCTCTGTTGTTCTGTACCACACAGGCACGTTTCCAATGGATGGGACTGGATCCTGAGAATTATTTTGTGGACCACGTGCCCATCGACCTTTCGTTTGGGGCCTGGTTTGCGGTGAATGCCTTGGCTTTGCTGGCCATGTTCTTGATTTTGTGGTTGCCCACGCTCTTCATCAGCCGTGTGTCGCCGGCTCGGACCTTGAAAGTCGAGTAAATCAATTGGGCATCACGAGGCAGTAGTCCTCGTAGATCTTGAGAACGGATTCCACGTAGTCCAGCGTCTGGGTACCGCGGAACTTTCCTAATTTGATCACGTCTCCGTTGTAGTGTTCCTCTTCAGACATGAGGGGGATGATCTTCGCTACTTCGCTCCATTTTCGGTAGTCTTTGCCTTGGGATAGGGCAAAGTTCATGCAGTCGTCCATCCGGCCTTCGCCGGCATTGTAGGCAGCCAGGGTGAACTTGACGATGTTGGTCGAGTCCATGCCTTCCCGTTCATACAAGCGTTGCAGATACCGGAGGTGGGCAGTCCCTGCTTGGATGTTCAAGTTGGGGTCGTACACGTTGTACACGTCGTAGTGGGCCGCTGTGGAGGGCTTCACTTGCATCAGACCGACAGCACCGAAAGAAGATTCTACCCAGATGGAAAACCGGGATTCTTTGTAAATCAGCGCTGCAAGCAGGCGCCAGTCCCAGCCAATGGTTTTGGCGTGGTGGCGGATGAGGTGGTCGTAGGGGGAGAGGCGTTGGGTGTGGGTGGTATCCCGCAGGTGCCGGTCGATGTTGTAGGAGCGGAAGAACTGTTCTTCCATTTTTTGGAAACTGTCGCTGTGGCGGAAGCTGCCGAGCCAGAAGTTGATGGCATCAAAACGTTTTTGATCGTTTGCACGGACGTACCATTCGTATTTGCGGATCGGGTAGCAGCTTCGGACCTGGTCCTTGTAGGCCCGAGGCAGGGAGTCCTGCTCGGTGTTGATGATCAGCAGGTCAATCTCTTCGTTGACCAGGGCTTCCCACGGTGATTTTTCTTCGGAAGAGGGGCGGATGTCCAGCGACGTGTGTTGTTCTTCGTTGAATTCCAGTAGCAGGGCGTAATTGAAGCCAATGGGGTAAGAGCTCAACCGATACCATTCACTGGGCATCGCGATGAGGGTGCGGAGGGAGTCCCCACAGAGGTTGTGGTGGGGCATACGGCCATCCTTTGTCTGGCTGGGCCAGAAACAGGTCAGGGCCGTCATCGACAACAGACTCACCCATAGCATCCATTTCTGCTTCATACTACTTGTAATAGAAGGGCCAGTGGATACCGAACTTGAAGACACGTTGAGGACGGATGTAGCCGTAAGCCGAGAAGTAGTCGTGGCTCGGCCATCCGTTGGTTACATTGACCATCTTGAGGAACAACGATACTTGTTTCCATTGCATGTTGATGAAGGCATCCAAGTACATGGTGTCCCCAATCAGTTCTTTGTTTTGTAACTGGAAGGTTCCCAAGGCGGGGTTGTAGGCCGGGGCGTAGTATTTGGTGTTGATGGTGGCGTCCCCACCGATTTGCAATGTCAGGACGTTTTTCACCATTTCGAATTCAATGTAGTAACGCAGGTGCGCTGAGACCATGGGCAGGGGCAACACCTCCGGTTTTGAAGAGACTTGGAAGAGTACTTCGTTGTCCAAATGGAAGAGCCAGAGCTTGAAGTCTTTCCGCAGGCTGACGCTGAGGACGTTGAGCAGGTCTTTTTCCTGGCGGAGGATACCGGTCGTGTCGTGATACAAATGGTTGCCGATCAGGCCGTAGCTGGCTTGGAGGGACAATTTCCATTTGGGAATGGCAATCTCGGCGTCCAAGGTGTTGCGGGAGGTCCGGTCAAAGTCGTTGTTCCAAACGTAGTGGTTTGAGTAGTAATGGTTGGAATACCAGTCCGGTTGTTGGAGGGTAGAATTGATGTGTGCTTTCAGCAGCACCGGGCTCCAGCGTTCCAGGAACGGGTAGAAGGCAAAGGTCGCATTCGCATCCAGTTCGTAGTCGTTCTGGTTGTAACCGGCCAGGTTGTATTTGGCGAAGGCATCCCAAGTCATGCGCCGGCGGTATTTACCGGAGGCACTGCCGTAGAAATACAGGTTGTTGTAATGGGTATTCTGGTTGCCGGTCAGGTAAAACTTCGGGTTGAAGTTGTAATTGCTGACGTACTCGTAGCCAATACCCCCGTCGATCTTGGACAGGATGGCATCGTCGCTCCACGGTTGGAGACGGATGAAGAGTTTGTTGTCCAGCAACGAGGTGTGGATGGAATCGGCGGATTCGGTCGGGTTGATGAAGAATTGGTTGTGGTAGAAATCCCGTCCGACCTGATCGTTTTGGGCGATCTTGTCTTTGTAGAACCGGGAGTAGGTTGAATATTCCACGCTGTGTCCGATGATGCCCGAAGTACCGCTTCCTACGGCCGTTGAATCATCCCGGAAGTTGAGGGGAATGATGTAGGAATGGTTGAGGAAGAGGGTGTTGCGGGTTGTCTTGCTGGCGGCTTCCTTGAGGTGGGTTTGGAGGGTTTTGGCATCCAACACCGTATCCCGGATGTCCGACGAGTTGACGATGCCCCCGTTTTCGTTGCGGGAGATCCGGTCGCGGACGTAGCCGGCATTCAGGGTGTATCGGTCACCGACGTAGTTCGTTGTCAGTTCCAGACCGCGGTTATCCGTAGCTTCGTTGGTGAGCAAACCCTTGGCTCCGAACTGTTTGTACAGCACGGCAATGTTCCAGGCGGGGGTGATGTTTTGGGTATGCAGGAAGCGTACGCTGGATTCTTCTTCTTCTTTGAAGGCGAACAAGGTACCCCAATAAGCCAATTCGGTGTACGGTGTTTTGGAGTTGAACATCGTCACCTGGTCCACATCGGGGAAGTAGGTGAGGAAGTGTGAATAGGGCCGGAATTCGTACAGATCCTTGCGTTTGAAGAAGTTGTAGGCTTGGGTCGGAGAACCGGCCAGACCGAGGTAGGTTGCATTCACGTCTTCTTTTGCAAAAGGATATTCGGTGTACCAGTCGTTGAACGAAGTATCCGGTCGTTCGAATGTCAGTTGGTTGGTGTAGGGGTTGCTGGTCCAGGTCAGGAGACGTTTGTATTTCAGCGAATCCGGAATGGCATGGGCGGTCAGGACCCGCGGAGTTGCCCGGCGAATGCTGTCGCGGACGCGGCGGATGCTGTCTTGACGCATCTGACGCAATTCTTTTTCGGTGTATTCCCGGATGACGTTGCCCAAGGAGTCCAGGGGTTGTCCGTATTCGTTCAACGGTCGGCCCAGGGAGTCCAGCGAACGCCCCCATTCGTCCATCGGTCGTCCAATGGAATCCAACGGCCGTCCCAGGCTGTCCAGTGATCGTCCCAATGAGTCCATTGGCCGTCCCAGGGAGTCCAGGAAACGACCCAGACTGTCCATCGGTCGGGTCAGACTGTCGGTCGGTTGCCCCAAACTGTCCAAGGCTGAGCCCAGGCTGTCGAGCAGTTGTGTCGGAAGTGCGGTGCTGTCCGGCAGGTGGGTGACCGTGGTATCCGGTAAGGAAACAGCGGTGGTATCGGGCAAGGAGACTTCGGTCGTATCGGGAAGAGAATGGCAGTCCATCCTCAGGTGTAGCGCTTCAAAATGTTTCGGATGCACGGTCGATCTGGTGCGCACACCAGCCGTTGCCGAGGCCCCGGAGAACAGGATCCCAGCAGAAAAGGCGAGCAGCCAGCCAATCGTTCGAAACAAATTCATCTTTTTAATCATCCTGCAAATTTAGTAAAATATTACTATTTTTGCCGAGAAAGAAACAAACTAACGATGCATAGACTCAAAACACTCTTTGAACAACATACTGGACAACGTCCTGAAAACGTTGTCGAACTGCCTTCTTCCGGCAGCAACCGCCGTTATTTCAGGATGACTGCCGGAGACATTTGCCTCATCGGAGCCCTGGGAACCTCGGTGGATGAAAACAAGGCCTTCTGGGCCATTGCCACCCATTTCCACAAGCAAGGACTGCCCGTGCCGGAGGTTTACGCCCACGACGAGGAGTTTACCTGCTACATCCAACAGGACTTGGGCGACCAAATCCTCTTCAACTGCATTGAAGAAGGTCGCACGCGGGGAAAATACAGCGAAGAAGAACGTGCGTTGTTGCGCGAGACGATGGCCAGTTTGCCGACCTTGCAATTTGAGGGTGCAAACGGTTTCGATTTCTCCATCTGCTATCCTCAGCCGGAGTTCGACGAACGGATGATTTCCTTCGACCTCAACTATTTCAAATATTGTTTCCTGAAGGCAACCGGTTTGGACTTCAGTGAGTTGAAATTGGAAGAAGATTTTCGTCGCATGAGCGATGTGTTGATGCGGAGTTCGTCCTCTACCTTCTTGTACCGAGACTTCCAGGCCCGCAACGTGATGCTGGTGGATGGAAAGCCCTACTTTATTGATTTTCAAGGTGGCCGCAAAGGTCCCATTTACTACGACGTGGCTTCGTTTGTTTGGCAAGCCAAGGCCAATTACTCCGAAGAGTTGAAGCATGAACTGATTCAGACCTACATCGACTCCCTGCGCCGATACATGCCGGTGGATGAGGCCTATTTCTACAGCCAGTTGCGTCATTTTGTCCTGTTCCGTACCTTGCAAGTCTTGGGTGCCTACGGTTTTCGCGGTTACTTTGAGAAGAAACCCCACTTCTTGCAAAGCATTCCCTTTGCCATGGACAACTTACGCCATTTGCTGAAGGAACCCTTCGCAGAATATCCTTATCTGTCTGAGTTGTTGCTGGCGCTGACCCAAATGCCGCAGTTCAACGAGAGCAATACCCAACAACGCCTGACCGTACGGGTGAACAGTTTTGCTTATAAAAAAGGTCTCCCCAACGACCCGACCGGCAACGGTGGCGGTTACATCTTTGACTGCCGCGGCATCAACAATCCGGGAAAGTACCAACACTTCTGGCATTTTACCGGTTTGGACAAGGAGGTTCGCGACTTTTTGGAAGAGGACGGTGAGGTGAAGCCTTTCTTGGAAAATGTATTCTCTTTGACCGATGCCCACATCCAAAAGTACATCGAACGCAAGTTCTCGAACTTGATGATCTCCTTCGGTTGTACCGGTGGCCAACACCGTTCGGTGTATTGTGCCGAACGTCTGGCGGAGCACATAGCCAAGCATTACGATGTTCGCGTCCTCGTTTCACACCGCGAACAAGGTATTGAAAAAGAATTGTAATTCAATAAGATATACTCACTCATGAAGCAAGCAATGGTTTTTGCAGCGGGCTTGGGTACCCGTTTGCGTCCCTTGACCGATACGATGCCCAAAGCCTTGGTGCCTGTGGGGGGCCAACCCCTGTTGGGCCTGTTGTTGACCAAGCTGTACCGTGCCGGCTTCGAGCGGGTGGTGGTGAATGTCCACCACTTTGCCGAACAGATTGAGGCCTACCTGCATGCCCATCCGTTTGTTGGAATGGAGGTGCTGGTTTCAGACGAGCGGGACCAGTTGCTGGAGACCGGTGGTGGTCTTCGACGCGCCTTGCCCTTGTTGGATCCGGATTCTCCGGTGTTGGTGCACAACGTGGACATTATCAGTAACTTGGACCTCAATGCCTTCTGGTCAGAAGGTGTGGCACAAGTGGAGGCCGGTGCTGCTGCCATGCTGTTGGTGAGTGAACGGGAAACGTCTCGGTATTTCCTGTTTGATGCGAACCACTGCCTTCGTGGTTGGAAGAACGTCAAGACCGATGAGTTGAAGACTTTTGAAACCGAATTGCCGGCCACCCGGCCGTTGGCTTTCTCGGGTATTCACCTGGTGGGCCCGCAGGCTTTTCCGTTGTTGGCCAACTGGCCGGACCGTTTTGGTATTGTTGACTTTTATCTGCAGACGGCTCCGAAATACCCGATCGTGGCTTGCGAGCGGGAGGGGGTTCGGATGTTGGATGTCGGCAAGGTGGATTCCTTGGAACAAGCGGATGTCCTGGTCAAGGAGTTGGTTTCGCAGGAAAAAGTTTCCCAGGCTGTTGCCTTGTTTAAGAGCGGATGTACCTGTTCGCAGGCTGTCTTTTTGGCCTATGCCGAAGACTTTGGCCTTTCCCGTGAGGCGGCGTTGGCGCTGAGTTCTTCTTTCAGCGGCGGGGTTGCTAGAACCGGGGAACTCTGTGGCGCCGTGAGCGGGATGCTGATGGTCTTGGGAATGAAGTATCCCATCCAACCCGGCAATCCGATGAGCAAGCAAGAGAATTTCAAGCGTGTTCAGGAAGCGATGGCTGCTTTCCGTCAGGCGATGGGGGCTGTCCGCTGCGACGAACTCCTCCAATCCCGCAAGGGCCCTTGTGCCGAATGCGTTGCCTGTGCGGCAAACCTGTGTGCAAAAATCTGATAATCCATTGATTTTCTTATGAATCTGATCCGACGAATCCTGGCTTTGTTGCAGCCGCAAGAACGGAGAAAGGTCTGGACCATGGTGGCTTCTGTCCTGTTCTCTGCTTTGTTGGATTTCGCCGGTCTGGCCGTGTTGCTCCCCGTGTTGTACTTCCTGCTGGAGGGTGGGGAACAACTACAGGTGGCCTTGTTGTTCAGTGCCTTGGCCTTTGTGGTCATCGTGCTCAAATGCCTGTTGACTACGTATTTTCTCCGTTATCGGAACAAGGTTCTGATGTCGTTTTACAAACGGCTGAGTTTTAGTATGTATTCTTCCTATTATGACCGAGGCTTGTTGTTCATCCGAGAACAGGGAAGCAACAAACTGGGTTATGATATCAACTCGATGTCCTATTCCTTCAGCCAGAATTTGTTGTCACCGTTGTTCCGGGTAGCGGGAGATGTTTTGTTGATTTTGATGGTGACGGTGGCCCTGTTGGTGTGGAATGCCAAACTCGTGCTTTTGCTGTATGCTTCGTTTGTTCCCTTTGTGGCTTTGTATTTCTTCCTGGTGAAGAAACGGGTACAGCAATGTGGTCAGGAGGACATGGCAGTAAAGCGGGAGCAGTCCCGTGTGGTGATGGATACCTTCCGCGGGTATGTGGAGTTGGAGGTGAACGGTGCCTTTCCTTCTTTGCAATCGCTCTTTCTGGAGGGGATTGATAAGATCAGTGCCAACCGGGAGAAAATGGATCTGTTGATGCGCTTGCCGCAGTTTTTGACGGAGTTGGCTGTGGTTGTGGGCCTGGGGGTGCTGGTTGCCTTTGGGGACGGCGATGTCCGTATGTTGGTGGGTGTGTTTGCGGTTGCTGCTTTTCGTTTGTTGCCGGCAGTCCGGAGCATTTTGTCCGGTTGGACCCAGGTGCAGAATGCCCGCTGTAGCTTGGATGTACTGGAAGAAGGGTTGTTGGTGGAAAAATCTGTTCGAGAGAATGAGAATCAGTTGGTTGATTTTGAGGAATGCATTGATATTCAAGGTTTGACCTATGCCTATCCGGACGGACAGACTGTTTTGAAAGACTTTACTTGTTCGGTGCGTCGGGGTGAGTATGTGGGCTTTTGTGGTACCAGTGGGGTGGGAAAATCCACGCTGTTCAATCTTTTGCTGGGCTTCTTGCAGCCGAGTAAAGGAGCCATCCGTATCGATGGAAAACCGTTGTCGGTTTCATTGCGTTCATCCTGGCTCCAGCACATCGGGTATGTGCCGCAAGAGGTCTTTGTGTTCCGTGGTACGCTTGCAGAAAACATAGCCTTGGGTTGTGAATCGGTGGATGAGCTGCAGCTTCGGGAAGTGCTCCGGCACGTCCGTTTGGATGCTTGGGTGTCCACCTTGTCCCAGGGAATTCATACGCCGTTGGCCGAGGCGGGAGCCAAGCTCTCGGGCGGTCAGAAACAACGGATTGGCATTGCACGGGCCCTTTATCGCGGTATCTCTGTTTTGTTGTTGGACGAAGCGACCTCTGCCTTGGACAACGAAACCGAATACGAAATCAACCAGACCTTGCTTCAGCTGAAAGAAAGTTACCAAGGGTTGACCATCCTGTCCATTGCCCACCGCGACAGTTCGTTGGGCTATTGCGATCGCATTGTTCGGATAACGAAAGAAGGCTAACCCGTTTTGGATTAGCCTTCCCGTTGAATGAATCTCCGAGCCTATTTCACTTCTTCGAAATCTACATCGGTTACTTCGCCGTCTTTGTTGTCTGCGGGGTTGCCTTGGGGCGCGCCTTGCGGACCTGCTTGTTGGCCAGCTTGAGCTGCTTTGGCCATGTCTTCAGAAGCAGCGTGCCATGCGTTGTTCAACGCTTCGGTAGCACGGTCAATGTCCGCGATGTTTTGTGACTTGTGGGCTTCTTTGAGTTGTCCCAATGCGGTTTCGATCGCTCCTTTCTTATCAGCCGGAATCTTGTCACCGTATTCTTTCAAGTTCTTTTCGCTTTGGAATACCATTGCGTCTGCAGCATTGATCTTGTCGATGCGTTCTTTTTCTGCTTTGTCCGCAGCTTCGTTGGCTTTGGCTTCGTCACGCATGCGTTTGATTTCGTCATCGCTCAATCCTGAAGAAGCTTCGATGCGGATTTTTTGTTCTTTGCCGGTAGCTTTGTCTTTTGCAGTTACGTTCAAGATACCGTTGGCGTCGATGTCAAAAGTGACTTCGATTTGAGGAATTCCGCGGGGAGCCGGGGTGATGCCGTCCAAGTGGAAGCGACCGATGGTTTTGTTGTCGCGAGCCATAGAACGTTCCCCTTGCAACACGTGGATTTCTACAGACGGTTGGTTGTCAGAAGCTGTGCTGAAGACTTCAGACTTGCGGGTCGGGATGGTGGTGTTTGCGTCGATCAGTTTGGTCATTACGCCACCCAAGGTTTCAATACCCAAGGAGAGGGGAGTAACGTCCAACAAGAGAACGTCTTTCACTTCACCAGCCAACACACCGCCTTGAACAGCAGCACCGATGGCTACTACTTCGTCCGGGTTTACACCGCGGTTCGGGGCTTTGCCGAAGAATTTTTCTACGATTTGTTGGATAGCCGGGATACGGGTTGAACCACCTACCAACAATACTTCGTCGATTTCAGAGGCTTTCAAACCAGCGTCTTGGAGTGCTTTGCGGCAAGGCTCTACGGTACGTTGGATCAAAGTGTCAGCCAATTGTTCGAATTTGGCGCGGGTCAAGTTGCGAACCAAGTGTTTCGGAATACCGTCAACCGGCATGATGTACGGCAAGTTGATTTCGGTAGAAGTTTGGCTGGACAATTCGATTTTTGCTTTTTCAGCAGCTTCTTTGAGACGTTGCAATGCCATTGCGTCTTTGCGCAAATCGATGCCTGCGTTTTCGCTCTTGAATTCTTCTGCCAACCAGTCGATGATCACTTGGTCAAAGTCGTCACCACCGAGGTGGGTGTCACCGTTGGTAGATTTTACTTCAAACACACCGTCACCCAATTCCATGATGGAGATATCGAAAGTACCACCACCCAAGTCGAACACAGCCACTTTCATGTCTTTGTTTTTCTTGTCCAGACCGTAAGCCAAAGCGGCAGCAGTCGGTTCGTTGATGATACGTCTAACTTTCAAACCTGCGATTTCACCCGCTTCTTTGGTTGCTTGACGTTGAGAGTCGCTGAAGTATGCCGGTACAGTAATAACCGCTTCGGTTACTTCTTGTCCCAAGTATTCTTCCGCGGTTTTCTTCATTTTTTGAAGGACCATGGCTGAGATTTCTTGGGGAGTATAGAGACGGCCATCGATGTCCACGCGAGGAGTGTTGTTGTCGCCTTTCACTACTTTGTACGGTACGCGAGCCACTTCGTTTTGAACTTGACCAAAGGTTTCTCCCATGAAACGTTTGATGGAGAAGATGGTTTTGTTCGGGTTGGTAATCGCTTGACGTTTAGCAGGGTCTCCAATTTTGCGTTCTCCGTTGTCGGTGAAAGCTACGATGGAGGGAGTTGTTCTTTTTCCTTCGCTGTTGATGATGACGGTAGGTTCATTACCTTCCATAACGGCCACGCATGAGTTCGTGGTTCCGAGGTCAATACCAATAATTTTTCCCATAATATCTTAAATTTATATTTGTTTTCAATTGCGTTTACGACCCTTCTTTTAACCAAAGTTGTGCCAAAAACAAAAACTGACAAGGTGTCATATTTTGTAAAGTGAGAATTATTTTATTGCTTTGTACCTTATTAATACAATCATTATGTCTGTAGAAGGAAAAGGACGCGTATTGACAACCCGTAAATTGTTGTCAATGAAAATGAAAGGCGAAAAAATCGCTATGCTGACAGCCTACGATTATACCTCTGCCAGAATTGTGGATGAGGCAGGAATTGATATCATCCTGGTCGGCGACTCTGCCGCCAACGTGATGGCGGGTCACGAAACGACGTTGCCGATTACCATCGATCAAATGATCTACCACGCACAAAGTGTGATGCGTGCGGTGAAAAACCCCTTGGTGGTGGTGGACATGCCCTTCGGTACGTACCAAGGCAACTCCAAAATGGCGTTGAGCAATGCGGTTCGCATCATGAAGGAGTCCGAAGCGGATGCTGTCAAAGTGGAAGGAGGTTCCGAAGTTCTGGAATCGGTACAACGCATTTTGTCAGCCGGTATCCCGGTAATGGGTCACTTGGGTTTGACGCCGCAGTCCATCCATAAGTTCGGCACCTATTCCGTGCGTGCCAAAGAAGAAGCCGAAGCAGAGAAACTCTTGCAGGATGCCCTCGCTTTGGAAGAAGCCGGTTGTTTTGCCATCGTCTTGGAAAAGATTCCGGCAGCGCTGGGCAAACGGGTGGCTGAAAGTCTCAAGATTCCGGTAATCGGTATTGGCGCTGGCCGTTATGTGGATGGTCAAGTTCTGGTGATGCACGACATGTTGGGACTGAACACCGAGTTTTCACCCCGCTTCTTGCGCCGCTACCACAACCTGCGTGATGAGTATTTGAAAGCCTTCCACCAATACGTGGAAGATGTGAAGAGTGGAGATTTTCCGAATGAACAAGAACAATACTAAGCCCGAAGTCTTTGCCGGTTACCGTACCTTGCCGCAGGAAGAGTTTGCGGATTTGGCTTCCCGGATTCTGTACGAAGACAACCACCTCTTGGTCCTGAACAAACGTTCGGGTGAAATCGTTCAAGGTGACAAGACTGGGGACGAACCCTTGTCCGATACCTTGAAGGCCTTTGTGGCGCAACGGGACAACAAACCGGGCCGTGTTTTTATGGGGGTTCCGCACCGTTTGGACCGTCCGGTGACGGGGATTGCGGTGTTTGCCAAGACTTCCAAAGCGTTGGAACGTCTGAACGAAGCCTTCCGTGTCGGTACGGTGCAAAAAACGTATTGGGCGTTGGTGGAAAAAGCACCGGAGCCGGAGGCAGCCTTGCTGACCCATTACCTGGTGCGCAACGAAAAACAAAACAAGTCTTACGCTTATACCCGGCCCAAGGCTTCGGCCAAAGAGGCGAAGTTGCGCTATACCTTGTTGCGCGCAACCCAACGTTATTTTCTAGTGGAAGTGGAATTGTTGACCGGACGTCATCATCAGATCCGTTGTCAGTTGTCCACCATCGGATGTCCCATCAAGGGCGATTTGAAATACGGGGCCCGTCGTTCCAATCCCGACGGCAGCATCAGTTTGCACGCCCGTTCTATTGAGCTGGATCATCCGACGCGTCAAGAGCGCCTGACCATTGTGGCGCCAACCCCGCTCGAATCGATGTAGAAGAAATAGGTAACAACGGAGCTTCGGACAAAAAACGGAGCTCTTTTGTTTTGTAACGGGTACTCAACTGCTGGCAGGTGAGGGCTTCGGCCGCCACATCCAGTCGGGGATATACCCAGATCCGGAATTCTTGCAGCAGCACGTCGTATTGGTACCATTTCTCCAAGGAGGTGATGTTGTCACCGCCGATCAGCAGGATGAAATCCCGCTCCGGTTCCTCGGTTTGCAGGTGGCGCAAGGTTTTTAAGGTGTACAGCGGCTGGGGCAGGTCAAACTCCACGGTAGAAACGTGGATGGGTTTGTCGGACGGGAAGAAATTGCGGCTTCGGGCCAGGTCCAGGGCGGCGTTCAAACCGTTCAGCCGTTCCGTAGCGTCGCTCAGGTCGGCTGCTTTTTTCAACGGGTTCTTGGGGGAGAGTACGAGGCGTACTTCCTCAATCTCGGGTTGTGAACACAGGTATTGGACGATGGACAAGTGTCCGTAGTGAACCGGATTGAAGGAACCGAAGTAGAGGAGGGTGGCCATGTTACTGTAAGATGAAGTCCTTGATCAGGGTTTCGGCTTGTTGCAGGGCCGTTTCCAGGTCATCGTTCACCAGTGTGTAGTCAAACGAACTTTCGTAGGTGAGTTCTTCTTCTGCTTTGGCAACGCGGCGTTCAATGGCTTCGGGGGTGTCCGTTGCGCGGTTGATGAGGCGTTGGCGGAGTTCTTCGATGGAGGGAACCTTGATAAAAATCGCCAAGGCTTGGTCACCGAAAAGTTTTTTCAGGTTTACGCCCCCTTTGACATCGATGTCGAAGATGATGGTGTTGCCTTTGGACCAGATGCGTTCCAGTTCGGAGCGCAGGGTGCCGTAGTACGATCCGGCATAGACTTCCTCGTATTCCACGAAAGCATCTTCCTGTATCAGTTGCTCAAATTCTTCGGTTTTGAAGAAGTAATATTCAACACCGTGTTGTTCCGTGCCGCGAGGCTGACGGGAGGTGGCAGAAATGGAGAATTCCAATTGCGGGAATTCTTGGAGCAAGTGTCTGATTACAGTGCTTTTGCCGGCTCCGGAGGGTGCCGAAAGGATGATGACTTTGCGTTGGTTTTCAGGGCGGACCATATCTGGCGGATTATTATTTTGAAATTCGGCGCAAAATTATCAAATTTGCGCGATTTTTGAAATAGCTAGTCAGCAACCTCTTAAAATATTACATACTATGATTTCTTACAAAGATTTAGGACTGGTGAACTCTCGCGAATTGTTTGCAAAAGCGGTTCAAGGCGGTTACGCAATTCCGGCGTTCAACTTTAACAATATGGAACAAATGCAAGCCATCGTAGCAGCTTGCGTGGAAACCAAATCTCCCGTGATTTTGCAAGTGTCCAGCGGTGCACGCAAATATGCAAACCAAACCCTTTTGCGTTACATGGCTCAAGGTGCTGTGGAATATGCTCGTGAATTGGGTTGCGAAATTCCGATCGTTTTGCACTTGGACCACGGTGATTCGTTCGAACTCTGCAAATCTTGCATCGAATACGGTTTCTCTTCTGTGATGATCGACGGTTCGCACCACGACTACAACAAAAACGTAGAGTTGACTGCGCAAGTTGTTGAGTATGCACACAAATACGACGTTACTGTTGAAGGTGAATTGGGTATCTTGGCTGGTGTGGAAGACGATGTGAAAGCAGAACACCACACTTACACCCGTCCGGAAGAAGTGGAAGATTTCGTGAAGAAAACCGGCGTTGACTCGTTGGCAATCTCCATCGGTACCTCACACGGTGCATTCAAATTCAAACCGGGTCAAAAACCGGAAATCCGTTTGGACATCCTCGCTGAAATCGAACAACGCATCCCGGGCTTCCCGATCGTGTTGCACGGTGCTTCTTCTGTTCCGCAAGACATCGTGGCAGAAATCAACCACTACGGTGGCCAATTGAAAGACTCCATCGGTATTCCGGAAGAACAATTGCGCAAAGCCGCTGCTTCCGCTGTCTGCAAAATCAACATCGACAGCGACGGTCGCTTGGCAATGACCGCTGCCGTTCGCAAAGTTTTTGCTGAACAACCGGCAGAATTCGACCCCCGCAAATATTTGGGACCGGCTCGCGACAAACTGAAAGCGCTTTATATTCATAAGATTATGAATGTTTTGGGTAGCAACGGTAAAATCTAATTGAAAAAAATTCAAAAAAATACGAATGAGGGTGTCACAAAGAAATGGCATCCTCATTTTTTCGCCGATTCTGTAAAGGAATAAAAATAAAAACACTATATTTGTACCTAACTAAGACAATTATTAAACTTTAACTTATAAGCATTATGAAAATTAAAAACCTTTTGGCAGTAATGGCTGCCCTCGTGTTCTCTTTCGCAGTTTCTTCATGTGGTTCTAAAACTACGGCTCCTGTAGCATCCAACGATAGCGACGATGTAGATGTATTTGTTCCTTTCGAAGATTGGTTCTCAGATGCAGAATACTTCCGTTTCGTAGGTATTGGTAAATCAAAAGATGAAGCAACTGCTGGCAAAATTGCTCGCTTGAATGCTCGTTCAGAATTTGCGCAAAATATGGAAGTTTTGGTGAAAAACGTTTCTAAATCTTACACCAACCAAGTACAAGTAGAAGACCAATCAGCTTTTGAAAACTCATTTGAAGAATTGGTGATTGCAGCTGCAAAACAAAGCTTGAACTCTTCTGTTCAAAAGAAAACCAGACTTCGCAAAAGCAAATCAACTGGTGAATATACTGCTTACTCAGCAATGGAATTGCCGAAAGCTATTGTTTTGGACGCAGCTAAAAAAGCGTTGACCGCTGATCAAAAAACCGCCGTTGCTTTCGACGAATTCATGTTCAAGAAAACTTTCGACGAAGAAATGCAAAAATTGGAAGCTGAACAAGCTAACCGCTAATCGCTTCACACGCATAATGGGGTGATCAAATAACTTTTGATCATCCCTTTTTTTTGATAATTCCTCAAATACAATCCCGATGAAACACAGCCTCCTCCTTTCCTTGACCCTTTCTTTCTTGTTCGGAACCGCATGCCTTACGGATCTTTCGGCCCAAAACCGGGACGATGCGTTTCGTGACTTTGTCCGCAACCGTACGACTGAGCGGGAAAACTGGCGGGCCAAGGCCAATGCAGAATTTGCTACGTACTTGAACGAGGCTTGGGCTGAGTTTCAAATTCGCAGGGGAAAAGAAAGCCCCTTGCAACCGGTCGATGAGCAGCCGACCTACTACAAAGGTGCTCCCCAACCTGCACCCCAACGTGCGCGTGCCGGTTTGCCGGGTCTTTCTTCCTGGTCGGAAGCTCCACTCCGTCCTGAAACCGTCTCAACACCTGTGGCTGCCGGAGCGGGCTATCACGAACAAGGCGGTGTCTTGAATTTTAATTTCTATGGCCAAGGCTTGTCGTTGCCCTTCGATGCGGGTATGCGCCTTCCGTATGTTTCTGCCAAGGAAAAGGAAGTGGCCGATGCCTGGAAGCAACTTTCGGGTTCGAACTTCATGCCGACCGTGGAAGGAATCCGTTCCATTGTTACACAAAATTCGTTGAACGACTGGGCCATTTATATGCTCATCAAACAAATGACCGAGGCTTTGTATGCAGACGGTCGTGAAAACGAACGCATGGTGACGCAGATGTTCTTGTTGTGCCAGTTGGAATACAAGGTGCGCGTGGGCGCCAGTGGCAAAGATCTGGTGCTGTTGCTTCCCTTCAAAGAACCCATTTATCAGGTCTCTTACATTTCAGACAAGGGTGAAGACCTGTTTATTTTCTCTTACAAATCCCTCAGTACCCAAACTCCTTTGTACACCTTTACCCGGGATTTCTCCAGCGCAAACCGCCTCATCAGCCTGGTGTTGGACAAACCCTTGCGTTTGGGCAATGAGACAACCTATCGCAGCATCAAGATGCCCTTGTGGTCCAAGATTATTGGCGAGGACATTGAAGTGCCTGTGAATGCAGCGGAAATTGAGTTCTTCTACAATTATCCGCAAACGGATCTTCCTGTGTACCACCATTCTGCGGTGAACGAGGAGACTGCAAAGATCCTGCTTCGCAACGTGAAGTACCAGGTGTTGGCCGAACAGATGTCCAACGAAGATGCTGTTTCGTATATTTTGTCGTTGATCCAAAACGGATTTGAGTACAAGACCGACTACGAAATGTTTGGCCGAAGCAAGCCTTTGTTCATCCAAGAATCCATTTACTACGGTGCCAACAACTGCAAGGATCGGGTGTTGTTGTTCTCTTGGTTGGTGCAAGAAATCTTGAACCTTCCGACAGTGATGTATGGCTATCCGAACCACGTTTCTTGTGGTGTTTCCTTTGACGGCAAGGAGTATGTCTCTTGTGATCCGACCTACATCGGAGCTCCCGTGGGTGCAGTCATGCCCCGCTTCCAAGACGTAGAACCGGTGGTCATCCGGATGTAACGGCTCTTTTCTGCCATTTTGTCCGCCTCTGCTCTTTGGCAAATTATTTGTTTTTATCTTTGCCGTTCAATTTTACGAAAATAAAAAATACAAGATATGACAAAGAAAGCAGATAAAAAGGTACAGGATCAGCCGCTTGATCAAGAGGCTGTGAACAATCAAGCAAAAGATAATCAGACAGATGCAAATACTTCTGAAGCGCAGGAGTCTGCCGTGGATGGTTTGCAAGAGGAGTTGGATCAGTACAAGGACAAGTACCTGCGTCTGACAGCAGAATTTGATAATTACCGCAGACGGACTGCCAAAGAACGTCTGGAACTCATCAATTCGGCTGGAGAACAAGTCATCAAAGGCTTCTTGCCCATCTTGGACGATTGTGAACGCGCCATGCAAGTGTTGTCGCAATCGCAGGAAAGTGGAGCTGCAAAAGAGGGTACAGAATTGATTTTTAATAAATTGAAATCTTATTTGGGTTCGCAAGGTTTGACCTTGATGGAAACTGTCGGTAAGGACTTTGATACCGATTTCCACGAAGCGGTGGCACAAATCCCGGCTCCCACTCCCGAACAAAAGAATAAAATTGTCGATGTCATCCAACAAGGTTATTTGTTGAATGGCAAAGTCATTCGTTATGCAAAAGTCGTAATCGGAATTTAGTCTATGGCAGAGAAAAGAGATTATTACGAAGTGCTGGGCGTAGAGCGTGGTGCTTCTGCAGATGAGATTAAGAAGGCCTATCGTAAGAAAGCCATCCAATACCACCCGGACAAGAATCCTGGGGACAAGGAAGCCGAGGACAAATTCAAGGAAGCGGCAGAGGCTTACGATGTGTTGAGCAATGCCGACAAGAAGGCCCGTTACGACCAGTTCGGTCACGCCGGTATGGGCGGTGGCGCAGGAGCTGGTGGTTTCAACGGCGGCTTTGGCGGATTCTCCATGGACGATATTTTCAGCCGTTTCGGTGATATTTTCGGTGGCGGCTTTGGTGGCTTCAGCGGTTTTGGCGGGGGCGCTCAAGGCGGACGTCGCGTGTCCCGAGGTTCTGACATCCGCATTCGTGTCAAAGTGACGTTGAACGAGGTGATGACTGGCGTTGAAAAGAAAGTGAAGATCAACAAAATGGTGACCTGCTCGCATTGCGAAGGTCGTGGAGCTGCTTCGGAAGCGGACATCCACACCTGCGATACTTGTAGAGGTACCGGATCTGTGACCCGTATTGTGAATTCGTTCCTGGGTCAGATGCAGACTTCGTCTCCCTGTCCGACCTGTAACGGTACCGGTAAGGTGATTGTGAAACCTTGTGCTCATTGTGGTGGTACCGGTCTGAAGAAGGAAGCCGAAGAAATTACTTTCAAGATTCCGGCAGGGGTGTCCGAAGGCATGCAGTTGACGGTTCGTGGCAAGGGAAATGCCGGCAAGAACAATGGTATCAACGGCGATTTGCTGGTGGTCATTGAGGAAGAACCCCATGCAGAACTGCAACGCGATGGCAACGACCTCATCTACTCGTTGTTCATTTCCTTCCCCGATGCGGCCCTCGGCTGTGATGCAGAGATTCCGTCCATCGGTGGCAAGCTGAAGATCAAGATTGAGCCGGGTACCCAATCTGGCAAGGTATTGCGCCTGCGTGGCAAAGGGGTTCCGGATGTGCAGGGCTATGGCCAAGGAGACTTGTTGGTCTATGTTCACGTATGGATTCCCAAGAAGTTTGACAAGGCTGAGAAGGAAATGTTGGAAAAAATGCGTGGATCGTCCAGCTTCAAGCCGAACCCGACCAAGGATGACCGCAATTTCTTTGACCGAATCAAGAAAATGTTCTCCTAATGGGTAGTTATTTGAATCAGTTTCGAGTCGTGTTGGTGATGTTGTTCCTCACCAACACGTCTTTTTCTTTGTTTGCCCAATCGTCGCAGTCCGGGGAGCGTTCTTCTGTTGTTTATCAGTCTCCCGTACGCATTCCTGTTTCCTTGTCTGGAAATTATGGCGAACTGCGTAGCGGTCGTCACCACGCTGGTATTGACTTTCGGGCTTATGGCAAAGTCGGGGACCCGATTTATGCGGTGGCAGATGGTTACATTGCTCGTGTTACCGTGGGATCTTCCGGTTATGGCAATGGAATCTACCTGAGCCATCCCGATGGGACGCAGACGGTGTATGGTCATTTGCATCGCTTCATTCCGGCCGTTCGGGATCGGGTGGAGCAGGCGCAGTATGCGGAGAAGTCCTTTTCTGTGGACCTGGAGTTTACTCCGGAGGAGTTTCCGGTGACTGCTGGAACCATCATCGGTTACATTGGTAATTCGGGTTCGTCGGGTGCGCCGCACTTGCATTTTGAGATTCGTACTCCGGATCAGTCAGGTACTTTGAATCCTTTGCGGGCGGGTGTCGTGTCCATCAAAGATACCAAGGCACCGCGGATTGATCGCATTGCCTTTGTGGGGTGTTTTGAAGATGCGGCCGGGGTCGTGCATACCCGAGATGTGGCATCCTTCCAATACGGCACTTCCAACGTACTTTCCCTTCCGCCTACCTCTTATATTATAGTAGAGGCGGTCGATGTGCAGGACGGAACTCCTGCGAAATTGGGGGTTGAAAGTTATCGCTTGTGGCTAGACGATGAATTGATTTTTGATTACCAGTTGGGCGAGTACTTGTTTCGGGAGAACAAATCCTTCAATGCTCTCATTGATTATGCGGCCAAGCAACGAGGCAAGGGCAATGGGGTGAAGACCTGGGTGGAGCCGGGGAATGAATACCGTCTCCGTCGTCCGTCCATGGGAGCTGACGGTCGTATCCATTTGCAGGATGATGCGGTTCATCGCCTGCGTCTGGAATTGATGGACGAACATGGAAATGTGGTGGAACGAACCTTCCGCATTCGTAGAAACGATGAAAAATATGCGGAACAGGCGCAAGCCATCTTGGCCGATACCACAAAGGGTACTTGGACGAGTTGGGTTTTGCCCCGTTATGTCACCAGGCCGGGCTTGGAATTGGGTTTCTTTCCGGGATCCTTTTTCCGCGATGTGCACGTAGCCGTCGAAGAATTGCCTCAGGAAGCAGGTGTCTTCTCGTCGGTGTGGTCGGTGGGCGATCCTTCCGTGGCCCTGAAGCGGTCGGCCCGGTTGCGGATGCGGGTCGATGCTCCGGATTCGTTGAAGTCCAAATTGCTTTTGGCCCGGAAAAATAAGAAAGGAAAATGGATCGCTGCTGGCGGACGTGTTTCTGGAGATACCCTTCGTGCGGCCCTGTCTTCTTTCGGGGTGTATGCGGTTGTGGCAGATCTCGAGGCTCCGACCCTCAAGGCCCGTTTCAAAGATGGGGCGGACTTGCGAAGGACCGGGGTTTGTGCCTGGACCATTCAGGATGCTTTGTCGGGTATTGCTTCGTGGGAAGTACGCATCGACGACCAGTGGGTGATCGGGCAGTTTGATGCTAAGTTCAACAAACTTTGGGTAGAAATGGATCCCAAGGTGGTTGCCCGGGGGAAAAAGCATTGGGTAGAGGTGACGGTTCGAGATAGTCGGAACAATGTTTCTACACAAAGTTGGCAGTTCATTTGGTAAAACTTACTATATTTGCGGCCGAAAAATAGGGGATGCAGCCCTCTGTAGCGGGGTTTTTCAAGAAAATGCGAAAAAAATTAAAAAATTTTCAAGAAAAATTTGGTAGTACAGAAAAATGTAGTACTTTTGCAATCCCAAATGAAAGCAACCTCTTGAGAGACGCTTGAACTTCAATGTTGCGCTTAAAACGAGAAGACAATGGATTTGATTAAAATTGCAGAACAAGCGTTCGCACAAGAACCTAAAAACTATCCTGTATTCAAAGCTGGTGACACCATCACCGTTGCATACAAGATTAAAGAAGAAAATAAAGAGAGAATTCAAAAGTTCCGTGGTGTAGTGATTCAAAGACGTGGTGCTGGTTCAACTGAAACTTTCACCGTTCGTAAAATCTCTAGCGGAGTTGGTGTTGAACGTATCTTCCCGATTAACTCACCCTTCATTGAATCAATCGAATTGAACAAGATGGGTAAAGTTCGTAGAGCAAGAATTTTCTACCTCCGCGCATTGACCGGTAAGAAAGCTCGCATTAAAGAAAAGAAATTTACTGGCAATAAAGAAGCCTAACAAAGAATAATGGCTCCGTAGCTCAACTGAATAGAGCATTTGACTACGGATCAAAAGGTTACAGGTTTGAATCCTGTCGGAGTCACTTTTTCAAGAACGCAAATCATTGATTTTCAACGATTTGCGTTCTTCTTTTTGTAAAATTGCACAACCATTGCACAACCGAATAGGTTGTAATGAGTAAAATTTGTTGTGCAAGGCGATGAAATCGCTTAAAAATTGCACAACGATGGTTGATTTTTGCACAACGATAAAGCCCACAGCGGAATCTACCGCTGCGGGCTTCGTCAATAAAATTCAGGAAGTAAAGGGTTACTCGCCGTCGGCTGGAGCGTCTTCGTCGAGTCTGACCATGGTGAGCATCTCGCCGGATTTTTCGCCGGTTTTGGTGTTCACGAAGAAGTACTTCATGAAGATCTTTGGAGCGGCGGCGTTAGGGGCGCCGTGCTTGTTGTCGTAGTCTTCTTTGATGTCGTACTCCTCTGTTACGGCTTCGAGGACTCCACCGATCTGAACGGCCTTGCTGTAGGCGCGGGTGACACCGTTGGACTGAGGGGCTGATGCCTGAATGATGAGCTTCAGATCCTGAACATTCTCAGGTTCGCTCTCGAGTTCGAAGGTGAACTTGGTTGGGGTGAGGGTTACGACGGCCTCGGTTGGAGCTTCAACGCCCTGGAGTGCTGGCGGATTGGAGAGGGCTTCTCCACCGCAGAAGACAATCCAGTAGTTGAGGCGTGAATAGAGGTTGGCTCCGGAGATCTTTGCGGATGTTCCGAGAACTGACTTTCCTGCCTGGGTCTGAGCCAGGGCATTCCATGCGAGGATCTGGGC
>JAGCJX010000033.1 GCA_017647795.1 Bacteroidales bacterium | reverse complement strand
TTTTGCGATTATGAAAAATCGCCTGCTTTTGTTCCTGATCGGCATCCTGGGTTGGACTGCCTGCGAACCCCAAACTACCAAAACCGAGGTAAATCCGGAGTTCCTCACCTTCTCCTTTGACAAAGCATACAACGAGGTATTCTACCACCATTTCTCCTCCCCGGTGACCTACACCGTTTCCCTCACGGTTGCGACGGGCTTGACTCCCGAAGAAATTCAGGCGCTCTAGCTTCCCATTATCATAGAAAGAAAGGTGACCAACCTGCCCTCATCGGACACGGATTAGTCACCTTTCTCTCATTCGTCTTCTGACTCGTCTAATCAACCTCCTCAGCAGCAAGTTCTGTTTTCTGCTGATACGAGGCTGTGACTTTTTCAAATTCTTCCGGCTGCATCATGTTGCAGGTGCCGTCGTAAGAAGCGCCCAACTCAACCGACAGACGACCAACGTGCAATTCACCGTTAAAAACGCAGGCGGCTTTGAACGATGCAATTTCCGCTACGTACACCTGACCTTCAAGTTTGCCCCACACATCCAAGTTGGTACACAGGGTCTGACCTGAAACATGACCGGTCTCGCCCAAGACGAGGCGACCGGTAGTGAATACTGTGCCAACCACCTCACCGTCCACGCGGATGTCCGAGGTAGTCCTAACCACACCTTCGATGCGAGTTCCTTTGGAAATGCGACAAATCTCGTTGATTTGGTTATTGTCAAGTTTTGCCATACGTTCTTCGGTTTATAGGTTTTACTAGTTTAATTAAATGTGAACCGCTTCGTTGTGAGCTGCAGCAGCTGCCTCCATAATCGCTTCACTCATGGTCGGGTGCGGGTGAACGCTGTGGATGATCTGACGGGCGGTCAAGCCATTGTTCATCGCAACAACCATACCGGACAACATTTCAGTCACGTTGCCACCAATCATGTGAATACCCAAGATACGGTCGGTTTGTGCATCCACCAAAATCTTCACAAAACCGTCACGGTCTCCAGCAGAAACGGCTTTACCCGATGCAGTGAACGGGAATTTACCTACTTTGTATTCCACACCTTCGGCCTTCAATGCGCGTTCCGTCTTACCCACCGAAGCGACTTCGGGAGAAGTATAGGTACAACCGGGAACATAGTCGTAGTTAACCGGTTTCGGATTCAGACCGGCAATGTTTTCCACGCAGCACAATGCCTCTGCAGAAGCCATGTGTGCCAATGCCGGAGTCGGGATGATATCACCGATGGCGTAGATACCCGGCACGTTGGTACGGCAGTATTCATCGACTTTGACCTTGCCACGAACCATTTCCACACCCAATTCTTCGAGTCCGAGGTTTTCGGTATTCGGAATGACACCGACAGCCGACAACACGCGTTCCACTTCGATGACTTCCTCTCCTTTCTTCGTTTGCACCGTCAACACACAGTTTTCGCCTGTGGTATCCACCGATTTCACTTGGGCCGAAACCATGACTTTGATACCGGCTTTGCGGAACGAACGGCTCAATTGAGCTGCCACGTCGTCGTCTTCCACCGGAACAATGCGTTCCATGTACTCGATCAAATACACTTCTTGTACACCCATGGTTTTGTAGAAGTAAGCGAACTCGCTACCGATGGCACCACTACCGATGACAGCCAAGCTCTTCGGCAAGGTTTCAGGCACCAACGCCTGACGGTAGGAAATGATCTTTTGACCATCGATCGGGGCAAAAGGCAAAGAGTTCGGACGAGCTCCGGTAGCCAAAATGATGTGGTCTGCTTCGTAATCCACCACTTCACCAGCCTCATTCTTCACAGAAACAATCTTGCCCGGTTTCAACGAACCATGACCGGCAATGACGGTGATTTTATTTTTCTTCATCAAGAACTCTACCCCTTTGGACATCTGTGCCGATACACCACGGCTACGTTCCACCACTTTGCGGATATCGGGTTCAGGCAATTCCAACGCGTCGAAACCGTAGTCTGCAAAATGTTCCGCATAGTGACGGGCTTGGGCACTCTTGAGCAATGCTTTGGTCGGGATACAACCCCAGTTCAAGCAAATTCCACCCAACTCAGAGCGTTCAACAATAGCAGTTTGAAAACCCAACTGCGAAGCACGAATGGCGGCTACATATCCTCCGGGACCCGAGCCAATGACAATAACATCGTATTTCATAAAAAAATAGGTATATTAATCCAATTTCTGATTTCCCCAAAAGTACGAATATTTTCCGGATTGATGGGCTTTTTTGACAAAAAATCTTGGTCACCTCAAGAATTGTTCGTAACTTCGGAACAAATTAAATTTAAAACTTTATCACCATGCCGACAACCATTACATTTAACGAATTGCGCAAGATCAAAGATCAATTGTCTCACGGTAGCGTTCAACAAATTGCTGACGAATTAAACATTGCTCCCGATATGGTTCGCAACTATTTCGGAGGTGATCACTATGAAGGTGGCCAATGCCCTGGCTTCCACTTGGAACCGGGTCCTGACGGAGGTATTGTTCGCTTGGATGACTGCACCATCCTTGACAAAGCTCGCGAACTCCTCAGCCGCCAACAAGAAGCCTAATCCGGCTGAAGCAATCTACAACCCGCCAGTCTTGGCAATCAACTTTTAACAGTGACAAATCGAAATGCAATCGGTTTGTCACTTTTTTATGCTCCCCTTTGAATCATAACAACCCTCGAATGAAGTTCGTATATCGTATCTGCAAAAATAGAGGTGACTAAAAATAGCCACCTCTATTTGCGTATCTCGATCAGCGAGAACAGGAGCCCCTACCAGCGGGTTTTGTCGTTCTTCACTTCTTCAAGCAAGACTTGAACGGCCTTCTCAATTTGTTGGTCTTGGCCTTTCATAGCTTTCTCGTATTCGTTACGAACTTTATAATCCGGTTCCAATTGCAAGTTTTCCAGGTATTTACCTTCTTTGGTACGGTAACCGACTACCGGAATACCGAAGTACATGGACGGGTCTTGCAAAGTTTCCCAGTTCACAGAGGTCATGGTACCCGGAACCGGCATACCTACCACCTTACCGATGCCCATCGTTTGGTACACCCAGGGAGTACCGTGAGCATTTGAGTAGTTCGCTTCGCAAACCACCATCACAGAGGCTTTGTTGTAACGACGGGAAGGCATTTCACAAGCCACGCGGCCTTGGATCACTTGTTCGAGGTATTTGGTACCGGAGAACAAGATTTCGATGTCCTCGTGCAAACGTCCACCACCGTTGTTACGGGTGTCGATTACGATACCTTCACGCAAGTTGTATTTACCCAAGATATCTGCATACACGTCGCGGTAACTTGCATCGCCCATAGAACGGATGTGTACATAGCCCAAACGACCGTTGGAGAGGCTGTCCACCATCTTTTCCATGGTACGGATCCAGCGTTGGTAGAGCAATTCGTTTTGTTCAGATTTGGAGGTCAAGCGAGTCACTTCTTCCCAACGTTCACCGGTAGCCGGATCGTAGCAAGCAATCAAGTTGTTCTCGCCTTGTTGGCCGTTGATGAGTTGGTAGTAGTCTTCTCCAGCAAGAATTTTTTCACCGTTGAATGATTCGATGATGACACCGGCCTTCACGCGGGTTTGGAAGTTGTCAAAAGGACCAAAATCCAATACTTCATCCACCTTCAAGCCATCACCTTTGTATCCAAGGTCAAACAACAGACCGAACTCCGGAGTGGGCTTACGAACGCCAACGCCACCATAACCGCTACCGGTGTGGGACACGTTCAGTTCTCCCAGGATTTCGCTCAGCATTTCGGAGTAATCGTAGTTGTTTTTGATGTGGGGCAAGAAAGCTTCGTAATCTTTTTCCAAGGCTTTCAAATCCACACCGTGGTAGTTCGGGTTGTAGAATTTCTCTTTTTGTTGCTTGAACATGTGGCGGAACATGTATTCACGTTCGCCAGCAGCATCCAATTCCATGGTTGCCGAATAATCAATCGGAGAGACATTACCACTGGGCAGCGCCATCTTGCTCACGCGAGAACCGAGCAAGTACAGGTTCTTGCCATCGGGCATCATGGCCAAGCTGCGAGCACCAGGATTTTTCTTCAAGATCTTCACGGAATTTTCACGGATATCGAGTTTCCAGAGATCTTGTCCCTTTTCAAAAGCAGCCAAGAAGTACAAGGTCTCACCGTCTTTGCTCAACACCGCGTCAGCCAAGCTAGAGGACATCGGGGTCAAACGAACGATGCGTTGGTCCAATTTTGCCAAGTCGATTTGAACGGGTTTTACCTCGTCCTTTTTATCGTCTTTTTTATCTTTCTTGTCTGCCTTTTCAGCAGCTTCCTTTTCTTTCTTTTCACGGAATTTTTCCAATTCCTCGTAGCGGTCGTATTCTTCCTTGCTCATCAAGAACTTGTCCATCGTTTCTTGGTTCATGAAGGCGATGAACACGTCGTCTTGGCTACCCCAAGAAGCGTGGGAACGCATACCGTAACGGTTGGAAGTGTACAGCAAGGCATTGCCGTCCATCACCCATCTGGGAGAATGATCAATGTAACCGCTGTTGGTCACGTTGTAGCAAGTACCGCCGTCCACAGCCGACACAATGGCGATGTCGCTGTAGGGATCTCGTTGGTTGGTGATGATGGTCAAAGCAAACCATTTTCCATCGGGAGACCATTGGTATTCAAAACCATAGTGTTGGCGGGTATAGTGTTGGCTACCGTCGGTAATCTGACGGACCTTGCCGGTTTCCAAGTTGAGCACCTTCAAGAAAGTACGGTCTTCGATAAAGGCAACTTCCTTACCATCCGGAGAGAACGAAGGATTGGTTCTTTCTACTTTGTTGTCTTTGAACAAAGGTTCTTCCTCGATGGTGGTTGCATAAGCAAAGTGCAAGTCTTCTTCGCGGGGCATGGTTGCCTTGTAGAGGTTCCAGATACCGGTACGTTCACTGCCGTACACCAAGGTCTTGCCGTCGGGAGAGATGGTCAAACCTTCTTCTGCAGCCGGAGTGAAGGTAATTTGGCGGGTCACACCGTGTTTGTCCGAGAAAGCAAAGACTTCCCCACGGTTGATGATGGCCAATTCCTTGCCGTCTTTGGAAGAAACGAACTCACGGGCACCGCGAACGTTCAAAACCGAAGGACGGTCATCTTCTGCATCTTTCACGATGTTGATGGAAACTTTCTTCGCCTTTTGACCCGGAACCAGGGTGTAAATTTCCCCGTGGTATCCGAAGCAGAGGGTACCGTTGTTTGCGGCACTCAAGAAACGGATCGGGTGTTTTTTGAACTTGGTCAACGCAGTCACGTTATCAGGATCGCTCAATTTCGCCCGGTACACGTTGAAAGATCCGCCATCGCGTTCGCTCAAGAAGATCATCTCGTCGTTACCCACGAAGATCGGGTTGCGGTCCTCGCCTACGTTTTGGGTGAGTTGTTTGTGCAAATTGGCTTTGGCATCGTAGAACCAAATGTCGCGAGCCACGGAAGATACGTGGTGTTTACGCCAAGCATTTTCGCTACCGGTGCGGTTCTCATACAAGAACGAACGGCCATCTTGGTTCAAACTCATGCTGCAAACCGGGGTTGCAGCCACTTGTTCGGGACGTCCGCCGTTGACCGGAATTTGGTACAATTCGGTCATCCAGGAGGTAGGGAACAAAATGCTGGATGCCGGGTCCTGAATGGACGCAGCAAAATAAATCATTTTGTCATCGGCAGAGAAAGCCAACGGAGTCTCACCGGTAGAGTGATAGGTCACACGGTTGAGGCGACCACCGGCTGCAGGCACCGTATAAATATCAAATCCGCCATTACGATCGGTCACAAAAGCCAAGGTCTTACCATCGTTGGACCATACCGGGCGCGATTCGTACGAAGCGGCTGTCGTCAACTGACGGGCCGTTCCCCCAGCCACCGGCACCACAAAGATATCGCCTTGGTACACAAAGGCAATTTGGGTTCCATCGGGAGAAATGGCGTTGTAACGCATCCACAAAGGAGCAGATTCAGCGTTCATTACAAAAGTTGCAAGAACAGCGAACAGGGTTGATAACAGGAATTTTTTCATAAATGTGTGGTTAATTCGGGTTATTCTTCTTTGCCGTGGCAGTGTTTGTATTTCTTTCCGGAACCGCAAGGGCACGGGTCGTTGCGACCCACGCGTTTCTCTACGTGAACCGGAGCATTGCTCTTCGGCTCACCTCCGTTGGTCACCAAATCGGTGCGGGAGGTTTGCAAGCGGCTCATATCGGTGCGAGGACGATGTCCTTCTGACAAGGTTGAGCTCACTGAAGCTGATTGGTTCGGGTTTTGAGCCTGATCCGGGTTGCGGAGCGGAATGTGCGCACGCAACAGGAAGGCCAGCACCTCACGGCTGATCTTTTCGATAACGCCTTTGAAGAGGTTGAAACTTTCAAACTTGTAGATCAAGAGCGGGTCTTTTTGTTCGTAGGTTGCATTTTGAACAGACTGTTTCAAATCGTCCATTTCGCGCAAGTGTTCCTTCCATTGTTCGTCGATCATGATCAAGGTGATGGTCTTGCACAAAGCACGTACGAGTTCACGACCTTCGGTTTCGTAGGCTTTCTTCAGGTTCACCAGAACTTGCAACATCTTTTGTCCATCACCCACCGGAACCGCAACGTTTTCATAAATCGCCGCCTGTTTTTCAAAGATAGTCTTGATTACCGGCCAAGCCTGACGCACCATCACTTCCATACGACGGTTGTATTCTTCACGGATGCGCTCTTGCAGACGGTCAGAGATTTGGGCCGGCTTCGCATTCTTGAAGAATTCTTCGTCAAAGCCCGGATCGATGGACAGACTGCGCATCACTTCCAACGAGAAGGTTTCGTAGTCCATGCCTTCGGATTGTTCGCCAATGACTTCTGCATAGTCACTAATCATGTTCAAGATGTCCACATCGATGCGGTCACCGTACAAAGCGTTGCGACGACGGGTGTAGATCACTTCGCGTTGCGAGTTCATCACGTCATCGTATTCCAACAAACGTTTCCGGATACCGAAGTTGTTTTCTTCCACCTTGCGTTGGGCGCGTTCGATGGTGCTGTTCAACATCTTGTGTTCCAACATTTCGCCTTCGGTAATACCCATTTTGTCCACGAGGGCCGTCATCCGGTCGGTACCGAACAAACGCATCAGATCGTCTTCAAATGATACGTAGAACACAGAAGAGCCCGGGTCTCCTTGACGACCGGCACGACCGCGCAACTGACGGTCCACGCGACGGCTGTCGTGACGCTCGGTACCAATGATGGCCAAACCACCGGCCTCACGCACACCGGTACCCAACTTGATGTCAGTACCACGACCCGCCATGTTGGTTGCAATGGTCACGGCTCCTGCTTGACCCGCATCGGCCACGATCTCTGCCTCACGGGCGTGTTGTTTCGCATTCAAGACATTGTGTTTGATGCCACGCATCTTCAACATCCGGCTCAACAATTCGGAGATTTCAACGGAGGTGGTACCCACCAGAACCGGACGACCGGCATTGGTCAATTCCACAATCTCCTGAATCACGGCATTGTATTTTTCTTTCTTGGTCTTGTACACCCGGTCGTTCAAGTCTTGACGCAGGATCGGTTTGTTGGTCGGGATGGTCACCACGTCCAATTCGTAGATGGACCAGAATTCACCGGCTTCGGTTTCTGCCGTACCCGTCATACCGGCCAACTTGTGGTACATCCGGAAGTAGTTTTGCAAAGTAATGGTCGCAAACGTTTGGGTCGCAGCTTCCACCTTCACATTTTCCTTCGCTTCAATTGCCTGGTGCAAACCATCGGAGTAACGGCGGCCTTCCAGGATACGACCGGTCTGTTCGTCCACGATCTTGATCTTGTTGTCCATCACCACGTACTCAACGTTGTTTTCAAACATGGCATACGCTTTCAACAGTTGGTTGACGGTGTGAACACGTTCTGATTTCAAAGCATAGTCTGCCAACAAAGCATCTTTACGCTCTTGTTTTTCTTCGGGAGTCAAGTCCATTTTTTCCAATTCGGAAATGTCGCTTCCGATGTCGGGCAACACGAAGAACTTCGCATCCGACACCAAAGAAGCAATGAGGTCGTGACCTTTGTCGGTCATTTCCACGGTCTTGCTCTTTTCTTCGATGATGAAGTACAAGTCATCGGTGATCAAGTGCATGTGCTTGTTGTTCTCCTGCATGTAGAGGTTTTCAGTCTTGAGCAGGATGGGTTTCACACCCGGTTCCGACAAGTACTTGATCAAAGGGTTGTATTTCGGCAAACCTTTGTGGGCACGCAAAAGCAATTTACCCCCTTCTTCGATGTTGTTTTCACCGATGAGGCGTTTTGCATCGCTCAACAATTTGGTTACCAATTGTTTTTGAGCATTGTAGATGCGTTCTACGAAGGGTTTGTATTCTCCGAACTGTTGGTCATCGCCTTTCGGAACCGGACCAGAAATAATCAACGGAGTCCGTGCGTCGTCGATCAACACAGAGTCGACCTCATCGACGATGGCATAGTGGTGCTTGCGTTGCACCAGGTCTTGCACGTTGACAGCCATGTTGTCGCGCAAGTAGTCGAAACCGAATTCGTTGTTGGTACCGAAGGTAATGTCAGCACGGTAAGCACGGCGACGGGCTTCGGAGTTGGGTTGGTGTTTGTCAATGCAATCCACGCGCAAACCGTGGAATTCGTACAAGGGGCCCATCCACTCGGAGTCCCGTTTGGAGAGGTAGTCGTTGACCGTCACCACGTGTACCCCTTTGCCAGCCAAGGCGTTCAAGAATACCGGCAAGGTTGCCACGAGGGTTTTACCTTCCCCGGTTGCCATTTCGGAAATCTTACCTTGGTGCAGCACGATACCCCCGATCAACTGTACGTTGTAGTGAACCATGTCCCAAACGATCGGGTTTCCTCCGGCAAGCCAAGTGTTTTTCCACACAGCGTAGTCGCCTTCGATGTTCACATAGTCGTGTTTTGTACTGAATTCGCCGTCCATTTCATTGGCTTTCACACGGATCTCCGTGTTTTCCTTGAAACGGCGGGCGGTTGATTTCATGATTGCAAATGCATCCGGAAGCACTTCGTTCAAGGTCTCTTCAATGGTCTCATCAATACGTTTCACCAATTTGTCCACCTCGGTACCCAAAGCTTCTTTCTTCTCTACCGGAATGTTCACGTCTTCGAGTTGTTGGCGCAATGCTGCCACGCGATCCTCGTCTGCTTGCGTACGCTGACGAATCTTTTCACGAATCGCCTGACTTGCCTGACGCAAGGCATCATCATCCAATTGGTCGATGCGTTGGAAAGCGGCCAATGTCTTCTCCAAAATCGGCATGATTGCCTTCATATCCCGATCCGCTTTTGAACCGAACAACTTCTTTAAAATACCTGTAATACCAGCCATTTGTTTTTAAATTATATGAATTGTTAAATTTTTCATTCCTTTGCACAAAAATGGTGCTACATAAGCACAATTTCTGACAATCCGCAAATATACGAAAATATACGAAAATTTGACATTTTGTGAAACGAACCTTGACATGGAGCGATGACGGCTCACCCACCCTTTTTTGCGAAACATTCGGAGAAACCTACCATTCGGATGCCGGTGCCATCGAAGAGTCCATCCACGTATTTTTGGAGGCCGGTTTGGAGTACCACAAACAGACCCATCCGGACCAAGCCCAACGGCACATCGTCGAATATGGTTTCGGGACAGGCTTGAATGTCCTGCTGACCCTCGACAAATACATCCAACTGAAAAACAAGGAAATACAAACTCACACCATCTGTTTTCGCACCCTTGAGAAATACCCCCTTGTCGCGGAAGAATACCATTCCTTGGCCTTCCCAGCAGGTGAACACCTGGTCCAGCCGGAGTGGCTACAGCGCTTGCACGAGGTTCCATGGAACGTCCCGACGGAGCTGGTTCCTGGCTTTTGGTTGCTGAAAGAAAACAGGGATTTTCTAGAAGTTACGGCCCAAGATCTGACCAGCATCCCCGGAACTGCCAACCCTGACAAGATGGCGGGATTTTGCCAGGGCGTTGATGTGGTCTATTTCGACGCCTTCTCTCCGGGCAGCCAACCGGAACTGTGGGAGACCCCCGTCTTCCGCACCTTGGCCGAGGCCGGAGCCCCGGGTTGTACCCTGGTCACCTACTCCGCCCGTGGCAGCGTAAAACAAGCCCTCCGGGCCGTCGGTTTCGAAGTTCACCGACTCCCGGGAGCCGGACGGAAGCGACACATGGTGCGTGGAATTTTGCAAAAAATTGTTTAATTTTGCGAACTATGAAGCTCGCAACCGATAAGAAATTTCTCTTTGGCATCAGCCTCGCCGCCACGTCTTCGCTGACGTTCGGTCTGGCTCCGTACTTCTCCATTATTCTGATGAACAATGGATTTCCGGCCATTGAGGTATTGGCTTATCGATGGGGTGTCGGTGCCCTCGTTCTGATGCTCTTTGCCTTGCTGGCCGGCAACTCCTTCCGCCTGCCCAGAAAGGCTGTGCTGCCGACGTTGTTCGTGTCGGTCTTCCGGGCCTTGACATCCATCACCCTGTTGCTCTCCTTCCAAAACATCACCAGCGGTGCCTCCTCAACGATCCACTTCATGTATCCGCTGATTGTTGCAGCCATCATGATGCTCTTTTTCCATGAAAAAAAATCAGGCATCAAGATTGGCGCCATCCTTTTCTCCATTGTCGGAGCCATTCTGCTTTCCTCGGGAGGCATTCACCTGGAAGGCGGCAACCTGGTCAGAGGGCTGATTTACTCCATTCTTTCCGTGGTCACTTACGCCATCTACATCATCGGCTTGCGTAGCAAAGCCCTGGAAGAGGTAGAGTCCACCCCGCTCACCTGCTATGTAATGGGATTTGCGGCCATCGCCTTCATCATCACGGGTCAGTTTACGGGTGGTATTACGTGGATTCCCTTCAGCGAAAAATACCTGTGGCTGCACATTTTGGGCATCGCCATTCCGGCCACTGCAATCTCCAACATCACCCTGATCAAGTCCGTCAAACTGGTCGGCGCCACTATGAGTTCCATCCTGGGCATCCTGGAACCCATAACCGCCGTGCTCATCGGCATCTGGGCATTCTCCGAGCCCTTCACTGCCAAAACAGCAATCGGACTGGCCATCATCATCCTGGCCGCCTGCGTGGTCATCCTGAACCACCGCATCGAACGGAAGATTCAAGCCAAGAAACAGCTCAACAAGTAAGCCGTTCGTACAATTCCTGCATACCCGCTACCGCTCCCTTGGCTATGACCTGAATGGGGTGCAAACTATGCACCTTTACCGGGTTCGGATCAATCAAATATACCTCCGCGTGCTGGGGCGCATAGTGCAACAATCCGGCTGCCGGATACACATTCAACGACGTTCCCACAATGACCAGGATGTCGGTCTGCGAAATGACCGCTGCGGCCGACTCAATCTTCGGCACATCTTCCCCGAACCATACGATGTAGGGACGCAACTGGCTTCCGTCTCCGGCCTTGTCTCCCAAGCAGATGCGACGATCAGCCGCGACGGACTCGATGTATCGGGAGTCGTTCGGCTCCCGGCTTGAACAGGCTTTCAACAACTCTCCGTGCAGGTGAATGATGTGGCTGGAACCGCCCCGTTCGTGGAGGTCATCGACGTTCTGGGTCACGACAATCACCTCGTATTCCGCCTCCAAGGCCGCCACCAGGCGATGGGCTTCGTTCGGTTCTACCTCCAACAACTGACGACGACGCGCATTGTAAAAATCCAACACCAGTCCCGGATTCCGGTAATACCCTTCGATGGAGGCAACCTCCTCAACGGGATACTGTTCCCACAAACCATCGGAGTCTCGGAAGGTACGGATTCCGCTCTCTGCACTGATTCCAGCTCCGGTCAAAAAGACGATTCGTTTCATGGCCTTAAAAATAATTAGTTTTTACAGAGATAATTCCTATTTTTGGCCCCCAAAATTAAAAAACACCTATTAAAAAAGTTAAACTTATGATTAAAAAATCAGTACTGGCAGGTGCCTTGCTTGCCGTAGTATGCAGTTGTAATATGAAAAATCCCTTGCTCGTCGAGTCCACCGCGCCTTACGGAGCCCCGATGTTTGACAAGATTGAAAACGAACATTACCTGCCCGCATTTGAAGCTGCTGTTGCAGAAGGAAAAGCCGACATCGATGCCATCGTTTCCAATCCGGAAGCACCGACCTTCGCAAACACCATCGAAGCGATGGAATACGCTGGTGAAAAATTGAACACCGTTGCTGGCATCTTCTACAACTTGATGGAAGCTCACACCAACGACACTTTGCAAGCTGTTGCAGAACAAGTCGCTCCCCTGTTGACCGACTACTCTATGTATGTTTCTTTGAACGCTCCCTTGTTTGAACGCGTAAAAGCCGTTTACGAACAAAAAGAAAACCTGAACTTGGAAGCGGATCAAGCCAAATTGTTGGACAACGCCTACAAGAGTTTTGTTCGCAACGGAGCCAACCTCAACGAAGCGGACCAAGAACTCTACCGCCAATACTCTGAAAGACTCTCGTTGTTGACCCTGCAATTCGGTAAAAACGTTTTGGCATCTACCAATGCTTACCAATTGCACATCACCGAAGAAGCAGACTTGCTCGGTCTTCCGGAATACGTGAAAGAAATGGGTGCTGCAACCGCTGCTGAAAAAGGCTTGACCGGTTGGGTATATACCTTGGACGTTCCCAGCTACTCTCCTTTCATGAAAAACAGCCAAGTACGCGACTTGCGCAAACAAATGTACATGGCTTACAACACCCGCGGTATCGGTGGCGACTTCGACAATACCGCTGTGGTGAAAGAAATCGCAGACTTGCGTATTAAAATTGCCAACCTCCTTGGTTACGCAACCTACGCTGACTATGCTTTGGAAGAACGCATGGCCAACAGCAAAGACATCGTCAACAACTTCTTGGCTGAATTGATGGACCAAACCTTGGACTATGCAAAGAAAGACGTGAAAGACGTGTTCAAGTTCGCGAAGAAAAACGGCTTCGAAGGCAAAGAATTGATGCCTTGGGACTTCAACTACTGGTCTGAACGCTACCAAGAAGCAGAATACTCTTTGAATGCAGAAGAATTGAAACCTTACTTCCAATTGGAAAGCTGCATTGATGCTGTGTTTGACTTGGCTCACCGCCTCTACGGCATCAACTTCCAAGAAGTGAACAACGTACCGGTTTACCACCAAGATGTGAAAGTGTACGACATCACCGACCGCGACGGCAGCCACTTGGCATTGCTCTACGCAGACTTCTTCCCCCGTGCCAGCAAACGTGGTGGTGCTTGGATGACCTCATTCCGTGAACAAGGTCAAAAAGACGGTGTGGAATACCGCCCGTTCATCAACATGGTTTGCAACTTCACCAAACCGACCGGTGACACCCCGGCGTTGATCACCCACGACGAATTGGTAACCTTCCTCCATGAGTTCGGTCACGTATTGCACGGTGTATTCGCAGAAGGCCGTTACAGCTCATTGACCGGTACCAACGTGGCTCGTGACTTCGTGGAACTTCCTTCCCAAATCATGGAAAACTGGGCTTTTGAACCGGAATTCTTGAATTCTTTTGCAAAACACTACCAAACTGGTGAAACCATTCCGGCAGCCTTGATCGAAAAGATCGTTGCCGCTAAAAACTACCTGGCAGCCTACGGCCAAGTGCGTCAATTGCACTACGGCATCATGGACATGGCATGGCATACTTTGACCGAAGTACCTGCTACCGACGTGATCACCTTCGAAAAACAAGCTTTGGCTGCTACGTCTGTTATGCCGAGCGTAGAAGGCACTGCCAGCTCACCGGCATTTGCACACATCTTCCAAGGCGGTTACTCTGCCGGTTACTACTCCTACAAATGGGCAGAAGTATTGGAAGCCGACGCCTTCTCGTTGTTCAAAGAAAAAGGCATCTTCAACCAAGAAGTGGCTCAATCCTTCCGCGACAACATCTTGTCTGCAGGCGGTACCCACGATGCTTCTGAGATCTACCGCAACTTCCGCGGTCACGATCCCAAACCCGAAGCTTTGCTCGAAAAATTGGGCTTGAAGAAATAAACCTCCTTTCCGAGACTGGACAAAAAAAGCATCTCAAAACGAGATGCTTTTTTGTCACCATACTGAAAGATACGATCCACTACAAAGCGCCATCAGCTGCCTCCAGGATTGCCGTCACCTGCTCGGCAGGCAGTTCTGCCAATTCTGCAATCTTTTCCACAGAAAATCCATCTTTGTACAAGTTCCTTGCTATAGTAGCCTTCGCTGAAGCCTCGCCGCTATGGAGGCCTCTCTGTTCGCCTCTATGCTCCGCGGTGTACAAGACATTTTCCCAGTCCAGTTCTGTCATCATATCCTTATCGTATTGTATTCGTTTCTCATGTGTAAACTGCGCTATCTCTGCAGCCTTGAAGAGACGCTGAAAGATATCCAACTGCAGATCTTCAGGCAAGCGATCCAACCGCGACATGTTCTTAAATGAATAGCACCATTTGTCAACAATTGTTTCGCATTTATCCAAAGTCTTCGTAAATCCCGCCAGTTCTATGAACGTCAGGCTGATCGTATCCGGAGGATTCGCTCCCGTCTCTTTCTCCCGCAAGGCAAACTCTGAAAGAATACGGTCTCCCCTATCGTTGCCAAAACTTCCCACCCGATCCTTTGCCAGGATTCCAATCAGGTATACGGGAGGAAGATCATAATCCTTCACTCCTCGAAGGGGCTGACTGGCAAACAGCCTGGCAGCATAAGCCACACATCGTTTAAAGAAGTGCTCTTGCCCATACTTTTGAAGTTCTACCACATAAATACTCCCATCCGCATCCTCGCAACGGAGATCCAAAACAAAGGTTTTTCTTCCCAATGTCGCGGGTCTTAATTCCGTGGTCGAATAAGTCAGATCAATTACCTGTCTACCCGCTGGCAAAACAGCATTCAGTAAATCAATCAAAACCTGTTTGTTCTGTTGATCCCCAAACACCGCCTTAAAACCAGAATCCGTCAATAAATCTACATAGCGTTCCTTACTCTCACTCGTTCCTGCGCTCTCCGCCAGCCCAACACCCAGTTCCCTATTTTCCATTTTACAGCGTCTTGGGGCAGGTTCTCGTTACAAAATTCGGAAAGTATTTTAAGTCTGCAATACCATTTCGTAAAAAGTTACAAAATATCATAGCCACCCATTGCTGAGTGGCTACGATAGAATCCATCATAGGAAGGATTTAGCGCTGCAGCGAGATCGCGACACCGAGGGTCGGAATCAGGCAGGAAGCCGTAATCTTACAGCCCAACGAAAGGGAGAGACACTGAAATTGACTGGAGAAGGCATCAAAGCCCACACGCACACCCAAATCTCCCATCCACTGCAACTGACCTGCTTCCACCGGACCACCCGGAGTTCCGGAGAAGATCCCGCCACCGGCATACAACTGCAGATCCATCCGGCTACCACCCACACGTCCTTGCGCCGGCAAGCGGTAAATCAGACCGGCTGTCGCCACAAAATCTCCGTACTCTACCCCATAAAAACCCGAGATATAACCACCCCACTGTTTGGGAATGTAGCCAACGGTCGTCCCCCAGAAATTCATTGAACAGGCGCGGTATTCCAAACGCTTCGACGCAAAACCCATTCCATAATTCAATTCTGCAAACAGACGTCTGGTCGTGTTGCTAGGGCGGGGCTCAGCCTTTTTCTCAGCAGCAGGCTTTGCCTTCGCAGATTCATTGGCTTTCTTCGCCGACTTATCGGCTTTAACAAGCTCCTCTTTGACTGTTAGACGTTGGTTGTGTTTCAACTCGATCTCAATCGTCTTCGGAGCAAAACCGTCCTTTTCCAATGTCAATTGGTACGTACCCATGACCACTTGCTTCACCTTCGGTGTCTTCCCAATTTCCTCTCCATTGAGAAGGATGGTTGCCCCTGTAGGCACGGATTCAACGGACAGGATCGCATACAAAGGAACTGGTGCTTCGACGGTCTTGGTCACAACCTCTTTCTCCTTGACCGAGAATGAAATGCTTTGTGACTGGTGACCGGCCTTACGGGCTTCCAGGATGTGTTTGGTAGAAGAACTCAGGTGACCGGTCCAAGAACCCTGGCCGCGATATACATTGTCCACCCAAAGTTCTGCTTGCGGGTCCTCACACGTACAGGTCACGGTCGCAAACTTAGCATCCAACAACATACGCACCGTCTGCACCTCTCCGTTCCCACTCAGCTGGATCTTCTCGACATGGGAGGCATATTCTTTCTTCTGCATCCGGACTTCCACCTCACCACGAAGGTAACGGGTTTCCGAACGAAAAGGGGTGTTGCCCACGTATTTGCCGTTCACAAACACCTGTGCATCCGACGGGTCACTTTCAAACGCCAACAGGCTGTAGGCCGGTTTCATCTCAATTTCCAGTTGTTGATCCTCTTCCGACACCTCCACTTGTCCGAAAACCGCCTCGTGTTCCGGATGTTCGATGCGGTAGTAGTAACGGCCGTAATTCAATTGGTACTCAAAATCATTGCCGGCCACCACTTCCGAGTAAAGGGAACAATCTTCCGTTTCTCCCACGAAAACCGTTGCTCCTTCGGGAACGATGTGCATCCGTAGGTAATTGAAGGAAATTGCGGCATTCCAAATGGTCTGTTCCACCGCATCGGTCCGCAGGGAAATACGGTACACTTTACCAGCTTTCAACTGGACCGGAATCGGGGGCATCTCGTCGTAGCCTTTGCAAGCGAAGTACAAGTTTTTAGTTTGATAAGGCACCCAGAACCAATATTCACCATTGTCCATTTCCCGACGTTTGGTCACTCCCAAGCCCCGGTTGTCCAAGGCCAAAGGGTTCTTCAACTCGTTAGTGGGACGCACCTTGATCAGCGCGCAAAGGTTGTCGTTCTGGTCATGGACCGGATAATACGTCTTCGCATCCATATCCGCTTCATCCAACCGCACTTCTCCCGCGAACGTCATCTTCAAGGATTGTGCCTGGAGCTCCGGCATCAGACCCGCCACCAGGAAAAACAAACCCCATAAAATATATCTTTTCATGCTTGTGCTGTTGTGCTTCGTCTTTCGCTCAGCTTGAAAAGCCCCTCCCAGGCTTCTTTTTGCTGAGCTCATGACGTGTTATTTTTCTTTTTAATTTTATTCATAAACTTAGGGAAGCAAAACCAAACGGAACCCGAGGTCGTAGCCCCCGTCGGAGGGGTTGTAGGCGTTCCGACAGGCTACCCGGCAGTACCTAGCAAGGCTGCTCCAACCACTCCCGCGAAGGACGCGGCCCAAACCACTGGAAGGACCCGTCGGATTGGTCTGGGCGGATGAGTCATAACTTTCATACCAGTCCTGACACCATTCCTCAACATTCCCGCTCATGTCGTACAAACCCAATTCGTTCGGTTGCTTTTGACCGACCGGATGAGTCTTGCCGCCACTGTTATCCTCGTACCAAGCCACCTCTTCGAAGGTGTTACTGCCCGCATACTTGTAACCTTGGCTCTGGTTTCCACCTCGGGCCGCATATTCCCATTCAGCCTCTGTCGGCAGACGGTAGGTCTTGCCTGTCTTGGCATTCAATTTTTGAATAAACTCCTGCACATCCTCCCAACTCACTTGCTCAACCGGAAGATTGTCATCGCCGGTAAAATAGCTCGGATTTGATCCCATCACCACCTTCCACTGCTCCTGGGTCACTTCGTACTTGCCCATGTAAAAATCACTCAACGTCACCGAATGGACAGGTTTCTCGTCATCTTGTACATCCGATCCTTGCTCAGAAGTCGCTCCCATTTGGAAGGTACCCCCTTCCACAAAGACCATGCTTTCAGCCAAAGCTTCCAATACTGGATCGAGTTCCGGATCCTCTTGCGGAGGCAATTCCCCGTCTACCAACCGGAACCCGTTACTGATATTCCTGGCGGAAGGATTGATGCCGTCCCGAATGGCTACCCGGCAGTGCCTAGCATAGTCGTACCAACTACCCCCGCGAAGGACGCGGTACGAACCACTGGAAGGACCCGTCGGATTGGTCTGGGCGGATGAACTATAACTTCCATACCGGTCCTCGCACCATTCCCATACATTCCCGCTCATGTCGTACAAGCCCAATTCGTTCGGTTGCTTTTGACCAACTGGATGAGTCTTGTAGTCACCGTTATCCCCGTACCAAGCCACCTTGTCGATTGAGTTACTGCCCGCATACTTGTATCCTTGGCTCTTCTTGCCGCCTCGGGCCGCATACTCCCATTCCGCCTCCGTCGGCAGACGATAGGTCTTGCCTGTCTTGGCATTCAATTTTTGAATAAACTCCTGCACATCCTCCCAACTCACTTGCTCAACCGGAAGATTGTCATCGCCGGTAAAATTACTCGGATTCGATCCCATCACAGCCTTCCACTGAGCCTCGGTCACTTCGTACTTGCCGATGTAAAAATCACTCAATGTCACAGAATGGACCGGTTTCTCGTCAGCTTCTGCATCCGAACCTTGCTCCTTGGTAGCTCCCATTTGGAAAGTTCCCCCTTCCACAAAGACCATGCTTTCCGCCAAAGCTTCCAATACTGGATCGAGTTCCGGATCAGGCCCCTCATCAGCGATTCGCTGCATCACAATATCCACCTGTACGTTATAGAGGTGACGCACCTCAACATACTCTTGCTGTATCCAATACGCGGTGTGTGAACAGGTCAATGTTTTCATACCCAACGCCATCTTGTTGAACGCAAAGGTCCCATTAGCGGCCGTAACCGCTTCGGTATTGTCCTCAGAGACCTTTACCGTTACTCCGGAAATCGGTTTTCCGTCTGCATCAACAACACGCCCGGATATCGAGAACTCATGAAAGTCCACCAAACGGCAACCACCCGTCGCCAGCATGGCCACCAGAAGCAAAAAAAGTTTTTTCATACTACAATCTCCTCAAGAAGGATTGGATGATGTTTTCCATAATTTGATAGCCGGCCTCGTTGGGATGGCAGCGGTCCCCGGAATGTTCGGGTCCCAAGCCGCCCTGACCGTTGTCCAAGGCCGTATAATAATCGACATAGGCAATCCCCTCGGACTGCGCCAAAGCGAGAATCTTCGTATTGAGGTCCACCACATCCTGTGCCGGCGTCAGATCCTTGCGCCAGGAAAGGTAGTCGCAGGGCAAGACCGAACACAAGATGGGCTGGATGCCGTTGGCCCAGGCAATGTCGCACATGGACTTGATGTTGCCCACGATGTTCTCGAGGGAAATCGGACCGCTATTTTCAGCAATGTCGTTGATTCCAGCCAGAATCACCACCGCCTCCGGGTGCAAGTCCACCACATCGCGTTGGAAACGGGCCAACATCTGGTACGTCGTCTGCCCGCTGATACCCCGAGGAACATAACCGTTGTCTGCAAAGAACGAGGCCCGGTGTTTCGCCCAAAGTTCGGTGATGGAATTGCCCATGAACACCGCCTTCGGAGCCGCGTCAGGATCGGCTGCTATTGCCTGAAGAATCACTTCGTTGGCTGCGGCATATTTCTCATACTTCGCCCAATCTTTTTTGGGAGCCTGTGCCACCAACGTAAGACTCGCGAACAAGAATGTCAGTAAAAGACTTACGCGCATCATGTTACCGAATCAGAATGATTTATTTTACCGAAACAAAACGATATTTTTCAGGATTACGGGGTTTGGCAGCCGGTGCTTCATCAGCATAACCAAAACCGATGCAGATGACCGGACGGTAACCGTTGCTGAAGCCCAAAGTTTCCCAGATCGGATCCACGGATGAAATGTTGTTCAAGAAACGGATCGGGCTACCCAAACAAATAGAACCGACACCCAACGACCAAGCCGACAGCATCATGTTTTCGGACAACAGACCACAATCAATTACCGAGAAGTCGTACGACAAATCGTTGGCGATGAACACCATGGTCGGTGCACCGCGGAAGCAGCCACGAATAACGTCGGCCGATACCTCGGGATTGGCTTTGGCCATCGCTGCGACAATCGCATCCATCGTTTGGGCATCGTCCACGATACGGATCTCCCAGGACTGTTTGTTCTGACCGTTCGGCGCGTTGATACCGCAGTTCAGAATGGTTTCCATGGTTTCACGGGCGACCGCCTCCGGCAGATATTTTCGGATGCTGCGACGGGCCATCATGTTTTCGATAACAGGATTGTTTTCAGTCATGTCTTGGGTAGGGTTGGATTGATTACAAGAGGATACCATGAGCATCGTGGCGACCGCACAGATACTCATCCATAAAAAATGTTGCAGTTTCATAATTTTGATCTTTTCTATAATCCGCAAATTTATGAAACTTATAGAGAAATTCAAACCCAATCACTTGACGAAAAGAAACGAATTAGTTACCTTTGCATAGAAATTGTGCTGTTGATCATGAGAGAACTAATTTATTCGCCCGATTACCTGGAATTTGAAAAAGTTTGTAAAAAAACTAACCAACACAGACTTCTACGAAATGAGAATTTCGGTTAACAACGAAGTGCGAATCGTCTTGTTCTCTGCTGACAACGAAAACATCAACTTGGCAAAATGCATCATCTTTCTGAATGGCTTCATCAAGAAAAGCACGAAAGATTACGAGAAGGCCATTGACCGAGCTATCAACATTTTAAGAACGATATTGGAATGACTGCTAAACGACTGACAACAGAAGAATTGCAAAAGCTTCGCAACACGGATTTTAGCGAGAAACCGGGTTATGTGAAGGCAGAGACTGTTCTCGCTCGCGAGGTGGGAGAAATCGGAAGCGAGGAGAGAGCGGAGTTTGATGCCAAAGCCCGAGCCTGGTACTACGGAGAACTGCTGCGCAAACGACGGAAAGAACTGGGCATTACCCAAAAGGAACTCGCTCAACAGATCAGCCGGGAGCGAACCTACATCAACCGGATTGAGAAAGGGGAAACCGATCTTCAACTTTCCTCATTCATCCGCATCGCGGAAGCCCTAGGACTGACCTTAAACCTGGTCTCTTCCCCGTACCTGAACGAAGCCGAACAACCGCCGTATGGCAATTCGCAGAATTGATTTATATTTTATACATTTGCGAGACGTCCTATTTTAAGACTTATGAACGCAATTTGGATTAGTGCCGCGGGATTGGCCGGATCGACCGTATTGGGAGCCATCCTGGGCTTTGGGATCAAGAAGATTCCCCACAAATGGCACGATACGATGATGGGTTACTGCGCCGGTGTGATGTTGGCGGCAGCCGCCCTGGGCCTCATCGTCCCCGCGATGGAAGGCGCCGGCGCCGACGGTTGGTGGATTGTCCTGACTGGTGTCATCCTGGGAGCCCTCTTCCTCAACCTCCTGGACCTGTTCACCCCCCACCTGCATACCATTACCGGTCTGGATCCGGAAGAACACAAGACGAACGACCGCCTCAACAAGGTCATGCTGTTCGTCCTGGCGGTAGCCCTGCACAAACTGCCGGAAGGCATTGCAGCCGGTGTCGGATTCAATGCGGAGGACATTTCCAACGCCTGGTCGGTCACGGTGGGTCTGTCCATCCAGAACGTTCCGGAAGCCATGGTCATCATTGCGCCGCTTCTGCTGGCGGGTGTCAGCCGTTGGCGGACTATCGGCCTGTCGCTGGTCATCGGTCTGCTGGAAATTGTGGGTATCTGGTTCGGCTACGCCTTGGGTGCACTGTCAGAACTGCTCCTGCCCATGATGCTGGCCTTTGCTGGCGGCTCCATGCTCTACGTGGTCAGCGACGAAATGATTCCTGAGACGCACTCCCACGGCCACCACAAATCCGCCACCTACGCCCTGCTCCTGGGCTTTCTAACCTTGTTATTTATTGATTATCTATTATAAACATTAACAACATGTACAAAGCCATCCGTTCGCGACTCATCGCGATGAACTTTTTGGAATTTGCTGTCTGGGGAGCCTACCTGACTTCCATGGGCAGTTACCTGGTCAACATCAACCTGGCCGAAAAAATCGGTATTTTTTATGCGATGCAAGGAATTGTTTCCATTTTTATGCCGGCCCTCATCGGCATCATCGCCGATAAATACATGCAAGCGCAACGCGTACTCTCCCTCTGCCACGGGATTGCCGGAGCCGCGATGATTGCGGCCGGTTATTACGGAATGACCGCAGAAACCGTGGAGTTCAGCACCCTGTTTGCACTCTACAGCATCAGCGTAGCTTTCTTTATGCCGACCATCGCCCTGTCCAACTCGGTGGCTTACATCGGCCTGGAAGGAGCCGGCTATGATACCGTGAAAGCGTTCCCGCCGATCCGCGTCTTCGGCACCATCGGTTTCATCTGCAGCATGCTCTTTGTCAACTGGATGACCGACGCCAACGGTGTACAATATCAATTGACCTACAACCAATTCTTCGTATCCGGTGTTTTGGGTCTGATCCTGATGGCCTATGCCCTGACCCTGCCCAAATGCCCGATCAAGAAAGAAGAGAAGAAACAAAGCCTGGTGGAAGCCATGGGATTGAACGCCTTCTCCCTGTTCAAGAACAAAGACATGGCCATCTTCTTCATCTTCTCGATGTTGCTCGGTGTCTCCCTGCAAATCACCAACGGCTTTGCCAACCCCTTCATCACCCACTTCCGGGATATTCCGGAGTTCGCGGCCACTTGGGGTGCCAACAATGCCAATGCCCTCATTTCCTTGTCACAAGTCTCGGAAACTTTGTGTATCCTGCTGATTCCCTTCTGCATGAAACGTTTTGGCATCAAAAACGTCATGCTGATGGCGATGTTTGCCTGGGTACTCCGCTTCGGTCTTTTCGGGGCCGGTAACCCCGGTTCCGGTGTGTGGATGTTCATCCTCTCCTGCATTGTGTACGGTGTCGCTTTCGACTTCTTCAACGTATCCGGTTCGCTTTATGTAAACCTGAAGACCGACAAGAACATCCGTTCCAGTGCACAAGGTCTCTTCATGTTGATGACCAACGGTCTCGGTGCGACCATCGGTACCCTTTCCGCCCAAGCCATTGTGAACCACTATGTCAACAACGCCGCGGTTCCGAGCTGGAGTTCTGCCTGGTATGTATTTGCCGGTTTTGCCCTGGTGGTGGCCCTCCTCTTCATCTTCTTGTTTAAGGATCCTGATAAGAAATAATTCCCGTCATGAGCAAATCCAAATCCCTGCTGCGACGACTGCGCATTGTCCTGGCGACCCTGTTCTTTTTGGGTATCACCCTGTTGTTTCTGGATGTTACCGGTGCCTTGCACACCTGGTTCGGCTGGATGGCAAAGATCCAGTTCCTGCCGGCCGTCCTGGCCCTGAATGTGGGTGTGATCCTGGTACTCGTCTTGCTGACCCTGTTGCTGGGCCGGGTCTATTGTTCGGTCATTTGTCCGTTGGGCATTCTCCAGGACATTTTTGCCTACTTCGGCCGCAAACAGAAAAAACACCGCTACAGCTACTCTCCAGCGAAGAAATGGCTTCGGTACGGTATGCTGGCTTTGTTTGTGGTGGCTCTGGTGGCCGGGATTGGTTCCGTAGCGGCCCTGCTGGCACCCTACAGTGCCTACGGTCGCATTGCCCAAAACCTCTTTGCCCCGCTGTACCAATGGGGCAACAACGCGTTGGCCTATCTGGCGGAACGTTGTGACAGTTATGCGTTTTACCGGACCGAGGTGTGGATCCGCAGTCTGAGCACTTTTGCGGTGGCAGCGGTGACGTTCATTGCCCTGGGCATCCTGGCCTGGCGCAACGGCCGCACCTACTGCAACACCGTCTGCCCGGTGGGAACCGTCCTCGGCTTTTTGTCGAAGTTCTCGTTGTTCCGTCCCATGATTGATACATCCAAATGCAACGGCTGCGGTCTTTGCGCCAAAAACTGCAAAGCCTCCTGCATCAACAGCGCAGAACACTGCATTGACTACAGCCGCTGCGTAGTCTGCCTGGACTGCCTGGATACCTGCAACCGCGGCGCCATCCAATACCAGCTGAGAGCCTGCAAATGCTTGGCCAAAGGCACCCCGGACAACAGCCGCCGTCGCTTCCTGACCGTTGCCGCGGCCGCTACCACTACGGCTGTTCTGAAAGCACAACAAGACAAGGTCGATGGAGGGCTGGCCTTCATTGAAGACAAGAAAGTCCCCAAACGCCAGACCCCAATTGTTCCGCCGGGTGCTCAAAGTCTGTATCACCTGGCCCAACACTGCACCGGCTGCCAATTGTGTGTAGCCGCCTGTCCGAACCAGGTACTGCGCCCCTCGTCCCGGTTGGAATCCCTGATGCAGCCGGAGTCTTCGTTTGAGCGCGGTTATTGCCGTCCCGAATGCACCCGTTGCTCCGAAGTCTGCCCGACCGGCGCTATCCAACGCATCGACGAAGCCGAAAAATCAGCCATCCAAGTGGGCCGGGCGGTCTGGATCCAAGAAAACTGTCTGGCCGCATCCGAAGGCGTATGGTGCAGCAATTGTGCCCGCCACTGTCCGGTTGGTGCCATCAAGATGGTCCCTTCCAATCCGGAAGACCCCAATTCCATCCGAATTCCTTCGATCAACACCGAACGTTGCATCGGCTGTGGGGCTTGTGAAAACCTCTGCCCTTCCCGCCCGTTCAGTGCCATTTATGTAGAAGGAAACGATCGTCACCGTCTTGTTTAATCCTGTACTTTCCATCTGACTATCATGAAAAAACAACATAATTTGGATCGGCGTGAATTTTTGAAACGATTGAGTACCGGCACCGCCCTCTCCGCAGTGGCCCTGACCGGTTGCCGTTCCCAAGCAAATTCTTCCCTTCCGTCCAACACTCCGGGGGAAGTTCCTACGGACAAAATGACCCTCCGTACCCATCCGACCTGCGGAGACCAGGTCTCCCTCCTGGGCTACGGCTGCATGCGTTGGCCGATGATGCCCGCTCCGGACGGAAAAGGAGACATCATTGACCAGGAAGCAGTCAACCGCCTGGTGGACTACGCCTTGGCCCACGGAGTCAATTATTTTGACACGGCTCCGCCTTATGGACGCGGCCAGTCCGAAACCGCCACCGGCATTGCCCTTTCCCGCCATCCGAGGGAGTCTTACCTGTTGGCTACCAAAATGTCCAACCAAAGCTTTGCCCGCGAAGGATTGACGGGAAAAGAACTGTACAAGGCGTCTGTACAAATGTACGAGAACTCACGCAAGTACTTGAAAACGGATTATTTCGACTACTACCTGCTGCACAACGTTGGTGGTGGTAGCGGCATTCCTTTCGTACAACAACGCTTCTTCGACAACGGCCTCATCGACTTCCTTCTCAAAGAGCGGGAAGCCGGCCGCATCCGCAACCTGGGTTTCTCCTACCACGGTGACATCAAAGTATTCGATTACCTCCTGTCCCTCCACGATCAGTATCACTGGGATTTTGTGCAGATTCAAATGAATTACGTGGATTACAGACACGCGTCCGGAGCCAACTACAATGCCGAATACCTGTACGCAGAACTGGACAAACGGGGCATTCCCGTTGTCATCATGGAACCGCTGCTGGGCGGACGTCTGGCCAACCTGACTGACCACCTGAACGAAGGTCTGCAGACCCGTCGTCCCCAGTCCAGCATTGCCTCCTGGGCGTTCCGATTTGCAGGATCCTTCCCCCGTGTGTTGACCGTTTTGAGCGGCATGACCTACTTAGAACACCTGCAGGATAACATCCGAACCTATTCTCCGCTTGAACCCTGTACCGATGCCGAGTTCGAACTCCTGGAAAAGACAGCCCAAACCTTTGTCGAATATCCGTCCGTACCCTGCACCAGCTGCCAATATTGCATGCCTTGCCCGTACGGCATCGACATTCCGTCCATCTTCTCCCACTACAACCGATGCATCAACGAAGGGAACATCGCTGCCGATACCCAAGACGAAAACTACCGTCGTGCGCGTCGCGCCTTCCTCATCGGTTACGACCGCAGTGTTCCCAAGCTTCGCCAAGCCGACCACTGCATCGGCTGTGGCAAGTGCGTTGCTCACTGTCCGCAACAAATCCGCATCCCGCGTGAACTGCGTCGCATCGATGCCTACGTAGAAGAACTGAAACGCAAAGGGGGCTTGTAGGCCCCCTTTTTTACTACTTCTTTGCGACCGTTTCTGTCGCTTTCCGTTTACAAGATCTGTGCTGCGTGATTTTTGGTATCAACCTTTTCGATGACCTTCTCCAACACACCTTCTTCGTTGAAGATGAAGGTTGTACGCAACGTTCCCATGTAGGTCTTTCCACACATCTTCTTCTCTGCCCACACCCCGAATGTCTGTTGCATTTCTGTCGTCGTATCCGCCAACAAAGTAAACGGCAGCTGATTCTTGGCGATGAACTTCGTGTGCGATGCAGCGGAGTCCTTGCTTACCCCAACCACATTGTATCCGGCCGCTGTAAGGGCCTCGTAGTTGTCCCGTAAGTTGCAAGCCTGCGCCGTACAGCCGGAGGTATTGTCCTTCGGATAAAAATAAATAATGGTCTTCTTGCCCAACAAATCTTGGGAACTTACTTTGTTGCCGTTTTGGTCCACGACCGAAAATGCCGGCATTTTATCTCCTATTTTTAACATTGTTTTTTCGTTTATCGGTTGTTTTCAATTCAATCTTCGTTTGTATGCAAACCTCGCGCCAAAATTTTGACAACGTCCTGTCAAAAATCGCCCACACGCGAACATTCTTACTGTGAATCCATTACACTTTGCAAAAGATTGTTTAAATTTGTCAAAACCACACTTCATGGACCATCCAAAAATTGAACGTCTGCTCCGTCTGATGATGCTGATGAGCGGCAAAAGAGACCACACGGTCGACCTACATCGCCGAACAACTGCAGCGATATACACAAAAAGAAAGCGAGACCGATTGGCCCCGCCTTAAATGTTTTCACAACGGAATAATCCTTATTGTGAATTGCTTCGAAATTTCTGCAAAGTTAAACCCCAAATAACCTTTATGATACAGAATTTCTGCAAGTTCGAGAAATTGATCAACTACTTCAGGAAGAAACAATACTTTTGTCATGCGATATGATGGCCCTCCTTCCGCTCAAACATCTCATTCAACCCCTCACGCACACGAGCAAGGACCTCATCCACTGTAATTGCACGACTCAAATCTTCCTCCGCCGCATTATTCTGTGCGACAAGAACAAATGTCTCATTTCGACCTCTCTGGATAACAACCTTTTCATGCTTGGCAATATCCAGATACTTTTTCATATTATTGCGTAATTCCGCAGAACTGATAACAACCATAAAGCACGTATATTTATGTACATTATAATGTACAAATATAGTGTATTAAAAATGAATCACAAATCATTAGTTTCATCCTGTTAAAAGAACTTCCCTATCACCCATCTTGTGACTCATTCTCTCCCAAAATGTCACTCATGCAATTATTCGCTTAAAAAAGCTCTCTGCTTCAACAAAAAAATCCGACCTAAGGTCGGATTTTTTAATTCTAACAGCACCTATCAAGTTGATGAATTTCAACGCGTTACAAACATCACGTTGTTATCAACGTGTCAAAGGTAAAAATTTCGAAAGCAATTCACAGCTTGGCTTTGTAATAACCTTACGGCAAAACCCTATGTTTATAGAGGTTATCTAGATGATGGTGTTATGAGAATTGATAATAAGATCTTAGATAAGACCTTTAGGTTAGAATTGCGGCGCCCTTTCGATGTGAATCGAGAGGGCTCTATCTTTATGATTTTTCGACCGGCACCTGAATTATAGTCAGCCATTTCTCCGGATCTTCCTGATTCCAGATGCCGTCCACGTATGAGTAGCGCGGCGGGCATGTAATCGTATATCCGTTTGCCTCAATCCATTCAAGTATTTCACGAATGTTTTCGTTCAGGCGGCCGTATGGGCCATAAACCTTCATACATACAGCTTCTGCAGCCTCAGGAATCTGCTTGAACTTGATTATATCGGAGTCCTTTCCCATAGCAGCAACCTGCTCACAGTACTCGATGTCTATATTTTCCTTCCTGTATCCTCCGTGCTCGATGGTATAGCAGTAACCAGGTTCAGGACACTCACATCCCAGACGAGCCATTTCCGGGCC
>JAGCJX010000032.1 GCA_017647795.1 Bacteroidales bacterium | reverse complement strand
TTTTGCGATTATGAAAAATCGCCTGCTTTTGTTCCTGATCGGCATCCTGGGTTGGACTGCCTGCGAACCCCAAACTACCAAAACCGAGGTAAATCCGGAGTTCCTCACCTTCTCCTTTGACAAAGCATACAACGAGGTATTGCTGGAAGACATCCGTTTCCAAGTTGCTGAAACACAAGAACTCTACCACCATTTCTCCTACCCGATCCGTTTGGACGCACTCAAGGCGACGTTCTCCGTCCCAGCCGGTTGTGAGGTTACTGTCAATGGTGTACCGCAAATCAGTCGGGGTTCACGCAACGACTTCTCCTCCCCGGTGACCTACACCGTCACCAACGCTCAGGGCAAGAGTCAGACCTACACCGTTTCCCTCACGGTTGCGACGGGCCGTTTCACCGGGCTGCCGGTGCTGACCATTCAGACCGAAGACAACAAGCCGATTTTGGACAAAGAGAATTGGATTGCGGGAACGTATTCCCTGGTGGATGCCGAAGGCAACACCCTCCAGGAAGAGCAAGTGTTGGAGATCCGTGGACGGGGCAACACCACCTGGCAAAACCCGAAGAAGCCCTACGCCCTGAAGCTGGACAAAAAGACCGAGCTCTTTGGCATGCCCAAACACAAACGCTGGGTGTTGCTGGCTGCATACAACGACAAATCCATGATCCGCACAGACCTGGCCTTCCACCTGGCCCAATCCTATTCCAACCTGCGTTGGAAGCAAGGGGGACAGCTCATTGAACTCGTTCTGAACGGAAAATTCCTGGGGAACTACTACCTCTGTGAACACATCAAGATCGACGAAAACCGCGTCCCGGATGGCTACATCCTGGAAATCGATGTGCGCGCCAAAGAAAGCAACGGAGACATTTTCTTCAAGAGCGAACGTTCCCAGCTGAATTTTGTCATCAAAGACCCGGATGTCATCAAAGGGGACGATGGCTACCGCTATGTGGAGAGTTTCATCAACCAATGCGAAGAAGACCTGCAAGGAAGCAATGTGGAGGCCTACTCGCAGTACCTGGATATGGAAAGCATGGTGGACTGGTACCTCAACAGCGAACTGACCAAAAACCCGGATGCGGCCTTTTTCATCAGCGTCTATATGAATGTCTCTGCCGACGGCAAACTCTACATGGGTCCGCTCTGGGACTACGACCTGGCCTTCGGCAACCAAGTGTATGACGACGGACACGGCAGCGACAACGGCTACATCGGTTTCACCATCCGCGACGGAGACCGTTCAAAGATCTGGTTACCCGAAATGTTCTCCAATCCGGATTTTGTTGCCCTGCTGAAGGAAAAAATGGCTGTGATTGCGGCACACGAAGCCGACATTATGGCCTTCATTGACAGCCGCCACGAGGCCCTGCGCACCTCAGCCCTGTACAACGACCAACTGTGGCACTTGTTGTGCGAAGACGGCACCTCCGAAGAAGCCATTCTGGCCGCCTACGACGCAGAAATTGCAGCCCTGAAAGCCTGGCTGAGCGGACGCATCCAATGGCTCAGCACAGAGATCGCGGCACTGGACTAATTTGCAGAACCGTTTTAACAACGCGCCAGCCGTTCCAAGGCCCGTTTCAGTTCGGATCGAGGACATGCGATGTTCAAACGCATGAAGCCCCGTCCTTCGGGACCGAAGAGTTCCCCGTCGTTCAATGCCAACCCGGCTTGCTCGACAAAACGAGCCACCAATTCCGGCTGTGACAACTGGAGTTCCCGACAATCCAAGAAAATAAGGAAAGAGGCCTCCGGACGAATCATGCGGATTCCAGGGACGTTCTCCCGTAAAAATTCCTCGGTAAAATCAATGTTTCCCTGGAGATAAACCAACAATTGCTCCAACCACGCCTCCCCGTGACGATAAGCGGCCACCGCAGCACGGTACGCAAACATGTGACCGGAACTGAATTCGCCGGCCTCCATAAAGGTTTGGAAACGGGTGCGCAGACCTTCGTCCAAGGTCACCGCAAACGAACTCGCCAAGCCCGGAATGTTGAAGGTCTTGCTCGGTGCCATGAAGGTCACGGAATGGGTCGCCGCCTGTTCAGAGACCGTGGCATAGGGGGTGTGTTTGTATCCCGGCAAGGTCAAGTCGGCGTGAATCTCATCGGAGATGACCAGCACCCCGGCCTCGTGGCAGATCTGCGAGATTTCGAACAACTCCTCTTTTGACCAGACACGTCCGCCCGGGTTGTGCGGATTGCACAAAATCAATACTTTGCAGCCTTGCACATCGCGACGGAAACGGTCCCAATCAATGCGGTAACGTCCCCCTTCCAGGACCAGCGACGAGAACACCGGCTGACGTTGCAAGCGCTGGGTCACCAAAAAGAAAGGATGATAGACCGGACTCATCACCAACACTCGGTCGCCCGGCTCGGTAAAACACAACAAGGCATAGGCCAGGCCACGCACAATGCCAGAGACAAACGTCAACTGCTGGGGCTGCACCGTCCATTGGTGTCGTTTCTCCAGCCAACCACAAAGGGTCGGCGCCCAATCGCTGCACGGACGGGTGTAACCCAAGACTGCCTGATCCAGTTGTTCACGCAACGCGTCCAGGATGAACGGCGGCGTTTTGAAATCCATGTCCGCCACCCACATCGGCTGCAGGTCTTCCCGGCCCCAAATGGCTTGCATTCCGTCCCACTTCACCGAATCGGTGCCTCGGCGGGAAACGGGTTCGTCAAAAGAATAGGTAGTCATACACATCTAATAATCTTTGTGTTGCATAAAATGTTGAACAAAATAGAAGACCAGGAGCGTCCGTCTACGAAGCACATCAAAATTGATGAACGTTACATCGTCCGACGTCTTGTAGGTATGGCGTGTAAAACCTGAGGTAAAAAGGAGGGCCGGAATCTTGGCCTTGTGGAAGGCCGCCTGGTCCGACAGGTCGTACATGATCTCCGTAAAATTCTCGCTGTTATAAAAGGAGTGGTTGACGTCCAGATCCAACTGATACAATCGGTTGCAGGTGTTGGTCAATCGTTGGGTCCCGTGGGGCAAGGTATGCTCTCCCAAGACAATGATGAAATCGGGAGAAGCCGGATGCACCGGTTCCAAGGTCGATCCGATCTGATCCAGGTTCACATTCAAAACAACCTTCTTCTTGGGAATGGGCAGGTGGTCTACAAAGTATTGAGAACCAGCCATACTCCGTTCTTTGGCATCGAAGGCCACGAAGACCAGGTTCATGGCTGGACCGGCTCCCAATTCGGCCATCTTGGCATACATTTTGGAAAGGTTCAGCAGCGCCGTCACGCCGGAGGCATTGTCATCGGCCCCGTTGTACACAAAGCCATTGATGGCCCCCATGTGATCATAATGAGCAGAAATGATGAGGTATTCGTCGGTAGGACGGGCTGCTGGAATCCAACCGGCAATGTTGAAGGCTTTGAGGGAATCAATGCGGAAACGTTGGGTATAACCGCCGTCAAAAAAGGGCTGCAAACCATAGCTTTCCATTTCGTGACGGATGTAACTGGCGACCATTTCGTTCGCCCAGGTACCGGTCTGACGGCCCCGTGCCTGGTCATCGGCCAAATAGGACAAGATACGGAATTGCTCTGCGGCGGTTAAAACCGCTTCGTAGGGTGCATAATGGGTCAGCACCCGCCGTTGCGCACTTGCTGTCAGCACACTTGCCCACAATAGTACTCCGACACACAAAATTTTTAATCGCATAATTCTTATCTTTGCTGAGCAAAAATACGCTTATTTTTGAAATTACGATGAAAACCCAGGCACCCCAAGCAAAATATACATGGATCTGCGTGATTCTGCTCCTGATTTCGTACAGCAGTTTTGCCCAATACGACATCAACCAGTTTTATTTCCGTGGCCGGCAAGCCCTCTCCGAGGGAAAATTTGCCAAGGCCATTGACAATTTCAACATCCTGGCCCGCCTGGACACCACCTCCCACGAAGCCTATTTCTTCCGGGGCATTGCCAAATACAATTTGGGCGACTTTCTCGGTGCCGAGCAGGATTTCATCACCACCTTGGACAAGAACCCCGTGTACACGGCCGGCTACCACTACCGGGCCATCACCCGCAGCCGCCTGGGCCGCTACGATGAAGCCCTCTCCGACCTGGCCACCGCCCTAGATCTGCGTCCCAGTTACACCGGCCTCTACTTCAGCCGTGGAGTCACCTACTTCCTCTCGCAACAATTCAACCGGGCCATCACCGACTTCAACCGTTACTTGTCGAAATTCCCGGATGACGAAGATGCTTACCTGAACCGGGGAGCCTCTTACCTATACATTGGCGATACAACAGCCGCCCTTTCTGACTACAACCAGGCCATCAGCCTCAACCGCTTTGAAGCCGAGGGCTACATCCGACGTTCCCGCATCCACCACCTGCAAGGCCACCTTCCGGAGGCCCTGGAGGACTTGGACGAAGCTATTTCCGTGGACTCCACCAACACCTTTGCCTACTTCAACCGTGCCCTCATCCGCCACGAGGACCAACAGATCGAAGGGGCATTGGCCGACCTGAATACTGTCTTGCGAAACGACCCCGGCAACGCCCTGACCTTGTACAACCGGGCCCTCATCTACTCCCAAATCGGGGACTTTCACAAGGCCCTGGCCGACTACGACCGCGTCCTGAACATCAATCCCCGCAACGTGCTGGCCTACTTCAACCGGGCCTCCGTCTTTTTGGAACTGGAACGTTTCCACGATGCCGAAGCGGACTACTCCCGCGCCATAGAACTCTACCCGGACTTTGCAAAAGCCTACATGAACCGTTCGTACGTCAAAAACCTGAAAGGCGACCTCAAAGGCTCCGAAGAAGACTACAAAATTGCCCAACAAAAGGTCCAAGCTTACCGCGGACGCACCAACGACACCTCGCTGGTGGCTGCCCTGGCCGATACCTCGGGCCGTTTCAGTTCCCTGCTTTCGTTGGACGCCAACTTTGCCAAACAGGACTTCAACGACGAACTCCTACAATACCGGGACATTGACATCAACATCCGTCCCATGTTCCAGTTTGTTGCCACAGAAAACAACGTTGTTTCCTCCCTGCTCGAGAATCATTTCAACGACGAGGAGGTAGACCGTTTCAAGGAAAAAGTCCCGATTTCAGTGGACCTGCTGGCATCGACAGGAGCCGAAGCAGGTGCTTCAGACAGACGTCCCCTGCTACAAGCCATGGAACAACAGGCCCGGACAACGGACGATGCCTACACCTGGTTCGCAAAAGGGATGTTGGAACGGGAAGAACGGCATTTCAACCAAGCTCTGGAAGACTACAACCGCGCCATCGAACGCGCTCCGGAAGAGGTATTCTTCTACCTGAACCGAGGCACACTCCAAGCCGATATGATTGATTTCCTCGCCTCGTTGGAAGAAAATGTGCAGATCCTGACCCTGGACGATGCCGGTACGACAAGAGCCCGTGTTCAAGACCGGAACGTCCGCACCTACGACTACAGCCAAGCCATTGGCGACATCGTCAAAGCCTCGATGTTGCTCCCGGACAACCCCTTCATCTACTACAACTTGGGCAACCTCTTCTGCTATGCCAACGACTTGCCGGAGGCCATTCGCCAATACGAGAAGGCCCTCGAACTTTACCCCAACCTCCCGGAAGCCTACTACAACCGAGGGCTCGTGCTGATCTACCTGAAAGACCTGGAGAAAGGGTGTATCGATATGAGCAAAGCCGGAGAACTGGGCATCACCGATGCCTACAGCGTCATCCGGAAATACTGTCTGGAAGATTAAAAACAGCTCAAACTAGCGGCGTCCCTTGCGCAAACGGGAAGCGGCACGAATCATCGCTTCGTCACGGCTGATGTAGCGCAAAGCCAAGAAAGTCAACACACTGGCCACAATCGGGAACACAGCGGTCAACGAGAAAATCATTACGGGTTCGCGTTTGAAGAACAAGACCGCGATCAGGGCTTGCCATCCCAAGAGAATCAAAGAATTGAGGACACAAAGACGGATTTGGAACATCCGGTTCTTGTAAGAGAAGAAGGTCGTTCCGGCCAGCACGAAGGTCACCAAGATGAAGACCAACATATCGTAACGTTCAGCGTAGTAAATGGTTTCACCGTCCATCAAGGTAATCATCGGAGTGAAAAGCATGGAAAAAATCAAACCAGCTGCAACAAAAAGGAACAAACTTTGTATTCTTTGAATCATAAGGCATTGTTAGTTAATGGACCTACGTCCGTGAATTAAGGACGACAAAAATAGAAATTATTTCGTACATTTGACGTTTAATTAAGAACAGATTTGTTATGATTGCTTCATCAGAACTGATTATCAACCCCGACGGTTCCATCTTCCACTTGCACATCAAACCGGAAGAATTGGCCGATACCGTCATCTTGGTTGGCGACCCGGGCCGTGTAGAAATGGTCGCTTCTTTCTTTGAAACCCGCGAAGCAGAAGCAGAATCCCGTGAATTCCGTTTCGTCACCGGCACCTACCGGGACAAACGCATCACAGCCTTGTCCACCGGTATTGGCTGCGACAACATTGACATCGTGGTCAACGAATTGGATGCCTTGGCCAACATTGATTTCCAAACCCGCGAGATCAAGAAAGAACACCGCCGCCTCAACCTTTTGCGCATCGGTACCTGTGGAGCCATCCAACCTGATATTCCCCTGGGATCCTTTGTCTTTTCAGAAATCTCTGTAGGCTGCGACGGCCTGCTGAACTGGTACGAAGACCGCGACCAAATCGCTGAAAAAGACTTTGAAGCACCGTTTATGGAACACTGCGCGTGGGCGCCTTACCTGCCAGTTCCCTATTTTGTCCGCGCCGCAGACTCACTGATCGAACGTTTCCGCGACAAAACGATCTTCGGGGTCACCATCTCCGCTTCCGGATTCTACGGACCGCAAGGCCGTGTACTCCGTCAAGGTCTGGCGATGCCGAACATGATTGCGGACTTCGAGTCCTTCCGCCACAACGGCTACCGCATCACCAATTTTGAAATGGAAGGTTCCGCCCTCGCTGGCTTGGCCCACCACTTGGGTCACGATGCCGCCACCGTTTGCTGCGTCATCGCCAACCGTCACTTGGGTGAAAGCAATACCGATTACAAACCTCGCGTACGCGAGCTGATCCAATTGTCGTTGGACTGTTTGACAGCCTAGTTTTTCCACACATTCATGGACCAGCAACTCAGCAGCATGATCCTCCTGTTGGAGGACAAGGATCCGGTCGTTCGCGACCGGATTCTTCGTCGTTTGCTCAACCGCGGTGAATCCATCCTGCCGGACATCGCCCGGATTTGTCACGAAGAAGTCAGCCCCGAACGCCGCCGCCGGCTCCAACGCCACTACCCGCGCATCTGCCGGGAACTGACCCTGGAGTCCCTGGATCGTCTGGCACGACGCCAGGACGACGCTTCATTGATGGAAGGGGTGTACCTGGTTACCCGCCTGCTCCACCCCGAGCTGTCGTTTGACCAATTTCACCGCGAAGTGATGGAACTGGGCCGTGAATTCTTGCTGGAAATCAACGAACAACGGACTGGATTTGAGAACGTCAACCTCTTCAACCACGTCTTCTACACCCGCCTGGGCTTCCACTTGAAAGACCCCCGGATGCAACAACTGGAATATGCCTCCCTGCGTCGAGCCTTGCAGGATCGGGGCTGTAACCCGGCTGTAATGGTCGTATTGTATTTTATGTTTGCCCGTCTCTGCGACCTCAACCTGCTGCCCTTGTCGATGAGCGGCGGACTGATGCCGGCCTACGTAGAAAAAGACCAAGTTCTCTTTTACGTGAACTTGGCCTCTCAAGATGCTACATTGATGTCAGAAGAAGAGTTGCGGAGATTTTGTCGGATGTGGAACATTGATCCGGACAAAGAAACCTACGGTCTGGTGGCGGAAAGTGAAATCATCGTCCTCTATCTGGAGATGCTGCACAACCTCTACAAGAGCCGCGCTCCGCAAGCTGCTGAAGTGTATTGGATCGCCCGAGCCCTGGAATTGTTCCCGGGCGAAGAATGGTTTACGCAGGAATAACGACCGCAACCGGATTTACAAACGGCTCCGGAGGATTTCTCGTGCAACCTCCCCATCCACGTTCCGGCACTCTCCATAAAGGACTTCGTCCTCGTTGAAGCGATCGGCGATTGTGTCAATTACCGTTTCCGGAATGCCGGCATCGGCCAAGTGGGTTGCCAATCCCAAGGCTTCAAAGAAGACCTCGGTCTCACGAATGGCTTGTTCTACGCGTTCTTCTTCAGAACCCCCTTCCAAGCCCCATACGCGTTCGGCATACTGGAGGAGTTTTTCCCATTTTTGTTTGCGCAAAATACGCATCGTACCCGGCATCACAATGGCCAACGAGGCTCCGTGAGCAATGCCGCACAACGCGGTCAATTCGTGACCGATCATGTGGGTACTCCAGTCTTGGGTAACCCCCATGCGAATCATATCATTCAAAGCCAGGGTTGCCGTCAACATATAATCCGACATCAAGTCGTAATCGCGGGAATTTTGCAAGACCTTGGGTGCAATCTCCAAAATGGTCAACATCAGACCTTCTGCCCAACGGTCCATCGGACGGGATTGACCCGGAGTTGTCAAGTATTGTTCCAATACGTGCACAAAGATATCGGTGAGCCCGCAAGCCAATTGGTGCGGCGGAAGGGTAAAGGTCACCGTCGGATCCAGGATGGAGAATTGGGGATAGTTGGAGTAGAACGAGCGTTTTTCTTGGGTTTCACGGCGGGAAATCACTGCGCCGGAGTTCATTTCAGAACCGGTTGCTGGCAAGGTCATCACCGAAGCAAACGGAATGCTGTTCGTCTCTCTTCCACGCAAGACCAATTGCCAAGGATCAATCGAAGGATTGGCCAATGCGGCGGCAATCAACTTCGTTCCATCCAAGACAGAACCACCACCGACAGCCAAGAGGAAATCAACACGACGGTCAATTCCCAATTCAATCGCTTTTCTTAATGTTTCAATGGAAGGATTGGGCTCAATACCCCAGAATTCAATGAAATTGTGATTTTGCAAAGCTTTCTTCACGGCATCATAGACACCGTTGCGCTTTGCACTACCACCCCCGAAGGTTACCATCACGCGAGCGTGCATCGGTATCAACTCCGAGAGCTTTGCGATTTGTCCCTTCCCAAAGACCAACCGCGTCGGGTTGCAATACTCGAAATTTTTCATAAGGTTGAGGTTTAGTCAAATGACGTACAAAGATAATGAAAAAAGTCAAAAAAGAAAGGACGGCCTCTTTTTGATGTGACCCCCAAAAGTTGGACGGTTTAACATTATTAAGAGGCGTACTTAGATTGGAACAGAGCTCGGTATTGCACCGGGCTCTTTCCTTTTAGCCTCAGTTTGA
>JAGCJX010000031.1 GCA_017647795.1 Bacteroidales bacterium | reverse complement strand
GAAGCCCGGCCAGGCCTACCGATGCCACGTGTCCTTGGCCCGTTTGACGGACCAACGTTCGTTCAAACCCTTTGTGTTTGATTTTGTGGTGCAACCGCAGCTCGAGGAACTGGTGCCGGAGGAATTGGAACCGATGGAGATTCCTGATGGTCAGTTCAAACTGGCTTCAGCCGAGCGCTGTGATGTGGCGGATCCTTATCTGCTGCTGACGTTTACGGCTCCCTTGTCTCCAGAACAGGACTTGGAGGGTCTGGTGACGTTGGAAGGCTTGGACAAGGTGCGTTTCGAGCGCCAGGGGAAGAACGTGAAGGTGTTTTACCCGGCGAACGGTTTCCAAAGCCTGGTCTTGCACGTATCGGACCTGGTGCGCTCCAACGATGGACGGACCTTGTCGGCGGAATATACCCAAACCTTCGTTCAAGCGGCCATCCCGCCGGCGGTGGAGTTTCCGATGAGCGGCAGCATCCTGCCTGACGGACACCACTTGAAATTGCCCTTCCAGGCGGTGAACCTGGCAGCGGTGGATGTCGAGGTGGTGAAAATCTATACCAGCAACATCCTGAATTTCTTGCAGACCAGCGAACTGACGGCAACCTACGGCCTGCGCCGTGTGGGACGTCTCATCCACCGCGAGACCCTGCGTTTGGACAGCGACCCGTCGGTGGACTTGCACCGGTGGCAGACGTTCTCGTTGGACCTGAAAAACCTCTTCCAACAGGAGCCGGGTGCCATCTACAACATTCAATTGACGTTCCGCAAGGCCTATTCCTTGTACAACAAAAGCCAGGCAGATCCCTTTGATCCTGTATCCGGACTGACGGCGGATGACCGTGCCGAATGGGACAAACCCAATGAGTACATCTACCGCAGCATGCCGGATTATGACTACAACGAATACAATTGGCGGGAGAGTGATGATCCGACCAAAGCGACGTATTACATGATCTCAAGCCGCATGGCGGAATACAACCTGATGGCGTCGAACCTGGGTTTGTCGGTCAAACGGGGCGAAGGGGATAAAATTTGGTGCTCGGTGTCGGACTTGTTGACTACCAGACCTTTGCCGGGTATTCAGGTGACGGCCTACAACTTTCAGCTCCAGCCCATCGGCAGTGGCCGCACCAACGAGCAGGGCTTTGCGGATTTCGTAGCCCAAGGTACTCCTTTTGTGGTGACGGCTTCCGACGGAAAATCCACAACTTACCTGAAGATGAACGGCCAGCACCAGCTCTCCACCAGCCGTTTCCAAGTGGGAGGAACGAAGGTAAAACAGGGAGTCAAAGGCTTTGTGTACGGCGAACGCGGCGTCTGGCGGCCGGGCGATGCCATCCACCTGACGTTGATGGTGGAAGACGAACAAAAGACCTTGCCGAAGAACCACCCCGTCACCCTGGAATTCTACACCCCCGAAGAGCAGTTGTACGACCAACAAACCCTGACCCAAGGAGTGGACGGCATTTATGCCTTCACGACCCGGACGGCAGCTGAAGCTCCAACCGGACAATGGGAAGCCCGTTTCAAGGTTGGAGGACAAACCTTCCGTCACAAAGTCTTGGTGGAAACGGTCAAACCCAACCGTTTGAAAATCAACATTACCTCCCCGGAAGTCCTGCGGGCTGGGGAGACAGCCACCTTTGGTATTGAGTCCCATTGGTTGACCGGTCCGGCTGCCACCGGTTTGAAAGCCCAATTGGAATGGTCCCTGCTGCCCAGCCCTTGTCCTTTTGAGGGGTACGAAGCCTATACCTTCCAAAATCCCCTGCGTCAGTCTTCAGAATCGAAGCAACGGATCTTTTCGCCGACCTTGGACACCTTGGGCAAGGCCATTTGCCAATGGAAACTGCCCAGCGATGCGCAGGCTCCCGGTATGCTCTATGCGAACCTCATTGCCCAAGTCTTTGAGGCCGGTGGAGATGCCAGTCTGACGGCTCGGACGGTGCGTTATTCCCCGTTCCAGTCCTATGTCGGCATTGCCCTGGGCGGGAAGGAGTTTGAGACCGACCAGGACTTGGAATTTCCCGTGGTGACGGTGGATGCCGGCGGCGTGTTGGTGGACCGTCCCCTGCGTTATAAAATTTACAAGTTGGACTGGAGCTGGTGGTGGGAAGGTTCTTCCTACGACTTGAACCGCTACGTCCAAAGTTCCAGCCGTGAACTCGTGACTTCCGGCGAGGTGCAAACCGTGGGCGGCAAGGCGGTGGTACCTTTCCGTCTGGACTATCCCAGTTGGGGCAAGTACCTGATTTTTGTCGAAGATGCGGTCAGCCGGCACGCGACCGGAGGGGTGGTTTTTATCGACTGGCCCGATTGGCGGGGACATTCCGGCAAGAACGACCCGTCGGCTGCGACCCTGTTGTCTTTTGCCCTGGATAAGACCTCGTACGAAGCCGGGGAATATGCGACGGTGTACCTGCCCAAGGCGGCCGGTGGACGTGTGCTGTTGTCCATTGAAAACGGTTCCCGAGTCCTTTCCCGCCAATGGGTGGAGACCTCCGCGACGCAGGAGACGGCCCACCGCCTTCTGGTGACCCGCGAAATGGCCCCGAATTTCTACGTGCATGCGACCTTGCTCCAACCCCACGCCCAAACGGCGAACGACCTGCCCATCCGGATGTACGGTGTCGAAGGTGCCAAGGTGGTGGACCGCAAGTCTGTCCTGGAACCTGTGCTGGAAATGCCGGACGAGGTATTACCCCAACAGCCGTTCACCATCCGGGTCAGCGAAGCCAACGGCCAGCCGATGAGCTACACCCTGGCCATCGTGGACGAAGGCCTGCTCGACCTCACCGGTTTCCGGACGCCACAGCCCTGGTTCGCGATGAACCAACGCGAAGCCCTTGGAGTAAAAACCTGGGACATGTACAACGACGTGATGGGCGCTTTTGCCGGCAAGTTCTCCGCGTCCTTGAGCATTGGTGGGGACGAGGCCCTGCGTCGTGCTGCCGGGAAAGAGAAACGCTTCAATCCTGTCGTGCAGTTCCTGGGCCCCTTCACCTTGAGCCGAGGTTCCAAGACTCACAACATTACCTTGCCGTTGTACGTAGGCTCGGTGCGGGTGATGGTGGTGGCTGCGAAAAACGGGGCCTACGGCAGTGCCGACCGGACGATGACCGTGCGTGCACCCCTGATGCTCCTGTCCACTTTGCCCCGTCAGCTCTCTTGTGGAGAACGGGTGCAACTGCCTGTGAACTTGTTTGTGACGAAGGAAGGTATCGGTGATGTCGAAGTGTCGGTAAAAACCCAAGGACCGTTGTCGGTGGCCGGTGAGTCCACCCGACGTGTGTCCATTTCCCAACCTTCGGAAACCTTGGTTGACTTTGAATTGACTACGGATCCGACACAATCCGGTCCGGCGAAGGTCATCGTCGCGGCCCGGGGTGGGGGATTCGAAGCCACGGATACCGTTTCCATCCAGGTCCAAAACCCCTTGCCGAAGGTCTACCGTTCGCAGACGGTGGTCCTCGGGGGCGGTCAGACCCATCGTTTTGACGCCTCGGACTTCCAACAAGGAACGGGCCTGTTGACCCTGTCTCCGGTGCCGGCCATCGACTTCTCGGGTGCCTTTGCCTTTGTGGAAGCCTATCCCCACCGTTGTTCCGAACAGCTGGCGGCACGGACCCTGTTCCTGTTGTATGCCCGTCAATACCTGGATGCAGCCGAACAGGAACGGGCCGATGCCCTGATTCCGGAACTCCTGAAGACCCTGGCGTCGCGTCAGTTGGCTTCCGGTGGCTTTGTGTACTGGCCGGGCAATGACCAGGCTCACGATTGGGTTACTTCGATGGCTGGTGAGGCCTTTGACCAGGCGCGCCAGCAAGGTTTTGTGGTCCCGGCGCAGGTATTGGACCGCTGGAAATCTTACCAGCAGACGGCCGCGCGCAACTACCGTCATTCGGTCAACGATGGGGCCGATCTGGTGCAGGCTTACCGGCTTTATACCCTGGCCTTGGCGGGGGAAGAGCCCTCGGCAGCGATGAACAAATTGCGCGAATCCCAACAGCTCTCCCGTCCGGCCCTCCTGCGTTTGGCGGCCACCTATGCCGTAGTGGGACGGAGTGAGGTGGCGCTGCGTTTGTTGGAGCGCCGCGATGCGATGCCCGCAAGCGCCGGTTCCTATGCGACCTTTGCTTCCTCGTTGCGGGATGAGGCGATGGCTCTGGAAACCTGGTTGTGGGTGGGCGACCGGAAACAGGCTTTCGCCAAGGCGTGGGAACTGGCAATGGCCTTCTCGCCCAGCACCAGCTCCACCCAGGAACTGGCCTTTGTCAGCGCTGCCATGAGCCGCTTTGTGGCGGGCGCCTCTGACGCGGGTTCGTTGACGGGTGCCCCGATGTGCTCTTCTGTGGCGGTGACGGCCGCGGGACGTACGCTGGAGTTGCGAGATTTGTCGGTGATGCAAACCCTGATGGTGGATCCGGCCGACGGTTCGGTTACCGTGGAAAACCAGGGAACGCAAGACCTAGGCGTGGCCCTCTTGCTCCGACGTCAGCCCGCTGCCGACGAACGGGTGGATGCGGTTTCCAATGGGGTGGAATTGACCGTCACGTATCGGGATGTGTCGGGTCAGCCGATCTCCATCGATACCTTGGAGCAAGGTCAGGAGTTTGTGGCACAGATTGAGGTGCACAAACGGGGAGAGGACAGCAAGTCTCTGGCCCTGAACTTTGTGGCTGCTTCCGGTTGGGAAATCTGGAACGACCGTCTGGTGGCGAATGCCGGGCTTCCGGTGGCGACCGGTGATGCGGCTTTGACGGGCAGTCACCAGGACATCCGCGATGACCGTATCCAATGGTATTTCCCGATGCAGGCTGGGAAACAACAACGTTTCACCGTCCGATTGCGAGCGGCTTATGCCGGTAGTTTTGTGTTGCCGCCGGTGGTGTGTGAGGATATGTATGATTCCGAATGCCGGGCTACGACGATGAATCTTCAAACGGTAGTGCGATAAGGAATGAAAAAACTGGGCATTTTTGCGGGTGTTTTGGTGGCAGCTCTGCTGCTGTTGTGGCTGTGCTGCCTGCCGCGCAACCTGTTCGAAGGTGTGGCATATTCGACGGTCGTGTTGGACCGCGATGGAGCCTTGCTGGGAGCGCGGGTCGCCGACGATGGCCAGTGGCGCTTCCCGATGGAGGAGGCGTGGCCCTTGCCCGAGAAATTTGTGCAGGCGTTGGTGGAATTTGAAGACCACCGGTTTTACGACCACGCTGGGGTGAGCCTGCGAGCCTTGGTCCGTGCGACGGTTCAGAACCTGCGTAACGGCCGGGTGGTAAGCGGGGGCAGTACAATCACCATGCAGTTGGTGCGGATTTCGCGTCAAAAGCCGCGGACGGTGTGGCAAAAGGTGGTGGAAATTTTTCTGGCAACGCGGGTGGAACTGCGCTACAGCAAGGAAGAAATTCTGCAACTGTATGCCGCGCACGCCCCTTTTGGAGGCAATGTGGTGGGCCTGCGGGCGGCTTTGTGGCGGTATTTCGGCAGCGATGCTGTGGAACTTTCGTGGGCCGAGGCGGCCACCTTGGCGGTCTTGCAGAATGCTCCGGCGCTGATCCACCTAGAGCGCAACCGGGAGGCCCTGTTGGCCAAGCGCAATCGTCTGTTGGACCGCTTGTTGGCGCGCGGCGTTCTCAGCCAGGAGGACCACGCCCTGGCCCTGGAGGAGCCCCTGATCGGGAAGCCCTATCCGATGCCCCAGTATGCGCCGCATTGGGTGGAGCTCCACCACAAACTCCATCACGGACAACAGATCCGCACGTCCCTGGACCTCGCCCTGCAGCAGCGTGTCGAGGCGGTTGCCCTGCGCTGGAGCCAGGAACTCCGCCAACAAGGCATCCACGACCTGGCCATCGTTGTGCAGGAGGTGGGGGAGCCAGCGGTAGTTGCTGGCGGCCATTCTGTCGCGGGGAAAGGTGGCGGTTCTTTTGCGGTGGGGGCTGGTGGCGCGGTAGCGGGTGGCGCAACATTGGGCGAGGTGCGTGTAGCGGGGGGCATCGTTGCGTACTGTGGGAATGCGGATCTTTCGTACGACCGCCCCGGAAAGTGGGTGGATGTGGCCCGTGCGCCGCGTTCTTCCGGCAGTATCTTGAAGCCCTTGTTGTATGCAGCGGCCCTGCAGGAGGGCGTGCTCTTGCCCGAGACCCTCTTGCCCGACGTGCCGACCGATTTTGGCGGCTTTGCTCCGAAAAACTTTGATGGCAGCTATGCGGGGGCGGTGCCTGCTGATGAGGCCTTGGCCTTGTCGCTCAACATTCCATCGGTTTATCTGTTGCAAAAATTCGGGGTGGCCCGTTTTGCCGAAACCCTTCAGCGCGCCGGTTTTGTTTCCCTGGACCGTCCCGCCGATGCCTACGGCCTCTCCCTCATCCTTGGCGGCGCCGAAGTCCGCCTTGTGGATGTCGTAAACGCCTACGCCCAACTTGCTGCGGGATGCCTGACTGCGGCCCCTGTGGGCGACCTTGCTGCCGAATCCTTTGCGGGTGACCTTGCTGCGGGATCTGTTGCTGATAATTCTCGCGTGGATTTAGATGCGGGTACCCCGGTTCGCGACCTTTCCTTGGGAAGCTCCGTTCGCGACCTTGCTGTGTCAACACTTCCCGATTTCCCGTTGAGCAACCCTTGGGCGTGTTACTATACGCTGGAGGCGCTGAGCGAAGTCAACCGGCCGGATCAGATGGACTGGCGCCGCGTGGCTTCTGTGCAGCAGGTAGCCTGGAAGACGGGGACCAGTTACGGCTCGCGTGACGCGTGGGCAGTGGGAGTAACCCCGCGCTATGCCGTGGGCGTATGGGTAGGTAATGCCGATGGCAGTGGCGCTCCCGACCTGACCGGAGCCCGTTGCGCCGGCCCCATCCTCTTCGAGATCTTCCACCTGCTCCCCAACAGCGGCTGGTTCCCGGAACCCGCCGCGCCCGACACCAGCGCTGCACTTGACAGTTTCGCAGCTAGCGGAGCCTCTCCTAATATCAAAGCCACCACCGATTCTGCTCCATACGCCACGTTGGCCAATTGCACCGAGCGCGCCACGTCCAAGAACAGCACTGAGCGTGCAACGTCCGCCAATCCCGCTGCCCCCATCGAGGTGACACTGACCATTTGCCGGCATTCGGGACACCGCGCCGGACGCTTCTGCCGGGACCGGGTGGCCCTCCGTTTGCCTGCGAATGCCTTGCATAGCGACATCTGTCCTTATTGTCAGGAAGCCGGCTTCGTCCTTCCGCCCGTCCTGCAGCATTACTACCAGCACCCGGTGGTACAGGCTGCTACTACTCACCCCAGTACGACGAGCCCCGTTCAGGCCACTCACCCCAGTACGACGGCTACCTCCTTCGCTATCTTGTATCCTACGCAGGGCAGCGTCTTGTCCTTGGCCCGACAACTGGATGGTACCCCCGGCAGCTTCGTCTGCAAGGCCGTACACACCGCCCCCGACGCAGAACTGTTCTGGCACCTGGACGCCTCCTACCTCGGGACCACCACCCACGTCCACCAGCTCACCCTCCAGCCCGCCCCCGGCTACCACCGCCTCACCCTCGTCGACCCACACGGCCACACCCAAACAGTCGAGTTTGTGGTGAAGTAGCAAATTTGATTTAGGAAGTAAGGAAGTTGATAATTTTATAAAAACACTACTTGGAAATTGAGAAACGAACAATATTATAAATAAATATACTTTTTTATAAAATGAGAGAATCTCAATGATACAGACCCTGAGAATACTAAGTGGTGTAAAGTATTAGTTGATAGAGAATTCTATAATTCTTAAAATTTTTATATTTATGACATAGAATATGAGAAAATTTGTACATTTGTAACACATAATGGAAAACACGAAAGTGTAGTTTATTCTTTCTGAACGAACCTAGGAAATTCGATTTTGCGAAGAGAATAAGCGCGCTCACTCGTCGTATTCAGTTCTGAATTACGGCGTGGAGTTGATGCATATTTATTCGCAAGGTTATCCTAGGACCTGTTCAGATAAGTAAGCTCAACGCCACGCTTTCGCTTTTTGTATAACCTAAACTATCTCGGCGTTGGGTATTCATAGAGTTAACATAAATAGATTGCTAAGAATTTATATTTCTGATATTTTGTCCTTTACTCTACTCTAGGTACCTAATAATTGTATATTAACCTTAAAACCTTATATTATGTCTGAACAAAGTCATTACTCAGTTGAATGTAAACAAACATCTAATTCAAATAATCCTTTCTCCTTCGATGGGCGAATAAGGAGAACCAGATTTTGGGTTACAAATATTGTTTGTACTTTTATTAGTGCTGTAGTAGAAGTTCTATTTGGAGAAGGAATACTATATTTTCTCATAAGTATTCCGATTCTTTGGGTGTATATCGCAACTTCAACGAAAAGATGTCATGACTTAGGTCATTCTGGGTGGTGGCAACTCATTCCTTTTTATGGATTGTGGTTGGCGTTCCAAAATGGAAAGTCTGGATCAAATGAATATGGACCAAACCCTAAAGGTGAATAAAATATAAAATACTATGAAATTTAATTCTCTTCTAATATTGGCTCTTATGAGCCTGTTATTTGTTTCTTGTGGAGGAGCTCCGCAGGTTCAAGTTCGACAAATTTCAGTTTCTGAAAATAGGGATACTATTGCTAAATGTGTTTACAACATTTATGTTGAAAACTCCGGCAGCATGGATGGTTATGTCAAAGGTGTAACTGAATTTGAGCAGTCAGTATATAGTTTTCTTAGTGATATAAAGATTTCAGAAATTTGTGCTGAAATGAATTTGTATTACATTAATACAAGGAAATTTAAACAACCTGCTGATGTTGAGGATTTTATTAGAAGGCTTGAGCCTGATACCTTCCGGGCAAAAGGTGGAAATAGAACAACAACCGATCTTTCCAATATTATTGGAGATATACTTGACTCACATGGAAGGGATACTGTATCAATATTGATTTCAGATTTCGTCTTTTCTCCTGGAAGTGGAGTAAATGCTGATGAATATTTGTTGAATCAGCAAATAGGGATTAAGAATCATTTTGCTTATAAGCTTAGACAGAATCCCGATCTTGGTGTTATGATTTACCATTTATCATCGAGATTTGAGGGTAAGTACTATGATAGAAGAAATGTTGCCTACAATATTAATCAGCAGAGGCCCTTTTATATGATGATTGTTGGTGATTCCCATCATTTGAACACATTGTCGGATAATATTCCTAAGGAAAAAATAAGGGGATCCGGGGTTCTTAATACTTACCATCTTAGTAAAGGTGTCGCAACTGTTCAATATGGTTTTATGGTTTCTCCGAAAATTGGGAGATATGATCCGGATCCATCAGCTCCTCTTACATCTATTATCAATACAAGAATTGACCGGAGAAATCCAGATACGAAATTTATGATGTCAATAGGGGTAGATTGCTCGAGTATATTGATAGATAATGAGTATTTGATGAATCCTACTAACTATGAGCTCTCTAACAAATCCTTTACGATTGCAGTTGATAAATTAAACAATAATCCTAAATACACACACCTTATTAAGATGAGTCTAAACCCTCAATGGAATAACCTCTACAAAGGTCCACTTTCAATTCAACTTTTGAAGAGAAAATGTGAATGGAGCGAGAGTGTTACCAATACTGATGATGAGGGTATAGACAAGATTACAACAGATAAGACATATGGATTCAAGTATTTAGTTGATGGATTGTATGATGCTTTTAGTGCTGATACAACGTATATGAAGTTAAATGTAAATATTAGATAGTTATGGGTTATTTTTTTGGAACGATTTACAGTTGGTTTAAGTCACTGTGGTGTTATAATTTGGACCTTTACTTGTGGGGATATGACACACTTGCACAAGATTATGTTGGGATGAATATTTATTCTGTCGTAGGGTTAATTACTGCAGTGATAACTTTAGCTATTGTCTTATTTTATTACTATATTTATAATCATCCCCGTTGGTGTAAGTGGTGGTCATGGTTGATTACTCTATTTCTCAATGGAGGAATTACTTTAGCTGTGGCATTTGGAATCACATATTCTAAATTCTTTTATGGATATATTCCTCAGGAACTTGTATATCAGTTTGATGAAGACGGTAATGTTGTAGCACAATTAATTTCAAGTCTTGATTGTTGGGGCTTCGGTATTGGTGCTGCTATTGTTAGTGCCTTATTTTTTGTCGTATTTACTTTTGTTTTTAAGTGGTGGAGTAGTAATGCGAAACACGTCCCTTTTCTTTAATATCTAAATTCTCTAGAAATGAAAGGTAAACTATATCTATTCGGTATTGGTGGTACGGGATCCAGAGTCCTAAGGTCTCTAGTAATGTTGGCTGCTTCTGGTGTTAAGATAGAAGCAGATGCAATTGTTCCTATTGTAATTGATCCAGATTTTGCAAATGCAGATTTGACTCGTACGCTGGAACTTATCAAGACATGTTCTGCAATTAGAAAGGAATTGTCTTTTAATGATAAGACGTCTAACACTTTCTTTGCCATGCCATTTGAGCAAATGGTAAACGACAACCGTCTGTCATTGCAGGATACAAAGAATAAGAAATTTAGAGAGTTTATAGAGTACAGCACGCTTTCTCGTGAGAATATGGCTCTTGCTTCTATGTTATTCTCAGAGAATAATCTGGAGGCAGACATGGAAGTAGGTTTCAAGGGAAATCCTAATATTGGTAGCGTTGTTCTTAATCAATTTACAACCTCACAGGATTTCGTAGATTTCGCATCTGCTTTCAAGCCTGGCGATAGAATCTTTATAATCAGCTCAATTTTCGGCGGAACTGGCGCAAGTGGTTTCCCTCTGTTGCTTAAGAATCTACGCGGATTGAGTGCTGATATGCCGAATTATGCTTCTATTCAGGAAGCTCCAATCGGTGCAATCACAGTGCTCCCATACTTTGATGTAAAGCCTAAAGATGAGGGTGCTATCGATTCTTCAACCTTTATTGGCAAAACAAAAGCAGCTCTGCAGTATTATGAGAAGAATGTCAATGGCGACAAGTCTTCTGTAAACGTATTGTATTATGTGGCTGATAATAGGGCAAATCAGTATGATAATAACGAAGGAGGCACTGAACAGCAGAATAACGCACACATGGTTGAGTTGATATCAGCTCTATCTATTGTTGATTTTGTTTCTATACCAGATGATGACCCTATATTGTCTTGTACCGAGGATGAAAATTTCCGTGTTTATGCACCAAACGCGAAATTTAGGGAGTTCGGCATCGAAGATGATGTCAAAGAAGTATTGTTTAGCAATTTAAGCCAGACAACGAGGGACATCTTGTGCGTACCGATGACTCAGTTTGTTCTCTTCTCTAAATATATAAAGGAACATTTGAGGGGTGCAATTAGCCAGCCGTGGGCAGTGGATAATGGTATAACAGATGCATTCTTGAAATCATCATTTGCTAATAATATTAAGAAATTTACTGAAGCATATCTCACTTGGCTTGAGGAGATGGCAGACAATGATAGAGGATTTAAGCCATATAAGCTTGCTGTCAAAGGCTCCGATCTATATTCTATTGTTGATGGAGTAAAACCAGATTCTATTAAAGCTCTTTGGGCCTTTAATAAGTCTGGATATGACTTGTTTGATGCCGCCCTTAACGATAAGCAGTCATCGTTATCAAAGAATTACTCCCTGAGTCAGAAATTCACTGAGCTATTCTGTATCGTAAGTAAATTGTTAGTTGATAAGAAATTCAAATTCTAGAATGTCATGGCAAAGGTTTTTAGAATACATAAAGGTTCTTCAAATACAATCAGCAATTGGGAAGATTCGGTTAGAATCGGAACAAAAGCAATTGAGTCTATAGAGGACCCCGTAGGAGCAACAGATAAGAAAGAAATTACATCCATTCCTTCTCCGTTTGCAAGGATGGATCTTGTAAAGCGTGCATTTAAATATGTAGCAGAGCATGGACTTGAAGGTAAGACAGCATACCATAAGTTGGTGTCAGACAGTTTAGATGTCGGACAGATATTCTTCAATATCGAGAAGTATAGAAATATTATCGATATTATTGTTTGGGATAAGAAAAATCATCTCCAGCAGTTGGAAGACTCAGATTCTGATGAGCATGTAAGGCTCGGAAAGACCTATCGCACTTATATTCAGCAGGATGGAGATGAGTATAATTTTAATCAGATGGATTGTATCTATCTATTGAATTATACTGATCCAACAGGACAGGACATGATGAATATTATTGGTGCAACTTCACCAGCTACTCTCTTCTTTACATCTGCAAATAACCTTTCATATGTGAAGAAGAAAATTAAATTTGGAAGCGATAGCCCATTTGATGATGATTATAAGCCTCTTTACAAGCGTGAATTCGACTATATAAAGTATTGGTATAGTCTCAGGACTAGCAGACCTGATGATTTTGCTAAGCTATTCCCAGAGGTCGATTTGTATCTGGAGAAATGTTTTAGACAATTGTCTGATAACCAGAGAAACGATATCCGTCAGAATATTATCAAGGATTCCTCACATTATTCTTCAAATTATGACGATATTCCTGTTGTTGCTACTGCTCAGCAATATGTCATGATTTTGGATCAGAAGTTAAGAAGAAAGCAGACTGTTACTAGAATTGATAGTGACTTTGAAATGAAGGTTTCTTCTGAATTAATTAAGCTAGGGGTAAATGTTCCGTTGGCTTTGCCAGTTGAGACTTACACAGAACCGACAAAATATGTAATAGGTAATTGGGATAAGAACACAAAAGTACCGTATGTTGATACTACTCCGATCGCAGAGCGTACGTTGCCTGATGATGGATCACAATATCCATATGTAACTATCTCAGATTTCTTGGAAGATACAATTGTTAAAATTCCCTATAAGTTCAATACGAAGGGTTATTTTGATGGTAATGATACAACACTTGATGCGAAAGACAGTTATTTATTACCATTAAAGAAAACCTACTTTGATTATTTTACAGTTGATTCATTAAGGGGTACAGTTGGTGGAAAGAAAGTTATAGAAATTCAGAGATTAGTTGGCGATACAGGCGTTAAGGTAATACTTAGAATTCCGATTAAGAAGCAAGATTCATACATTCAGTACGATCGTATATATTATAAAGGTTCAAAGGTTGATTTAACAACAAACAAAGGAGCCGTAATTGAAGGTAAGGAGTTTACAATTGGACAATTCCCAGCACTTAAGTATCCAGAAGGGGTTAAACCATATTATAGAGTTGCACTCTTGGATATCGATTCTATTGCAGGTGATAATAATCCATATTCTCTTACTTTCTATAATAGAATGAATTCCGTTGTGGATGCAGAGGGTATCGTTAAACGCAACTGCAATCCTGACGGTGTGAGAATTGATCAGTATAAGGTTGATTCTATAACATATGCATTGGAGAAAGAATATGATTACATGCAGGTGTCGGGTAATGGCGTCTCTGCAGTAGTCGTGCCTTTATTTGCAGTAAGAGCAGGAAATCATAAATTTAGATTTGCAATTGACTTTGGTACAACCAATACTCACATTGAATATAGTCTAAATGATGAAGCTTCTAAAGCATTTGATATCACTGACTCTGATATGCAGATACAGAAACTGCATCTTACAGATACAGCTGATATTCGAAGTGTCTTCAACTCAGACTTTTTGCCGGAGACAATCGGAGGTGAGAGCATCTACAGATATCCGATGCGTACTGTTATATCAGAAAGCCAGAGCACCAATTGGTCTAAGGCAGTATACTCAATGGCCAATACCAACATACCTTTCACATATGAAAAGGTAATGCCATTGTCGTATAACATTCTTCATACTGACTTAAAGTGGTCAGCTAAGCAGGAGGATAAACAGCGTGCTCATAAGTATATTGAGAGCTTGCTGGTGATGCTCAGAAATAAAGTGCTGCTCAACAATGGTGATCTTTCAAGAACTGAGATTGTATGGTTCTATCCAGCAAGTATGACTCAGGGAAGATTTAATAAGTTTAAATCTGAGTGGGAGGAGTCATTTGCGGAGCTGTTTAACGCTCCACTGAAGAACATTATAGCAATGTCTGAATCTGTTGCACCATATTACTATCACAAGACAAACAATGGAGCGGTTTCTACTGTCGTTTCTGTCGATATTGGAGGTGGTACGACTGATGTACTGATCGTTGACAAGGGCAAGCCTGAGTATTTAACATCATTCAGATTTGCTGCGAACACAATCTTTGGTGATGGATATTCATATAGTGCTGAGACAAACGGTATAGTAAGAACATATGTTCCTATCATCCGCAAGCAGCTGGAAGCCAATAAGTTTAATTCCCTCAAGGAGGTCCTCAATTCATTAGACAGTAAGAAGATCTCGACAGATATTATTGCCTTCTTCTTCTCTTTGGCATCCAACAAAGAGGTACTGAAGGAAAAGGTGGAAATTAACTTCGGAAAGATGCTTGCAGATGATAAACGAGGAAAGTATGTAGTCATTCTATTCTTCGTTGCCATCATGTATCACATTGCCAATATAATGAAGGCAAAAGGATTTGGTATGCCAAGACATATAACTTTCAGTGGAAATGGCTCTAAGGTTCTTAATGTTTTGTGTGCTGATCCGAAAGGTGCGACATTGGCCCGTTTCTCTAAGCTGATTTTCGAAAAGGTATATGAGAAGCCATATTCAGAGGATGGCCTTGACATCATTAGACCGAAGGATTCTAAAGAATCCACATGTAAGGGTGGAATTCTTGCTAATCCATTCCAGTCGCAGGATTACAGTCAGATTAAGACAATGAAGACTATTCTCTTAGGTACTGATGACAGTACATTTGTGGAGCAGGGAATGGATTACGATAGCCTGAACGATTCAATTAAGGAACAGGTTATCAAGAACTGTAAGTCATTCATAGACTTTGCATTTGATCTTGATAAAGAGTTTTCATACTATGATGAATTTGAAATCGATAAGTCAGTAATGGAAGATGCAAGGAAACTCTGCATGAGAGATCTTAAGACATTCCTTGATAATGGTATAGAACTTAAGAAAGAGTCTATCAAGCAGGATGGAGCAGATAATGTTGTTGAAGAGACACTCTTCTTCTATCCGCTTACAGGAGTACTAAATGCATTGGTTCGTGAGATTTATAATTTGTAATGTAATGCAATGAAAAGAATAGGTATCTCATTTATAGTTTTGCTTAGTATAGTATCTTGCTCTTGGGTAGACACCAAGACAAAAGAAGATATTGACAACAAAGTAAAAGGAGCAAAAGCAGCAATTGTAAAAGCGGGAGAGGATCAGGTTAAAAATGCACAAGCTCGCATAGAGAACGCGATTCTCACTTCTGTAACAAAGGCAAATCATAATATAGATTCATTAGTCAAGGCATCTATTGCACAGATTGAGAAAGCTACTGATGAAAAGGTTCAACAAGCAATCGATAACGAGATTAAGGAACTTGAGTCTGATATCAAAAACTCATCTATCGCAGCTTTAATTGGCATTGTGGTTGGTCTAATCGGACTCGTGTGTGCAGTACTTTCAATGCTTAAGTTGCGCGAGAATAGATTTAGAGAGGAAGTTGTGTTTCACGTAACCGAAAGTCGTAGAGTTAAGGAATACATCTCTAAATTTATTGAGGACAGAAAGCCTCAGGCTAAGACGGCTGGTGTTTCTCAAGAAGAGGTAAGGACAATAGTTAAGAAGTTCATTACTGATCCAAAGATTCTGGAATACATCGCAAAACAGATAGATAAACCAGCCACACCCGTTCAGGTGGTTAATACGCCTACGCAGAATGTTGAGCAGCCAGTGGCCAAGGTGGATTCACAGCCAGTACAGAGATTTGAACTGTATGCAAGGGATTCTACTACCAGAGTGCTTTCTGATATCTTCCCGTCACATCAGAAAGGAAAGACAATCTATAAGCTAATTATGGACTCACCTAGTAGCACAACTGCTATCTTGGATTTATGCGTTGACAAAGAGGACGCAGTTGGCCGAATACTCCGTTTTAATGACGAGGATATTGAATCGGTATGCACTGTATCTAGGAAGTCAGATAGACCCGAGAAAGTCCGAGTTCTAAAAACTGGAAAAGCAGAGCAAGTTGCAAACTCACAGTGGAATGTGACTGAGAAAATTGATATTGAATTAAGCTAGTACTATGCATTATTTTGTAGTTATTGCCCTAATTATCGTAATTATCTTATTACAGATCAGAAGTTATCTTAACACTAGAAGCAAAATCAAATCCTTCAATTCTATATTTCCCTCACAAGAGTCTGCTTATAGAATTAAGAATGTCTTTGTTGACACCTCAAAGCAATTAGATTGTGAGTCAGAGGACGATAATCCATTCTCGGAAGATGAAGATAAAGTTATAGAAGTTTCACAGTTAGAAGTGACATCTTCTAGTCCCGTAATGGGGAATATTGTGAAAGCCTTAAATAGCTATCTGGCGAAAAATAAAGGTGCAGCGAGTGATTTTCACCTCATGAAAGATGTGGTTGAAAGGTACTGTGATGCTGAAGAAGAAGAAATTACGACACAACAGCCAATCCCATTATACTTGGGTCTGATGGGTACAATGGTTGGTATCATTGTTGGTATTGGGGCTATTGCACTAACGGATGGATTTACGGAAGGTTCTCTCATAACTCATATTAGTGAGCTAATGTCATGCGTAGCGATTGCAATGGCATCTAGTTTCACTGGAGTATTGTGTACAACTCTTATTGCATGGGGATCCAAAAATGCAGTGTCAAAGGTCCAATCACACAAAAATGGATTTTATTCATGGATACAAACAGAATTGTTACCTGTCTTATCCGGTGATACTATAAATGCAATATATCTTCTGCAACAAAACCTAGTTGCTTTTAATCAGACATTTAAAGCAAATATTTCAGGTCTTGATACCGCTTTATTAAAAATATCTGATGCATCAAAGGAACAAATTGAACTTATTCAACTCATTCGGGATATAGATATTCGTCAGGTTGCTCAAGCAAATATTAAGGTACTCAAGGAACTTAAAGATTGTACAAGCGAAATGGCGACTTTTAATCAGTACCTCCATAATGTATCTGGTTATTTGAATGCGGTGAATGCGTTAAACCAAAATATTAATGAACATTTGAACAGAACAGCTGCCATAGAGAGAATGGGGGCATTCTTTGAGAGTGAGATTGCTCAGGTTTCTCAACGTGAACAGTATATCAATCAGGTAGTAGCAAATGTTGATGATACATTGAGGAAGACATTCGAAGCCCTTTCTGATAATGTAAAGTCTGGAGTCATCGAGTTACGTGGTAAAGCTGCAGAGGAGTATGTAGATCTTACAACATCGTGGGAGGCCCAGCAGAATGTATTTAAAGAAACCTTAGCGGCACAGCAAGTAGCAATGCAGGAGCTTCTTCAACAGAGGGATCGGGAGTTTACAGAGTACCTTAAAGAACAAGAGGCTACACTTGCGGAGAAGGCCACAGTAATACACTCAATGGCTAAAGAAATTCAACTGTTGGGGGATACGAAAATCGCTATGAATGACTTAGTCGTTTCAACTAGGGAGCAGAATAGGAAACTTGATCTTTTGATTGAAGCTATATCTAAAAATACAACTTTCCTTGGAAATCAATCAGCCGCAGGGGGTGAAAACAAAAACGACTCGATCTCTACTATCATTAAATGGGGGTCGTTAGTGTGTATTATGCTAATAATTTTGGGTTTTGGCATGTATGCATATAGGTTTGTAAAAGATTTTAATCCTCTGAGTGATGATAATATCTCATCTGAGAATGTGGTAGTGCCAAACTCTGAGGTGTCTTCAAATGTAGTTGATACTCTAAGTGTAAAAGATACGGCTGTTTTAATAATCCCGAATTAAATCATGGCAAAAAAGGAAAAATCTCTATTTTGGGCCAGTTTTGCGGACTTGATGACAAGTCTATTTTTTGTAATGCTTGTATTGTTTATTGGTGCAAATATAGAATTGGTAGATAAACAAAGACAAATAGAAATAATCCTTGGTAAGCTTGGAACATTAGATAGTACTGTCATAAGTAATACTGCTGCCTTGGATAGCTTGACAAATCAATTACTTGCTACAGAGGCAGAAAAGAAGGTTTTGGAAGAAATTAATTATGCTACTCGGAATATAGATTCTACATATTTTACTTATGTAGAAATGTATAAAAAACATAAATTGAAAATTGAAGTCAATTACAGAACGGGGGACGATAGAATTGAGAATCTGCCCTTGGAAACACGTGAAAAATTGAAAGAAGCCGGTGCAAAGTTGAGAGATTTTGTATCAGAAACAACCTCAAAAAATCCGGATATCCAATATCTGTTAATTATTGAAGGTCAAGCCTCAAAAATAGGTTTTGAGGGTTTGAATTATCCGTTGAGTTATCAGCGGGCCTATGGCCTGAAAAAATTTTGGGAGAATAATGACATCAAATTTACAGCAAAGAATTGCGAGGTTTTAATTTGTGGAAGTGGAGATGGTACGCAAAGTGGTACGGGTCTCATGAGAGAAGAAACAGAGATTCTCAATCAGAGATTTCTGATACATATATTACCTAAACCTGGTCAGACTTATGGAAATAAGAAATCTATTTAGAAAGACTACAATACTACTCCTTTGCAGTATTATATTTTCATGTACGCAACGACCGCCGATTCCACAAAATCATAGGAGGTTGCCTGAAAATAGGGGACAGAATCATCAACAAGAACTCCCCAGAAATAGAAGAAAGAATCCGTCTCAGGCTTCTAAATCACAAGGAAACTGGATAGTTGAAAAACCAACATCGAGGGTTAAACTAAGCCCGCAAGAGATCTTTGAAACATACTCCTCTGCTGTTTTTATGATTTTTACTTCAAGTGGGTATAATCAATTTCAAGGATCAGGCTTCTTTATTAACTCCAGAGGCCTCGCTGTTAGTAATTACCATGTATTTCAAGGTACAACTGTTGGCTACGAGATTATCAAGTTGCAGGATGGACGCCAGTATAAACTCAAGGATGTTATTTTAAAAGACAGAGAAAATGATATCATGATATTTACGGTTGATGCTGAGCAAACAACGTTTAAATATCTACCGTTATCAAAGAACCAACCGAGGGTCGGAGATAAGGCTTATGCTATAGGTAGTCCAAGGGGATTAGAGAATACCTTCTCTTCTGGGGAAATATCTCAACTAAGAGAAGGACATATCATACAGATTAGTGTGCCAATTGATCACGGAAGTAGCGGAGGAGCCTTAATAAACGAATATGGAGAGGCAATCGGCATAACATCTGCTGGGCTAGATTATTCTGGAGCTAATTTAAATTTTGCCATTAGTACTGACCTCGTTCGCAAATATTTAAGATGAGATTATTAAGAACGCTGATAATCATTCTTTCAGGTATATTGGTGATTTATGCTTGTAACCGCCGACCTCCTATTTCATCTATTGGGTCCGTAGGTGCCGTTTCCGGAAAATATTATCACATACCTGTCCTGGAAAAGAAAAGACCTATTTCCAAGCTATCTTCAGATACGTATGAGATTATTGCATACAGTGCACACATAATCTCTTACAATAGTAAAAGGAAGATTCCTAACTGGGTGTCTTATGAATTGTTAGCTTCTGAAACTGATGGCCCGAATTCAAGAAAAGGCCTTAAATTTTGTCCTGATCCATCACTAAATTTGCCGCAGGCAGATGATTGTGATTATCGTAACTCCGGTTGGTCGAGGGGTCATATGGCACCTGCTGCAGATTTCAAATGGAGCCAAGAGGCCATAATTGAAACCTTCTACTTTACAAATTGCTGTCCTCAGAACCAAAAACTTAATAGTGGACAATGGAGTACATTGGAAAAAAAAGTTCGAATGTGGGCGAATCAATTTGGACAAGTTGTGGTAGTTACTGGACCCTTAGTATGGGAAAATCAATATGGGACTATCGGTGAACACAATGTCGTTGTTCCTGATGCATTTTTCAAAGCAGTTTTGGCTGGCAAACAGAGTATAGCATTTGTTATGTATAACAAGGCTAATAATGAAAATATGCAGAGGTGTGCAATGAGTGTAGATAAACTAGAGGAACTTTCTGGGTTTGATTTCTTTACTGAACTTGATGATACGATTGAGAGTGTAGTTGAGGCAACATATGACTTGAAAAAATGGGGATTATAGATTTAAGTCAATATTATAAGAATAGATATCACTAATATATGAGAAATACGTTTAAACTTTTTCTGTTATTTATTGTGGCCTTAGTCACCTCTTGTAAACCGTCATTACCCACTAGAATAAACAAATATGTTTTAGATGTAGAATCTTCCTATACAGATTGGACCGCAGAAGATTGGGAACTCTCTCAGGAAGAGTATGCAAAACTTCTTGAAGAGTACGAGATGAACTACGATTCGTACACTAAAGAAGAGAAAGATGCAATCAACAAGGCTATTGGTAGATACAATGGACTTTTAATTAGACAAGGCATGGAAGAAGCTGGCAGCATGCTTAAGGAATTTGGAGAGAGATTACCGTCCCTTATAGAAGGATTTGTGAGTGCTTTTGGAGACAATGCAGAAACGGATGAGCAGAACCTAGAGACCAAATAACGAGCTATGACAAACTCACCCCTCTCTTCAAACCAAAAGATCCAGATTGCCGGTGCGGCAATTCTGCTGTTGTGTGTGTTTAAACTGCCCATTGGCTTTTATACCATTGTGCGGGTTGTGACGACCATCATCAGCGCGTACTTTGCCTATGAGTATTATAGACAACAGAAAAAGGAACTCGCACTGACATTCCTGATTGTGGTGGTACTGTTTCAGCCGTTCTTTAAACTGACTCTTGGCCGAGACGTTTGGTTGTTTCTGGACATTGCAGTAGCTGCGCTATTGCTCTTCCTCGCATTTAAGGAGTCAAAGTGCTATAGGCTTTTAAAACAAAAATATAATGAACTCCGAGAACGATATTAACCGATTTTTAGAAGCACAAGACCAGTCATGGGAGGGAAATTATTCCCAGGCTTTGGCTGAGGTTCTGGCTGGGCAGAAGGTAACCCATTGGATTTGGTATATTTTTCCACAGCTTCGGGGGCTGGGGCGTAGTGGCCATTCACACTTTTATGGTATTGCGGATCTCTCTGAAGCGGAACGATACCTACAGCATCCGGTCCTTGGAAAACGTCTCCGCGAAATCTCCGATGCGATGCTAACGCATAAAACAAAAACAGCTGTTGAGATTTTGGGCGGAATTGATGCAAAGAAAGTTTGTTCATCGATGACCCTCTTTGATGCAATCTCGCCGAACGATGTATTCAACAAAGTCTTGGCAACATTTTACCAAGGCAAAAGATGCTATAAGACTTTGATATGTATTGGAAAACTCTAACCTCTTTTCGGGGGGAGAAATTTAGTCTAAGTTTATCAGGAAATCTACTTTACCTACCCAATGCATAGGAGATTCAAAATGGGGACTATAACATGGCAAGTATAAATAGGAATTTTTCAGTGGAAGGAATCCAATTAGACCCGGATAATCAGGAGTTCAGAATGGCCCTAGAGTATGCTCTATATACTAATACATCAATATACTTGACGGGTAAAGCAGGTTCTGGTAAAACAACTTTTCTAAAATATTTGCGAGGAGTTACAGAAAAGAATATTGCTGTGTTGGCGCCAACCGGTGTTGCTGCTGTAAATGCAGGGGGGCAGACTATTCACTCCTTTTTTCAAATACCTCCCTCTATCTATGTCCCCAATGACAAGAGACTGAGGGAACAAGCTCCGATAGATGATGTAGACCAATCAACTCTATTTGACAATTTTCAGTATAAGAATGAGAAACGAAAACTTATAAGAGGTCTGGAATTGTTGATTATTGACGAGGTTTCAATGGTTCGGGCTGATTTGTTAGATGTTGTTGATACGTTACTTCGCGTTTTTAGAAAGAGTAATCTGCCGTTCGGGGGGGTACAAGTTATCTTAATTGGTGACACGTTCCAATTACCACCGGTGGTAGTAGGTGACGAAAGGGATCTTTTGTATCGCTTTTATGAAAGCGAATTCTTTTTTAGTGCAAAAGTGATTAAAAGGTGTAAACCTCTTTACATCGAACTGAAAAAGATTTATAGACAGAATGAGAGAGATTTTATCGACCTGCTCAATCGTGTTCGCGTTAATAATATGCTACCAGCAGATTATGAAACGTTGAAGGGGAAACTAAATCCTCGTTTTCAACCAGGCGAAGACGATCATTATATAATTCTAGCCACAACCAACCATCGTGTTTCCGATATAAATAATACGAAGTTAGACGAGCTAAAGACTCCATTAAAGACATACTCAGCAGAAATCAAAGGAGAGTTCCCTTTAAATATTCGTCCCACTGATACAGATCTGCATCTTAAAGTTGGTGCCCAGGTCATGTTTGTTAAAAATGATAGAGAAAAACGGTACTATAATGGCAAAATCGGAAAGATAACGGCAACTAATGACGATGAGGTCAAAGTAGAAATCGAGACTCTGCACGGAGACCACCAAGAGTTGGTGATTTTTCCCGAGGATTGGAGAAATGTTGTATATAAGTGGGATGAAGAAGAACAGTGCATCAAAGAAGAAGTGGTGGGAATATTTACCCAATACCCTTTGCGTCTAGCTTGGGCCATAACTGTTCATAAGAGTCAAGGATTAACGTTCGAGAAAGTTATTGCTGATATAGGAAGTTCTTTTGCATCTGGCCAAGTTTATGTGGCATTAAGCCGTTGTACTTCGATGAATGGTTTGGTGTTAACTTCAGAAATTCTTCCTCGGTCAGTCAAAACAGATAAACGAGTACTGGAATTTGCAAAGAATGAGACTCCGGAAACATTGTTGACCGAGCAACTATCGCATAGTAAGGCTGATTACTTTTATTTTGAAGCAAGAAAAGCCTTTCACGCTCGAGAGGTCGATAAAATGTTAGATAATTTCCTATCGGCTATCAAGTATAGGAACGATATTAGTACCGAAATTTTTAGGCGCTATGTTTCTGTGTGGACAAATAAACTTTTGAGGTATAAAGAACAGAGTGTAGAGATGCAAATTAAGATGTCAGAGCAGGAGCATAATCTCTCTGAGACAATAGCGAATCAGGTAGAAGAGATAAATGATTTATCACTACGGATAGAATCATTTAAACGCAATCTAAAGGCTATGGAAAGTTCTTTAAGAAGTGCTGAGGAAACGATAAAGAGCAAAGAGGCAGACATTGCTTCAAAAGATGAAGAAATAAGAAGCAAAGAACTTGCTATCTTCAACCTAAATAAATCTTTGGTGTCAAGTATACAAGAACTCAAAGAAACAAATCAAAAGATAGAGCAATTAGAGCATAAAATAAAGGAACTAGATTCGGTATCTCATATTCAGAAAGAGGAAATTAAACGTATAAGTTCTATTACCTGGATTCAAAAATTGTTGGGCAGGCATTAGAGCGTCATATTAATGCACTGGCACTTTCTGCCTTAATCATGAAAACTCTAATCACATTTGCAGCCAGCCGGTGGGTGCTGGATGAGGTGCATGGGCCGTCGCATTGGAGGCGGGTGGAGGAGAATGGCATCCGGTTGGCCATGCGGTTCGGACGAGTGCGGAAGGATGTGAACCTGAAGGTGGTGCGGTACTTTGCGTACTTGCACGACCTTTGTCGTTATGATAACGGGGCGGATTTGGAGCACGGGCCGCGTGCGGCGGATTTCCTGCACGAGATACGCCATACGATCTTGACGGATCTGACGGAAGAGGAGTTCGTTCTGCTGGAGACCGCCTGCCGTTTTCATACTACCCTTCAGCGCACGGGGATTCCGACGGTTGATGTTTGCTTTGATGCCGACCGGTTGGATTTGGGGCGCGTGGGTATTCGTCCCGATCCCCGCCGCATGGCTACCCGCCAAGGCCGCTTCGCCGCCCGCTGGCCGCTAACGCTCTTCCCTGAGATTGCCGGTCGGGGCCGGCAATGACGTGACGCAATGGTGCGCTAGGCAATGACGCAACACACCGGGCGCCTCCTCAATGACGGGCGACACCGGGCGCATCGGCAATGACGCAACACGCCGCACTCGCCGGCTATGACGAGGTATTATTCCATCAAATCCTCGACGTGGCAGGAGAGGGTGCGGGCGAGGCGGAGGATGGAGCCGACTTCGGCTTTGGTAATGTCCTGGTAGTTTTGTTCATAGGCTTGGATCATTCGGAGTTTGACACCGGAACGACGGGCAAGTTCCTGTTGTGTGAGGCCGGCAGCTTTCCGTTGCCGTTTGAGTGCATTCGGGGACTGTGCTCCAGCCGGGTCCAATTTCTCGAGAGCCGTATCCACCAGTTTTGACAAATCGGCTTCGTGGTGGGTCGGATACAGGGCGAGCAGGAAGGGAATGTCGATGCCTCGTTCGTGGAGTTTTTCAAACGCATATCCGGTGTGCCACTGCAGGTAGGCCAGGGACCAGCCGGCCCAATAGGTTGCAGACCTGCCGAATGTCCGGTAATCGGCATAGCGGGGTGTTCCGCCGGTTTTTTCGATGACCTTTTCTGCTAGTTCAATGCCCGATAACCCAGCCACATAGCGGGGGTTGCCGACAGCGAACTCTCTGGAGATGTCGCTGACCAGAAAGCGGTTGAAAAAGCCTTCCGCATCCCCATAAGTCATCGCTCCGTAATCCAGCATCACGCCAAGATTTGACATGGCGTCGTCCAAGTAGATTTTATCGTAAGCGTTCATCGTCATTCCTCCATTGTTGTCGGATGATGTCCAGGATGTAGGTGCCTTCCAGCGGGTTCGAGGTCTTCTTGATGAACTGGTACTCCTCGCGTGCCTGCCGGTCCCGGTTTCTCCATTGCGGGTGATAAATGCGACTGTCAACGGGTGTAGATCCCTTAAAAACCAACGCTTTGAAGGCCTTTTCGCTTTTGAGGACCACCTGTTCTCCGAGCGTTCCCAACTTCATTGCCGCAGAAAGGTTCTCCAGGGACAAACCGTTGTTGAGAAAGTCTTTCGCAAAGGAAAAATAGGAATCATCGGCGCGATAGCCGCGGATAACGTCGAAGCCCTTGTAATCGGGAAGAAACGTCGCCAACAGATACTCCCGTGCAGCCGAAGCCACGCCTGCAGACAGGTCAAAGGTTCTGTTTTCCAGAAGAATGGCCATCCAGTTCAGGATGTGTCCCTGTGTCAGGTCAAAGACAGAAAGATCGTCTGTATGCAGGTTGTATTCATTCACAAACCCGTCCCTACCCGAAGCACAGGCCCATTCTTTCGCCAATGAGAGGTGCTCCGTACAATACAGGCCCATCCCATAATCGTTCCTGGGATTTCCTTTCCCCAACACCGGCGCCTCAATCACCGAAATAGATCCGTGGTAAAGTTTCATCGCAAAGAGTAATTAAAGTATCGTTATAACGATAGTTGCAAAAATAATGCATCCCTCTTACAATTCCAAGAATTCTCCGAAATTTCCGAGGGTTTATATGCGCAACCTCGGTGATTCAACTTAACTTCTCATTCCTGGCTTTGACCGGGGATCATTCCCACAGCCCGTCATTGCCGGTCGGGGGCCGGTAATGACGGGACGCAGCAAGTCTACAATTGCGCAACACAACGCTGGGCAGCAGTTACAAGAAACTACTCACCGGTATCATCGCTGACAAAAAAGTGTGAAATATTTCTTGAATAATGGAACTTTTAAGTTACATTTGCAATATGAAATATAGAACAGTTGTTGCGTATAAACATTATTTTGAAGAGTTTTTGGATGAGCAGACACCAAAAGTCCAAGCTAAAATTCTTCAGATAATGAGAATTATTGAGGAGGTTGAAGTTGTTCCAAAGAACCATTTGAAGCATATTGAAGGGACAAATGGCTTATTTGAAATAAGGGTGATGTTTGCAAGCGACATCTTTAGGGTTTTTTGTTTCTTTGATGATGGTAAGCTAGTTATATTATTAAGTGGCTTTCAAAAAAAGACTCAGAAAACTCCTGCAAAAGAGATTGAGAAGGCAGTAAGATTGATGAATGAATATTACAAAGAAAAGAAGGAGAAGTATTTATGACAACAAAAACGCTCTCACAATTAGAGGACAAGTACATCGGCAAGGAAGGTTCGGTAGAAAGAAATCGCTATGAAAAAGAGTTGGCAGATCTTCGGATTGGATATCAGATTCGAGACAGCCGATTAAAACTTGATTTGACGCAAGAGGACTTGGCTGAACGCATTGGGAAGAAGCGTGAATTTATCTCCCGAATTGAAAATGATGGTAGTAATTTGACCATCAAAACGCTCCGGGACATTGTCGAAATCGGTTTGGGTGGTACACTCAAGATAGAGGTAACACTCTAGTATTGAGCTCACTCCCGTTCTGCTAGTGCCCTGGTGTGCACCAACCTACCGCTTCGTCGTGAGGATCATGAACGTCACTGCGACGGTAGAGATGAGGATGCCGACGAGGATGTTGTTGGTCAACAGTTCGCCGAAGACCAACGTTCCGACGAGGATGGCCGTAATCGGTTCAAACACACCGAGAACCGAGGCTTTGGTGGCGCCGATGTTGCGGGTGGCCACGGCCAGGGACGCGGTGGAAACGATGGTGGGTAGGATCGCCAGTGCCACGAGGTTCAACCAGTCGAGCTTCGTCTCAATTCCTGTCATCAACTCCTTGTCAGAAAACAAGATACAACCGAGGAACACGACCGCGCCGACGCTCAGGGAATAGAACGTCAACAGGGAGTTCGACAACGTGCTGATGGCCTTGCTCCGGTTGATGATGACGATGAACAGGGCATAGACCGTCGCCGAACCGAGGGACAGCAGCACGCCAATCGGGTTAATTGTCTGTGAACCATCGCTCTGGGACATGATGACCACCCCTACAAACGTCGCGACAATCGCCAGCCACACCTGCCACGAAGGAACGACCCGCAGGAAGACCATGATCAGGGCCACAATCACCGGATACAGGAAAATGAGCGTCGTCGCCAGACCCGACGGAATGAACCGGTAAGCCTGAAACAGGAAAATGCTGCTGGCCGTATACAACAGACCCAGGGCCAACAACACACCGGCCTGCCTCCAATTGATCTTGAAACTCTGCCGGTCCAGGCCGAGGATGGCGCCCAAGATGAGCACGGCAATGCCATAACGGAAGAACAAAATCGACTCCACCGCTGCTCCTTTCTGCATCAGGGGCATCCCAAACAACGGGTTCAATCCATACGTAATCCCGGTAATGATCCCCGCCGGGTACCCAATGAGGGCATTTTTGCTGAGTGGTTTCATAATTCAATCTCCTCCAGTACTTCGACATCGGCCGGTAGCCATTGGACCGAATACAGGTTGTCGCGGGTGAGCCAGGCGGCGTCTGCGTGTTCGTTCAGGTGTACGGAATCCGAAGTCAAGGTGCACAGATAACAGTGCATCGTCAGGTGGAAAGTAGGGTAGTCCCATTCCACCGTCTTGAGCAGGTCGCCGACGGCAATCTCGGCGTCCAGCTCCTCATGAATCTCGCGTCTGAGGGCCTCCTGCGGGCATTCTCCCGGCTCAATCTTGCCGCCTGGGAATTCCCACCAGCCTTTGAACTCCCCATAACCACGCTGCGTCGCGAACACCTTCCCGTCGCGCACCATCACCGCCGCCACCACCTCGATGGTTTTGGCAGGATGTCCTGTTATCGTAGTTTCATTACTCATGCTGTAAAGGTACAAATCAAAGCCCAACTGCCACAAGAAAATTGAAAAAAACACGTCATGATGCGCCTCGGCCCTAACGCGTCATGACCGGCCCCGACCGGGGATCTCCCGCAACCCCCTACGTACGGCTATCCTTGACAGCGGTGCCTCTGGGGCGGGGTGCGTGCGCGGGGGGTATTTGCCGGCCCCCCCCTAAGCACGCTGTGGATTCTCCGAAGGCTGTACATCAGGCGGTTGCATTTTTCGAGAGTGCTCGGGGGGTTGCAAAAAAGAGATTGCCGATCAAGTCGGCAATGACGGCCCACACCGCTGGCAATGACGAAACCTGCAGCTACAGAAATCACGGGACGAAGAAAAGTAAAAAAAGGATGTTGGTGATACGTCAGGCGGAGTGTTCCATCAGAAAATCATCCAACACATAGAGATCGCTCTGAAGATACAGACCCGTTTCTTCAAAGTGGAATCTTCGGCAAGTTTCACTTTTATAAAAGAGGTCCATTGCTTCCTTGAGAGGAATGTTTAATTTCTTCGAGATCATCACTATGATGCGCCCGATACGCTGCCAACGGATGATGTTTCGCACAGTACGGTTCGGTTTGTCTCTCATAGCTCAATCGCTTCTTTAAATGTTAAACATTCATTCAAAAGGTCTTGCGACAAAATACATATTTGATGGTTCGGCTGGTGTTCCGAAAGCCTTCCAAGAGCTGCTTTCTTGTCCAATAAACCGATGTTGTATAATTCGACTGTATCAATAACCCGATCGTTGGCGACTATTGACCACAAAATCCAACCACTCTTCGTTGTACGTAGCAAATTTCAGGACTCGATAATCCCGGATCGCCTTTTCATAGTCAAACTCATACACACTGACAATTGCTTCGGCACGACGATCATTGGCTTTTCTTCTCGCAAATCCTTCTGCTTGCTCCACAAGCATCGTAACATAGAAACCTTGACCAAAGTCAAGATTTTTTCGACCCTTTGCGCAGTCCGGCTGCATTACCGCTTCTGTTCCGCCATGATACAATATCATACTCCTTCCTCCCATCTTTTTAATGTGTCGATCAGGCTGTCGGTTAGGTTTTTTCGACTTTCCGAGTGCAGGACCTCGTAATTGGGGATAATATAATCCTCAATCATCCTGACGGCATCCATTCGCTGGTAGACTTCAAGATAATCCAGGGCCAGGGTGTCCGCAACATCTTCAATGCACGAAGCAACAAACCCCATGACGATTTCGTCCTTGCTTAACTGAATCCTGGTTTCCATATTATCAATTACTTCTGCAAAAATAATGAAATATTTCTACACGCCATACCGAGATCATTACGGACTACGACCTTTCACACGTCATGACTGGCGCCAGCACCTCATCCCCGGCTTTGTCGCGCCGCTAGTACGTCATCCCCGGCTTGACCGGGGATCTCTGCATTACTCAAATAACAACAGGAGCCCTGCCTAATTGCTGGGCTTCGTTGATTTGTGGGTGGTGTCTACTAAAAATCAGTGCATTGCACGATAATTTTTGATTTTTGACAAAAGCTGTCAAATCATAGGTGTACCTTTGTGAAGACTTTTAGACCCTACGTGCGTAGGATAGTTAGTATTCTACACTTTCTTCGTAAACCTGCACCTCGGAAAATTGGAGCATCCTAAGAAGAGGCCATATTCGCCTTTGCGTTTGACAAGGGGCGCGTTGCAGTAGGGACAAATTTCCTTGGCTAATTTTTTTTCGGCGCTTTGTTTTGCTTTGGCAATATTGGAGATGTGTTTCTTCCGGATTTCTGGGTCAGTGATGTTGGCCGATGCAATGATTTTGGCAAATCTCTTTACCTGATTCTCCGAAAAATATACTTTCCTGAAGCGTTTGATTGTCTTGCGCAAATTCTTCCACTGGATGACAATGTGGTTGGGTGCTGTGATATAGAGTTGCGCATTGTCCGAGAAGACAACGATGGGTATCAGGGATGCCGGATGGATGTCCGGAAGGAGGCGGTCAACTGCCCGGATGTGTGATTCGTTTTGCAGGATGGGGTTGCGGAAAGGATATTTCTGGCTGCTCCAGCCCCAAAATCTCTTTTTGCCCAACAGGCTTTGCTTCCATTCCTGCGAGTTCTCGTGTCCAAAGACCCAGCCTTTGTAGTTTTTGGTTTCCAAGACGAAAATACCGTACGGCGATACAATGATGTGGTCGATTTGAGTAGTCCCATAGTACGTCGGAAGCATGATGTCGTTGAGGACCAAATATTCCTTGGACAACCAATTCAATTTCTTAGCAACGCGCTTCTCGCCAGATTGGCCGATGCTGCTGGGCGTTTCCGGTTTAACTCGCGAAACGAGGACCGCTACAATGATAGCGGCAATCAAGAGGAAGATGGGCATGTGTGTAGGACTACAAATAATTCACAACGAAATTAGCAATTATTTCTATCTTTACCTCACAAATAATAAGCATCCTTTATGACGAAATCAATCTATTTTGCGGGAGGGTGTTTCTGGGGAACAGAACATTACTTCAAACAGGTGCGGGGAGTAGTGGCGACCGAAGTGGGGTACGCCAATGGTCGCGTGCCGGAAGAAGTTTCCCAGCCATCTGCTGTTTGGGCCCCGACGTACGAGGAAGTGTACACTGATACGACGGGGTTTGTGGAGGCGGTGCGGATTGAGTATGATCCGGAGCGGGTGAGTCTGCAGCTGCTGGGGGAATTGTTTTTTCGTTCGATCGATCCGACGTCGTTGAACCGGCAGGGGGAGGATGTGGGCACGCGTTATCGGACGGGGGTGTACTACACGGATGCGGGCGACCGTCCGCTGTTTGAGGCATTATTCTTGCAGGTGGAAGCGGCCGTGGGCCAACCGTTGGCCGTGGAGCTGGAGCCGTTGCGGAATTTCTATCCGGCCGAGGACTACCATCAGGATTATTTGGACAAACACCCCGAGGGCTATTGCCATCTGCCCTGGTCACTGATGCAATTTGCGAAAGAGGCGAACGCCGAGGCGTCGCGGTGAGGTGTCCTCGCGGAAGAACCGCGGCAGGATTACCGGAATGAAAAACAGGACAAGAACCTGCGGAAATGGAATACCGGGAAATGGCTCAGCCGGAAGAATGACCTCCCAGAAGAACCGCGGCAGGATTACCGCCCGGAAGAACCCCGAAAAAGCACCCCGAAAATGTCGAAACATAAGAAATCGAAGAAAAACACCCGCATCGCACGCGAGAAGGAAGTCGTGAGCAAGATGATTGCCTTGTATTGTCGCCACAAGTTGGGGATGAAGGAGATGAACGAGGAGTACCGGGCGTTGGAGGAGTATGCACACAAACGCCTCTCGTACTGCAAGTTTGGAGAGAAGAAACCGGCCTGCAAGAAGTGCCCAATCCATTGCTACAAGCCGTCGATGCGGGAAGAGATTCGTAAGATCATGCGTTGGGCCGGCCCCCGTATGTTGTTCTACGATCCCATCGCGGCCCTCTGCCACCTATTTCCTCCTACAAATGCCCCTTGGAATAGCACATTTCCGTGGAGGTCACCGAGGAGGAACAGGAAGGGATGGTCGGCGTAGAAATGGACCTGCTTGCGCTCCTGCGGGCGAAAGGCGGTGGTTGCCTTGGCTACAAACATCCGGTCAACTTGGGCAGTTGTTCATACACGTCAATCAGCCCCGGCATAGGGAAGTTCCAGCACCCGAAAACCATCCAATTCTGCATACCGGTGTTCGCGTTTGTTGGACATCATTTCCACCGCACAGGTTGAACCGTCGGCCCGGTAAAAGTCCTGCGTCCGGGTGTTGTCGCTCAGAAACATCGGCTGTTGAGCCGTACCCTCCCATTCGCCCAGGAAATAGAGGGCGTTGATCAGAAAGGCAGCCGTGGCCGGTGTGACAACCTTGGGATCCAACAGTTCGCGGATGCTCCCTTCGGTTTGCTGTTTGGACCATTGGTTGATGCGATTGGCGACGAATTGGGGATCGGAGAAGTTGAGCTCGTCTACGGTTGCTTTGTATTGTGTTTCGACCGAACACCCAGCCGGCTACAAACATCGTATAAATGGGGGGGGGTCAAGTCCTTGCAGACGATGATGTTGAAATCAAAAATGGCATAGGCGATGAAGGCCGCAGCGTGTCCTGTGAGCGTGTGTTTCGTTTTCACACCGCAAAAATACGGCTTCGGTACAGAATTCGGATAGACTATTTTGAATTTGTAATCTGCAAGGGCAGGATTTTGATTATTTTATGATTTGATTATTCGGAATTTATGAATGTGGATTATTCGTAATCAGACTGTTTTCGAATTCGAAAAAGGATTTTATTGAGGGCCTGTTGAGAGGGGGGAATAATTTGTTAAATTTATTGTTTTAAAGAGAAAAGATTGTATATCTTTGCACCTAATTATTGGCTTGTGTAAAATCATATATTTTATTGGAAGATAACTCGAGAGGGTAAATCTGTATTAACTATTTATATTACATGTAATTATGGTAAAGAAAAATTTTGTTGAAACTTACGAAGTTCCCTTCGTGGAAGTCGTAGAAGTTGAAGTTGAGAAAGGCTTCGCTGCCAGCAATGAATTCGTTGAAGACGAAGAAGGACAAGGCTAGTCGGCGCAAACAGGACTCAATTCCTAGAGACTCGTAAAAGAAATTAACTGATAAACTATCTTTTTTAGCAATGAGAAAAATCTTTTTAGCATTGGGTATTCTTTCAATGGGCTTGCTGACTTCTTGTCAGATGGAAGAATACACTTTGGAAGGTCAACCGAACGCAGCTGATGCTGTGGTGACTGCTTCCTTGGGCGATATGCCCGAAACACGTACCGAAATGGAACGTACTGAAAACGGATTTAAAGTGCTGTGGTCTGCACAAGATGAAATCAGCCTCTTTACTTCCAACACTGCTCACTCTCAATGGGTGTTGAGCAACGGTGCCGGTTCAACCCGCGCTGACTTCAAATTCGTTGCTGGTGAGATGAACTTCTCTACCGAACAACAACGTGAATTCATGAACGTAAGTGTTTACCCGTACAACGAAAACACCACCGTAGTAAAAGAAGGTGATGACTATTTGATCAACACTGAGATTCCGGTTTACCAATCTTATGGCAAGAACTCATTCGGTCAAGGCGCTTCTCCGATGGTTGCTGTAGATGCTACTTTGGACTTCGCTTTCAAAAACGTAGGTAGCTTCTTGGTAATGCCTTTGTACGGTACTGAAATCATTACCTATGCTACTTTGGAAAGCAAATCACACACCAAACTCGCTGGTGCTGTTACCATCACCGCTGCAGCTGCAGAAGGATGGCTTCCCATGGCAGAAGTATCTGAAAGAGGTTCTGATATCGTAGAAATGTCTTGCGGCGAAGGCGTTCAATTGAGCGAAACCGAAGCAACCAACTTCACCTTCGTTTTGGCTCCCGGTACTTACGCTGCCAATGACTTGGTGATTCGTTTCTATGACACTGTAGGTAACTTCTTTGAAACAGAAATTACTGCAGAAAATACCTTCACTCGTTCTAAGAGCCGTACCTTCAGTGCTAGAACTTTCGAAGTGAGCGGTACCAAAGCTGTTGATTTGTGGATCCGTGCCAAAGCCGGTGCCTATATGGACGGTGAACGCATCATCCCTTGTGTAACCAACCTTAACATCGAAGAATGGATCAACAACTTGAAAGCTGAAGAAAACATCAAGATGGTGATCGAAGAAGCTGTTGCTTACCTTGCCTTGAAAAACTACAAAGCGGCTTACGAAGTATTGGGTGGTATCCCCGGCTTTACAAAAGACGTGAAACGTTTCGAAGCATACGGTAGCTTCATCCAAAAAGTGGACTACACCGGTATGAGCTACTTGCAATCTATGTTGGATGACCTGGAATTGGTGAACGATATTCCTTCACTCTTGAACTTCCTTTCTGAATTTGAAAAAATCTACCAAGGAACCGGTATTCAAGGTAAATTGGATGCGGCTGTAGATGAAATGTTGTTGAACATTGACACTTTGATTGACGACTTCATCAACGGAAACAACAAATTGGAAGAACCCGAATACGATACCCAAGATGCTATCGATGCATTCAAGAGTTCTTTGAACACAAAATTGACCAGTTCAATTAGCGCTGCAAAATCGGCTCTCTCTACCATTGATGCTTATGTAGAAAACATTGACGAAATCAACGCTGCAATTGAACGCTTCAACCAAACCAAAGCTTCTATTCGTCAAAAATTGGAAGAAAGCCGATACAAAGAGTACTTTACTGCCCTCATCGCTGCTTTGCAACCGACTGCATTGGTGGAAGCAGAAGATGTGGCTGATATGCAAGCTTCGTTGAACGACTTTGTTGTCAAAGCTGAGCAATTCCAAGGCGAATTGGATTCCCTCAACGACGTAGCTGTAATCAAAGATAAAGTAAACGCCCTTCCCAAAATTAAAGTTCAATTCCAAACATTGGTACCGGATTTGAGCCTTTCAATCAGAAACATTCTTGCGAGTGTGGATATGAGTTGGTTGAAAAATATTCCGGTCGTTGGTAATGTTGCATACAAATTCGTAGAAAACTTGTTTGATGAAAATGACGAAACCGTATCTGGTGGCAACTACGTAATCGACTTCGAAGTGGATCCGACCACCTTCTTGGGTGACGCAACCGATGCATACAACGGCATCATGGATCAAATCAGCAACAATCTGAACGAAAACTCTGCAATCATTGCTGCTGCAAGAGCTGCCCTCAATACGGCTATTCAAGACATCCGCAGCAAATCATTGGTAGAAGTTTTGGAAGGTATCGTAGAAGATCCGACTTCACTTTCATCACGATTCCTGACTTACATCTTCAGTCAAGAAACCTTCATGAACATGGTGAAAGAATCTCTCCGTACCATCGTTACTGAAATCGAAGATGCATCCAAAGACTTGATTGACGGTGAGAACGTAGACCTCAAACGTGCTGCTATCCTCGCTGCGAAAACCAATGCGTTGATCGAAGCTCGTGTTGAAGCGTTGACCTTGGTTGAAAACAGCTTCAACGCAACCAACGAAGCAAACATCGCAGACTTGAACAACGGTCCTTGGGGTATCTTCAAGAAATTGTTGAACTGGAATACTTGCATCGAACTCTTCGAAAAAGCAAGATTGCTCCAAGTTTACGATGCATTGATCGACTTGATCGAAACCGTAGAAGAAATGGTGGCTTACGATGAAGGCCTCTACTACTACCACATTGAAAACTTGGAAGATTACCAAGAAGATGTAGACTGGTGGGTAATCTCAGCCAACGAAATGTTCTAAGATAAGAACGAAACAACTAGATAGGAGCCTTGCTGTCCCCTTCGGGGCAGCAAGGTTTGTATTCATAAAGACCCAAGATTACAAGCATGAGAATCAAAGCACATTTCAAACTCCGTGAAATTGCAGGAGAGGCTATCGTTGTAAACCAAGGTACCTCCAACATCAACCTGACACGTATCATCTCCTTGAACTCCTCGGCACGGCTGCTGTTCTGCGAGTTGGAAGGCAAGGAGTTCTCTTTGGAGGAGGCTGCGTACATCCTGGAAGAGACCTACGGCCTGGAACACGAACAGGCTCTTTGCGATGCAGGGAAATGGGTAGAGGCCCTGAAACAATGTGAGGTAATCGAATAAGCCGGACACAAATGGAGTTGAAGTATCAAATAGCAGGACATCCGTTTGCGGTTGTGGGCGATCGTTTGTGCTCCGTAGTTGGTGGCCTTGCGGGGTTTCGTCCCTTTCTGACCGAGGCGATGGCATTCGCCTTCTGCTTTCGAGAAGGCGAAGCTGCTCCCGCATTGCAGGCAGAACAATACCGCTTTGATACAGAGGGAGTGCTGGGCATCTTTGGCCGCACCGACCGCGGCTATCGGCTGTCACTGCAGCCGGAAGAAGGGGAAGTACTTACGATGTGGTGCAGTGAAGGGGAGCGTGAAGTATTTCTCTCTGGTAATTTTGAGGCCCGTCTCATCCGGTTTGCCTTGTGGGTGGGTTATGGCCTAATGACCCTGTCGGAACTTACCTTGGCGGTGCACAGCAGCTGCATCGTGTACCGCGAGCAAGCATTTTTGTTTTTGGGCGAGAGCGGGACGGGAAAGAGTACGCATACCCGCTTGTGGCGCGAACACATTGAGGGCTCTTTTCTTCTGAACGATGACAGTCCCATCCTGCGGGTCGAGGAGGGAATGGTCTGGGTTTACGGGAGTCCCTGGAGTGGGAAAACACCTTGTTACAAAGCAGAGCGTTATGCTTTGAAGGCTTGTATCCGCCTCTCCCAAGCTCCTTACAACCAAGTCAAACCGCTCAAGGTCTTGCAGGCGTACGGAGCCATCCATCCTTCTTGTCCACCCGAATTTGCTTACGACTCCACCTTGTACGATGCCGTAAGCAAGGTCATCAACGAATTGTTGACTCATGTGCCTTTTTATCATTTGGCTTGTTTGCCCAATGACGAGGCAGCTTATGTTTGTGCTACGGCCGTAACCGAAGGTGAAACATGGAAAAGAGAATCATAGCCAACGAAGTCCTCTTTGCCGAAGTAGCCCATTTGGTGGCCGCCGGAAAGCCCGTTGTCATTACGGCCAAGGGCAACAGCATGCATCCTTTTATCCGGGGTGGCGTGGATGCCGTGGAACTCGTTCCTGCCGGAAAATTGCAGCAGTTTGACATCGTCTTGGCGCGCATCGGAAGTGCCTGTGTAATGCACCGGATCATTGAAATTCGGGGAACAGAACTGACCTTGATGGGTGACGGGAACTGCGTTGGGGTAGAACGTTGCACTTTGGCCGACGTGGTAGCGCAAGTAGGCGTCATCCTCCGGGCAGGGCATCGTATTGACTGCCTGACAGACCGGCACCGTCATCGCGCGAAACTGTGGTTCCGATTGAAACCGGTCCGACGCTACCTGCTGGCATTTTACAGACGGCTGGTCTTGCGATGATTCGTCTGGAAAATTAGGATTGCCAGAAAAAATCCGTACATTTGCATAGCTGTTAGGGGTGCTGAGCACGTTTGCTTGGCTGAGATCATACCCTCGAACCTGATATGTTTAATAACAGCGCAGGGAAACAATTATGAAAACATCCATTTCGCAAGCTGCTCTTCGGGCAGCGATTGCATCAGTGAGGGCCCAGGGTCCTCTCGTGCACAACATTACCAATTACGTAGTTATGAACAATTCAGCTAATGCGCTTTTGGCCATTGGTGCGTCTCCTGTCATGGCCCATTGGGTCGATGAGATGGAAGAAATGACCGCCATTGCGGGTGCGCTGGTCATCAACATCGGTACCTTGGATACCCAATGGATCGAAGGCATGTTGGCGGCTGGACTTGCCGCATCCCGTCGTGGAACCCCGATTGTTCTGGATCCCGTCGGGGCCGGAGCAACGAGCCAACGGACAGCAACGGCCTGGGAACTCATCCGTCGTTGCCATCCCACCATCATCCGGGGAAACGGCAGTGAAATCATGGCCTTGGTCAACTCCGACATCCGCAGCAAAGGGGTAGATAGCAGTGCGACGAGCCACGATGCCTTGGAGGCCGCCAAAATCCTTGCATTGGAGACCGGTGCCGTCGTGGTAATCAGTGGTGAAACGGACTACATCACCAACGGAACGCGGGTTCATACGGTCGAAGGCGGACACCCCATCATGACGGCTGTAACCGGCATGGGTTGTACCTCTACAGCCCTCGTGGGCGCATTTGCTGCCGTTGTCGCAGATCCGATGGAAGCGGCTACAGCGGCCATGGCCGTGATGAGTTTGGCCGGCGAACGGGCTGCCGCTCTGGCTCGGGGCAATGGTTCGATGCAAATCCACTTCCTGGATGAGCTATACCGTTTGAAAGAAGCCGATATTTAAGTAAAACATATTTGTTATACATAATGGAAATTAAAGAGTTATTAAAATTATACTTGGTGACGGACCGTTCCTTGTCTTTGGGACGTTCTTTGGAAGAAGTCATCTCCAAAGCGGTGGCCGGGGGCGTGACGATGGTGCAGTTGCGTGAAAAAGATACCCCGACCGGGGAGTTTGTGGAGCTGGCGCGTCGTGTAAAATCCGTCTTAGAACCGGCGGGAGTACCCCTCATCATCAACGACCGTGTTGACGTAGCCTTGGCAGTGGATGCTGCTGGGGTTCACATTGGCCAGTCGGACATGGATTATGCCGATGTACGTCGCCTGATGGGGCCGGATAAAATCATTGGCCTCTCCGTGGAAAACATCGGGGATTTGTTGATGGCGAATGAACTGGATGTTGATTATGTCGGTATTTCACCGGTGTACGGTACTCCGACCAAAACGGATACGGCAGCTCCCTTTGGGCTGGAGGGTTTGAAGGAAGCCGTCCGGCTTTCGGCCCATCCGACGGTAGCCATTGGGGGAATGAACCAAAGTACGGCCGGGGCAGTGGTTGCAACCGGATGCGACGGCATCGCTGTGGTCAGTGCCATTTCTTCGGCAGAGGACATCACTGCGGCAACACAAGCCCTGAAGGAAATTGTAGAAACCCATGCCCGTCCGAGCTGGTGCCAGCAAATCTGGCGCACTTCCAGCCGCATTTACCGCGAGATCCTGACCTTGGACTTTCTCAAAGAGCTGGCCGATGGCAGCTTGAGCATGGAGATTTTCGGCCGTTACATTGCCCAAGACGAGATTTATCTGGGGAATTACTACCGCAACATGATGGCGCTGGCTGATATGATGGACAACGACGCGGACCGCGAGTTGTTTGTGGCCTTTGCCCAAAGCGGGATGGAAGGGGAGAAAGCCATGCACGAATTGCTGATTGAACGCTACGGCATGGACATCCAAGTCAACGCATCGGTCGTTACAGAGGGCTACAACCGTCTGATCCAAGAAACCATTCAAAGTGGCAATAAATACGCCTCCTTGGCGGTGATGTTGCCTTGTATGTGGATTTACAACCGTGTCGGACTGGAAATCCTTGCCCAAGCAAAACTCGAAGGCAACCCCTATAAAGAGTGGATTCTGGAATACGGCAACGAAGCGTTTACCGAAGGGGTAAACACCGTCCTGGACATCATGGATGCATGGGCTTTGGAAGCTGATGCGCAAACCCTGGAAGAAATGAACCGGGTATACCTTCGTGCCGCGTTGTACGAATATGCCTTCTGGGATTACGGCTATTACGGAGAAAACAAAGGTTACGAATACGCAGACTCGTTGGAGGGATGGATCTAAAAAGTTGGGGAGAATTTGGCCTGATTGAGCACATCCAGGCAGGCATTCAAGTGCCGGAAGGGATAACGGGCATCGGCGATGACTGTGCCATCATTCCGCAGCAGACCGGTCGCGAGACCTTGGTTAGCACGGATATGTTGGTTGAAGGCAGTCATTTTTTGATGGACCACATCACGCCCTACCAATTGGGCTGGAAGTCCGCTGCCGTGAACATCAGCGATCTGGCAGCGATGGGGGGGCGGTGCGTCGGTTCTTTCCTGTCGTTTGCCTTGCCCAAAGGCTTGCAACAAGCTTGGATCGAGGATTTTTTTCGAGGTTATAAGGAACTTTCTGCCTTGTACGATTGCCCGTTGCTGGGAGGTGATACGACCACCAGTCCCGATCGTCTTTGCATCAACGTCACCGTTCTTGGGGAAATGCCTTCAGGTACCTCGGTAAAACGAAATGGGGCGAAGGTCGGTGACTGGATTTGTGTCACCGGACCGCTGGGTGATTCTGCTGCCGGCTTGCAACACATCCTCCAACAGAAACCCTTGGACGAAGCGGGCCAGTGGTTGGTGGACCGACATTACCTGCCCCGGCCCCGCATCCGTGAAGGGATGGCCTTGGCTGCTGCGGGCGTACACGCCATGATGGATATTTCCGACGGCATTGGTTCCGACCTGCGCCACATTTTGAAGGCATCGGGCGTGGGTGCAGAAGTGGATTTGCGATCGATCCCCGTATCCGAAGTGATGCAAAAGAAATGTGCCGACTTTGGCTGGGACCCCTTGGAATTGGCTTTGAGTGGGGGAGAAGACTACGAACTCTTGTTCACCTTGTCTCCTGAACAAGCCGAACAATTAACCGTACCTCACCATCGCATTGGCCGGATTGTGGCCGGAAATGCACTCACGTGGGTGGGCGGAGCAAAAGATTATGTAGGATTCAGACATTTTTAAGATGAAACAATATCATAAAGTTTTGACCATCGCGGGCAGCGACTCGGGTGGTGGAGCCGGCATCCAAGCCGACATCAAGGCCATCAGTGCGATGGGCTGTTTTGCCGCTTCGGCGATTACGGCTGTGACCGTACAGAATACCGTGGGCGTACAAGCTGTACACCCCATTCCGTTGGACATTTTAGCAGGCCAGATTGATGCTGTCCTCTCCGACATTGGCGCTGACGCTGTAAAAATTGGGATGTTGCATTCGGCTGCTGTCGTAGAGGTAGTGGCTTCCAAGATTGAACAATATGGCATCCGGAATGTCGTTCTTGATCCGGTGATGGTATCGACTTCCGGCCACCGGTTGATTGAAGAAGAGGCCATAGAAGCCCTCAAAACCCGGCTCATGCCTTTGGCCCGGGTCATCACGCCGAACATTCCGGAGGCGGAAATCCTGGCCGGTTGTACCATTGCTTCCGAAGACCAGTTCGAAGCCATTGCCGCCCAACTCTCATCCCGTTGCCAGGCATCTGTCCTCTTGAAGGCCGGTCACCTTACGGGCGATGACTTGGTGGATTATTTCTACAATGCAGAGGATGGAACAGCCACCTTGCTTCCTTCCAAACGCGTTTATACGAAGAATACCCACGGCACCGGCTGTACCTTGTCCTCAGCATTTGCTGCCGCATTGGCCAAGGGCGAGGGCTTGACCCAGGCAGCCGTATCCGCCAAGAACTACATTGCCCAAGCCATCATCTCCGGTGCAAAATACGAGATTGGCCACGGCCACGGCCCGGTGAACCATTTCTTCCGTTAATGTACGACCCTTCAGTCCCCCGTTTATGAAAAAAATCCTCCTCCTCCTGACCTGTTTATTGGTGGGTGCAACCGTTGTTCCTGCCCAGGATTATATCAAAATCATGTCCTACAACGTGCGCAATGCAAAAGGGATGGACAACGTTATGGATTGCAGACGGATTGCGCGAGTGATCCGGAATGAGAATCCGGATTTGGTGGCCGTACAGGAACTGGACAGCATGACCCAACGTTACGGTCAGAAATATGTCCTGGAGGAGATTGCACAATACACCGACCTGCATTCGGCCTATTTCCCCGCCATTGATTTTGATGGAGGCAAGTACGGCATTGGCATTTTGTCCAAAGAAAAGCCCTTGGCGGTCCAAGGTTATCCGCTGCCGGGTGCCGAGGAAAAACGGGCGATTTTGGTGGCTGAATTTGAAGACTATGTTTTTGCCTGCACGCATTTCTCCCTCACCGAAGCCGATCGGATGGCCTCGTTGGAGATCGTTGCCAACCTGGCCCAAAACACAACCAAACCCTTCTACCTGGCTGGAGATCTGAATGATGTGCCGGGCTCTGTCTTCCTAGAAGAATTCCAGGAGAACTTCCGCATCTTGAACGATGTTCGTGCACAGACCTTTCCAGCACCCCTTCCAGACCGGACCTTGGATTACATCTCAGTCTGGAAAGACAGTGCCCCGAAATTGGATTGGGTAACCCGGGAAGTCCTGGAAGAACCCCTGGCCTCGGACCACCGTCCGGTTTCTGTCCTGCTGCGGACGGCCCTTCCGGCTGAGGAACTTTTCCGGACCCAACCTTACTTGCAAAATCCGACCAATCGGGGTATGACTGTCCTGTGGGAAACCGTCATTCCAGCACACAGTTGGGTGGAATACGGTACCGACACCACACAGCTGCAACGCGTCCGCTGCCTGGTGGACGGTCAGGTCGAGTTCAATGAGTCCATCCACAAAATCCGGTTGAACGACCTGGATCCGGGGCAGCGTTACTATTACCGGGTCTGCTCGCAAGAGATCCTGTATTACGGAGGTTATCACAAGATTTATGGCAATACGGCTGTTTCACCGTTTTATTCATTCGAAACTCCGGCTGAAGATGTAGACCATTTTACCGTCCTTGTTTTCAACGACCTGCACCAACGCAAGGACCTGTTTCAGGCGTTGTATGCTCAGGTCCAAGGGGTTGATTATGATTTTGTCATCTTCAACGGGGACTGCATCGACGATCCGAAGGACCACGAACAAGTAACCGAGACCCTGAAAGTCCTGACCGAAACCGTCAATGGAAGCAGTATTCCCACCATTTTCATCCGTGGCAACCACGAGATTCGCAACGCCTATTCCATCGGCTTGCGGAAACACTTGGATTATGCCGGTGGAAGAACCTACGGAGCCTTCAACTGGGGTGATACCCGCATCGTAATGCTCGATTGTGGGGAGGACAAACCCGATGACCACCCCGAATATTCTGGTCTGAATGATTTTACCAGCCTGCGCCAGGAACAGGTGACTTTTTTGGAAGAAGAATTGGATTCCAAGGCCTTCCGCCGAGCCGAAAAACGGATTTTGTTCCACCACATTCCCATCTATGGAATGTTGGGCGAAAACCTTTGCGAGCCCTTGTGGCGGCCGCTTTTGGACGATGCCCGTTTTGATGTAGCCATCCACGGTCATACTCACCATTTTGCCTTCCATCCGAAAGGAACCTCGGAAAACAATTATCCGGTCATCATCGGTGGCGGTAAGGGAATGGACAATGCTACGGTGATGGTACTCACCAAAACCGGCGACGAACTAACAATCCGGGTGCTCAACACCCGAGGCGAATGCCTGTTGGACTGGTCTTCCAAGCGATAGATTCTTTTATTTTGTCAAAACATAGCCCAGGGCTACGAGGCCGATGATCAGGGTATGCTTGAGAATGTCTGAAATCATGCTAGTGCGCGAAGATAAAGCCAAAATAGATACGAGGTCCCATGGGTCTGTTCAGACCGTCCGAGTTCAATGCAAGTACCCAATCGGCTTTCAAGGTGAGGCGTAGGGCTTTCCCGACGATGTATTCGATGCCTACATAGGGATCGACCACAAAAAACGGTTGTTTGTGAAACACAGATACCTGTTCCAATTCCCAATCGTGTTTGTCGCCTTCAAACAGATAGAAAGAGGTTTCCATACCGCCACCCAGCGTGGCTCCGAGGTAGGGAATCCATTTTCCTGTTTGCCAATAGCATTCCGCCAGAGCGCCGGTCCAGAACAGTTTGTTGTGGCTGCCACTTTGAACACCCTTGCTGATGGGTGCGGTAGAAAAATAGCCTTCGAATCCTGCTCTAAAATGCTTCGAGAGGTGGAGTTTGGCGCAACCACCAATCCCGAAAGTAGGGCTGCTGATGTTCAAGTTGTAGGGATTGTCACCGCCATACTGATAGCCGCTGTGGACCATCATACCGCCGGAGAATCCTTTGATTAGTTTCTTTTCCTCCGCAGACGCGAGGGTCACAAAGGAAATGGATAGCATCACTGCCACTATAAATCGATACAGTTTCATCGTTCGTTCGTGTTTTTATTTCTTATGTCCGGGTCCTTCGGGGAACCAGCCTTTTTGTACGCGTTCCCGCTGATGGATCACTTCCAGGATGCTCCAGAAGGACGAGAAGGCAAGTACGCCCAGGAGGGTTGATCCAATCAAGTCACTGACCCACAAAGAAGCAATCGCAAAAAGTACGCCAGCAAGGGCAAACAGGATCCAGCTTCTGACACCCATGTAATATTCCGCTTTTACGACCAGCGGATGGAAAAGTCCGATGATTAAGAAGGTGGATAGACCCACTAGCAGTCCGGTAAAGTTCATCTTCAAAATTTATTCTATTTGGCCAAAAATATGCGATTTTGTTTAGAATTACAAGTAACCATGGAGTTTCCCTAAGGAAAAATTTGTATATTTGCGTGACAGTTAGGGGTGCTGGGCCCACGAGGCTTGGCTGAGATTATACCCTATGAACCTGATATGTATAATGACAGCGCAGGGAAACGGTACCTTATTTCTAAACTATATTTTATTGATAATAGGCCGTATTCCATGATGGAATGTGGCTTTAATTTTTTAATACGATGGGATATCAAGGATTTGATCGTTATGCCAATGAATACGATTCATGGTTTATTGAAAACAGCAATGTGCTTGAGACCGAGGTCCGACTGGTGGCCTCTTGCTTGAAGAATGCAGGCAATGTACTGTCGATTGGTTGTGGCAGTGGATTGTTCGAAAAAATCATGGCCGACCAATACGGCATCGTGGTGAAAAAAGGGATTGAACCCTCTGCTGCGATGGCTGAAATCGCCCGCAAACGGGGAATGGACGTGATCGTCGGTACCGGTGAAGAAACGGACTACGGGATTGAAGAATTTGATACGGTCCTATTCAACGGTTGCCCGTGTTACATGCAGGATCTTGGACTGGCCCTGCGCAAGGCCCATGCAGCCTTGAAAAAAGGGGGAAAGGTGGTTGTTATCGATGTTCCGAAGGAGAGTGCCTACGGACTGTTGTACAACCTGGCCCTTTCAGTCGGCACCTGGTCCCATCCGTTATTGGAAGGATGTTCTCCCTTAATGCCTTACCCGATTGAACTGGTAAAACAAGCCAACTGGCGTACGACGGCCGAGAAGATTGAACTGGTGAAAGCTGCAGGATTTGAGAACCTGGAATTTTCACAGACCCTGGTCGCTGCCCCCTGCTATTCACACGAACGGGTAGAGGACCCCTGTGAAGGGTATGACCGTGGATCGTACGTTGCCATCATCGCCTACAAATAACCGATCAGACGCGGTTCCATGCCTCGCAACCTCTTGCTCCTGTATCCGGTCATTGGAGCTGTTGTCTGCCTGGCGGCTCTCGTTGGATTTGGGGTCTCCTTGCCCAATGCTCTTGCAAAAGCTCATAAAAAATGTTAGATTTGTGGGTAAAATATCCGTGGATAGGATGAAACAGGACTTTAATGTAATCCGAATCGAGACCTCTCGGGACATGGGAATCGGCAATCGTAAGGCAGTCTGGGAACGCATTCCTGACAAGGATCTGATGGCCGGGAACGTGTACAAATTCCATGGGAACGATTTGACCGTCGTGTCCCTGGATGAAAACCGGATGGTGTTTACCTACATGAGCAAAACAATCACCCTGGACAAGTCTTGGCAGGTAATCGGCACACCGGAATTTACGATGCCGAATGAACGGATTTCTGTTGATGGCCGGTGTGTGTTCTTTTTTAGCAAAGACAAGGACGTCGTAGAAGAGTGGTCCGACAGCCATGCAGGAGAATTGGTGGATCGCATGAATGAGCATACCCAGGCCGGTGAACTCTGGAAAAACATTCCCCTCGTCCGCGAGTTGATCCACGAATTCAAGGACGTGGCGCCGTTCCGTTCTGCGACGATCAATCCGGTTTACAAGGCGCATTACATTGCATGCATCCTCGAAAATGATTACGTCGTTAAACGGGAGACCCCCAGGCTGTACCAATCTTTGTGCGAATTGTACCGTATTTACCGGGATTTTGAATTGGCATCCGACTTTGACGAGTACCTGCAGGAAAACTTTGACAAATATTACTTCCGGCAGATCGACCGCTGGATCTACCACTTCGCTTGGATTTCCAACAATCCGACAAGTGAAGTGGCCCTCAATAGCTGGAAGCTACTGGGAGGCATGCTCAAGGTCGATCCCGTTCAGGCCACCCAACAATGGGAAGATGTGATTTATGAGGTGGAAAAAGAAGTGGACGAACAGTTGAAGGACGAACCACGAGGCATGGGCTTCTGCTTCAGCTATTGGAGCGCAAAAAAAGTAGCGTTGGCCCGTCGTGGCATTGAATGGAAGAGTCCTTCGGCCATGAATCCGGGTGTCATGTTTGATTAATTACACTTCTTGACGACGAATCCATCAATGAGTTCGATGAAGAGGACGAAGAATGGGACGATGACGGACGTTATGACGCATGGACTTAAGACAATGGCAATTAAAATCAACATACAACCGACCTCAGAAGACCTCACTGGAAAAAGTCACTGGTGGGGCTTCCCCGATTTGCCAGAGGCAATGGATTGGCCTTGTGGCGACGATGGAGAGACCTTACTTACTTTCATTTGCCAGATCCGGCTGGAAGAGATTGCGGCATTGGATCCGGAGGGAAGATTGCCGCACAAAGGCATGCTCTGGTTCTTTGCCGATCTGGACTATTTCCTGGGGGACCTGGATGCGCCCTGTGGCGGCTCGGGAGAATGGACCGCCGGCAGTTTCCGGGTGCTTTACAGCGACGACAGCTCGGACCTGCACACCCACGAATATTACTACGAAGACAGCGAACCTGCCGTTCTCAAGGCCGAAGAAATAACGTTCCAAACCACGTCTGAGACCGATTTTGGCTTCAAACTTCTTGGAATGCCGGCCATGACCGAAGGCTATGAGAACGAGAACGAAGGCTTGATGTCATTGCTGCAACTGGATGAAGAGGAGCGATGGGGACTTCGGTTTTTCGACTGCGGTACCGTGAACTTCATGGTGCCGACGGACCGTCAGCGAGATGACTTTTCCGAGGCAACCTTCTTCCTGCATTCGTCATAACCCCTGATAAATCAATAAAATCACCTTATAACTGAAAGCATTATGAGATTTGACAATTACAAGTTTGTCCTCAAGACCCGTGCATCGTCTGAGAACGAAGTGACTGGTAAAGACATTGATCTGGAAGATCGATTTGAGTGTGACCTCCAAGGTGTTACCCTTACCGAAGGTATGTCTTTGTTTTCTCCAAAGAAGGAAGTGTGGAAGAAATACGGAATAGAGAATCTAATTTTCCCGGATTTTAATTTCCATGTGCTGGAGATCCATAACGACGGAGTAGTTCTGGAAAGATCGTTTACATATTCCTCCTCCTACCGGCCACAATTCAAGATTTCTTTCGCAGAACCGAAACATTCAGAAAGCTTCGATTTCGGTAGATACAATTACTCCTACGTACTTACCTTGGAAAAACGGTAGTGTTTGCAGGTAGTCTCATCTATCCGATCTGGGTCTCATACAGGAGGTAATGACACTCAGACATGCCCAATTTTTGATAAACCTTCTGGGCTTTTGTATTGTCTCGGTCAACATATAAGCGCACCTGAGTGACTCCTTCCGATGCTGCCAATTCCAGCACCTTGTTGTACATGGCCTTGAAAATGCCTTTGTTTCGGTGATCCGGTGACACATAAACACTCTGGATCCAAAGATACCAGCAACAGTTCCAATCGCTCCATTCGCGGGTCAGCATCAGGGAGCCTACCGGCTTGTCATCAAGGGTTGCCACAAGATACCGGCCTTTGGTTTCGTCCTGCAATACGGCTCGTACACCGTTGAGCGTACGTGCGTAATCCAAGGCCAGGCCTTCCGATTCCATGGCCATATCGACTTGGAAACGGGTCAATGTTTCTGCAAACGAAAGATCGTTGGGTGCTACAAGGATAAAAGGTGTCATAATCAACGACGAAAATACAAAATTTCTATCGAAATCGTAGTTAAAATGAGATGCCGTCATTTCAAACAAATTCATATATTGGATGGGTGTTCCCTGAATTCATCCGTGTTCGCCGCCTATGCGACCAGCCAGGAATTGAAGTTGGCATCCGAAACCACGGGAATGGGGGAGAACCATGTGGGAATTGACAGTAATTTGATTACCGCTTGAATATAATAACCTCCCTGGTAGTTTTGCTACTGGGGAGGTTTTATTAATGGGTTCTTTACTCTCGCAGGAAGGCGTTTCTTCAACTTGCGATTCTCCTCTTCCAGTTCCTTCAAACGCCTTACCTGACTTACTTCCATACCACTGTACTTACTCTTCCAATTGTACAATGTCGCTTTGGAAATGCCGTGATTGCGGGCTACTGTCTCTGCATCAATTCAGCTTTCCAATTCCTGTGCAGCTTTTACCATTTCACTTTCTGTGTGTACACTTCTCTTCGTAGACAAAAATCTAATCTATTTGAGGGAACTTGCTAAATAATGTATGCAGTTTATTCTTGAAGTCGTTGCTTGGTGAAATGATATCCAAGAAGAACTTAATCATGCATATGTTGAAGTAAATTCTATCCTTTGTAGCTGGAATTGTTAACCAAGGACGTGACATCTGTTTCGCATCTGCAGGTTATCACTTAAACAAATCAGTCATTGTAACCTGACATGGAATATCGTTTGAATATCCACCAGGGGTAAGACCATAGGTGGTTATCATTGTAACCATAACTGCCTTTGTCGTTTCTGTTTCACGCATAAATACAGCCTTACGGTTTCGTATGCGCAAATCTTCTTCTGCCGTTATGGTATATTGAGCTGAAGAATATTTCATCTCACATAGATTGATAGTCTGGTCATTACGATCAATAAGCAAATCTATCTGCACACCAGTATCGCTCGCCTTATCTGTATCACCAGTTTTATTTGGCCTATACACCCATGAATGAGCACTGCTTATAATTCCAGAGAAACCGAGAGCTGATTTAATCTGAGGAAGATGCTGGATGCATACTCTTTCAAAAGCCCGTCCGGCCCATCCATGATGAACGCTAGTATTCAATTGAGATGTCCAAAAATGCTCATCTCCATTTACATTAGAAGAGATGAAATCAAAATAGAACAATGTATAATTATCTATTAATTGATATATAGCTTGTTTGTTCTTCTTGCCAATAGAAATATACTTGCGAATGAATCCACATTGTTCAAGTTCCCTAAGAGCTGTGCTAAATCTTGAATTGTCATGCAGTTTTGTCGCCGACAACAAATCCTCTCTTAACAAGCCCATCTTCTTTTTTGCCAACGCAACGATAATAGCGATGTGGATTTTTGGAGATCTGAAAAGAGAAGCGTACAAAGCGTCAAATTCATGAGTGAGTTCTCCCCTTTCAGAAAAGAACATACGGTCAAAGTTCTGAGCAACACTCTCACCTTTGCGCAAGAAGTTCCAATAGTATGGAATTCCACCCAAAGCCATATATGCCTCCAACACTTGGTTATCAGTGTATCCGAGTCCTTTCCATTCACAATATTGTTTACACTCTCTCAAGCAGAAAGGCTCTACAAATATTTGGCTTGTCAATCTGTTATGCAATCCACCATAATTCATGATGACATTATCTATTATCCAAGATGTAGCACTTCCACATATAATAAGAACTATATCCCTACGAGTTGTAGCCCAACCATTCCAGAAGTGGTCCAATGAACGAACAAAATTAGATTTGTGGGTATCCATCCATGGTAATTCATCTATGAATATTAGCTTTTTACCTTCTTCTGGCAGTCCGGCAATGAAACCCTCCAATAAATGAAAGGCATCATTCCATGTCTTAGGCATTGCTGCACGCTTCATGCCGGCAGCATAAAGAGATTCTCTGAACTCCTTAAGCTGCTCCTTCATTGTCGCATTATAGATTCCTGTATGTTGGAATGTAAAACTATAATTAAACGCTTCTCTAATAAGATACGTCTTACCAACTCTACGACGGCCATAAACTGCAACAAATTGGGACTCGTTAGCAGTCATAAGATTTTGAAGGAGCTTTACTTCTTTGTCTCTACCTATTAGCATGTCAAATTTCATTATTGTTTTGTGCAAATATACGAAAAAGATATTTATCCGTGGTGGAAATGTGTGATTATTTCATAGATTTCCACAAGCAATATTGTATTTTTGGGAACTCTCCCATTAATAAACACTTTACTTTATAGCCGTACATATATATGTTGATTAAAGTAAAGTTTAAAAGAAGGGAATAGAGAGGCTTTGCCTCTTTAGAAGCTATTAAGGGAGTGTCTATCTTCCAGTAAGCATCCAACCAAGCACATATTGACCAATTAGCCGCCATTACTCGGTAGTACCGGGTAGTGGTGGCTAGTACTTGGTCGGATGCTTACCGGTCTCGCCGAATGACGTTTTCAACGAAGTTTTGGTTAAATTTTACGAAGGTAAACGCTGTTATAGGACCTTGCAGATGTTGGTGCAGGCTTCGTTGTAATAGGAATTCATGTGTACATCCGACCGGATCTTCGTCAGATGGCGGCCCACCTGGGTGCGTGGACTGCACGCGGGGTCTTCAGCTAATCCGTCGTTACCGCTCCGTTAGCTCCGTTACAATGCCTTGCCAGTGAGATAGGATTGGTAATGACACTCTGAGGGTTCATAGTAGAAACTGCTGTTGTAGTCATCTATTTTATCGGCAATCCAGGAGTTGTAAACGGTAATCAGGGTTTTGATGTATTGCCTCGGTTTGTCATCGGCAATGCGGATGATCAGGCGTTTGTATACTTTAGCGATATCCCAATGAGTCGGAACATCGTATCTTGTATTCGTAATGTCAAAATAGTCGTTTTCAATCTGGCATTCTTGAATGAGTTCGTCAGCGATACGGGCCATGTTGTCACTGTGGTATATGTCTGCCAGTTTGTAGATTTTGTTCAGACGTTCTTCTCCCAAGGCATTGACAATGACACGATTCCTGTTTTTTGTGGTACGAGCCATGTATTCAATAAGGGCACAGAGATAGAACAAGTCGTTTCTGATGGGTGGGGTATTTGAACTTTGCAAGGACCCAGAACTGCTCACGGGTAAGAACTCCAGCTATGAAATCTTCTATGTAATTGTAGATTTGGTCATTTGCCATGGCTCCAATTACGATGTCGTAGCGGTGGGTGATTCCTTTTCTGCAGTTTACAATGAAATCTAACCATTCATCGTTCATTCCTTTGAATTCAAGGATGGATAATGTTTTGTCGGGGAGGTGCCCATCTCCTGGCTTGCCTTTTCAGTTTGGTACAATAGAAGCCTTCTCCGAAGTCTTTTGAGAATTTACTATGTCTGATTTCGGGGGTGGATACTTCTGCTGCACTGCCGTGGAATACGATCATGATCAATACTCTTGGTTCCACGAGATGGTGCGGGTGAGCCAGGTTGCGTCCGCATGCTCGTTCAGGTGGTACGATCCGGTGGCCGCCTCCTACTTTTCCCCAACAAACGCGCCTTGGAAGAGGACATTGCCGTGCAGGTCGCCCAGGAAAAACAGGAACGGACGGTCCGCATAGAAATATACGCGTTTGGGTTCTTCGGGACGGAAAGCGCTGGTGGCCATCATTTCTACGATGGTAACAGCTCCGGCCTCGGTGCCTTTCTCTGTCACTGCGATCTTGGCCCCTTGAATCACTTTGCTGATGCAGAACGAATAGTCGTCTTTCGGAACGAACATCCGATCAAATTCCGCCATATCGGGTTGGAAGGCCTTTTCAACACCCATTTTTACCAAGGTTTCTGATACATCAAACCGGTTCTCCACCTCAAACTTCGGCAACCGGACATAGACCTGCGCATCGGTTTTGAACTGCTCCAGGATGCTGGACCACGAAGTGGTTTGCAGCTCCTCCAGGAGGCCGTCCACGTTGTTTTCATCAGGCAGAAAGACATAGAAAAAGAATTGGTTGCCGGCATAGGGCAGGGCGAGGACCTTGTACCCCGGCATTTCTGCATAGCGATGGTATTGCACGTTGTACATCATGTCCACGGGACGGATGGTGCCGTCAGACAAATGGAAATCTTCGGTCTGAGTATTGTCGCTCAAGAACATGGGTTTGTGTGCTGATCCGGCCCATTCCCCTTGAAAATACAGGGCATTGAGCAAGTAGGCAACGGCTGCCGGAGCAATATCTTTGGGATCCAGCATCTTCTCTATCATGCCGTGGGTGTGTTCCTGGGACCAGGCATTGATGTGATTGGCAACGGGATCCGGGTGTGAGAAGTCCATGGACTCCACGGTCGCATGAAAACGGTCTTCGACGGTTTTCTGGTAACTGTTTTGGAGAGAGAAATCCTGATTGACCAGCAGGGCGTTGGCGAGCTGGAGCTTCACGCGGGCATTGTCGGTCGGGGTAGGCAATACTTCCCCGCTTGACAGGTCACCGATCAGGCGGATCATTTCCTCCCGGGTTTGGCCACTGGCTCCTTCGGCTGCCATCGCCAGGGCATAGTTCAGGCTCATTGGTGAGCATACGAAATTCTCCCCCTGGTAGAGGTGTTTCAGCAATCGGAAGGACAGCTCCCCTTGAGATTCTGCATCATGATGTGCGTCGCAAACTGTATCACCAGCAGAGGCCTCCGTCTTGTTGTGTACAGCCCTTCTTTCTTCGGTTGACTGTGAAACTTGACGGGTAGGGCCGCAAGAGTAGGTGGTTGACATGAATAATAAGCTGATTAATAATGTATAAAACGTTCTTGTTTTCATTTCTTTTGGGGAGTTTTAGAGCCTTCCCGACTCTTGTTTACAAGAATCACACCAGAAAAGACCAGGACCGTAGCGAGAATCTTTTGCCAGGTCAGTGCTTCCATGCCCATGCCGATGCTCACGGCGATGGCAATGATGGGTTGGACATAACTGTACATGCTGACCAGGGTCGGACGGATGGACTTTTGGGCGACCGGGATGAGGAAATAGCTGATGAAAGTAGCACAAACGATGAGGTAGGCCAGCTCTGCAAACTGTTCTCCCGGGATCGTCACCCAATCCACCCGGATGAGGCCAGGCAGGGCCAGGGGGGTGGCGACAAGGGCAGAGAAGAGGAAGATCCATTTCATGAACGTCACCACGGAATATTTGGCAATCAGAGGTCGGAAGATACCCAGGTACAGGGCAAAGCTAAGACTGTTCAGGACGATCATGAAAATGCCGAAGGGAGAGCTTTCGGTGACGGTTCCAGGCGCAGTCACCCGGCTGATGACCAGGTAGATGATGCCGGCAAAACTAAGGATTACTCCGCCGGCTTTTTTGAGGGTAATGGGTTCCTTGAGTACCAGGGCTGCAACAAACATCGTATAAATCGGGGTCATGACCGTGAGAATGGAACAGTCCATGGGCGTGATGTGGGGAATGCCGACCAGGAAGGTGAGCTGGCAGGTGAGGAATCCCAGCATCGAGGCAGCAAAGATTTTCAGGTAATCTTTCTTCTCTACTTTTTCCGCAGGCAGGAATAGGGACAGTAACCAGAAGAGTGCCCCAGCCACCAGGGAACGCAGGGTAAAAATACCCAGAGGAGGAATGAGTCCCTCGCTGGTCAGGTCCTTGCATACAATGATGTTGAATCCAAAAATGGCATAAGCGACAAAGGCCGCAGCATGTCCGCGCAATGAGTTTCCTGTTTTCATCCTATTCGGCAAATCTTGATTTGGGATCTAAAGGTAGGCATTAATTCTTGAGAAGAGCAAGAATATGATTACCTTTGTCTAGATTGACTCAAAACATCATTATAGAATGAATTTTACAGATACAAAGCCGCATTATAGACGGTGATTGCAGCCAGCCTTGTGTTGGCGGTGCTGTGTCTGAAATTCTACGACGTGCCCGTACGGAAGTGGTTGAGTAAAAAATAAAAATGTAAGCGTATATGAATACCATTTGGATTGTGATGCCAATTCTCATCGTGCTGATGTTTCTGTTGGGAATTGACCTGAATAAAAAATCCTTTACGGAGATTGCCCGGAATCCCAAGGCGGTCTTGGTAGGCTTGTTCGGACAATTGGTTGTGCTTCCGGTCATTGCTTTTGCGGTTGCCTGGTTGCTGAAATTGCCTCCGGTTTATTTTATGGGGCTGGTCCTGGTGGCTTGTTGTCCGGGAGGCAGTTCTTCCAATGTTTTTACGATGCTGATCAAAGGCGATGTGGCCTTGTCGGTGACCTTGACGGCCTTCAGCAGCGTCATCACCTTGTTTACCTTGCCCGTTATCATGGAATTTGTAACGGGTGTCGTTTCGGACCTGTCGGGGGTGGAGATCCACCTTCCGATCGGCAAATTGCTGGTGCAGAATCTGGTGCTGATTTTTGTGCCCATGATTTTGGGCAGTTTGTTCCGTCATTATGCACCGAAGGCTGCTGAGAAGGTCAGCAAAGGCCTCGGAAAGGTCGCATTCCCGGCGTTGATGACCCTGGCCCTCGTGTTCTTTCTGCAATACCGTCAGGAGATTGCCGATCATTTCCTGGTCCTGGGACTTTCCGGAGCCTTTCTGATTCTGGCAGCGATGGCCTGTAGTTCGGGCCTGTCCCGCTTGGGCAGTTTCGGGAAACCCATCCAACGGACCATCGTGATCGAGGTCGGTATGCAGAATGCGGCGCAGGCCATTGCCATCGCATCTTCTCCCTTTATTTTTAACAGCGGGGAAATGGCTTTGCCGGCCATCATTTATGCCCTGCTGATGAATGTAATTTTGTTGACGTACGTATATTTTATCAAGAAGAAATAACCATGGCAAAGAAAGAAGGAATTCGAAAGCTTTTTGACAACATTGCCCCGGATTACGACCGGTTGAACCACATTCTTTCCCTGAACATCGACAAAGGCTGGCGCAAGAAAGCTGTGCGGGAGCTGGCGGATGAAAATAGGCCTTTGAAGGTCCTGGATGTGGCCTGTGGTACGGCAGATTTTACCATAGAAATTGCCCGGACCCTGGTCAATGGCAGCCAGGTATTGGGTGTGGACATTTCTGAGGGGATGTTGGCCATTGGTCGGGAAAAAATCCGGCAAACCGGACTCGATGCAGCCTTGTCGGTGGCTGACTGTGAAGCGCTTCCTTACGAAGCGGGGACATTTGACCGCATTTCCGTGGGTTTTGGTGTCCGTAATTTCGAGCACCTGGAGCTTGGGTTGCAGGAAATGCACCGGGTCCTGGTTCCTGGGGGAAAACTGGTAATCCTGGAACTCTCGGTTCCGAAAAATGCCTTCATCCGCTGGTGTTACAAACTGTATTTCTTGAAGGTATTGCCGGCAATTGGCGGAATGATTTCCGGCGATCGTGGTGCATACGAATACTTGCCGGCCTCGGTGCTGAAGTTTCCGGCACCGGAGAGATTCATCGGTATGATAAAAGAAGCCGGTTTTGAGACGGTGGAACACACCCCGCTGACGTTGGGCATTTGCCGGATGTATGTGGGTAAAAAGGCCCGCTCATGATCCGTCGGTGGATTGAGGCCATGCGTTTGCGTACCCTGCCGGTGAGTGTGGCGGGGGTGATGGCGGGCATTGGTTGCGCCCTGATGTTGGACGCTTTCCGGTTCGCTCCGGCTTTGCTCTGCCTCGTGTTTGCCGTGTTGGCGCAGGTGGCCTCCAACTTTGCCAATGAATACTTTGACTACAAAAATGGCATAGACAAAAAAGGACGGGTCGGCTTTCGTCGCGGTGTTACCGAAGGCGAAATTACACCACAGGCCATGAAGACCGCGACTTTTGTAACACTGGGCCTGGCTGCCCTTGTCGGTGGCTCTTTGTTATGCTTTGGCCCCGGGTGGCTGATCATCGTGGGGGTCTTCATCCTCTTGTTCGCCCTTGCTTACAGTGCAGGACCTTATCCCTTGTCCCATCATGGTTTGGGGGATGTGGCCGTCATACTGTTCTTCGGTGTTGTTCCGGTGACCCTGACCTGCTTCCTGCAAGCCGGCACATGGACCTCGTTTCAGGTATCGCTCCCGACTTCCCTGGCAGTTGGTCTGTTGGCTGCGAATGTGCTGGTAGTGAACAATTACCGCGATATGGAGGACGATGTAGCAGTGAACAAACGCACGACGGTAGTTCTCTTTGGCCGCTGCGTAATGGGTTGGGCTTACTTGGTTTCCGGTGTGGCCGGGATGCTCCTGATGATACCGGTATGGATCCGCCTGCCCCATTGGGCACTCATCGCTCCGGGCCTCTACCTGTTGCTGCACGTTCGTACCTGGCGCGCACTCACACGTGCCTGTGGTCCCCAACTCAACCCCATTCTGGGCCGCACCGCCATCAACCTGCTGGTCTTTGCAGGGCTATCGGCGATTATGATGGGAATCAACTAAATTGACCAAGGCTAAAGAAACCCAAACACAGCGAAAAATGAAGAAACTGGCTCTCTTGATAACAGGCTTGCTGATTGCCATTTCGGCATCGGACCACCGTCCTGTTAGCCTGCTGTTGCAGCTGGACAAGGAAACGTCTAATGGGCAAAGATGAAGCCGAAGTAGATGCGGGGACCGGAGGGCACTGCCAACCTTGTATTCCAGGCCGATGTACGGATCCAGCGCGAAGAATGACTGTTTGTGCAACAAGGTGCGGGACTCGATTTCCCAATCGTTCTTGTTTCCTTCAAACAGGAAAAAAGAGGTATGCACCATCATCCCACCGGAGAATCCTTGGATGAATTTGTCTGCCGGTTCTTGCGTTTGGGATTGGCCGGGAACCATCCTTTCTTTACGCGATTTTCCTGCTCTATCACTTCGTGAATGGACCAGAAACTGGAGAATGCGGTAACGCCGGCCACGCTGGACCACAGGATGTCATCCAGCAAGAGTGAGAGCAAACCGAACACGACACCGGCCAGCGCAAAGGCCCACCAGCAACGTTTCCCAAAATAGTATTCTGCCTTGATGACAATCGGGTGAAACAATCCGATAATCAGAAAAGTGATCAGTCCAATGATGATTCCGTTGAAATTCATATCTGTTCTTTTTTAACGTGCAAAAATAAGCATTCTGACGGATGGTCCATTCATAGAATGTCCGGTTACCCCATTTTTCCCGTCAGATAAGCCTTGGTCCGTTCGTCCGTCGCTTCGGTAAACAGGGTTTCGGTGTCTCCGTATTCGACCAGTTCACCCAGGTACATGAACATGGATTTGGAAGATATGCGCTTTGCCTGTCCCATGTTATGGGTAACGATCAGGATGGTCACCTCCTTCTGCAATTGCAACAAGAGTTCCTCAATGTGCTTGGTGGCAATCGGGTCAAGGGCAGAGGTCGGCTCGTCCATCAGCAGGACATCCGGTTTCATGGCCAGAGCCCGGGCTATGCACAACCGTTGCTGTTGACCGCCGGAGAGAAAGGTTCCCTTTTTGTTGAGCACATCTTTCACTTCGTCCCAGAGGGCTACACTGCGCAGGCACCGTTCGACCGTGGCATCCTTCTCCGCTTTGGTGAGTTTGATGCCATTCAACGCAAATCCTGACAGCACATTGTCGTAGATGCTCATGGTCGGGAAGGGGGCCGGACGCTGGAAGACCATCCCCACTCGACGGCGCACATCGATCGGTTCCATCGAGAGGATGTTTTCGCCATTCAACAGAATCTCACCATCCACGCGGATGTTCGGATAGAGGTTGTGCATCAGGTTTACCGCACGCAACAACGTTGATTTTCCACATCCCGAAGGTCCCATAATGGCCGTGATGGTGTTCCGTTCGATGGCTGCTGACACATATTTGACAGCCATGGTTTGTTTGGTATAGGAAACACAAGTTTTCTTGAATTCAAGGATAGGGGTTACTGATTCCATTTTTTAGCTAGGTATTTGGATAAAATATTTAACGTAAGTACAAACAATAGCAGGAAGAGGGAGGCTCCCCAGATGAGTTCCTGCAGGTAGGGGTCGTTGAAGAACTCCCAGATGAGCAAGGGGACCGCAGAAATGGGTTTGTCAACAGAGAAGCGGATCAGGGAGCATCCCAGGGCGGTAAACATCAGGGGAGCCGTTTCTCCAATCACGCGGGAAATGGCAAGCAACACACCGGTAAAGATCCCGCCAAAGGCCGCGGGAAGCTGCACCTTCATCATGACCCGGGCCTTGTTTCCGCCCAGGGCCAGGCCGGCTTCCTTGAGCGAGGCCGGAAGGATTTTCAGGGTTTCTTCGGTAGAACGGATGATCAGTGGCAGCATCATAATGAACAAGGCGACACTGCCGGCAATGGCCGAATATCCTTTCATGGGTACGACCACCCAGATGTAGGTGATGATGCCGATGATTACAGAGGGGGTTCCTTGCAGCAAGTCTGTCAGGTAACTGACGGCCTTGGCAAAACGGTTTTTGGGGTGTTCAGACAAATAGGCTCCGCACAAAATACCGGCAGGAACGGCAAACACCACCGCCATGCCCAACATGATCATCGTCCCGATGATGCCGTTTGCAATCCCGCCGGGAATGCGTTCTCCGGCTTCGATGGCTTTCATTGCCTTGTAGGCTGTAGGAGTCGGTTCGGTAAAAAACGACCACGAGAGCTGGTCATAACCACGCAGCAGCACTTCTCCCAGGATGGCGAGCAGCGGTACTGCCGTCAGCGCAGCGAACAGGCATACGCCCCATAACATCAGGCGGTCCTGCAACAATCTGTTTTTAATTTTCAAGGTCATCATAATTAAGCAATTCTTGCACGTTTGATCATCATTTTTCCGATGAGGTTGATCAGGGCTGTTATCAGGAAGAGGATCAGACCGATGGCAATCAGGGAAGAGAGGCGCAGATCATCAGCTTCCCCAAACTGGTTGGCAATGATGGAAGCCATGGAATTGCCGGTGGAAGTGATGGAATCCGGCATGTTGTTGGTGTTTCCAATCAGCATCGTGACCGTCATGGTCTCTCCCAATGCCCGGCCAATGGCCAGCACATAGGAGGAAAAGATACCGGAACCGGCGACCGGGAAAACCACTTTGCGGATGACTTCGGCACGGGTTGCCCCCAAGCTGTAGGCTCCTTCCTTCAAATCGTTCGGCACCATCTTGATGAACTCGGCACTCAGGGATGCGGCATACGGAACAATCATGATTGCCAACACCAGGGAGGCTGTAAGAATGCCCGAACCCTGGGGAGAAATGTCCAGTGCCATGATGATCGGGCGCAACGTGTAGAAGCCCCACAAGCCGTAGATGATGGAGGGAATGCCCGCCAGCAAATCGGTCACGGTGCTCAACACCGACGCCACACGCGTTCCCTTGAAATATTCACCCACAAACAAGGCGACAGGCAGGGAGAACGGGATGCAGAAGAGCAGCGCCAGCAGGGTGGTCATCAACGTGCCGGTGATGAAGGGCAGGGCTCCGTACTGTTCGGCACCTTCGGTGTAGCTCCATTCGGAAGAAGTGAGGAACTTGAAGAATCCGAAGTGGTCAAAAGCCTCGTAAGCATCCGTAACCAGACCGTAGACAATGCCTCCGCACACCACCGGCATGATCAATGCCGCTACAAACAGAAGTATTTTATAGATTTTGTCGTTCATGGCCGTACATTATTCTGTGAGGGCAGCTCCGTCGAAAGTCAGCGACTTCAGGTTTTCCAGACTCAAGGCTTTCACTTTCGCAGGTAGGGGTGCGTAGTGAACTTCTGCGGTAATCTGCTGGGATTCATCGGAAAGGATGAACTTCAAAAGATCCAAGGTAGCAAGAGCCTGTTCCTTACGGCGGTCCGAGTAGTTTTGTTCCTGGTAGAGGATCAACCAGGTAAATGTTGAGATGGGATAGGCACCTGCAGCGTCGGCGTTGGTAATCGAGCAGCGGGTATCTGCCGGAATCTCTCCTGAGGCCGCAGCTGAAATGCTTGCTGCAGTCGGTGTAACAAACTCACCGCGCGGGTTTTGGATGCTTGCATAGGGAAGTTTCTGTGCGAAGGCATATTCCGAGCCGACATAACCGATAGCGTTCCTGGTCTGCTTGATGACACCTGCCACGCCAGGATTACCTTTGGCTGCCTGTCCGACCGTAAAGTTGACAGACTTGCCTGCACCAAAACGGGATGCCCACATCGGGCTTACCTTTGTCAGGTAGTCTGTGAAGACGAAGGTCGTACCCGAACCGTCTGAACGGAAAACGGGGATGATGGTTTCAGCCGGGAGGGTCACACCGGGGTTGAGTGCCGCCAGACGTTCATCGTTCCATGTTTTGATGTTGCCGGCAAAGATATCGGCAATTACCTCGCCCGAGAGTTTGAGTTCGTCCACGCCTTCAAGGTTGTAGGCCAGGACCACAGCACCCATGCAACTTGGTATGTGAATGACCGGATTCATCTCAGCCATTTCTTTTTCCGTCAGGAAGGCGTCACTGGCTGCAAAATCGACAATTTTGTCGCGCAGGTTACGGATCCCGCCACCGGAACCGATACCACCGTATGCAACGGCATCACCTTGTTTCACGGCAAAGTTCTCAAACACCACATTGTAGAACGGAAGAGGGAATGTTGCACCGGCTCCCGAGAGTTCCTGGGCCTTGCGCCCCCCTTTGTTTGACTGACCGCCACAGGCAACAAGCGCAAGGGCTACAGCACACATCATCACGGATGAAAAAATCTTTCTCATAACTTAATATCTATTCAATGGTTGTTTTGTTATAAACCAAAGTAACAACTGATGAAAGCAGCATATGCATGATTCGCGCCAGCCGCTTTGGGCATACTCATACGGAGGTTTGGAGCGATCTTGACGTACTTGCCAAGCTTGAACTGCGCGCCGAGGATGGCGAGTGCCTGATCGATATCCCGGTTCCAATCATTTCGCGAAGCAAGGTCGTCGTACCGCACGTAGAGATCGGCCATATCGGACAATCGGAACGATGCAAAAACAGAGTAACCCTGCTGATCGGCGTCCGGACGGTGGGAGGCATTCCACATTTTGTTGAACTCGGCTCCGATGGAGAACCTTTCGTGTTTGTATCCGGCAAATGCGGCAAAGTTGGTAACATCCCTTTCACCCGGAGCACCTCCTTCGTTCAGACCTCCATACAGACGCAGTTGGAGACCTTCAACCGGCGTCATTGTTACACCCAATCCGTAAGCCAAGCCATTGCTGCGCTGGATTTTCTTGTAACCTTCGCCATTGACGATGATGGCGTCCGCAGCTATCCAATCCGCAAATTCATAGGCCACCGAGAGGCCCAAGTCTGCGCTGTGACCAAATTTGTACAAGTCCTGAAATGATTTCATCACATACCGGTATCCCCAGAATTTTTCCTGAAAGTTGAATTGGTTGTTGGAAATCAGACCGCCATTGAGGGTGAATCGGTCTTTTTTCCAGGTAATCATGGCATTTTTGATGTATGCAATCCGTTGATAATCCGAAACATCGTTGGATTGACCGATGTCCATAACCCCTTTGACGGTCAGCCCCTCGGTGAGTTTGTATTCGTATCCCAGGTAACTGCGTTCCAAATCAAACCCGCGGTCGTTGTAGTGTGCACCCAAACCGGTGTGGAAATTTCCGAAGGCTTGTACGATTGCTTTTCCCTTCGATTCCTCGATGTTGGCATCCTGTGCCTGGACAGTGATACCGATGCAGGCCAGAATACCTGCGAAGATTGCTTTTGTTTTCATATTGTGCTGTCTTATTAAATTTGACACGACAAAAGTACCGGGAAAATATTACAGGAATGTTACAAAAAAGTTAGGCTTTCGTGAAATGAAAAATTCTCTGTAATATTGCAGACAGATCAAGAAAAACAAGGATATGACAACAAACCGGATATTGATTGTGGACGATGAGGAAACGCTGTGCGAAGTCTTGAAAATCAACCTTGAAAACGAGGGATATGATGTGGACATCGCCTTCAGCGCCGAACAGGCATTGGGTTATGACCTGAAGTCGTATTCGCTTATTTTATTGGATATTATGATGGGTGAAATCAGTGGCATACGGATGGCAAAGATGTTGAAAGCCGATGTGGCGACGGCAGACATTCCCATCATTTTCTGCACGGCCCGGGATTCGGAAGATGATATGGTAATGGGACTGAACATCGGGGCGGATGATTACATCATGAAACCGTATACACTGCGCAATGTGATTGCCAGGGTCAAAAGTGTCCTGCGACGTACGGCTACGCAGAAAGGGGGCAATCCACGCACCGAAAAGCCGAATCTGTTGCAGGCTGACGGGTTGGTGCTGGATGTGGAATTCAAACGTTGCACGGTGGATGGGGGAGAAGTCAAGCTGGCGCGCAAGGAGTTTGAACTGCTGGTCTATCTGGTGGCTCACCGCGGGAAGATTTGTTCACGGGAGGAGCTGCTCAGCCGCGTGTGGAGCGACGAAGTGGTGGTGTTGGACCGCACTATTGACGTGAATATCACGCGCTTGCGTTCCAAAATCGGCCCCTATGGATCGTACATTGTAACCCGTTCAGGCTTTGGTTATGGCTTCCGAGATTAAAATATCCTTCCACAAGCGCCTATTTTTGCTGCTGCTTGCTTTCTCCTGGGCAATTGTGCTGTGTTTCATTGGGTTCCAATATTTTCGGGAGAAAGAATACCGCTCTGATTTTCTGAACAAACAGCTGCAACAGTACAACCGCTACCTGGTGGAAACGGTGGAGGAAGGACTTCCGTACGAAGACTTCATTGCTACCCGCAACAAGCCCTTTGACGAGTTGCGGATCTCGATTATTACACTTTCCGGTGCCGTGGTGTATGACAATACCGTACCGCTGGATGTACTGGACAATCACCGCGAACGTCCCGAGGTGGCGTCTGCCCTGAAAAAAGGATATGGCTACCACATCGGCCGCTTGTCCGTCAGCGACGGGCGGGAATATTTTTATTCGGCAACGCGGGGAGAAAGGGTGATCGTCCGTACGGCCATCCCTTATTCCAATACCTTGCAGGACCTGCTCAAATCCGACTGGTCCTTTCTGGTCACCATACTCTCCATCAGTCTGTGTATGAGTATAGTAGCTTACTTTACCACCCGCAGACTCGGCAAAGCCATCGAACGGGTCAACCGCTATGAAGCAGAACAGGAAAGAAACCGGATCAAACGCCAGCTGACCAACAACATCAACCACGAACTGAAAACCCCGGTTGCCTCCATCCAGGTATGTCTTGAGACTCTGCTTTCCGGCATCCCGCTCAGTGATACAAAACGACAGGAGCTTATTGAACGCTGCTACATCAACAACGAACGGCTTCGACGGATGCTGAACGATGTCTCACTCATTACCCGAATGGAGGACGGAGGACAACACATCACCCGTGAACGAATCGTTCTCAACCACATCCTGCAGGAGATTGCCGGCGAACTGGACGTCTTGCCGGATGAGGAACAGCTGACCCTGCACATTGATTTTTCGGAAGAAGTAACGGTGGAGGGGAATCTTTCCCTGCTGGGATCCATTTTCCGCAACCTGACGGAAAATGCCATAGCTTATTCTGAAGGGAAGAATATCTGGATTACCTTGCTGGAAAACAACGGCGGACACTGCCGGATCCGATTTGAAGACGACGGAAAGGGCGTTGCTCCGCACCAGCTGGTGCATTTGTTTGACCGCTTTTATCGGGTGGACAAAGGCCGTTCTCGCCAGAAAGGGGGTACGGGCCTAGGTTTGTCCATCGTGAAACACGCTGTCCAGTTTCATGGAGGTACGATTTCGGTCTCCAACCGTCCTCAAGGCGGCCTGCGGTTTGAATTTACGATGAAAACCCGGTGAACCGGTGATCTAGAACGTCCATTTGGCCCCGACGGCCGGCATCGCAAAAAATCCTTTTCCCAGGAAATTGGCAGACAGTTCCAATTCTGCTCCCAGGGAGAGGCGGATGTGTTCCCATCCGCGAATCTGATTCAAATTCACCCAGATTTGCGGCTCTGTCACAAAAATGTATGCCACCTCCTGCCAGGGTCGCAACTCTCTTGACAAATCGAAGAAACTAGTGAAGGTACACCAGCCCCTGGCAAAGTCAACGACGCAGACACCGGTTATCTGAAAAGTATGCTCATGTAGCCCGCCGAAGTCATCTGCCAATCCCGGTATGGCCTTGTACAGGACAGAAAGTGACCAGGTTTTGGAGAAATCCGATGAATGGCCGGAATACGTCAGCCCACCAAGGAATGCATTGTCGTAGGACACCGTATTGGACAGTCCCCCGTTGTACTCGAGATGGACCGAGAGCCAGTCCAGTGGTGAATCTTGCCAGAAATTCAGTTCCCGTGCAATTTCCCAGTAAGCGCTTGTTGCTTTCGGTGCATAGTCGAAGTCAACAAAAAAGAAAGTGTTTCCACCAACGTCCGGACGGAACATCTCCACCGTGGAAGTTGCGCAACCTCTTCCGGTATCATAAAACAATTGTACGTTTTGCGCTTCGCTCCGGTTGGTTGCCAACAGGCAAAGTACAAAAAACAGCAAGGATGTTGAAAGGGCAGGCCTGATCATAATCGATTCGGATTTTTCGGGGTAAAGATAGCATATTTCGCTTCATCCCAGCTCTTTCAGGGCAGAATTTGCAGGCATTGCATCGGCGAGCGCTGGCCAGTGGATCCGAATCAACCAGTTGGGCTATCTGCCGCATTCTATCTCCAACCCGATCTTATGGTTTACCACGATGCCATCGGGGACTATTCGACCGCAGAAATAGACCGGCTACTATTCCGGTCAGAACATGCCCTTACAGGATATACATTATTTCGTGTTTATATGGATATGACTACAGTGGCTTCGATTGCACTTGATATCTAGATGCTCAACTATGCCATCCAGGACGCGTACTAGATCATTTTCAGGGATAAAGTCACCGATACAGGGAGGAAAAAGAAGAGAATCGTTCTGATTGTATGATTTATATACTACCTTCCCGGTGTCACCATATTTATAGAAAAGAGACTGACTAATCAGTCATATTGACTTTTTAGTCAGCCCCTTTGGTATGTAATTCAGGATCTTATCGATCGGATGAATTAGCGGGTTTTTTCTGTAAACTTGTTGGTTTCGATGGCTTTGAACTCACGGAAAGTGAGGGGAGCATTCAAGTCTACTACAGCGTTTTGTCTTTCGTAAACGATCGGAGCGTCTGCTTTCTTCAAACCGAAGAAGTCTTCGCATTTGGTCATTTGATCGGTAGCAACCATTTGACGACGGGGTTGTGCATCAGAATACCACCATTCCAGCAAATCTTCGGGATCAGATACTTGATCTCTGCTGAGGGTGAAGGTTTGGGTGCAAACAGGACCATAGTTACCTGCAGCATCTTTTGCTACACCTACAAAGATAAACGGCATGTCGAAATCCAATACATAAAGTGTTTCGAGGGCAGTCTTAGGATAGTTTTGAGTCAAATAACCAATCCATTCCATGTCGGAATAAGTTGCGCCATCATCTTCATAAACACCGTAGTAGTATTCAGTGTATTCACCTTCGATTGAAGCAGCCATCCGAACGAATGCCATACCTTCGTAACCAGCGAAATACGAGTCAAGAGCGATCACTGCATCAGCATCGTAGTAATCACCGATTTCTACTGACATGGTGCACTCAGCCAAAACAGCTTCACCAGTAGTGAATTCAGCTTTGTACAAGTCGGTATTGACAACACCACCTACGAAACCAAATGCAATTGCATAGTAGTCCGTTTCGGGAGTCAGACCAGACATGTTTTGATCGATGAGAGAACCCATAAAGGTAGAAACATAGTAGTAAGTTACCAGGTAGTCCATTCTTTCTTCGTCGGTAGTACCCAATTCGTTGAAAGTTTGTTGGTCGATAACGGTAGCAACATAAGGATCCGTATCGTTGCTTGCAACGTAGCTTACAACCGCTGTGGTTGAACCAACTTCTGAAATTTCGATATCAACAACGAGGTCAGACGTTTCTACGGAACCAGTCGTTACATTTTCAATAACAGGTTCTGAAATCGGGTATGCGGTTTCGCTATCAATGGCCATTACATAGAATGCATATTCGGTTTCTGCATTCATGTTGGTGAGGGTATTGGTGAAAACACCTTGAGGACACAATGCAAGCAATTCTTCAAGGGGAATACCGTAAGACAAGTACAAGTTAACGTAGCTCAACCAGTTAGAAATTGCATAGTCAGCAAGTTCCATATCGGGATATTGTGCTTCATAATCAAGTACCGGGACACCATCCCAGAAGTAGTGACCATCATAATTTTCCGGAGTAATGGTTACGGTTACAATGGGGCCTTGGATATCAAAGTCAACATCAAAGTTGATTTGTTCCAGTTCCATCTCAGCCGTGCGGATATTGCAACGAGCGATGTCGCTCAAACGTTCTTGGGTTTCAAGGTTGATGTGGTAAACGTAAGCAACATAGTCTGTTTTGGGAGACAATCCATCGCTGCTCAGGGTTTGGTCACCAACCAAGGTGTACATTTGCAGGACATCCGCCAAGCTATAGCCATACATATCAGCCAAGAGGACAAAAAATTCCATATCGTCTTGGAACAAAGCTTCGTCATCTTGGAGACCACTTTCTTCAATGTATTCCAAAGTAGAAGAGAAGTAAATGTAGGGGGTTTGTTTGTCTGCAGGAGCTACTTCAACGGTATATGCATCAATGCCGGCTTGCAGGTTAGAGAATACAAACGCTTCCGGGTCACCAGCAGCTTGTCTTACAACAAAAGATGCATCGGCAGCTCCTTCATAAGAAACGGTAAAGGTTGCTTCACGAGTTTCTACAACGGTGTTGGCAAGTACGTCAAATTTAACGATACCATCAATAGAAGTATCCACACCGGAAATCCATTGCACTTCGGGAACTGCGATGGATGCGCTTACACCTTCTATGGGATTGGTGATGGAAAATTCCACCGCATAGGTGTTGCCTTCCTTAGGTGCATCGATTTCAGTCATGTTCAAGGTAATGACGGGAGCCTCGGGTGTGGGCTCAGGAGTGGGTTTGTCTTCTTCACAAGACACAGCAAGACCAAGGCCTAAAACGGCCAACAAGGTCCAAGAAAGTTTTCTTAATTTAAGCATAACTTAAATAGTTAGTTGGTTAATTAAAATTTGAACGTACGAATTTACGTACATATTTTTTCTAAAACAATTAAACTTATTAATGTTTTATGAATGCTTTTTCAAGATCCTGCGAAATATTGATCATAAAATCGCCCATTTTTTCGAGTTCTCCAATGATATCTAGGTAATATACACTGGTCTGATAATTTTTCGATTCGCTCTCGAAACTTTCGATCTCAGCATCGCGCAAGTAATTACGGAGGTTGTTGATGCGGCCTTCGGCATTGTACGCATTCGACACCTCTGTCAGGGTACCATTGTAAGCAGCAGAAAGGTTGGAGATCATGGCGTCGTATGCCGACAGGATTTCTCCACTCATCTTTTCTAGGTTTTTGAGTGTAGCTTCATCGAAGATTTTTTTATGGATGTTTCTGCGGGAAAGGATGCGGCTGATCGATTCTCCAGAGTCACCCAATGACTCGAGTTCGCCGATGATTTTGTACATAGCCTTGATCCTCCGGGATGTCTCCTCGCTGATGTCTGAGGCGGACACGGCATTCAGGAACGAAGCGATTTCGCCTTCTATACGGTCTGAGATTTCCTCGTACTTGACCAGTTTGGTCCTGAGTTCTTCAAATTTGTCAGTCTCCGACGTCAGGATGGCTTCTTGGGCATACAGCATTCCATTGCGTGAAATCTCAGCAAAATGAATGATTTCCTTGAATGCTTGTTCGGTTGCAAGCTCCGGAGTGGCAAGCGGACCGGCTTCGATGTATTTGAGACGGAATACCTCTTCGCTCTTTTTTGCGGATTCCTTGATGATGGCACACACCAGTCTTTGAATTGCTGGAATAAACCAGATCAAGATGCAGGTATTGATGGTATTGAATAAGGTATGAAGCATGGACAATCCGTACAAAGCCGCTGTCTGCGAGTCTGTCTGTATGGGAAGTCCGTTGGCATCGTGAAGCACTTCTACCGTGAAATCTGCAGCCGCCGGATTGGGAACGCCGAAAACACCGGCAGTAATCCAGCCGATGAGGCGGAGGAATACCGGGAAGGCGATCAGGGCCCAAATTACGCCAAAGACGTTGAAGATGGTGTGTGCAAGGGCTGCCCGTTTGGCCGGGGTATTGCCCACTGCCGCCGCAATGTTGGCAGTAATTGTGGTTCCGATGTTTTCACCCAAGACCATGGCACAAGCCATATCAAACCGGATCCATCCCATGTTCAACATAATGAGCGTCAGCGCCATGGTGGCACTGGAAGATTGGAGGACAAGGGTCAGAACAGTACCCAACACCAGGAAAATCAGCACGGAACCGAATCCGAGTCCTTGCCAACCTTGAATGAACGAAAGTACTTCGGGGGTCTGTTGCAGGTCAGGAACGGAATTCTTCATCAGGGAAAGACCCAAGAAGAGGAGGGAGAAACCGACAATCAGTTCCGAGATGTTTCTTCTTTTGTCTTTCTTGGAAAGAGAAAAAACAAATCCCAAAGCCATCAACGGTACAGCCAGGATGGAGATGTCAGCCTTGAATCCCAGCCAAGAGACGAGCCAGGCCGTTACGGTCGTGCCGATGTTGGCCCCCATGATGACGCTGATGGCTTGTGCCAATGTCAGCAAGCCGGCATTGACAAAGCTGACCACCATCACCGTGGTAGCACTGGAAGACTGGATTACAGAAGTGATACCAAGGCCTGTCAGTACGCCTTTGAACGGATTTGAGGTCATTGCAGAGAGGAAATTGCGCAACCGGTCACCGGCAGCCTTCTGCAATCCGGAACTCATCATGTTCATCCCATACAAGAACATGCCCAAAGCTCCTACCAGGGTTAAAATTTGAAGTAACATAGAATGTTGTAAATAGAGGTATTAAATAATCATATTAAAATGTGGTTTGTCTGTGTACAAACACTGAAGAACTTTCCATAATGGAATGGAAACAAAGTGATAATAGTATAAAACAAATATGTTTTACTACCTCTAAATGTTGAATTTGCAGATAAACTCAAGTTCGTGGATGTGTTCCCGATAAAAGACATCTGACATCGATGAACGACTCCGATACAGACTGGGAACTTCGGCGTGAACCGACTTTCCGGACCGGGTCATCTCGACATGAGAACGGGTTTGCGAGGGGACGGTTCTTCGCGCATTGGAGCGCAAAAGCGATCTGCTGTTTGAAATCTGACGGGGCACGGCCGGTACCGATTCGGGGGTGTTCAGTAGGGTCCATGTGGCACCATCCTCGACGAGGGAGAGGTGAGAAACAGGTTCCGGATTCGCTGAATCGGACTTGTCTGCGGCCAGGCCAAAAGCCAGTACCACAAAGAAAGGAATCAGGTATCGCAACAGCCTACTCATGTCAATCGTTCATCGTTACAAGCCCTATGCTTGAATTCGGTGCCAAATATAGTATTATTTGTTAATAAATCAATAATGTATTTGTTAATAAATCAACAATCCGACCAAGGCGCCGAGGCCAATGATAGCAAATGGTCCGACTTTCTTGAAATACAAGGCTAGAAAGGCGATCAGGCAAATGGCAAAACTTTTCCAGTCAATGAAATTTTCGGGGGTAGCCAGGCTGAGGGCAGCTGTCCCGATGAGACCCAGGGTGGCGGGTTTCAGCCCCGTCAGGATCCCTTGAAACAGGTAATGTTCCTTCCACTTTTCGTACACTTTACAAAGCAGCAATACGATGATGAATGAGGGGAGTACCACCGCAAAGGTCGCGGTCAGGGAACCGAGGATACTCATGAACTCGGAGGCTCCCTGCTGGGAGAGGACTTCGTAACCTACATAGGTGGCGGAGTTGATGCCGATGGGTCCGGGTGTCATCTGGGAGATGGCAACGATGTCAGTGAAGGTGGCATCGGTAATCCAACCATGGACGGTTACCACTTCATTCTGGATCAGCGAGAGCATGGCGTAGCCCCCACCGATCGTGAACATGCCGATCAGGAAGAAGGTCATGAAAAGTTCTGCGTAAATCATTTGCGGACCTCCTTTTTGTTGTTGTACCAGCTGATGAAAGCAGCCACGACAATGACACAGATCAGGATGTAGATTGGAGATACACTCAGGAAGCAGACCAGCAACATGGCGGATAGCACAATGAGCCACGACCACCACCGCATCCGGGTGGCTTTGATCATGTCCATCATGGGGACAGCAATGAGGGCTACCACCACCGGGCGGATTCCCTTGAAGGCACGGATGACGTATTCATTGTCTTTGAATGTGGTAAAGAACATGGCTACCAGCAGGATGATCAGGAAAGGAGGCAGACAGCTGGCTACGGTAGCAACCACGCTGCCCTTGGTGCCGCGAAGTCGGTGTCCTGTCAGGATCGCAATGTTGACGGCAAAGAGTCCGGGAGCTGTCTGGGCGAGGGTGATGATGTCTACAAAATCTTCATCCGTGAGCCACTTCCGCTCTACCAGTTCCTTCTTGATGGCGGCAATCATGGGGATGCCACCACCAATGGTGAAGGCACCAATCTTGGCAAATATCCAGAATATTTTATTCAAACTAACCATGGCCAAAATTCGGGTGCCAAAGGTAACGAAATTTTAATTCAATGTAAAGGGGAATCGAACGAATTTAGAGGGATCCAAAGAGGAGAAGGTCCAAGGGTTTCAGGCCGACGGCACGCAGGCAGGGTCGTATACACGGCCATGATATGGCTTGAGCACTTCAACAAGTGTTCTTACCAAACCATAGCCTTCGTTCACAAGCTCCTGATATTTTGTCTCAAATCTGTCAGAGATATACTTTAGGAAGATGAGACCGAGTACAACATGCTTGTACTCAGCAGCGTCCATGCTACCTCGCAATACATCGGCCGCGTTCCAGATTTGCTTTTCAAATCCGACGTCGGCAGTGTTTACCTTTGCCATAAATATGTAATTTGAAAATCTTCTTACTTTATCAATCAAATTTAGGGAATAATATCCACATATCATAAACATCAATCAATTTTCAATAAATTTGACATGCACTTGTCAAAATTTAGATTTCAAAAATAGGGTTCTCGCCTCAGAATGCCGGAGCGCAGTCTCTATGGCCAGAGCATAGTCTACAAAGCCCATATATCTCCCGTCACCGATGCCGAAAAATGAGTATCTTTGTAGCAAAACCCTCTAATTTATGAATATGAGTAAACGATTGTGGTGGATTCCAGTGCTGGTTGTGGTGGTAAATGTTTTGGCCATTGTTTTGAGCTGGGCTTCGTTGCCGGAGATTCTTCCGGCACATTTTGATCTTCAAGGCCATGCGAGTGGCACCATGTCGCGCAGTATGCTGCTGCTATATCCGCTGATCGGGGTGGCAGTATGTGTGTTCGCCTGGATCATCGCTCGGATAAAGCCCCGACTCAGGACCGGTCTAACCTTCCTGGCCTCAGGAGTGTGCCTGATCCTGCTTTCGTCGACCCTGGTCACGCTGACATCGGGTACCATGCCCATTTTTATGCTGGCGGAACCTGTCATCCTGTTGGGGGCAATAGTGGCCTTTGTCGTTTGTGTGGTAAAATCACGCCGGGACTCCACCCAAAAGTAAATCACCGGACAAAGCCCTGCAAAAGAAAGCACCCTAGGCAAGTCCGATACCGGGATTCTGGCCCTGGTCAACACCCTGGCAACACCCAGACCAAGATTCAGACTCAAGCCAATGCCGAGATCAATCGGGTGGATGGAAAAAGCACAAATAGGATGAGGATAGACCCATTCTGGAACTAAAAATTGAACGATATGTTAGCTTATACCTACATCGATAAAGGAAAATTTGCGTTGTTGGAGAAGCCGAAACCGGTATTGACCGCTCCGACGGATGCCTTGGTCCGTGTAACCATGAGCAGCATCTGCACCAGCGACTTGCACATCAAACACGGCAGTGTGCCTCGTGCCGTTCCGGGCATCACGGTGGGACATGAAATGGTCGGCATCGTTGAAGCGGTGGGATCTGAGGTAACGAAGGTCCGGCCAGGAGATCGGGTAACGGTGAATGTGGAGACCTTTTGCGGTACCTGTTTTTTCTGCAAGAACGGTTACGTGAACAACTGCACCGATCCGAATGGCGGTTGGGCCTTGGGCTGCCGCATCGATGGGGGACAGGCCGAATATGTACGTGTACCGTTGGCCGACCAAGGGCTGAACCGGATTCCCGACGGTGTGAGCGACGAACAGGCATTGTTCGTGGGAGATGTCCTGGCGACCGGATTCTGGGCAGCACGCATCAGTGAAATTACAGAAGAGGACACCGTGCTCATCATTGGAGCCGGACCGACGGGCATCTGCACCTTGTTGTGTGTGATGCTCCGCAAGCCGAAGCGCATCATCGTGTGTGAAAAGTCGGAAGAACGACGGTATTTTGTTCAGACACATTACCCGGACGTGTTGCTGACGACTCCGGAAGATTGCCAGGCGTTCGTGCTGGAATACAGCGACCACGGTGGAGCCGACCGGGTTCTGGAAGTGGCTGGTGGAGAAGAGACTTTCCGCCTCGCGTGGGAATGTGCCCGTCCGAATGCCATCGTCACGGTGGTGGCCCTGTACGATCGGCCGCAAACGCTTCCTTTGCAGGAAATGTACGGAAAGAACCTTACGTTCAAGACCGGTGGTGTGGACGGTTGTGATTGCGAAGAGGTGCTCCGGCTGATCGAGCAGGGGAAGATTGATACGACCCCACTCATCACCCATCGTTTCCCGCTCAGCGAAATCGAGGAAGCTTACCGCATCTTCGAAAACAAGCTGGACGGTGTCATCAAAGTGGCCGTGACGTCCGGTTATGAAATTCCCCGCGAGCTGGTCAAGACGGAAATCGTGCCTACCGTCCTGGTCATCCATCCTTCGGGCTACACAGAATTTGTGGAAGCAGACGTCAACCCCATGTCATTCCGGGAAATGGGAGCCTTGATCAATGCTGAAAGCCTGGATACGGTGCATCGGTCGGAAGCGCTGGCCCAAATTACCCGGACATGTCAGTTGGAAAAGGACCTTGTCATGTATGTGGACGGAAACGCACAAATGAAAGGGTTGAAGGACAATCCCGTCGCTACCCAATTGTACGGCTACGGTCCTGAAATCCGGGGTGCTGTGATCCTAGCCCTAGAAGACCACCGGTACGACACCTATTCGTTTGAGATCGAGGAGGAGATTGAGGCTGTGTTTGATGCCATTGAGGACTTGACCGGGCTGTTGCGCCGCGAAACCGACGACGACGGTCGGTATGATGCCTGGGCATAACCGGTATTTGTTGGAAATGGTTATATTTGTCTTTACTTAAAAACAGTGACCCAAGAATGAGCGATCGAAAAGAATTGTTGGAACAATACTATGACCCGAGTGTAGCCAACTCGACGGAATTCTATTTTTCAAAAGCACAAGAGGCGCTTGCAGCCTGGCGTTCATTGAATATCGAAGAGCTTCTTCTGAACAGGCTGGTCCAGCTCGACTACAGCGACTTCAAAGACCTGGCGGAAACTGACCCAACGGTCAAACCGATTCGGAGAGCCTCATTCTATTAGTCTTCATCATTGCTTGACCTTTTCATTTCATTGGCAACCAATTCTTGCAACTTATTCTTCGGAAGCAAGTATTGATATTCGGCAACGCCAATAGGCTTGTTTACATCTTGCAGAGCCAATTCAACCTCCAAATGGTCTTTTTCGGCACAAAGGATATTAGCAGGCAATGTGGATCCAAAGTTGTTGGACTTCTCTACTGCTTGTATTGACAGGTGGTATTCAGACTTCAATGCGTGATTTAACATGTCTCGTGACCATCCTTTTGCATATACTTCGTTGGCGTAGAATACGATATACTCTGGAGACAAATCGTAACTCATAAGGAGCAGATTATGACTCCACGGTAAAACTGCTACAGCCTGTTGCAGTAATTCATTGTAATCTTCTTCGCTGAATGGTTTTGTAACGGTTAAATCCTTCATAGTCATATCTCTCTATTGCTTGAACCTCAAGCAAGGTTGGTCTGAATGTTACGGCGACCAATCTCCATAAAGGAAGCGTAAAGATATATTCTATGCTCAACGTAGATACGACAAAATTGAATATTACATTGGATATAGAGGAAGTTCTCAATGCTGTGAATGCTGGTATCAAACCGAATGTAATCACGGGAGAAGATTGGACAGAGGTTAGTTATAATTAAAGCAATCGGAAACTAAACTGTGTCAAGTTATTTTTCGGGGCTGTTTGGGGACTCTGGTTCCTGAACAGCCTCCTTTTCGTTTTTAACTCATCAACAAACCCCATAGCATCTTCAATTTATCTGGGCCGATAGGTAGATGACTCTTGATCGCACATCACCCTGATAAAAGAACTTGCAACGGTTCTCTTTACTGATTACTGATTACAACGCATAATCCAGCCGCATGATTTTCACAGGCCGTTCGTCGCCTCGATAAAGATTGCTGAGCCAATTCGTTTCTCCGGTATCCCGAAATCCACATTTTTCCATCACGTTTCCAGAAGCCGGGTTGTCAACGAAATGGTCTGCCCACAAGGTGATGAATCCCTTTGTGTTGAAACAATAGTCAATCATGGCTCGCAATGCTTCGGTACAGTATCCCTGATTCCAGAACGGCTTTCCAATCCAATATCCGACTTCCGCATCACCTTCTTCAATGCCAATGTTGCTCTCGGTAAAGTCATAATATCCCATGCAGCCGATCAACCGGTTGCTTTCTTTCAAGACCAAAGCCCAAACATGGTCACTGTTGAAGACCGTTCTGATAATTTCCAGGCTTTCTTCAACCGACTGGTGCGGTGGCCATCCGGCCCTGGGCCCCACATCGGGATCGGAGGCAAGTTGGAACAGTTCCCTTGCATCGGATGCCTGCCACGGCCGGAATAGGAGTCGTTTGGTTTCTATCATAGACGGACAAGATAATACCCGGCAGCCACCAGGGCAATACCGATGACAACACTAATGGCGACATAAGCAAGAAGGCTCGTGATGTTACCGGCCTGGAGCATCACCAAGGCTTCTTTGGAGAACGTCGAAAAAGTAGTGAATCCCCCACAAATGCCGACGGTTAAGAAGAGTGCCCACGATCCATCCTCGTTCCCACTCTTGCTGAAGAAGCCCCAGAGCAGGCCGATAACCAGGCAGCCGGTAAGATTCACCAAAACCGTTCCCCATGGAGACCCTTTGCCGACCGTCTTCATGGCCATGGAAACCAGGTACCTGGCCGCACCTCCGATAAAGCTGCCGGCACCGATCCACATTGTATTTTTTAAGAGCTCTGTAATCATCGCAGGGCATACTTGGCAATGATGCGTCCGATTTCCAGAATGTCCGAAGATCCCCTGAATTCAAACCTCACTTTACCCATGCCGCTAAGGAACAGGTCCAACTCACTGTCCAAATCGAAGGTGCCGGCCGTCTCAATAGAATAGGCAGTAATCTTGGAGTAGGGAAGGGTCGTAAAATCCTTCTTCTTGCCAGTAATTCCCTGCACATTGACGGCGATGATTCGCTTGTTCGTGAAGACCACATGATCCCGGATATCCTGATAACATCCGACGATCGTCTCGTCCTCAAGGAGGATGTCACGCATTTCAGAATCAAACTTGGATACCTCTGTTTTTTTCAACTTAAAGACACTCGCATTGTTAAAGTCTATCATAATCAACGGGATTAAAGGGTTATTAAAGTATTGTTATCGGATACTCTGACTTTTAAGCTCATAGGACAAGCTGACTTTCAGACATCCAAAGATAATGATTTTCAATCCTATCTGCAACAGATAAGGCTGCTGGCGATCATCATGACTGGGATGCGTAAGATTGCTCTGGAAAATCAATCCAAAGGGAGCGACCGATCCGATCTCAAGGGGCGAGGCCGGTGCAAATCGGCTCCGAATTCCTCAAATAGGCCGTCAAATGGACCAATTCATCAGCTTTTCTGAAAAGTATTCCTCTCCGCTTAGCCGTACCTTTGCCGCCGTAAAATTAGTGCAGTGAAGAAATGAAAAGAATTTTAACCATTTTTTGCGCTATCGCATTTTCAGGTGCTTGGGGCTGCCCATGCCGTCATGGGTATGCACAACGTCAGCGGATATTTGCCGTTTACGCCCTAACGGGACAAACCGGATATCCATAAAATTTTGTACGGCAACGTTGGCGATCCCGCAAATAAATTCTTACATTTGCATGGCTGTTAGGGGTGCTGAGCACAATTGGCTCGGCTGAGATTATACCCTATGAACCTGATATGTATAATGACAGCGCAGGGAAACGGTATGGTATTCATTGTTTGCAGGCTTGGATCAAGCCGTCTTCTCTGGGTTGTATACGAACAAATTGACAATGAAAACCACAACAATCTCAGAAGATCTAACCGAGAAATGCAGGCTTCAGTTCATCACGCATCACAATGATGTGTATTCTTACGTCGATTCTGCTCGTCTTGCCCTGGAAGGCGGCTGCCGCTGGATCCAGTTACGCATGAAAGAGGCCCCGGCATCCGTATTGGAAGAAACGGCACGCACCGTTCAGACAATGTGCCGGGAGTATGGTGCCACCTTCATCATCGATGACCATGTTTCCGTGGCCAAAAAAATTCATGCCGACGGGGTGCATCTGGGCAAGAATGATATGCCTGTGGCAGAAGCCCGTAAAATACTTGGCGACCGTTTCATCATCGGCAGTACCATCCATTCTTTCGAAGACCTGTCATCGGTCCTCCGTGATTCCAGACCCGATTATTTCGGTTGCGGTCCTTTTCGTTTTACCACGACCAAAAAGAATCTTGCTCCGGTTCTCGGGCTGGAAGGTTATCGCGATCTGCTGGATAGGATGCGTGAGGCCGATATCCACATTCCGGTGGTTGCTATCGGAGGAATTCATCGAGAAGATATTCCGCAGCTGTTGACCTGCGGTGTGCACGGCATTGCCCTAAGCGGAAGCATCATCAACGCCAATGATCCCGTGGAAGAGATGCGGCACATCGTGGATCTTATAAAAACAAACAGATAATTGATTCATAAACCATTTAACTAAATTGTTATGATTGAAAAGAACGTTTCAAGAGGTATCATCAGTACCTATTTTAACAAGTTGGAAAGAAATTTGGATTTGGATGTGGCCATTGTGGGTGGAGGTCCGTCCGGTATTGTGGCCGCCTACTATCTGGCAAAGGCCGGTTTGAAAGTGGCGCAGTTTGACCGGAAACTTGCTCCGGGTGGCGGTATGTGGGGTGGAGCCATGATGTTCAACCAGATTGTCGTTCAGGAAGAAGCACTTCCCATCGTAAAGGAGTTTGCGATCAACTATGAACGGTATGATGAGGGTCTTTATGTCATGGATTCCGTTGAGAGTACCTCCGCGCTCCTGTACCAGGCAGTTCACGCAGGTGCGACCCTGTTCAACTGCTATTCTGTGGAAGATGTTATCTTCAAAAACAATGTAGTCAGCGGCGTCGTGGTGAATTGGACTCCGGTTCTCCGGGAAGGGATGCACGTGGATCCGCTGAACATTCTGGCAAAATGTGTAATCGACGGTACGGGCCATGACAGCGAAATGTGCAGGACCGTAGCGCGTAAGAACGGCATACGCCTGGCCACGGATACAGGCGATGTCATCGGCGAACGCTCGCTGGATGTAGTTTCCGGTGAAGAGGAGGTCGTAAACGGAACGAAGGAGATTTATCCGGGACTGTATGTGTGTGGCATGGCCGCCTCTGCGGTCAGTGGAACCCCCCGCATGGGACCTATTTTCGGCGGTATGCTCATGTCGGGCAAAAAGGTAGCCGATCTGATCATTGAGAAATTGAAATCATGAGGATCCTGGCCATCACGACTCCAAGGGTGGAGGAGGACGATGTCCGTCTGATCCGAGGTCTGATCCGATGCGGAATCGACACCCTCCACCTGAGGAAACCGGATGCTACTGTGGACGATTGCCGGAGCCTGCTGCAGGAATTGACGGAGCATGAAAGAAAACGGATCGTCGTCCACGATTATCCGGAACTGTACGATGAATTCTCGCTCAAGGGGATCCATCTGAACGGGAAGGTAAGATGCCTGCCGGAAGGTTATACCGGCTCTCGAACCCGTTCCTGCCACACGTTCGAGGAAGTTATCCGATACAAGGATGCATGCGACTACGTCTTCCTCAGCCCGATCTTCGACAGCATTTCCAAAGTCGGATACAAAGCGGGCTTCAGCAAAGAGGAATTGCAGGAAGCATCCGCCCAGGGTATTATTGACAAAAAGGTCGTGGCCCTTGGAGGAGTCACGTTCGATTCCATACCTTATCTGAAACACCTCGGATTTGGTGGTGTGGCCATGATCGGCGCCCTGTACAATGCCAAGGCACTGGAATACCTGACGCTTTCCGGTCTCAATAGTATCCGATTCCCGTGCCCTTGACTAGGTCGCACAAGGGCTCCCAGCTGTTGATTGATTCTTGAAATTTTTCAAATAGTTTCTATGTTATGTCACCTGGACATTTGGGTGACCTGATTACATAATCGGCAGGCAGGAGAATATGGACATTGAGTACTGCGAGCAGGTTGCAGCCATGGGAAGTACCTGTAAGCAGATAGTCTGAGCTATGCCAACCTGTTGATTTCGTTCTGCAGGTTGGCTAAGAATTTACCTGCGTGAGCGCCGTCCATCTGGGTGTGGTGGAACTGGAAGGAGAGTGTCAGGTAGTAGCGGAAGAATCTCTTCTTGTACCTGCCCCAGATGAGGAACGGATTGTTGAAAATACCGCTGTTCATACCGATTGCTCCGTCCAGTTCAGTGTCGATGATGGCTGAGGTACCGATGACCATGCTGCTGCCTGACAGGTCTCTATCTTGGCAGGTTTCTGCTACCTGTGCTGTATATTGCAAATATTCCACGTTGAAGTCAGATAGACTGTCGTGGAAGAGGATGTCGCAGGAACTGACTTCTCCTGTCCTGTTCTTCACAATGGTATTGACAGCAATGCTATCGTACTGAATTAGTTTATCACGGACCGGCAGTAGGTAGAACTCCTTGACAGACGCAGCTGCCTTACCGATACACCAGTCAAGGAGCATATTGAACTTCAGTCTTCTGCGCCGGCTGACCTTCACTAGGCGTGTGATGTCTAGAGTCTTGATGAATGTGACCATCGGATTAGGTGCCTTCATCCACATCTCAAAGGCGTATGCACGTGTAGTTTCTTGAGGATTGACTTCTTTCATACTTTTCTGTTTGTAGCTGCAAAAGTAGAAGAAGCATACTTCCTTCTATAGAACAAATGAGACTTTTAGACTGGTGTAGCAAATAAATCGGAATAAGGAGTTGCAACTTCAAGCAGGGATAGAGGAGTGTAGCCGCAAAGCTTTCTGAACTCTCTTATGAGGTGCGACTGGTCGGAATAGCCGCATGTATATGCCAAATCTGCCTGATTGATTTTGCCTTGCCGATGCTGCATTTGTTTCAAGGCTTTCTGAAAGCGGACAATACGTGCATATTCTTTAGGGTTCATCCCTATGTGCAGATTGAACTCACGCTCGAATTGTTTTTTACTTAAGCAGCAGGCTGAAGACAAGTCTGCCACCAGGGTCTGAGGTGCAGTAAACAGCTGTTCTATAGCCGCATTCATTCGTTTTACCCGATATAGGGTGTCGTATGATCTGATTGATAAGCGATCCAGCAACCAGTTTTCGATCAGAGTCACGCAAAGGTTGTTATCCTCACATTCGAACACTTGTGTTGCCAATTCGTTCAGCTGTTCATCTTCAATATCGTATCCGGAAATTTCTTGATTATAGAATGACGAAGCCGGTGCATTCAGAAACATATTTATCGTGTGGGGATGGAACACCACAACAATCATTTCAATGTTGTCATCCGCTTGCAGATGTGATGAGAAATTGACTTGGCCGCTGATTGTCAGTTTGCTCTGTGTCGTACCCAATTCTGGAATATACAACGGCGTCCGCTTATGGAAGATAATCTGAGGGCATCCTATGGGAAATGTATAGGTATTCGGCATCTGATTGCTACTGAATACCCAATAGTACCTCACATAAGGCTGTAACAACTTACACGGTTTATAAAAATTGAATGCTTCCTGGATCATATAATTTCACGCCCTGTTCCAATATAATATCCTTCCTGAATTGCTGCAAAAGTAGCTATTGCAGCTACAATTGTAAGGGGGATAATACTCCTGCAAATTAATTTTGTTTGTGTAAAGATATGCGATTTTGGGTGGAATCACAAGATTACCAGTTGCTCCGATCGAGCGGAGCGAGTTATAAAAGTGAAGAGGGCGTAAGCCTTCTGATACCGCTCTGCCTATCAGGGCAAGTCTTCTGACAGCTGTGCTGGCTGAAGTCTTGCCGGGCGTTTTATGTGTGCATGGGGTATAGAAGGTTGCCGACTGACTGGATGGAAGTAGGCAAGTGCCGCCTTTATATATACGACGAAGCCCGGCACAGTGTACCAGGCTCATATCTCTTAGATAAATCTGAATTTACTATAAACACTTGATCTTCGCTTTAAGTCGCGATACTCTGTTGTAGACTACGCTTTTGTCCTTTTTGAGCAAAACTGATATCATCGTAGGAGTGAATCCGGCAGATATATAGCAGAACAATCTGATATCTTCCTCCTTAAATTCTGGGTGGGCTGCCCGGAGTTTAGAGACTACATTATCTTGAGTTGCATTTAGCCATGCCTCCAGATCTTTTTGAGTTTTTGGATCCCTACGCAACTCATCAATTATCTCATTCACCTCTTGAATGATTTTTTTCTGGAATTTATCAGTATCCTCATATATATAATACTGTTCGCAAAGCCTTTCTAGTATACTGAAATTACTGTTTACGGGAAGTGGGAGTTTTGTCCCCGTTTCCTCAATCTGTACGTTTTTGGACTGACAGAAATTTCGGAAATCGGTGATGAATTCTATGAGTTCTTCAATGGAAATCTCCCTGTATAATCCTATACGAAGATTGCCGAACAACTTGATGTTAAAGAGTCGTGCTCTGAAAAGATTGATTAAGCTCTTGATGTCCATAATTGAAATTTTTATTAGTTATTAGACAAAGTTAGATTGATTAAATCTCTTTAGTGCTATTTCAATAGGCCTATAATCTATCAGCAAGTATCTGTATGTGCTTTATCTTCAAAGTCTTATTTGCTTCGAACCGCCTCAAAATCTATCAAGCATAACTTTTGATCAATCCGGCTATTTCAGATAGACTTAATCACTAAGTTAAATTGGTATTTACTCCTTAATGTAATCATAAGAGACCCGTAGTGGTCCGAATTCACCATTCTTGACCTCAATAGAGCTATTGTCTGAGTCTATGCATTCCATCTCAAATTTTCCAGAAACAGATGTGTGGTAACCTTTTGACAATTCAGTAAACTCTATCCAACCTGAGGTTGCACCATGCTCCAACCACTTTTCATCAGTATCAAGAAGAAGTCCTATTATATAATAATCGTCAGTTACTTCTCCATTGAATGTATATCGTTTGTTCAATTCAAATGATTCGTTATGATTCAGTTCAATACGGATAGTATATGATCTTTCATTTGAACTGATTCTCCGAGCTGTGATAAAAACGAATTCATCATCACTTTCGATCAATTGATGAACATTACCACCATAATTTAATATCTTCTCAGGAGCACTTTGGAATAGTGTCCCATCTATTTCAGCGGAGACTGGATTATCTACAGTATGATGCACAAGATTATTATTCTTATCGCATGAAACTAAGCTGAAAAATGTTGTGGTAAGTATTAACGTTTGCAATAACCGTTTCATAACATTTTATTTTCTTCACTTACAAGATGCTTGTAACACTTAATCCGTGACACACAAATCCCGATTTGTGAGTGTAAAATTACAAAATAGGAGTGAGAAATAATAGTCTATCTCGGCTTCACTCATTTATATCTGCAAATGTAGATTCCTCTTCCGAACACATTCAAGAACCTCATGCTGCTAATCAGTCAGAATCTCCACACTGTGGCTCTTTCTTTTGGAATAAGTGTATAAATTCCTTGCAATATTTTTGGAATAAGTGTATTTTTGAGCTATCAAAATATTAGAATAAGTGTATGCTAAGGAGAAAAGTTCAAAGAATCCTTCAGGATTATTATCAGAATGGTTCAAATAAGGTCCTGGTAATAGATGGTGCCAGACAGATAGGTAAGTCATATATAATCAGGCATGAAGGACAGAAATACTTCAAAAACTACATTGAGGTTAACTTCTGGGAGGATAAGAGAGGTGATCAGTTGTTTGCAGATGTCACGACTGTGAAGGATTTCTATCTTCGACTAAGTGCGTATGCGGGTGACAGAATGGGTAATGCAGATGATACACTTGTCTTTCTGGACGAGATACAGGTGTATCCTCCTCTTCTGACATTGCTAAAATTTCTAAAGGATGACGAAAGGTTTACCTACATAGCAAGTGGCTCACAGCTGGGACTAGCCCTTAACCAGACTATGTCAAGACCTGGTGGCAGGATTCAAAGGCTTAAGATGTCTCCTTTGGATTTTGAGGAGTTCCTTTGGGCAAATGATGTTGGAGAAGAGGTTATAGACCATGCCCGAAAGCAGTTCGACAATTTCCATCCATTGGAGCAGTCTCTTCATAGGAAGTTTCTGGATTTATATAAGAGGTATCTCCTTATTGGAGGTCTTCCGGATGCAGTTAATACATATCTTCAGACAAGTAATATTGTTGCAGTACGTGCTGTGCATGATGAAATTTATTCACTTTATAAGGATGATGCAGTCCAGTATAATCCGGCCAAGGCTCTTATAATTAAAAGGATTTACGGAATGATTCCTTCCAACATGGAGAACAAAAAGAATAGGTTGTATTATAAGGACATCGAAGGTAAGAAGGGTAAGCGTAGTTCCGATTACCTAGAAGAACTGGAATACCTTGTCGCGTCAGGAATTGCTCTTGACGTACTGGCTATTTCCAATCCGAAGTTTCCGTTAAAGGAGTCAGAAAGCAAGAAGCTGATAAAACTGTATCTCAATGATGTGGGGTTGTTGACCAATATCCTTTACAAATACAATATCAATGCAATACTGGCTGACGAGAGAAGTATAAACCTAGGTGCTGTCTATGAAACTGTTGTGGCGCAGGAACTGAAAGCACACGGATATGAACTAAAGTATTATGACAATAAGGCCAAAGGAGAGGTGGATTACCTGGTAGATGACTATGACAATCTTACGGTTTTACCGATAGAGGTAAAGTCGGGTAAGGACTACAAGGGCCATAGGGCACTTGATAAGTTTGTAGATAATGAAGAATACAATATCAAGCGGGCTGTTGTTCTTTCGAATGACCGTGAGATTGTGGTTAAGGATAAGATTTCATATCTTCCGATATATTATTCTATGTTCTTCAAGCCAAGTACACCAGAAAGCATCATCATTCCATAAGGATTTACCTGAAAACTGTTCAGTCCCGATTCAGGGACACCTTGCTAACATACACAATTAAGCCTTGATTTGGCAGTTATGTGTCGAAAGTGCCGATTTATATATACAACGAAGCCTGACGCGGTTGCTAGGCTTGTATCTCGCAGATAAATTCGAATTTACTTGTGCTTACGATTCTATGTCTTCTGTTATCGTATCGGGAAGATGTACTTTGATTTGATCTCGTATTCTGCGGAAGTCATCCATTATAGTCTGTTCATCTCCAATTGTTTCTGAGGGATCTTCGAAGCCTATGTGGAGTCTGTGGCGGACTTTGCCGATGAAGGCGGGGCAGGTTTCGTTTGCCCCGCCGCATACTGTTATTACATAGTCCCATTCCTGGCCGAGGTAGTCTTCTACTGGTTTAGGAGTATGGTCTGAGATGTCTATCCCGATTTCGGCCATCACTTGTATGGCTCTTGGATTGACCTGTAGGGCAGGTCTTGTTCCGGCTGAGTGGACATCCCAGTCGTGATGGAGTGACTGGAGGATTCCGTGGGCCATCTGGCTTCGGCAGCTGTTGCCGGTGCAAAGTATCAGTATTCTCATAGTATCCAGTTGAATATGTATCCTGAGAGGATGATGAATATTGTGACGACTCCAAAGAATATTCCTACGAGCTTCCAAGTCATTACTTTTTTGAGCATTGTTGCTTCAGGAACCGAGAGGCCGATTACTGCCATCATGAATGCTATGGCCGTGCCGAGCGGAATGCCTTTGGCTACGAAGACTTCCACTATGGGGACGATACCTGCTGCGTTGGCGTACATAGGTACGGCAAGGATGACTGCTGCCGGAACTCCCCACCATTTGTCTGCTGAGAGGATGTTCTCAAAGAAGCCCTCCGGCACGAAACCATGCATTGCAGCGCCGATTCCGATACCTATGAGGATGTAGATGAATACTCCTTTGACTATGCCGAATGAGTCCTTTGCTATGGCTGGGAGCCTCTTGAAGAACGGGGTCTTTTCCATTTCCCAGTTTTCGCTCTGGATATCAGACTGTTGCTGTGCTGTCTTTACCCAGTCGCTGAGGTATCTTTCCAGATTCATCTTGCCGAGTATGAAGCCTCCGAGCATTCCCAACAGGGTTCCGCTGATGATGTAGATGAGAGTGGCTTTAAGACCGAATGTACCCAGGAACATTGCCACCGCCACTTCACTGACCAGTGGGGAGGCTATGAGAAAGGCAAATGTTACTCCTAGCGGTATGCCTCCCTTTACGAATCCGATGAAAAGAGGAACTGACGAGCATGAACAGAATGGTGTTATTCCTCCGAACAGGGCTGCAAGGAAGTAATCCAGTCCGTACAGTTTGTGTGTGGAGAGGAACTTCCTGAGTCTCTCTATCGGGAAATAGGCATTGATTATGCCCATTATGAGACTGATGAAGAACAGCAGTATGACTATCTTGATTGTGTCATAGAAGAAGAAGTTCACTGCTGTTCCCAGAGGTGTGGCTGCGTCCAGACCGAATATGCCATAGACGAGCCAGTCTGCAAATCTTTGGATCATAGTCCGAGTACCTCCTTTACTTCTGCCTCTGTAGGCACCTTGCCTTTGATTCGTACGACTCCGTCAACGACTATTGCCGGAGTTCTCATTATATTGTACTGCATCATCTCCATGATGTCATCGACCTTCGAGAGTGTGGCGTTTACATTGTTGTCCTTGATTACCTTTTCTACCACTGAATAGGCTGTCTTGCATCTGGCGCAGCCTGGGCCTAATACTTTGATTTCCATAACTAACTGATTGAAATGATTGTGTAATATATTCCTATGCATGTGAACAGGATTCCTACTATGATGTTGAGCCATTTCTGAATGGTCTTCATCTTGCCGTATGTTTCCGATATCTTGCTGGCGCTGAAGGCCAGGACCCAAGCGACGATGATTACCGGCAGGGCAGTGGCTATTGCGAACAAGATGGGATAGAGATAACCTTCGGGGGAGGTTGCCGACATCGGTATCAGCATCCCGAAGTAAAGTACTCCACTTGTGGGACAGAATGCCATAGCAAACAACATCCCGAGCAGCAGAGCTCCAAGTCCTCCTTTGGCGGCAAGTCCTTCACGGTTCCGGCTTATTCCTGTTGATGGGAGTTTAATCTGGCCTCCAAACAGCATGAACAGACCTATAAGCAGCAGTGCCGGTCCAAGGATTATCTCACCATACCGTGCGATGAAGTCCTGGATGGAGAAGATGCTGGCTCCGTTTCTGAGAATGGTTATGAGGACTATGCCGAGCACAGTGTAAGCCAATGTCCTTCCAAGTGTATAGAGCAGTCCTTTGATGAAGATGTTTCTTCGATCAGTGATGTCCTTGCTGATGTACCCGATTGCCGCAATGTTGGTGGCAAGAGGGCAGGGGGAGAGGGCTGTAAGTAGTCCGAGAATAAGGGCTGTAAATGCCGGGATTGTTGAACTGTCCAGCAGATTGTTGAGCCATTCCATTTTATTCGAGCATTTTCAGGATTGTGGCCTTGAGTTCATCCTTGAATGTATCAGGAGATGTTCTCGCCTTAGAAAAAGCGTAGTCTGTAAGGTTGACAGGAGCCTCTTTGCCGTTCTCAATATCTACGATGATTAAGGATGAGAATGAGACCTGGTGTTTCCGTGCGATTTCTGGATTCTCAGTAATTTCCAGAGAACGGAATACGATGAGACTGTCATTGATTTCCTTTGAGAATGATTCATCAAGCAGTGCCTTGGTATTATTCTCGATGGCCATACAAGTGGCACAGCGCTGTTTTGCGTGGAAGTAGAGGACTTCAACGCCGTTTTTGATCTGTGATGTGTTTTCTTTTTTGGATTTCGTCCATGTGCATGACAATGTAGAAATGCAGATGATGAGTAAAAGTAGTTTTGTTTTCATACTATATGTATTAAAATTTAATTTGTAGTTCGCAAAACAACGAACAATGTATTTATAAAAAAAATGCTGACGCGCAGCATTCTGTTATTTAGAGGTTTTACAAGTGCATTCTTTGTCAGGATTCAGTTTTGAGAATTCTTTTGCAAAAAGCATTCTGGCAAACTCCCACTGTTCCTTGTTGATACAGTATTTTACTTTTGGAGCCTCGATACTTCCTTGTATAAGTCCTGCTTCCTTGAGGGCAGAGAGGTGTTGAGAGACGGTTGCTTTGGAAATGGGTAGTTCTTCATGTATATTTCCAAAATAGCAGTTGTCCTGTGTTGCAAGAAAGTCAAGGATCGCTATTCTGGCTGGATGCCCCATTGCCTTGGCGTATTTTGCGAGCAGTTCCTGATCGCTGTCGTACTTCTTGTTTGCCATATAAAACGTCTTATTGTTCGCAAATATACGAACAATATTTAAAGTTGCAAATTATTTAGCTAGACGCTAAACAGAAATATATAAATGTGTACCAATTTGGTACTTTATTTGAAAAATGATATATTTGCAAAACTAAATAGAATGAAAATGGTTGTAGTAAGCAGTAGAGAATTCAGGGCTAACCAGCGTAAATACTTCGACTTAGCCCTTACAAATGATGTCGTGATTACGTCCAGGAGTCACGGCAGCTATAGGCTTGTGCCAGTGAGAGAAAGTGAT
>JAGCJX010000030.1 GCA_017647795.1 Bacteroidales bacterium | reverse complement strand
GAAGCTGAAGTCAATCAGGTCGTTGATTTGTCTCAGCAAGTGGTTCTGTGGCACCAATTTATCATAGAGGACAGCATGCTCGCTGAACTGTATTTCGCCTTGAATAGGTAACATAACTCTTTGATTTCCAAAGGTTAAGTTGCGAAAAATCGAGGAAATATCCAAATAAATTGAACATTTCCTCGATTAATTTAGGAAGCCTCTAAAGGGACTTTTTCAGTGCCCTCTTATAAAGGCCCGTTTTTTTATGAATATCGAGGGAATCTTCTCCCCTACCACAGGAAATTATCAAAGGGATAGCGGCCTGCGTGAATTTCAGCGACCATTTTATACAAGTCGTTGCGCATTTTGTCAATGCCAATTTTTTCGCGGGCGGAGATGAAGATGCAGGGTGTGTTTTCTTTCGCAATCCAGGACTTCTTCATTTCTTCCAACGAGACATTTTCTCGTTTTTTCTCCTCAAAATCAAACTCAGACTGTTCCACGTATTGGTAGGCATCGATCTTGTTGAACACCAGATAAACCGGCTTGTCGGCTGCCCCAATTTCACTCAGCGTTTCTTTGACTACCCGGATGTGATCGTCAAAATTCGGGTGGGAAATATCCACGACGTGCATCAGAATGTCTGCTTCCCGAACTTCGTCCAACGTACTCTTGAAGGATTCCACCAGTTGGGTAGGCAGTTTTCGAATGAAACCTACTGTATCAGAAAGCAGGAAGGGGACATTTTCAATCACCACTTTGCGGACGGTCGTATCCAAGGTCGCAAAGAGTTTGTTTTCAGCGAAAACATCGCTTTTGGCCAGAAGGTTCATCAGCGTACTTTTACCGGCATTGGTGTAACCAACCAAGGCAATCCGTACCATGGAACCCCGGTTTCCGCGTTGTGAGGCCATTTGTCGGTCAATCTTTTTCAATTGTTCCTTCAAACGGCTGATCTTATCCAGGATGATCCGGCGGTCGGTTTCGATCTGACTTTCACCAGGTCCGCGCATACCAATCCCCCCGCGTTGTCTTTCCAAGTGGGTCCACATACGGGTCAGGCGAGGGAGCAGGTATTGGTATTGGGCCAGCTCAACTTGGGTTTTGGCGTACGCCGTTTTGGCTCGTTGTGCGAAAATATCCAAGATCAAGTTGGTACGGTCCAGGATTCGCACTTCCAGTTCCCGTTCCAAGTTCCGTAGTTGGGAAGGGGAGAGTTCGTCGTCAAACAAGACCAGCTTGATTTCGTTTTCCTCAATGTATTGTTTGACTTCTTCAATCTTACCCGCACCGATATAGGTTTTGGAATTTGCGCGATCCATCCGTTGGGTGAATCGTTTCACGCTTTCCGCACCGGCCGTCATTGCCAGGAACTCCAATTCATCCAGGTACTCTTGTACTTGGACATCGGTTAAGTCCTTGGTAATGACCGCAACAACCACGGTCTTTTCCATTTCTATTTCCTGTTTTTTCTGAGCCATTTGTTAGCATATAAAAAGCGGTTGGCTAAGATAGTCAACCGCTCTATTGGATTGTTTTATAATTATCTCAATTGGAAGTGAACAGGGAAGATGAACTGTACTTTTACAGCACGGTCACGTTGTTTACCCGGTTCCCATTTCGGTGATTTAGAAACGACGCGAACCGCTTCTTTGTCCAATGCAGGGTCGATACCACGAACGACTTTGATGTTGGTGATTTCACCTTCTGCAGTCAAGGTAAATGAAAGGATAACTTTACCTTGTACACCGTTTTCTTTAGCGATTTCGGGGTAAACCAAGTTTTTACCTACCCATTTAGAGAACTCGTTTTGACCACCACCCATGAAGGAAGGTTTGCTTTCTACCATTGCAAAAGGAATGGCTTCTTCCACAATCTCTTCTTCGTAAACTTCGGTCACGTAGTCCATAATTTCCACACCCATATCTTTGGTATCTTCCAAAGAAATCATGAAGTCGTCGTTCACTTCGATGTCATCTTCTACCAAGTCAATTTGGTCAGACAATACGGGAATTTTCGGAGCTTCCGGCGGCGGGGGAGGGGTTTCTTGGGTGATCGGAATAGCTTCTTCTTCGATAACCACTTGCGTTTCGGCTTCGAGAACAGCTTCAGCTTTCTCGTATGACTTCCATTCGAAAGCAACCAATACGATGGCAAGCGTAATGATCATACCGATTTCTCTAAAGAGCAATTTCTTGTTCTCCAAGTCGGCTTTGGGACTCTTTTTTACTTCCATAATGTTATGTTTTGTCTATATTACACAAATGAACGTGTAAATTTACTCATAATTCTATGAATTAAACAAATATTTTCAACAAAATAAAACCCAATAAATCGTAAAACACTGATTTATTGGGTTTTGTGTGGAGCATATCGGAGTCGAACCGATGACCTCTTGCATGCCATGCAAGCGCTCTAGCCAACTGAGCTAATACCCCGCCTATTTTCTCAATTAGATGAGACCGAGTTCTGCCAAAACAGCGTTGGTCTTTCTAACAGCTTCTGCGCTGGCATCAAATTTAGCTTGTTCTTCGCTGTCCAATTTGATGTCCACGATTTTTTCTACACCGTTTTTGCCCAATACTACCGGAACACCGATGCAGATATCGTTTTGTCCGTATTCGCCTTCCAAGCTTACGCAGCAAGGGAATACTTTCTTTTCATCCATGATGATTGCTTTTGCAATGTTCGCACCTGCCATACCGGGAGCGTACCAAGCAGAGGTACCAATGAGTTTGGTCAAGGTAGCACCGCCAACCATGGTGTCAGCTACTACTTTGTCAGCAGTTTCTTTGTCGAGGATTTCGGTTACTTTACCACCGCGGAAAGCAGCTTTGCCAATCAACGGAACCATGGTAGTGTCACCGTGGCCACCGATTACCATACCGTCAACGTCGTTGATGTGAGCGCCCAAAGCTTGGCTCAAGTAGAAGTTGAAACGGCTGCTGTCCAACATACCACCCATACCGATGATGCGGTTTTTCGGGAGACCACTTACTTTGCTAGTCAAGTAAGTCATGGTATCCATCGGGTTGGAAATCATAACGATGATAGCGTTCGGTGAGAATTTAATGATGTTTTCTACAACGCTTTTAACGATACCAGCGTTTACACCGATCAATTCTTCACGGGTCATACCCGGTTTTCTCGGAATACCTGAAGTTACAATTACTACGTCTGAGTTTGCAGTTGCTTCGTAATCATTGGTTACACCTTTGATTACAGTATCAACACGACCCAATTTTGCGGCTTGCATCATGTCGATGGCTTTGCCTTCGGCAACACCTTCTTTGATGTCCAACAATACAACTTCAGCAGCGAAGTTCAATTGAGCTACTACATTTGCGCAGGTTGCACCTACATTACCGGCACCGATAACACTAACTTTTGCCATTGCTACAATTAATTTTCTTTTTTTATTAGTTTTGCGCTGAATTTCCGACTTCGGAATTTCAGGCTGCAAATATACAAATTATCTGGATGTATGGTTAAAATTTTTCACAAAAATATTGAGTACCGATTGCCGTCTCAAGTTCTTGTCAAACAGTGGATACGCGGTGTTCTGGAAGGGTATGGGGAGAAAGAGGGTAGGATACAGGTCATTTTGACGGACGATACTTTTATTTTGGAGATGAACCGCAATTTCCTCGGGCATGATTACTATACCGATATCATTACTTTTGATACTTCGGATTATCCGGAATCTCCCAAGGATGCCATTTCTGGAGAATTGTACATCAGTGTGGATACGGTTCGGGCCAATGCCGAAGAATATGGCTCTACTTTTCCGGAGGAGATGCATCGTGTGATCATTCACGGAGTTTTGCACTTGATTGGATTTGACGATCACGAGCCTGAAGACATTCAACAAATGCGCAATGCGGAAGCACAAGCGTTAGCACAACTGAAAGATTATGGAATCACAATTTGATATCATTGTTGTAGGGGCTGGTCACGCCGGATGCGAAGCTGCCAGTGCAGCGGCCCGCATGGGATCTCGTGTTCTCTTGGTCACCATGGATATGAACAAAATTGCACAGATGTCCTGCAACCCGGCCATAGGAGGAATCGCAAAAGGGCAGATCGTTCGCGAGATCGATGCGCTGGGTGGCTACTCGGGTATCGTTACCGATGCGAGTACGATGCAGTTCCGGACGTTGAATCGGTCCAAAGGTCCTGCTATGTGGAGTCCCCGTGCCCAATGCGATAGAATGTACTATTCCTTGAACTGGCGTTACATTCTTGAAAACACCTGTAACTTAAGCATTTGGCAAGATTTGGTGGTTTCGATAACTCAAAATCCTTCGCATATTTTTGAGGTCACTACATCCTTGGGCGTAATTTTTAAGGCTCCAAAGCTTATTTTGACGGCTGGAACCTTCCTCAATGGCAAATTGTTTGTCGGACGTCAGACGGTTGAAGGAGGACGGGTAGGGGAAGGTGCCTCCCCGTACTTGACCGAGCAGCTCGCCGATATGGGAGTTACCTTTGGTCGTATGAAGACGGGTACGCCTCCTCGGATTGATTTGCGTTCGCTCGACCTTTCGAAGTTTGAGGTGCAACAAGGGGATGAGGATCCGATGAAGTTCTCCTTCTTGAATTACAAGACGGCCATTCAGAATGGACATCCTCAGAACCCCTGTTTTGTGGTTCATACCAACGAGGCTTGTCACGAAATTTTGAAGGAGGCCTTTCCTGAATCACCTTTGTTCAGTGGTACGATCAAAGGCATCGGTCCCCGCTACTGTCCGAGTATTGAAGACAAGTTGCGCACCTTTGCGGATAAGAATTCCCACCAGTTGTTTATTGAGCCGGAAGGATGGGCTTCCAATGAATATTACCTCCAGGGTTTTTCTTCGTCTTTGCCGTTCCGCGCTCAGTTGGCCGCTTTGAAACAGTTGCCTGGATTTGAAAACGTGTCTCTGTACCGACCTGCTTATGCGGTTGAATACGATTACTTCGATCCCACTCAACTCAATCATACGTTGGAATCCCGTCACGTGACTGGTTTGTACTTTGCCGGTCAGGTCAATGGCACGACCGGTTATGAAGAGGCAGCAGCCCAAGGGTTGATGGCAGGTATCAATGCCCACTTGGCCTTGGCTGGAAAAGAGCCTTTTGTTCTGGGTCGCGACGAGGCTTACATTGGGGTTTTGATCGATGATCTTATTACGAAGGGCGTGGATGAACCTTACCGTATGTTTACGTCCCGTGCAGAATACCGGATTCTTTTGCGTCAGGACAATGCCGATCTTCGCCTCACCCAAAAGGCCTACGAGATCGGATTGGCGGAGGATTACCGTTACCGACTGATGTGTGAGAAGTACGAATCTGTCAATCGTCTCCAGCATAAATTGGAAACAACAGTACCGAGTTTGGCAGAGGAAAACAAGCTCTTGTTGGACCGTGGTACATCGGAAATGACTTCTGCAAAACCGCTTGCCCAACTCTTGCTGAGACCCCAGATCGTTATTCGGGATTTGGTTCCTTTTATCCCGCAAGAGGAGTTGCGAGCTTGCTTGTCTACACCCGCCGAAAATCTTTCCGAGGTTTATGCGAAGTTGCCTTATCGAGCAGAAGCAACGGTTGTTGCCGAGGATCTTCTCAATGAGGTCTTGGATTCAGCTGAGATTTCTATCAAGTATGCTGGCTACATTGACCGCGAACGCAAACTCGCAGAGAAGTTGATTCGTCTCGAATCGATCAAGATTCCTGATAATTTTGACTTCTCAAAGGTCTCTTCGCTTTCGATGGAATGTCGCCAAAAACTGGAGCGCTATCGTCCCAAAACCATTGCTCAGGCTTCCCGTATTTCTGGAGTTTCGCCTGCAGATATATCGGTTTTGTTAATCTATTTTGGTCGATAAATAAGCATCTATCTCAACAAATACTTTAAGTGTTCCACGTGGAACACTTTTTTTATTTCGGGATTTTGCCTTTGTTGAGAAAGGGTGCTACGCGATTTATTCCATCGGAAAAGGGAAGTGCGTGTCAGAATTCGGGATGTGGAATAGGGGGTAGGCGAGTGCGTAGAGGGGTTTCTTGTCAGAAATGCGATCATTCAGGGCTCTGGATCCCCGTTGATAGATGACGAATTTTTCTAAGAGATTGCCTTCAACAGGGAGGGTCTTCGTGGTACATTCTAAGAGTAAAGTTGTGTTTTCGAGTTGTCCATCGGGTGTCCCAATGCAGTGGCCGTACCCATTCTGGCAAGCAAAACCTCCTATTTTTCTATAGTAATTTAGGATGTAGTTCAGGGTCGGTGTATTCCAAACAATGCGGGGTATGGGATCTGATCCGGCTAACTTTGCGGATTCATACGCGTACGATTCCTGTAGTTTTTCACCTGTCAACTCAACCCAGTTCCCCATTGGGCCGTTGGTATGTTCCTCGGGGAACCATACCCGTTTCTGCCCATAAATTGGTTGGGTAAAGCCCAACCGTTGGTAGAAGGGAAAGAGGTCAGGGTTGGCGGGTTTGGTGAGCACAAAGGCATCGTTGTTTGCCTTCCGATCCTGAATGATGTGTTGGATCAATTGAGAGGACAAGCCTTGTTTCTGGTGGTCCGGATGGGTGCACACCCCATACAAATAGGAGATGGGCAGGAGGCAATTGTTCTCCCGCGCGGGGGCAGCATAGTGTCCGAAGAAGAGGGAGGCCGCGGCAACGATGTCCCCATTCTTTTCCAGCACGTAGGTTCGGGTAAGCGGAAAACCCTCCTGAAAAAAGAAATTCAGGAAGTCGAGATCGTCCGTAAAACACAACTTCCAAAGCTCCAACAGGGATGTTGTGTCTTTGGAAGTTGCAATGCGGATCGAGAAACGGTTATTCGTTTGCGTAGATTTCATCAATCAATTCTTGGTGTGCTTTGATGATGTTGGCCCGTTTTAATTTCAAGGTTTGTGAGAGCATGTTGTTGGCAGTGCTCCATTCTTCGTAAACGACTTTTTCTCGTTTGATGGCTTCGTGCGGAGCGAGTAGGCTGTTCACACTTTCGACTTCGCGGTGGATTTTTGCCAATACTTTCGGGTTCTTTACCAACTCGTCGTTGTCCTTGTAGGAGACTTTGTGTTTGGCAGCCCAGAAGTGCAGGCGGGACATGTCCGGTGTGATGATGGCCGATGCGAACTTGTGGTTTTCACCGATGACGATGCAGTTTTCAATGAAGGCCGATTCGCGGAGTTTGTTTTCAATCATCTGCGGGGCGATGTATTTGCCCGAGGAGAGTTTGAAGATTTCCTTTTTACGGTCGGTAATTTGAACGTATTCTCCGTCGACCCAACGTCCGATGTCACCGGTGTGCAACCAGCCGTCTTCATCGATGGTTTGACGGGTGGCTTCGGGATCTTTGTAGTAACCGAGCATGATGTGGGGTCCACGGGTCAGGATTTCGCCGTCGTCAGCAAATTTGAATTCTGTTCCTTCCATGGGTTTGCCGACCGTACCGATGACGTTGAATCCTTGGACCGGGCTGTTTACCGCAATCACGGGTGAGGTTTCGGTCATGCCGTAGCCTTCAAAAATGTATAGTTTCGCAGCGTTGAACAGGCGAACGATCTTTGCTTGGATGGAGGATCCTCCGGAGACAACCAGCATTTCGTGACCGCCCAATTTTTCACGCCATTTGCGATAGACCAGGCGGTCTGCCCAACGGTGTTGGAACTGGTAGAACCAGCTGTGGTTGTAGTTGTCGAACTCGTTGCCGAATTTCCAGGCCCAGTCGTAGATTTTGCGTTTGATGCCGGTGAGGTCTTTGCCAGCCGCTTCGAGTTTGCTGTACATCATTTCCAGGACGCGGGGAACGGAGCAGAAACCGTCTGCATGGAAGTCGGCGAGGTCACGAGCGATGGTGCCCAGGCCTTCTGCATAGTAGGTGCTGATGCCGAGGTATTGGTACTCGTAGTTCATGCTGCGTTCGTAGATGTGGCAGAGGGGCAAGAAGCTGAGCATGCGGTGTGAGGCATTCTTCACTTGCTTGGCGGCATGTCCCATCATGTTGAACATCAGGTTCCAGTGTGAGAGCATCACCCCTTTGGGAATACCCGTGGTACCGGAGGTGTAGATGATGGTGGCCATGTCGTTCGGCTGGGTGTTGGCCTTGATTTCTTCGATGCGGGCTTTGGTTTCTTCTTTGGCAGCCGCTCCTACCTGGTAGAAATGATGGAGGTTTTCCACTTCTGCATCTTCGTCCATCAAGACGATCTTTGCAGGCGTATCCATTTGACTAACAAGAGGTTGTATCTTGTTGTACAGGGCTTTGCTGCCGATAAAGATGATGCGGGCATCGCTGTGGTTGAAGATGTATAGGAAATCGGTTTGGTTCAAGGTGGGATAGATGGGAACGTGGACCATTCCTGCGAGGTTCAGCCCCATGTCGATGAAGTTCCATTCGGGACGGTTGGGGGTGATGGTAATGGCTTTGTCTCCAGCTTCGTAGCCCATTTCTACCAAGGCGTATGCAATTTCATAGGCGTGTTGACGGTATTCTTTGACGGAGAAACGAAGGGTGTTTCCGTTGATTTTTCTAGCGAGGATGTCTTCTTTGTTCGGAACAATTTCTTGCAGACGATCCAGAATGTCAAAAGTACGAGTGACGGGTTTTAGGTTGGTACTGTTCATCGTTCAATGGATTACGTGTTAAACAGAAAAATAAGGTCAACCACAAATTTAATAAAATTGATAACGAATCACAAACAACTCTCCATAAATAAAACAAAAGAGGCTGATTCCTGTTGGAACCAGCCTTCTATTTGTTTCAGGAAATCCTGGAAAGAATCGAAATTATGCGATCATTGCTTCGTATTGAGCAGCGTCCATCAAAGTTTCCAATTCTGAAGGATCAGACATTTCAACTTTGATCATCCAACCTTTTCCGTAAGGATCTTGGTTAACAGATTCCGGAGCACCTTCCAATTCGGGGTTTACTTCGATAACTTTACCAGAAACCGGCATCAAAGCATCAGCAACGGTTTTTACAGCTTCGATAGCACCAAAGTTTTCGTCTTTAGCAACTTCTTCGCCTTCGGTTTGAATGTCAACGAAAACGATATCACCCAATTGATCTTGTGCAAAGTCGGTAATACCTACGATTGCGATGTTTCCTTCTACCAAAACCCATTCGTGGTCTTTGGAGTACTTCAAATTGCTAGGAATATTCATAATGTACTGTGTTATTTGAAAATTATAATAGGGCAAAATTAGTAAAAAAAACAGACCAAAAAAGGACTAAAGTAATTTTAAGGCCAATTTTATCATTTCTTCCAGGGCGCAGTCCGGTTTTTCTTTGAGGATTTTGTCCAAAGCCTTGTCTATGGGCGCTTTGGCAAAGCCCAGCATTTGCAGGGCGGCAGCGGCTTCGGAACGTGCCGGGTTCGGGGAGAAGATGGGCAGGCTGGCGGGGGTGTTGCCTCCTTTGATGAGTTTGCCTTTGAGCTCGATGATGAGGCGTTGGGCGGTTTTCAGACCGATGCCTTTGACGCTCTTGATGCGGTTGAGGTCCTCGGCCAGGATGGCTTGGCGCAACTCTTCGCTGGTCAGGGAGGAGAGCATCATGCGGGCTGTGTTGGGGCCGACGCCGGACACGGAGATCAGCAGGATGAAAATGTCCCGCTCGTCGCGGTCGGCAAAGCCGAAGAGTTGTTCGTCGTCTTCTTTGACAATGTGGTGCACAAAGACCTTGGCCTCACTTTGTCCTTGAAGTTGGCTGTAGGTTTGCAGGGATATCTGAAGGCGGTAACCGATGCCGTTGTTGTCCAGAACAACTTGTGTCGGGGTGAGTTCGGCCAGGGTTCCGCGGATGTAATCGTACATACTCTTATTTTTAAATGGTCAAGTGTTGCAAATTTACTACTTTTGTAGATTATTCTGCAAGTCAAATTATGAACCGAGAAATCTTGAATCAAGCCGTGGAAGAGATCCGGAAACAAGTTCCGGCCCTGGGTCGTACCGTGTATGGCAAGCCCCTGGTTTATTTGGACAATGCGGCGACTGCACAAAAGCCGCAGTCGGTCTTGGACCGTGTCCATCAAATGAATGCCGGGGTGAACGGAAACGTACACCGCGCGGTCCATCGTTTGAGCGAGGAGACCACCCTCTGGTACGAAGAGGCCCGGGACGCCGTGAAAGACCTGATTGGAGCAGCAGAGCGGGCGGAGGTGATTTTTACTTCGGGTACGACCGCTGCCATCAACACCGTGGCTTATGCGTGGTCGTCGCGGTTCTTGAAAGCTGGCGATGTGGTGTTGGTTTCTCAGGCCGAACACCATTCCAACATCGTTCCTTGGCAGTTGGCTTGCGAGCGGGCAGGGGCGACCTTGCGCGTGTTGCCGGTGGACGAATCGGGACAGTGGCGGATGGACCTTTTGCCGCAGTTGCTGGATGAGCGGGTCCGCATGGTCGCGGTTTCCCATATTTCCAATGTGTTGGGACTGGTGAACCCGATTCAGGAGATGATCCGTCAGGCCCATGCCGTCGGAGCTTGTGTGTTGATTGACGGGGCGCAAGGCATTGTGCACGGTCAGGTGGACGTGCAGGCGTTGGACTGTGATTTTTATGTCTTCTCCGGTCACAAGCTGTATGCCGAGACGGGAACGGGTATCCTGTACGGAAAACGGCGTTGGTTGGAGGCCATGCCTCCGTTCCTGGGGGGTGGTGATATGGTGGATACCGTGACCTTTGAGAAAACAACGTATGCACCGCTGCCGTTGAAGTTCGAGGCGGGTACTGGCAACTTCATCGGGGCTGCTTCGCTGGCTCCGGCAATTGCATTTGCCCGGTCTTTGACAACACCGACTTTGGAAGAAAATCAACAAGAAATCATACAATACCTCAACGAGGAACTGCGCCGGATCGAAGGTTTGCAGATCTACGGGGAAGGCCCGAACAAGATTCCGTTGTTCTCCTTCTCGGTGGCCGGATGCAACCACGGGGACATTGCAACCCTGCTTGACAAGCTGGGTATTGCAGTCCGCTCGGGTCTGATGTGTTGCGAACCCTTGATTTCCAGCTTTGGCCATACGGGCTTGGTACGGGCTTCGTTTGCTCCGTACAACACCTTGGCTGAGGCCGAGGCTTTGGTGCAAGGCTTGCACCGTGTGGTTCGGATGTTGCGGTAAACAAAAGAAACGAAGAACAATAGTAAAGAACCTATGGAAAAGTCAATTCAAGTCCTGGAACGGGAAGTGGTGGAAGAATTTGCCCTCTTTCCCGAATGGATGGACAAATACGAATACCTGATTGAGATCGGAAAAAGCTTGCCGATGATTCAAGAAGGAAACAAAACAGAAGAAAACCTAATCAAGGGATGCCAGTCCCGTGTGTGGTTGCATTGTCAGATGGAGGACGGCCGTTTGCAATTTTCGGCAGACAGCGACGCCATCATTACCAAAGGCATCATTGCCTTGCTGATCCGGGTGTACAACAACCGTCGTCCGGACGAGATTCTTTCATCGGATTTCGGTTTCATCCGAGAAATCGGTTTGCAAGAAAACTTGACTCCGACCCGAGCCAATGGTTTGGTATCCATGATTGACCGCATTCGTGCCTACGCAACCCAAAACCAATAAGAAGATGGATAAGACGACTTTGGAGAAAAATGTGGTACGGGCCCTGCGTCAGGTGTACGACCCGGAGATTCCGGTGAATATCTACGAACTGGGTCTGATCTACAAGATTGAGATCGACGACGAACAACGTCTCAAAATTACGATGACGATGACCGCTCCGAACTGTCCGATGGCCGACCAGTTGGTGGACGATGTGCACGATGCCGCTTCGGACGTGCCGGGAATTACCGACGTGTCCATTGACATTGTGTTCGATCCGCCGTGGGACCGCAGCATGATGAGTGACGAGGCTTTGTTGGAGTTGGGAATGTTGTAGAAAAACAGGAGTCCATGGAAAAGCAAGTGGAACGGGTGTACCTGTTGTTGGGTACCAACCAGGGCAACAAAGCCCGCAATCTTTCGACAGCCATTTCGTTGCTGGTAACGGAAATGGCACCGTACCTGTTTTCGGAAATCTTTGAATCCTCGGTGCTGGAGAGCGAACCGTGGGGCTTCGAATCCCAGGAGACTTTCCTGAACCAGGCCATTGCTTTTGACACGACCTTGTCTGCAGAGCAGGTCTTGAGCGTGTGCCAGTATGTGGAGGACCGTTTGGGCAGAAACCGAGATCTGCCTTTGTACAACGACGTTGGAGAACGGATCTACCACGACCGCGTCATCGACATTGATATACTGTTGTACGGAACGCAGCACATCAACCTGCCTCACCTGGTGGTGCCGCATCCGCGTCTCCATGAACGGGAATTTGCCCTGAAGCCCCTGCGGGAATTGATTTCCCAGGCGACGTTGGATGAGATTCTGAAGGCCTAAACCTTAGATCCGCATATAGTAAGAGCCGAATTTTAATTCGGCTCTTACTGTCTTCGAATACTATATCGTTATTGCAAAAATGCTTTGAATTCTTCGAGGGAGCTGTTGCCAACGGGTTCCTTCAAGGGTTTGCCGTGGGCATCGGTTACGACATACAACGGTTGGGAAGCGACCCCAAACTGTTCGGTTTGGTATTTGCGAAGCTTGCGGCCCAAGGTTTTGTGTTCTGCATCCGGGGTTTTGTCATCCACATACAAGTTGGCAATGACGTAGTCTTTTGCCAGGATGTCCAAAATTTCAGGGGTATTCAGGATGGTGGATTCCATCACTTTGCACACACTGCAGGTGTGGGATTTGAAGTACAGGAATACCTTCTTTCCAGAGGCTTGTGCTTGTTGGAAGGCGTCGTCCAGGTTGTTTACCGAAGGAAGGCTGCGGTAGCCGCTGGCAGTTGCTTCTGCTTTTTCTGCAGAGGGGGCTGCTACGGAAAGGTATTGTGTTGTCTCGTCTTGGGGCGGGAGCATGCCGGAGAGGGTTTTCAACGGGGCTCCGAACAAACCGGTCATCAGGTACAAGGCGAATACGAAGCAGGCAATGGCACTGACCAGGCGACCCCAACCGATGGATTCTACCGGTGAGTCGTGGTGGGTGCGGATTTTACCGAGGAAGTACAAGCCCAAGAGGAGGAAAAGTACCATCCAAACAGCAATGAAGCCTGCGCGGGTGATGATGCCCCAGCCAAAGTATGCATCCACGTTGTACAAGAACTTCATGGCAAAGGCCAACATCACGAAGGCAAATACCACTTTTACAACGTTCAACCAACCGCCGGAACGGGGCATTTTGCGCATCACGCTCGGGAAGAACGAGAAGAGGACAAACGGCAAGGAGAAGGCCAGTCCAAAAACAGCCATACCCAGGATCGGTTTCAAGGCAACACCGTCAACCACAGCAGCTGCCAGGATGGAACCTACGAAAGGACCGGTGCAGGAGAAAGAGACGATGACCATTGCCAACGCCACAAAGAAGGCTGCGAAATAACCGCCTTTGTCGGCCTGACGGTCGGCTTTGTTGGCCAAACCGGTGGGCAAGGTGATTTCGAAAGCGCCGAGGAAGGAGATGGCGAACACCAGGAACAACAGGGCAAACAGCAAGTTGGGAATCCAGTGTGTACCCAAGGCATCGGTCGCTGCCGTACTTTGGAACAGGGAAACGATGAGGCCGAGGGCCGTATAAATCAAGGTTACGGAAAGTCCGAAAATCAATCCTTTGATCGGACCGCCCTTTTGGGAACCGTCGCCGATGAAGAAGCTGACGGTCATCGGAATCATCGGGAAGACGCAGGGAGTAACGACGCCACCGAGGCCGGCAGCAAAGGCAATCAGCAAGAACATCCACAAACTTTGGTCGGAGCCTTTGTCGGTCTTCTTGGTTTGTACCGGGGCTGCCGCTGTTTGTTTGGAGGCTTTGATTTGGAAGTTGACATCGTGTTCGGCAGTCAAACATTCTTCTCCGTTGCAGGTTTGGTAGGAAACGGTTGCTTCAATGACAAAGGCTTCGTCGGTCAGGGGACGAATCTTTTGGAAGAGGACCGCTTGTCCTTCAAAAATCTTGACTTGCAAGCCGAAGCCAGCATCGAATTTTTCCCGGGGCGTGTTTTGAGCTTGGATACCATCCACTACTTCGTAATTTGCGGAGGGGGTGAGGCTCAAGGTAAAGGGCATGGGGCCGTTGGGAATCAATTCCGGGCTGTACATATACCATCCCGCTTCGAGGGATACGTTGATGGTCAGGTCAATGGTTCCATCTGCCTGTACTTTTGCCGAGTGGGTCATAAAACTCGGCTCTTGTTGTGCTTTCAATGTCACGTTGGACCAGCAGAGGAGGCCTACAATCAGGCTCATCAAAAAGGTGAGGTTTCGTTTCATCAGTCTGGTTGTTATTCTTTTGGGGGCAAATGTAGTGAAAGTATTTAAAATAGTGTTAATTTTGCAGGTTGATAAAAGAAGACAATAATCCAAATACAATAAGACAATGACACAAGAAGAACTCTTCAAAGCGTTGATTTCTCACGCGAAAGAATACGGTTTCATTTTCCCGTCCAGCGAGATTTATGATGGATTGAGTGCGGTTTACGATTATGGCCAATTGGGTGTTGAATTGAAAAACAACATCAAGAAATATTGGTGGGATGCGATGGTTCGTCTGAACGAAAACATCGTGGGAATTGACTCCGCTATTTTTATGCACCCCCGCATCTGGGAAGCTTCCGGTCACGTGGGCGCTTTCAACGACCCGTTGATTGACAACAAGGACTCCAAGAAACGTTACCGTGCTGACGTGTTGTTGGAAGACTACTTGGCGAAGTTGGAAGAAAAGGAAAACAAGGAAGTGGAAAAAGGTCGTCGTAAATTCGGTGAAGCCTTTGACGAAGAACAGTTCCGTGCGACCAACCCCAACGTTTTGCGTCAACGCAACAAGATTGAAGCGGTTCGTGCCAAGATGGTCGCTGCTTTGGAAGCCAACGATTTGAAAGCTTTGCGCGATCTGATCATCGAATGCGAAATCGCTTGCCCGATTTCCGGCTCCAAGAACTGGACCGATGTTCGTCAGTTCAACTTGATGTTCAGCACCCAACTGGGTAGTGTTTCAGACGAGTCCGGTACCATTTACCTGCGTCCGGAAACCGCTCAAGGTATCTTTGTAAACTTCTTGAACGTACAAAAGACCGGCCGTATGAAGATCCCGTTCGGTATTGCCCAAATTGGAAAGGCTTTCCGGAACGAAATTGTTGCCCGTCAGTTCATCTTCCGTATGCGTGAATTCGAGCAAATGGAAATGCAGTTCTTCGTGCGTCCGGGTGAAGAAATGAAATGGTATGAACAATGGAAACAAACCCGCTTGGCTTGGCACAAGGCCCTCGGATTGGGTGAAGACAAATACCGTTACCACGATCACGAAAAGTTGGCCCACTACGCCAATGCGGCTTGTGACATTGAGTTCGACTTCCCCTTCGGTTTCAAAGAATTGGAAGGTATTCACTCCCGTACCGATTTCGACTTGGGCAACCACCAAAAATTCTCTGGCAGAAAGATCCAATATTTCGATCCGGAAACCAACGAAAGCTACGTACCTTATGTAATTGAAACTTCCATCGGTTTGGATCGTACCTTCTTGGCGGTTTACTCTGCTGCCTATTGCGAAGAACAACTGGCTGACGGCGAACAACGCGTGGTATTGCGTTTGCCCGCAGCCCTTTCTCCGGTGAAAGCGGCTGTGATGCCGTTGGTGAAGAAAGACGGTCTTCCGGAATTGGCGCGCGAAATCATGCGTGATCTGAAATTTGATTTCAACTGCCAATACGATGAAAAAGACAGCATCGGAAAACGCTACCGTCGTCAAGATGCCATCGGTACCCCGTTCTGTATTACCGTGGATCACCAAAGTTTGGAAGACCGTTGTGTGACCGTTCGTCACCGCGACTCCATGAATCAGGAACGCGTTCCGATCGATGCTTTGCGTGCCATGATTGCTGACGAAGTATCGTTCCGCAAACTGTTTGAAAAATTAGGCTAATCTATTAATCAACAACAAGATGAGTTACTTGCTGACCCTTTTGTTAGTCTCATTGGCTGTATCTGCCTTGGGCTGGATTTACTTCATTTACTTCTTCAGCATCGGCTACGGTTTCGGTGTGTCTGCCTTGGCGGTCACCATTGCCATTTTGTTCCGCGATGTTCTGACCGTTCCGACCGCGTTGTTGTGTGCTGTGATGTTCATTTTCGGTTGCCGTTTGGGTTTGTATCTCTTGACCCGTGAAAAACGTTCGACCGAATACCGGAAGATCCTTTATGGTCCGGATGCCACAAAGAAGAAACCTTTGTTTGTGGTCATCATGGTCTGGGTTTTCTGCGCTTTGTTGTACGTGGGTCAGGTGAGTCCGGTAGCCTTCTATCTTGCCAATGCTGCGGAAGGTGCGGCTGTGAACGAATGCTGGGCGTGGGTTGGTGCTGTGATGATGGCCATCGGCGTGTTGCTTGAGTCTGTGGCTGATGCGCAAAAGAAGGCTGCGAAGAAGATCAACCCGAAACGTTACGTGGACACCGGTTTGTACCGTTTGGTTCGCTGCCCCAACTACTTGGGTGAGCTGGTGATCTGGACCGGTAGCTTCGTGGTGTGCTTCGGTGCTTGCTGCAGCGTATGGCAATGGATTTTGGCCATCATTGGTTACATCGGCATCGTGTACGTGATGTTCAGCGGTGCCCGTCGTCTGGAAGTTCGTCAGGCCGTTACCTATGGCAACGATCCTGCATTCCAAGCATACACCCAGAAAACCCCGATTTTGTTGCCCTTTGTGCCCTTGTACAGCGTGGCCAAATACGAGTGGTTGAAAGCGTAGCGTTTGCTCTTTTACTTGGACGAGGTGAAAATCGCATTCATTCACAACAATTTTCCGGCAGGCGGAGCGGAGCGCGTGACGATTGACGTCGCGCGCTACCTTAGTTCTTTTGAGGGCTACAACATTTATGTGTATGCTTCAAGGATTGCGGAGGGCTTGATGACGGATGATATCAGGCAGACGCTCGTTTTACGGAAGATCCCCACGCAGGCCATCCCCTCCAAGAGGGCCAAGGCTATCGAGAAATATATTCTTGAGGATGGGATCGATGTTCTTGTCCAGGTGACCAAGTCAATTTCCGGCATTGAGAAAATAAAGGAAAATACCGGCGTGAAGACGGTTGTTGCCTGCCATGGAGAACCGTTCTGGCAGCGGTATGCGATTGTGTATCGCCGGCAGAAGGGGTGGGTGCGGAAGCTGATGTGGACGCTCTACAACAAGAAACGTTATGAGGACGGGACGTTGGCGATGCGTAAGGCCATCGAGCGTACGCGGAGGGATTATGAGAGCTGTAATGCTTATACGGTGCTCTGCAATGCCTATAAGCCAGAGACGGCGAAGGGACTTGGCATCGATCCGGATCATTCACATATCTACCCCATAGAGAATCCGGAGTACCCGGTAGCCTCGGTGAATTATGATAAGGAGAAGATGATCCTGTTCTGTGGCAGGTTTGAGAACTGGTCCAAGAGGATCGATCGTCTGCTGCGTATCTGGCTGAAGGTGCAAGATAAGTTGACCGACTGGAGACTGGTGCTGGTGGGCAATGGTGAGGACTGGGACCGTCTTAATCAACTGGCCCGGAAGCTGGGGCTTCAACGCATATCCTTTGAAGGACGCAGAAATAATGTGGCCGATTATTACAACAAGGCATCAATCGTTGCTCTCACTTCGGAAACGGAAGGCTGGGGGTTGGCCCTTACCGAGGCCCAGGCCCATGGGTGTATCTGTATTGCCTTTGGATGTACTTCGGGTATACGGGAGGTGCTTTCTCCGGATGGCGAGTGTGGCTTTATCGTACCTCCGTTTGATGAGGATGCCTATGCGGAGACCTTGTTGCGTTTGACTTCGCTCAGTGAGGAGCAACAGCTTGCCATAAGAAAGCAGGCTGTGGCCCGCAGGTTGGAATACCGGCCGGAAGTCATAGCCGAAAAGTGGAAGATTCTTTTTGATGATTTGATGAAACAATAGGACATGAGAAAATACAATCCTGAAGGCTCGTCCCTGCGCAAAGATCAGCTGGAGATGCTGAAGGTCCTGGTTGCCTTCTCCGAGATTTGTAAGCAACATAATCTGAAGTGGTGGCTTTGTTCGGGCACCCTGCTGGGTGCGGCACGTCACAAGGGTTTCATTCCTTGGGACGATGATGTGGATGTGACCATGCTCAAGAAAGACTATCGGAAGCTGGAGAAGATCTTGATGAATTTGAATAGTGACGACTATTGGTATCAGTGCATCAAGTCGGATCCTGAACATATCAATATTTTCGGCGTATTCCGCAAGAAGAAGGATCCGGTGGAATCTACGGATAGGCGCTCCCGGTATTTCAAGTACCAAGGAGTGGGACTGGATGTGTTCTGTATTGAGAAGACAACCCGTTTTGCCTCACACATGGCAAAATTCTGTTACAAGAATATGCAGCACCCGACCCAGTATATCAAGAATAAGTACCTGAGACGGTTTTTGATTAAGTTGGTGCAGTTGGTGAACTTTATCATCTTCTTCCCGCTGGCAAGGCTGATAGGCCTGTTCAATCCGAATGGAGAGTATCGTTACAGACTGGGCTCCGGATTCTACGATAGTAAGTACTTCCTACAGGATATATTTCCTCTTTCAACACTGGAGTTTGAGGGATATGAGTTCCCGGTGCCCGGCAATACAGATGCCTATCTGACGCATATGTATGGCGACTGGAGGAAACTTCCGTCAGAGGAACAGATAAAGCAGTCAATGCACTATCCTGTATACCTGGAAGAAATATTTGGTAAGCAAGAGATGTAAGATGGATATAGTTATTACCTATGTGGACGGCAACGATCCTTGCTGGCAGCAAGATTATCAGCAGTATACCGATGTCCCTGTGCTGGAAAAGCGATTCCGTGATTGGGGTACGTTGAAGTACCTGCTTCGGGGGATCCAGGCCAATATGCCGTTTATTCGGAATGTATTTCTCGTGGTGTCCCATCCCAGTCAGGTGCCGCAATGGGTTGACCAAGAGAATCTGAAAATTGTCCTGCATCAGGATATCATTCCTCAGGAGTATCTTCCTACCTTCAACAGTACGACTATTGAGATGTTTCTCCATAGGATAAAGGGGCTTGATGAGGAGTTCATCTACTTTAATGATGATATTTTTCCGGTAAGGCCTTGTGTTCCAGAAGATTTCTTTAGAGACGGCAAGGCGGTGGTGGGTATGTCAAAACACATTCTGGCAACCGCCATGTATAAGAAGCACGTGAGACGTTCTGACAGAATGGCCCGGGAAGCCTTGGGACTGCCTCCGAAAATGGTCTTCCTCCGGGTGCAGCATGCCTGCATCCCTGTTTTGAAGAGCCAGTGCGTCGAGGTGTCGGAACTGCAGCAACCGGCCGTGCTTGCATCGCTGTCAAGGGTGCGGAACGATGGCAACATCAACATGACGTTCTTCCTTAGCTATATGTATAACAAGTCGTTGGTAATCAATCAGAGACAGTCTTGCAAGCATCTCTCGCTGGCCGCCGTGACGAAGGGCCGTCTGGAAGCGAGTATCCTGCAGCCTTCGCGGTCGATGTTGTGCATCAACGATGTGAAACTCAGTGAAGAGAAGTTCAAGGCCTACAAGGATTTGATTGTCAGGTCATTTGAAAAACGTTTTCCCGAAAAGTCCAGGTTTGAGAAATGATACAGAAGCCTTCTTTTACCATTGTGGTGCCGATTTATGGCGTGGAGAAATACATCCGTCAATGCGCAGATACCGTTCTGGGGCAGACGTATGACCGGATACAGTTCGTCTTTGTGAATGACGGGACGAAGGACAATTCCATGTCTGTGCTTGACGAACTCATTCAGGAAAAATACCAGCATTTGAAGTCGTCTATACAGATTATCAATAAGGAGAATCAAGGATTGCCTGCCGCGAGAAGAAGTGGTGTAGAGGTGGCTACCGGGGATTATATCCTCCATGTGGACTCGGACGACTGGGTGGAACTGGATATGGTTGAGAGAATTGCCCAAAAGGCGTCTGAGACGGATGCAGACCTAATCTGTTTCAAGGTCTTCAAAGAGGAGAAGAACCGTACGAGGGTTCGGGGGGACAGGAAATATACGAATGACCAGAAGGATATCTTTCTCAGGGACCTGATGACGCACAAGGCTTATGGTTATACAGTCAATAAATGTGCGAAGCGGAAACTGTATACCGACCATAAAGTGCATTTCGCGCGTTTCGGCATGTTTGAAGATGTATTCATGATGACCCAACTGGTCGATTATGCTCAGTCTTACGCGCACATCGATGCTCCTTTCTATCATTACAGGAGGACCAATAACGAGTCTTTCACGCGTCAGAAGAGGCCCATGAAGCGTCTTTACGCATCAAGGAATATGCTTGACCTGTACCTTGCTTTTCAAGAGGATCTTCCGACAAGTCCGATCCGGCATACCAGTGGAAGAATATTCTATCATGCCGCCTGGTGCTCGATCATCTATAAGCTGGGTCTGTTCCAGGAGTATCCGATGATGCTCGATCTGATTAGAAAAACCCCGGTGGGGAGGAAGAATCTTCTGCCTTTGTGGCAGCAGCTCTTCGTGAAGTTTTGTGTTGGAATCAATTTAATTCGATAATATATGCAAGCAGTTATTCTTGCGGCAGGTATGGGCAAACGCCTCGGAGACCTGACAAAGGAAAATACCAAGTGTGTGGTCAAGGTCAATGGTGTCCCTTTGATAGACAGACTCTTGAATCAGCTCAGTGAACGGAATCTTTCAAAGGTCGTGATTGTAGTCGGATACGAGGGACAGAAACTCATGGATCATATTGGAGACCGATACAAGGACAGACTCTGTATTGAATATATTGATAATCCGATCTACTATAAGACCAACAATATCTATTCCCTTGCTCTTGCCGAGGATAAGCTGCTGGAGGATGACACGCTTCTGATCGAGTCAGACCTGATTCTTGATGACAGGATGTTCTCTCTCATTTTGGATAATCCCTATCCAAACCTGGCTCTTGTCGCAAAATACCAGCCGTGGATGGACGGAACGATGGTCACGCTCGACGACGAGAACAATATCATCAACTTTGTTCCGAAGAAGGCTTTCAAGTATTCTAATGTGGACAACTATTACAAGACAATTAACTTGTATAAGTTCAGTAAGGAGTTCTTGGTCAACAAATATATTCCGTTCCTTCATGCCTATTGCTCCGCCTTGGGGAACAACGAGTATTATGAGCAGGTGCTCCGGGTTATCTGTATGCTTGATCATTCTGAACTCAAGGCGCTGCCGATTACAAATGAGAAATGGTATGAAATCGATGATATCCAGGATTTGAATATCGCAGAAGCGCTTTTTGCGGAGGGTGACGAGCATCTGAGTCAGTACATGAAGCGTTACGGTGGATATTGGAGATTTTCGGATATGCTTGACTATTGCTATCTGGTAAACCCTTATTTCCCTTCAACGAGGCTCAAGGATGAGATGAGGGCCAATTTCGATACACTTCTCTCAGAATATCCTTCCGGAATGGGTGTCAACTCGCTTCTTGCCGGTAAGTGTTTTGGTGTACATCCGAAATACATTGTGCCGGGAAATGGAGCAGCGGAGCTTATCAAATCGCTGATGGAGAGACTCGAAGGCAGACTTGGCGTAGTGTATCCTACCTTTGAGGAGTATCCAAACCGGCGTAATCCTGACAATCTGGTGAGGTTTTTGCCTCAGTCCGACGATTTCCACTATACAGTCCAAGATCTGATGGATTTCTATGCCGCCAATCCGGTAGAGAACCTGCTGGTCATCAATCCAGACAATCCTTCGGGCAATTATATCCAGTTTGCAGACATTCAGAAGCTGGCGGCCTGGTGTCATGAGCGGGGAATCCGACTTGTGGTCGATGAGTCCTTTGTGGATTTTTCGTATGAATTCCCGAACAATACCTTGCTTGATAATAATTTGCTTCAGGCATATCCGTCCATGGTGGTGATGAAGAGTATTTCAAAATCCTTCGGGGTACCTGGACTTCGGTTGGGCGTGATGGCTTCGGCGGACGAGCCACTCATATCTGCGGTAAAGAAGGATGTTTCCATCTGGAATATGAACTCGTTTGCTGAGTTCTTCATGCAGATTTTTACCAAATATGAGAATGACTACAGGAATGCTGCCGAGAAATTCCGTGTAGAGCGAGACCGCCTGTATGCAATGCTGCAGTCGGTGCCGTATCTCAAGGTATTTGAAAGTCAGGCAAATTACTTCCTTTGCAAGGTTCTCGAACCCTACAATTCCTACGAGCTCGCGGTCCGTCTGCTCAATGAGCACGACGTGCTGATCAAGGACTGTAGCAGCAAGGCCGCATTTGATGGCCGCAACTACATCAGGATTGCGATCCGTAACAAGGAGGATAATGACCGTCTGATAAAAGCGCTCCAATCGCTTTCGTGATAATCCGCACTCCGACGATGAAGACGTCACACCCGGCCCGACCGAGTGTCTGTCATATTCTATGTCCTGATTTGCAAATGATTATTTATTTTTATATTTGCATTTGAATTGCGGATTTTTTAAGAATATCCGCAATGTTACTTCGGAAATTCCGATAAAATATGCAATAAAATTAAGGGTTTTGATATATGTACGAGAGGATATTTGACATAGAAAACCGACTTGACGAAGGTATGTTTCTATTTGGGGCACGACAAGTAGGGAAATCGACTTTGCTAAAGAAAAGGTTTCCGCATGCGATTTACATAGATTTGTTGAACTCCGACTTAAGGAAGCGTTTCAGGCAGAACCCCGCATTGTTCAAAGAGATGCTAATCAAGTACCCGGCTGAAACTCTTATTGTCGTGGATGAAATCCAGAAAGTTCCAGAACTGCTGGATGAAGTCCATTCTTTAATGGTTGATTATGGTCTTTTCTTTATCCTAAGCGGTTCAAGCGCTAGAAAAATCAAGAAGAGTGGGGCGAATCAGCTTGGAGGTAGAGCTATCCCTGAAACCCTTTTCCCTCTTGTTAGCGCAGAAATCACAGACTATGATTTAAACAAAGCTGTTCAAAACGGTTTGATTCCGCGACACTACGCTGTGCAGAATGCAAAGAACCGTCTTAAGGCTTATATTACCCTATACTTGAAGGAAGAAATCATCGAAGAAGCAGCTGTCAGAAACGTAGAGCATTTCGAACGATTTATGGAAGTTGCGGCCATTTCCGATGGCGAAATCATAAACTATGAGAACATAGCAACCGACTGTGGAGTTTCTGCCAATACAGTAAAATCATATTTTCGAATCTTGTACGATTCTCTCATTGGCTATGAAATACCGGCATACAGGAAGGTTATCAAAAGAAGACTCACCCAAGCCCCGAAATTTTATTATTTCGATGTAGGTGTAGCAAACTATCTGATGCACCGGCATCAATTGGAACCAGGTACTCCAGAATATGGCCATGCCTTCGAACATCTGGTAATGCAGGAAATTATAGCCTACTTGGGTTATAAAGGAGAACTAGATCAATTATCATATTGGCACGCATACACAGGAGAAGAGGTTGACGCCGTCATTGGAGATGCAAGGATTGCGATTGAGATCAAGTCAACCGTAGAGGTGCAGCGAAAGCACCTAAGCGGGCTGAAAGATTTTTCCGAAGAACACCCCGAAGCACAATTGATACTTGTATCAAGAGACAAGATTACAAGAAGGCACGGCGACATAGATCTCTATTATGCCACCGACTTCTTTAAGTCTCTTTGGAATGGAGAAATCATATAAGCGCGGCTCCCGACCGGTCATCTTTGAGATTGCCGATCAAGTTGGCAATGACGGGGGCACCACAATCTGGGGATTGTGCTTCGGTGTGCTCCTCGTACCACAATCTGGGGATTGTGCTCGCCCTGGCGGGCTGTGCATTCCCCTGCGCTCCCGCGGGGGACCTTGCAAAGACAAAAATCTTTCGGCTGTCGCCTCAGATTTCCTTTTTTGCATATCCTCCAGGCTACAAGCAAGCTTGCGCCTGTCGTATAATGCAAAAAAAATCGTACGGAGTCCGTACGATTTTGCCTTTGCGGTGAGGGGGGATTGTGCTCGCCCTGGCGGGCTGTGCATTCCCCTGCGCTCCCGCGGGGGACCTTGCAAAGACAAAAATCTTTCGGCTGTCGCCTCAGATTTCCTTTTTT
>JAGCJX010000029.1 GCA_017647795.1 Bacteroidales bacterium | reverse complement strand
GCGAACCCCCTGTTCGTCGAACCAGCTCGCGTAAACCACGGGACGGAAGTCCATTCGGCAGAAAGCGTTGACATTGATGAACGTGAAGGTCTCACGGTTGTTCCAGTTGTAATTTCCGTTGATGATATTTCCGAAATGGGGGCGGAGGTAGACGTTGCCCATCTGGATTTGGACCCGGTTGTTCAGATCAAGTGTCGGGGATGATTCCGAGGCAGAAACCGGATTGCTGTTTCCTTGGTAATAGACATTGATCCGTGTCGTATTCTTATGGTAGCTATAATTGATGAAGGGAGACCAATTGGACAGCCATTCGTTCTGACCGGCCAGGTTGTCTACGCCCATAGACCGGCTATGGATCTCGTTGAGCAGGATGTTGTTGCTGACACCGGCTTGCAAGTTGTGTTTCGGATCCTGGTATTGGATGAGCAGGTGTGGTTCGTGTGAAACGTAATGGCCATGGGTGAAAGAGGAATAGTAGGCATTGGGGGTTCCGTCCGGGTGCGTGGCGTCGGAGGTCTCCCGATTGCCGGTCGTTGATACGGCATACAAGAGGTTCAAGGCCCATTTCTCACCGAGGGGTTCCACATACGAGAGCTGGCCGCGCAGGTTGAGGCGGTATTGGTCAACCTTGTACCTCAATTCCTGGAGTTCGTCTTGGGTGCCGTATTTGAGCAGGGTGGTTTCATCCTTGTCTGTATGGCCCAGGCTGTAGTCGTAGGAGAATTGCAGGCTGAGGTTACGCCGTTCATTCTTGAAACGGTATCCCGCTGTCAGGAAGCCAAAGTTGTCGAGTGCCTGACGAGCGCTATGGGTGTTTGACTGGGAGGTATTCAATGTCTGGAGGGGATCGCGTGTCTCATTTTCATTCCGTGCGTGGACTTCGTTATCGGTGTAGGAGAGACGGCCCATGAGGAAGAGGTTCCATCGGCTTTGGTCCTTTTTCTCGATTTCAAAGTTGATGGAGGCGGATTGTTGCTCGCCGATACCTTCTTTGTAGGTGTCCGTTTGGAGTGGATTGCCATCCGCTTGGTATGCCGTTCTGTAGGAGCGTCGCCGATCATCTTGCGTGTTGTGTTTGTAGGTGGTGGCCACCGAGGTGGTGAAGCCTTTGATGCGTTCGGTATTGTAGTTCAATCCTACTTGGGAGCCGGTCCCGACGCCCCGCAGTTGGGAGTAGGCATCGGGGGACATACTTCCGTAGGATATGTAGGCGTAACTTTGGGATTCGTTGACGTTCTGTGCGTTGGCGATGAGCACGACCTGGTCTTTCTCGGTGTATGTCGTGATCATGGCGTTGCCGTTGTACAGCAGGCCGCGGTTGATCTTCAATTGCTCTTCGTTGCTGCGGGTGAGATCGTAACCACCGGCCAGTTTCGCGTTCCCGAACCAGCCTTCGGTGTATTCCTCCTTGAGGGCGACATCCATGACTTTTTCTTTCTCTTGCCCTGAGGAAATACCGGTAAATTCGGCCTCTTTGCTCTCTTTGTCGATCACTTTGATTTTATCCACAATCTTGGCGGGCAGGTTTTTGAGGGCTGCGCTCGGATCGTTGAAGAAAAAGGTTTTTCCGCCGACCGTGATTTTGTCTACCTGTTCTCCGTTGACTTTTACGGTGCCGTCATCGCTCACTTCCATACCGGGCATTTTTTTCAGCAGGTCTTCCAGTACGGCATTCTCTCCCACGCGATAGGCTGCTGCGTTGTAAACCAGCGTGTCGTTTTGGACCAGAATCGGGTTGCCGGCTGCCGTGACGACGGCGGTTTCCAGGAGTTGGAGGTCTTGTTCCAGTTTGATGATGCCCAGGTCGTTTTGCCAGCCGTTGAGGTTGTGTACCTTGCGGTAAGCCTTGTAACCGATCATTTCGGCATTGACCAAGTATTTGCCGGAAGGAATGTCTTTAATGGTGACATCGCCCGCCTCGTCGGTAAGCCCAAAATGCGTAATGGTCGTATCTCCATCCGGAATCAGGTAAAGGGTTGCGAACGGGATGGGTTCCTTGGTTTCCTTGTCCTGCAGGGTCATGCGCAGACGTACGTTCTGGTATTTGTTCATGTCGGAGAGGATGACGATCTGTCCGCTCAGGTTGTAGTGGCAGAGACAAAGCAGGATCGTTATCAGTGTCCGGGAAAAGGATCGAATTGTATTTTTCATGCTGCAAAATGGGTACTTTTTGGTACAGGAAAGCAATTTTTTAATAAAAAAATCAACTTTTTAATAAGGATTATTTTTCAAAAATAAGGATTATTTTTCAAAAATAAGGATTATTTTTCAAATTTGTCGTAGATACTAACAAATTATGAATCAGAATCGGAAGACGATGCGTTTTTATAAATACCAAGGTGCCGGGAACGATTTCCTGGTAGCCGATAACCGGTCGGGAGCCTATGATTCTTTGACTCCTGGCATGATTGCTGAATTGTGTGACCGTCGTTATGGCTTTGGGGCGGATGGCCTTATGTTGCTGGAAGAAAGCCGGGCGGCAGACTTCAAGATGGTCTTTTACAACCCGGATGGCAGCGGTGGAATGATGTGTGGGAACGGGGGACGTTGCATGGTGGCATTCGCGGCTTGGCTGGGCTATACCTCTTTTGCCTTTGAAGCGGCGGACGGTTTGCATACGGCAGAAATAGTAGAACACAATGAGGCACTGACCCGCATGACGGTCCGCCTGAAGATGACCGATGTGGTTCATTGGGAGGCCTTGTCGGATGGGGATTGGTACCTCGACACCGGCACCCGTCACCGGGTTCGCTTTGTTGCAGGCGATCTTGCGGAGGTGGCGGTGGACCAAGAGGGCCGGGCATTGCGCCACGACCCGTATTTTGCACCCGTGGGTACCAATGTCAACTTCGTGGACGTGGTGGATGCAGAACATTTGCGTGTCCGTACCTTTGAAAAAGGGGTGGAGGCGGAAACCTATGCTTGTGGGACTGGGATCGTTGCTTCGTGTGTCGCATCGGTCCTTTCCGGCCGTGTCCCGTATCCGGCACTGGGCAGTGACCCTCGGGTAGCACTGCAAGTTCAGGCCTTGCGGGATGCTCTTTCCGTAGATTTTGAACCCTTGCCCCAGGATTTGCGTCAGGCAGCCGGTTGTTGTGCACGCGAGGTCTGGTTGACCGGGCCGGCCGTACAGGTTGGCGAGGTTATCGCAACAAATCTTCCAGTACCAGTGAACGGTCGGTCTTTTCATCCCGGTATTTGATCAGGACTGGGGTGTAAACGTGGATGCCGGCTGCTGCGCCCGGCCCTTGTTGGAGGGGACGGCTGCCCGCAACAACCACCGCATGGCGCGGGACGGTGAGACAACCATTGGCATCCGGCCGGATGTAGTTGCCGGTGGTGGCATCGTACAGGGCCGTAGCCGCATTCAGGATCACACCGCTTCCCAAGACGGCCCCTTGGCAGACCCGGACTCCTTCAAAAATCCCGCAATTTCCTCCGACAAAAACATCGTCTTCGATGATGACGGGTTGTGCTCCGACGGGTTCCAGTACGCCACCGATCTGTACCCCTGCCGAGAGGTGTACCCGTTTCCCAATTTGTGCACAGGAACCTACGAGTACGTGGGAGTCAACCAGGGTGTCGGAATCGATGTAGGCGCCGACGTTGATGTAGGACGGAGGCATGACGATCACACCCGGAGCCAAGTAGGCTCCCCGGCGGATGCTGGTGCCTCCCGGAACGATGCGGACGCGGTCTTCGGCAGAAAAGGTCTGCAACGGGAAGGTGTCTTTTTCCCAAAAATGAAAGTTTCCTTCGTGCATGGGTACGAGTTGACCGTGGCGGAAGCCTTTTAGGATGGTCGCTTTGATTTCCGGGTGTACCGTCCAGCTTTCGATGGGCGCTTCCTCCGGCTCTTTGTTCGGGGAGTCGGAACGATGGTTTGGGGTAGCTACACGGATTTTTCCGGCTTCCAGGGCGTCGCAGGTGGCTAGGAATTCTTGTAATTCAGGGTGGAGGGTATCGTGTGTGTTCATGGTGATGGGCTAAAGTAGGTCTTGCAGGGATGCGAGGGTGGTTTGTAACAGCGCGTAGGTGCTGGGTTGGGCTGGAGTCAGGGGCAAGCGGACTTCGTCACGCATCCGTTCCAGGCGGGTCAAGGTAGCCTTGATGGGAATGGGGTTGCTTTCTACGAAGCAGGCTTTGAAGAAAGGAAGCAGACGCAGGTGCAAAGCCTGGGCATCGGCCAGCTGTCCGAGACGAACCATCCGGCAGAGGCGGGTCATCGCTTGGGGCAGGAGGTTCGAGGCCACGCTGATGACGCCTTGGGCGCCACTGCACATCAGCGAGAGCGTCTCGTCGTCGTTGCCGCTCAGTACCGCAAAGTTTGCGGGCGTTTGTCGTATGATTTCACAAATTTGGGCATAGTTGCCGGAGGCTTCCTTGATGCCGACGATGTTGGGAATCTCGCTCAAGCGCAGGACGGTCTCTGGAAGGAGGTTGGCACCCGTACGTCCCGGGACATTGTACAGGATGATGTCCTTGTCGGTGTTGGCTGCAGCTGCCCGAAAGTGTTCGTAGAGCCCGGCTTGTGTGGGTTTGTTGTAATAGGGAGTGACCAGCAGGTAGCCTTGAATGGGCAGGTGGTTCAGGCGTTGGAGGTTCTGGCAGGTTGCATGGGTGCTGTTGCTGCCAGCGCCCACCAGCAGCGGTGTGAGGGGGGCTGCGTTGCGGACAATCTCCAGGATGCGGAGTTTTTCGTCGGTTTCCAGGCACGGGGTCTCGGCGGTTGTGCCGAGGGGTACGAGGAAGTCAATGCCACCGGCAACTTGACGCAATACGTGCTGGCGCAGGGCTTCTTCATCAATGGCTCCTTGGAGGAAGGGGGTTACCAGGGCGGTTCCACAGCCGCTCCAGGTCTGTGTTTTGTGTCCCGTTCGTTCCTGGTTTTGGGCCTCTGTCTGCAACAATTCGCAGAACTCATACACTTGGGGCTGGCCTTGTTGGGTGAGTCGGAGTGCAATTTCCGCCGCCAATACGGCACCCCGGGCAAAACCTTCGCGGGAGAAGGCCTCGTGTTCCAGGGTCAGGCGGTCCGCCGGGCCGGTGAGGGTGAGTTGGTGGATGCCGGTCACATCGCCGATTCGTTCGGACTGGAGGGTGACGGGCAGACCGGATGCTTCGGTAAACAGGTGAGCCATTTTTTTGGCGGTGCCACTGGGTGCATCCAGCTTTTGGGTGTGGTGGGTCTCTGTCAGGTGGGCCTGGAAGGGGGTGTCAACGCTTTTGATCCGTTGGCCCAGGTCGGTCAGACTTTGGAAGAGCAGGTTGGCGCCAACGGAGAAGTTGGAGGCATGAATCAAGGTCGTTCCGGCGGCGCGGAAGGTGGCTTCTACATCGGCCTGCAGGTCGTTCCAACCGGTGGTTCCCACCACCACGGTTTTGAAATGCCGGGCCAGGAAGGGGTAGTTTTTCCGGAAAGCATCGGGTGTGCTGAAGTCGATGCAGACGGTGTCCGGATCCAGGGTTGTATCGAGGGTACGGATGTCGTTGGAGGCGATGCAGGTGTGTCCTTTTTCTTGGAGGATGCGTTCCACCATGTGTCCCATTTTTCCGTATCCGCTAAGTATGACTTTCATGTTCGAACAATGTTTTGTGCAAGTGGTGTGTAATTTCAGGCAGTCGGGCCTTGTCAATGATAAAATTCAGGTTGTTGAGGGAGGCCCCTTGCGAAATTAAGTAAATTTTTTCGTGTGCCAGGGTCTCGAAGATCTTCGGATAGAGTTCGGGTACGAAGAGGAGTTCTTTGCCGACCAGGGAGACCTGGGCTTTGCCCGTTTCTACGAGGACGGTTGCCACGTTCGAAAGTTCATCGATGACGGCATCCAGGGGCTTGTCGGGAACCAGGCTGGCGGTGACATTGGCTTCGGAAGTGCTGATCAGGTCGATGGGCAAATGGTGTTTGCTGAACACCTCAAACACCCGGCTCAGGAAACCGGCCGACTGAAGAATCCGGTTGGAAAAAATGCTGAGCAAGAGGATGTTGTCTTTGTAGGAAAGGGATTTGATGCCCGGTCCTACCGCTTCGTTGCAGCAGATCTGTGTGCCGGGAGCTTGGGGATTGCGGGAGTTCAGTACCGAGATGGGAATGTTCTTTCCCACAGCCGGTTCGATTGTGGCCGGGTGCAGGACTTTGGCTCCGAAGTGGGCCATTTCGGCGGCCTCTTCGTAGGAAACTTCCGTCAGGCTCTGTGTGTTGGGGATCTTGCGCGGGTCGGCCGTGTGGATCCCGTCCACATCGGTCCAGATTTCAATGCTCTCGGCTTGGACGGCCATCCCCAGCAGGGATGCGGTGTAGTCGGAGCCTCCGCGGCCCAGTACGGTCGGGATGCCGGAGGCGGTCGCGGAAACAAAGCCTTGGGTGATCAGGGCTTCGGCTGTTTCGCCGTTGAGCAGACGCTGTGCTTCTTGGATTACGTGCGGGACCACTTCGGAAATGGATCGCAGGTCCGGTTCGCCCTGGAGGTGGTTCTGGTCTGTCAGGATGAGTTTGCGTGCGTCCACCAGGTTTGTTGCAATGCCGTTGGCATTCAGTGCGTTGGCAATGAGGTTGGAGGAGAGGTATTCACCTGTTGCAATGATGCGGGCGCGGCTGCGGTCCGAGAGTTCTTCCAGGTCGCAGACTACTTCAATGAGTTTCTTGAGTTGGTTGCACAGCTCATCGATGCGTTGGTTGGCGGTCTCGAAGTGTGGATTCGTCGAGGGAATCAGGCCTTCGATGACGTGTTTGTGCCGTTCGCGCAGGTGTTCGACCAGCATTAGGGCCTCGATGCTTTCGCAGCGTTCGGCATAGTCGCAAATTTTATAAAGGGTGTCTGTGACCTTGGACAGGGCCGAGACCACAATCAGGGGATGTTTCTGCAATTTTTCTTCCACTAAGTTCATCATGCGTTGGATGGCTTCGGCGTCGGCAACGGAGGTGCCGCCAAATTTCATGACAATCATTTCACCAGTCCTGCTCTGACCATCCATTCGGCATTCAGGATGGCTCCGCCGGCAGCTCCACGGACGGTGTTGTGACCCAATACGGTGAATTTCCAATCCAGGATCTTGCACGGACGCAGGCGACCGATGCTTACGGTCATGCCACCGCCGGCCGTTGCATCCAGTCGGGGTTGGGGTCTGTTTTCTTCGGGTAATAATTGGACCACGGGCGACGGAGACGAGGGGAGGTCCATCGTCGGATAAGTGGTTTCAAAGGCCTTTCGCAGGTCTTCGTAAGTCGCAGGTTGTCGGGTGGAAACCGACAGGCAGAGGGTGTGTCCATCCACCACGGGAACGCGGTTGCAAGTGGCCGAGATGCACAGGTTCGGGTCTGCGAAGATCTTGCTCAGTTCGGATTCCATCTTTTCTTCTTCCCCGGCAATGTAGGGCAGGGTGTTGCCCAGGATGTCCAGCGAGGGAATGCCCGGATATCCGGCCCCCGAGAGGGCTTGTAGGGTGGTAACCATGATTTTGTCCAGGCCAAACTGCCGGTAGAGGGGATAGAGGGCTACCGCCATCACGGTGGTCGAGCAGTTCGGGTTGGTGACAATGGCTCCTCCGTTGCGGATGTAGGTGGGTTGTTGCTGGATTTGATTCAGGGCGTGGCCGTTGATTTCTGGAATGACCAAAGGAACGTTCGGGTCCATGCGGTGGTTGCGAGCGTTGCTCACGACCAGGTGACCGAGTTCGGCGTACTGGGTTTCCAGGTCGCCGGCGACCGCTGCGTCCAGGCCCGAGAACAAGATGCGAGACTCTAGCCGGTCGTAAGGCCCCTTGATGACCAGACCCGCGCAGGTCTTGCCGGCAGAGCGTTCGGAGGCGACGACATCCGCGATTCGAAACCACGGGTGGCGTTCCAGCAGGGAGATGAATTTTTGGCCGACGGCCCCGGTGCAACCGAGGATGCCGACCGGTATGCGGTGACTCATTTTTTGAGTTGGGCGTTAGAGGGTTCTTGAATCAGGTGGTATACTTTCTTGTAAATGTCGGCAGCTTCCCGGATCTCGCTCCACAAGATGGATTCGTGGTCGGTGTGGGCTACGAGAATCGACCCCGGTCCGCAGATGATCTTGTGTTGGAAACCCGGCAAGTGCGGGGCGTCGTTGCCAAACGCGACGGTTTGGGTATCAAAGCCGGGCAGGGTGTGGTAACGAGCCGGGGTGTCTCCGCCAAAAGCCGTGATTTCGGTGTGCTCATCGCGGAAACTTTCCATGGTTTGGGTTACGAGTTCATCGCTGGCAAAGGTGGTTCGGAAGTAAATGCGGAAACGAACCCGATCGCTGAGGATGTTTTGGGCATTGTCGCTGTGCAGGCAACCGATGTTCCATGTCGTAGCTCCCAGCAGGGGATCGTCCGGGAATACCACTTCCTGCAAGCGGTTCAGCCATTGGTTGAAGCGTAGGATGGCGCTATACCCATATTCGGGGTAGCCGGAATGGGCACTGTGTCCGTGTAGGATCACTTCGAAGGCTTTGGTGCCCTTGCAGGCCGAGACCATTTTGTTGTCGGTCGGTTCGCCGACGACCAGGTATTCGCAGGAGGGAATCTGGTGACGGACTTGTTTGGCTCCGTTGGATCCGGTTTCTTCGCCAGACACCAGCAACAAACCAAAGTCGGTGCAGCCGGCTTCTTCCAATTCCTTACAGGCGAGGTACATGGCGTAAATCTGTCCCTTGGCGTCACAACTGCCTCGACCATAGATCCGCAAGTCTCCACCATTGGTGGCATGGGTTTGGAGATTTTCTGGTGGGATGTTCTCCACGCGGGGAGGGATGAACGGGGGGACTGTGTCCAAGTGGGTACAGAACAGGATGCGGGGTTGTCCCCAACTGAAATATAGGTTCAAGGATCCATCGCCGACCTCGAAGCATTCGGTGGTGCAACGGGCGGTCGAAAAGGCGTAGGCCAGGTATTCTGCCAAACGTCTTTCCTTGCCCGATGACGAGTCGATGCTGAGTAGGTTGAGGAATGATTTCATATAATCGTAAATAAATGGATTGTAAAAGTAAAAGTATTTTTGTCAATTACAAAATATTTTAATTTTTGTAAAATTTATTTTGGAGGGTCTCGGTTTTTGTATTTATATTTGTGATATCAAAATGATATCAGTTTAACTCTTAAAATTTCAAGTTATGAAAGAAGTTGTATTCAATGGTTTTCGGACAAGCGGTTTTCTGATGCTGTTTGTTCTCTTGATCCCCATCCCTGCGTTGGCGGTGGCTTTGGCTTGTCTGACTCCGGATTATGTCTATGTTCCGGGCTTGATTCTCATCTGTCTTTGCTGGACCCTCATGACCCTTGGTTTCATGACCTTAGAGCCCAACGAGGCTCGGGTGATGGTCTTCTTCGGAAAATACAAGGGCACTTTCAGTGAAACCGGTTTCTATTGGGTAAATCCGTTCTATGCGAAGAAACGTTTGTCGATGCGTGCCCGTAACTTGGACGTGCCGCCGATCAAGGTGAACGACAAAGTAGGAAACCCGGTGATGGTGGGTTTGGTCTTGGTTTGGAAAGTGAAGGATACCTACAAGGCGATGTTTGAGATTGATTCCCAAACGATGGCCAAGGGTGCATCGGTTTCTGCCGGTAAGAACGAAATGTCGATTGAATCGGCTCTGTCCCGTGTGATGAACGCCTTTGAAAACTTTGTAAAAATCCAAAGCGACGCAGCGTTGCGTCAAGTGGTATCGCACTACAATTACGACAACAACGAAGGCAGTGCCCAAGAGGTAACCCTGCGCTCGGGTGGTGAAGAAATCAACGAAATCTTGGAAAAGACCTTGAACGAACGCCTGGCGATGGCCGGTATCGAGGCTATCGAAGCTCGCATCAACTACTTGGCCTACGCTCCCGAGATTGCTGCTGTGATGTTGCGTCGCCAACAAGCCTCCGCCGTGATTTCTGCTCGTGAAAAGATTGTCGAAGGAGCTGTATCAATGGTGAAGATGGCTTTAGACAAATTGAGCGAAGAAGAAATCGTGGATTTGGACAACGAACGTCGTGCGGCCATGGTGAGCAACCTGCTCGTGGTGCTCTGTGCGGATGAAGCGGCTCAACCGGTTGTGAACACAGGTACTTTGTATAACTAATCACAGCAGAACTTGTAAATTGGAAAAACCCATGGCGGGCAAAGAAAAAGATAAATTGAAGAGTTTTGTCTTGCGGGTGGATCCGGAAATGATGGATCAACTGGAAAGTTGGGCGGCGGACGAGTTCCGCAGCGTCAACGGGCAGTTGCAGTGGATCATTGCGGAGGCCTTGCGCAAACATGGCCGCTCGCCCAAAAAGAAAACAAACGAAGTATGAGAAAGTGGTTATTTTTGATGGTATGTTGTGTTTTGCCCTCGCTCTTGTGGGGACAAAACACATCTATTTTGGGAACCTGGAAAGGGACCTTGGATACGGGCAACGGAACGTTGGACCTTTATTGTACCTTTGTTGAGACAGAAGCTGGTTTGGCAGCAACGATGTCTGTGCCGGCCCAGGGGACTTACGGCATTGCCATCGATCGGGTCTCATTCGATGGGATGAACCTGTCGTTGGAAATCGATGCGCTGGTGATGAAATACCGGGGCATGTTGCTGATGGGAACGGTGGCCGGAACCTTTGCACAGTACGGTATGGAGCTGCCTCTGTCTTTTGTGCGTGGCGAGTTGCCGAAACTGAAGCGTCCGCAAGAGCCCCAGCGTCCATTTCCCTACGAAGAAAAAGACGTGACTTTTCGGAATGAACGCGACGGCCATACGTTGGCAGGAACGCTGACCTTGCCGCAGGTTGCCGATCGGGCAGTCGGTTACGATGCCATCGTGTTGGTGTCTGGTAGTGGTGCTCAAAATCGGGACGAAGAGTTGATGGGACACAAGCCCTTTTTGCTCTTGGCCGATGTCCTGACGCGGGCCGGTTATGCGGTTCTGCGTTACGATGATCGGGGAGTGGGAGCCAGTGGGGGTGTTTTTGAGACTGCAACTACGGAAGATTTTGCAAACGATGCGCGCGCAGCTGTGGCCTATTTGAAACAGCAGCCGAATGTTCGTCGTGTGGGTATCTTGGGCCATAGCGAAGGGGCTTCTGTCGCCTTCTTAATCGCAGCAGATACGGCTTCGGAGGCGACGACCTGTGATTTTGTGATTTCATTTGCCGGACCTGGGGTTCGGGGGGATGAGATCCTATTGAGCCAGCAACGTCGCATTTATACCCTGTCCGGAGTTCCGTCAAACCAAATTGAGCAGCAGTTGGCGGCCAACCGGTTGATCTATGATCGCGTTTTGGCAGCAAGTGCGAATGATGAGGCGCTGCGTCAGGAACTTGAAAGGGTGGTGGGTAATCCGGAGGTGGTCCAACAACTGCTGAGTCCGTGGATGTATGCCTTCATCCGATTCTCTCCCCAAGCGGCCCTGCGCCAGATCCGGGTGCCGGTATTGGCTTTCAACGGAACCAAGGATGCTCAGGTGATTTGGGACCTGAACCTTCCGGCAATCGAGTCGGCTTTGAAGGAGGCAGGAAATACGCACGTAAGCATTGTTCCCCTGGAGGGCTTGAATCATTTGGGCCAGACTTGTCAGTCCGGTATTCCGCAAGAATATGCACAGATCGAAGAAACCCTTGCTTCGCAAGTGATCGATACGATTTTAAGTTTCCTTGCAGGTCTGTAGTCTGCAACGACAGCAGTCGTACATTCGAATCCCGAAAAAACGAAAGCAGGTGGCTAATCTCTAGCCACCTGCTTCTGTATCAAGAGGTCAGGACCTCGCAGGATTATTCAAACAATACGTTCGCGCCTTGGCGGAAGCGGATGTCTTTCGGAATACCTGCGTTGTTGATTTTGTCCAAATCAGCTTGCAAAGCGGGGGTGATACCACCGTTTTTGCTGCGGAATTCGGTTGCAAATTCGTAGTTGCCATCACCTTGAACGGTCAAGATCAAGTCAGCCCAAGAGTTCATGGCTGCTTTTGCTTTTTCAAAGTCGATTACGAATTTACCTTCAGCATTGCGGCTGAATGCACCTTGTTGTTCCATGTAGTTGAAGCACATCATGTTTGCTTTACCGTGTGAGGAAGCAGCTCCGAAACGTACAGAACGGAGGATACCAGCGATGTAGGTTGAGATGGCTTCTTCTTCGGTGATGTTGGTGATTTCTCCCATTTCGATGAGTTTGCATACCATGAACAAACCGAGGATGTCAGCTTTGGCTTCTTCCCAAGAAGTTTTTTCAGTACCCATGGCTGCGTCAACAGTGCCTTTGCCGTTGATGGTTTGTTTGATACCCAAACCGTGAGCTACTTCGTGGAAGGTTACATTCCAGAAGAATGCATCGAAGTTCAAGAAACCCACTTGTGAAGGATCCATGACCATTTCACCGATGGGCATGAGGATTTTGTCAAATTTTGCTTTCATCGAGTTGCGCAATTGGAGGCGGCGGGTACCTTTCAATGCGTGTACGCGTTCGTCGTTGGGCAAGTTGATGGCGATGGTTTTGCTACCAGAGTTGCAGTCACCTGCATAGAATACTGCGTCGTACACGTTCAAATCGGAAGAAGTACCGGGTACGAAAGTTTTGTATTGGGGTTGGCAGGGCAATTCTTTTTGCAAAGCGGGGAGCAAGGCTACGAATTTAGCCAAGTCTTTGCTGCGAGCTTCGTCTTTGAGGAGGATGAAGGATTCGTAAGAAGTTTTGGTTTCTTGGAATTTGTCATCGTAGCTTTCGATGGGGCCAATCACGAAGTCGAGGCGGCTTTCTTTCATATCCATCCAAGCCAGGTCGCTGGCGAGGTAGTCATCGGTGCGGAATGCTTGGATGCGTTCGAGCAAGTATTTTTTCAAACCTGCATCTTCTGCCAAGTCAGCCGCTTGTTGCAAGAGTTCGCACATGCGGTTCACTTCTTCGGCATATTCTTCGTGGTACCATACGGATTTCAAAGAACCATCTTCGTTGCGACGGAGAACGGTGTACCAAGAAGATTTGTTCGGATCGTTGAACGCTTGGAATTCTTCCAAGGTGATATCTTGCGGGTAGTAGTGGCAAGTGGCCGGTTTTTCACCGTAACCCGGCAAGAAGGGTTTGTTGTTGTCCAAACGGTCCCATGCACCGTATTGGATCATTGCAAATTCGCGGGCGTGTTCGTCTTGGATTGCTTCGAGGGCAGCTTTGTCACCGAAGGTTTGTTTCCAGAAGAGGTTGTCAGCGATTTGTCCGATTTCGAAGAAGATGTTGACGATTTGTTTTTCGTTTTCAGTCAAGTTGTTCACGAGGTCGGACTTCAATTCCACCAATGCGTATTCATCTACTTTTGCTTGCATCGGGCAGTCTTTGTGTTCGCAGGAAACCGAACCCAGGAGGGTAGTGGTACCCAAAGCGGCTACTGCGAGGGTTTTGAAAGTTTTGTTCATAATGAATTAGTTGTTGTGTTATTGTTTTTTGGTGTATTTTCAAAAAATCGGGCGAAGATACTAATTTATTTGATTATACCGCGTGATGATGTCGTGGTAGCGGACCGGCAACATGGGAGGGTAACGCCCAAAGATGGTATAATATAGGTAGTCAAACTGCCCCAGGTTGTAGAGTTCGACGAGTTCTTCCAACTCTTTGTCCTGACCCAGGCGGTCATACGGTTTTTTCAAGTCAGCCCCGAAGAGGGAACCGATGCCTTGCCAGAAACCGGCAGCAGCACGGCCGCGGTATTCGCGTATAATATAATAGGAGGTGATGCCGATTTCGCGGTCGATGAGTCGCAGCAACATCCGTCCCTGTGAGAACGTGAGTTTGCGCAGGGGCTCTTCAAACTCCTTGAAGAGTTCATCCTGCAGGTCACTCAGGTATTTTTCACGCTCCCGCTTGGTAAGTTCTTGCGTGGCCAGGTAGGTTTCGGCACTGTCCAGACGGGCTTTGGCAACCAAGGCGTACGGGTAGGTCTTGGCGAAGTTGTGAACGGTTTTGTAGAAGTCCCTCCATTTGCGGCCCTCTTTTCCTTTATCCGGAAAATCAAACACATAGGCGGGTGGCAGGTCGCTGACATAGATCGTATCGTTGTCTTCGATGAAGAAGCGCATCAGCTTCTCGGGTGTAAATTTCTGGGTGGAATCTTTGCTGTTGGTGGAGGCTTTCCGTTTCGTCTTGGCGCGTCTCCGGGATTTTTCAAGGGCTTTCTTGGGCGGATCTTCCTCTGAGACGAAGGTGCTCTCGGCAGAGGTGGTGTGCGCGAGCATGGGCTGAATGTCGCAGAAGCCGACAACCAGGCAGCCTAGAAAAGCGTACAAAAGTTTCATTTTTTTCATAACCGAAGGCAAAAATAAAAACTTTACTTGGCCTATACAAACCCGTGTCAAAAGTGAACAAAATAATTTTCTATCAACTCGTGTAACTAACTGAAAATAGAAATCTTGACTTCTCACTTTCTCGGTCGAAAATAATTTGAAAAAAGTTTAAAAAAATGTTGTCACGTCAGATTTTTTGTCTATATTTGCATCCCAATATTATGTGGAAAAGTCTGCTATCGTAGTGATAGTCAAGGCGTTAAACGGAAAAATTGTTAAGTTAAAACTTATAGAACAATGTTACAACCGAAGAAAACTAAGTTTAGAAGGCAGCAAAAAGGCCGGATGAAAGGCAATGCTCACAGAGGAAGTCAATTGGCTTTTGGTTCTTTCGGAATCAAAACTTTGGAACCCTGCTGGTTGACCGGTCAACAAATCGAAGCTGCACGTCAGGCGGTAGTACGTTACATGAAACGTGAAGGTAAAATCTGGATTCGTGTATTCCCTGACAAACCGTTTACTAAGAAACCTGCTGAAGTACGTATGGGTAAAGGTAAGGGTGCTCCCGAAGGATTCGTGGCTCCCATTACTCCGGGCCGTATGTTGATCGAAGCAGAAGGCGTTCCGATGGAAGTTGCAAGAGAAGCTCTCCGCTTGGGTGCGCAAAAGTTGCCCGTAACCACCAAATTCGTGGTTCGTAGAGATTATGTTGAAAACTAATTAATGGAGGAGAGTGTATTATGAAGACTAGTGAAATTCGCGAGATGTCTGTAAAGGATTTGCGTGATCGCATTGCAACTGAACAGGCTAACTTGGATCAAATGAGACTGAACCACGCTATATCTCCGCTGGAAGATTCTTCCAAAATCAGAAAGGCAAAGAAAGACATTGCCCGTATGCTTACTATTTTAGCTGAAGTTGAAAAATCCGAACAAAAATAAAGTTCATGGAAAGAAATTTACGTAAGGAAAGAGTAGGAATCGTGGTAAGTAACAAAATGGAAAAATCCATCGTTGTTGCTGTTAAGAGAAAAGTAAAACACCCTATTTACGGAAAGTTCGTAAATAAAACCACGAAATTTGTTGCTCACGATGAAAACAACGTGTGCGATGAAGGAGATACCGTTCGCATTATGGAAACTCGCCCGTTGAGCAAGACCAAATGCTGGAGATTAGTAGAAATCGTAGAAAAAGTGAAATAAGCTATGATACAACAAGAATCACGTTTGATGGTAGCAGACAACAGCGGGGCTAAAGAGGTTCTCTGTATTCGCGTTTTGGGCGGTACCCGTCGTCGTTATGCTAGTGTAGGTGACAAAATCGTTGTTGCCGTTAAGAGTGCGATTCCGGGCGGTGATGCTAAAAAAGGCACCGTTTCAAAAGCTGTAGTCGTACGTACTAAAAAAGAAATCCGTCGTGCTGACGGTTCATATATCCGTTTTGATGACAACGCTTGCGTGTTGTTGAACAACCAAGGCGAAGTTCGCGGAACTCGTATCTTCGGCCCCGTTGCCAGAGAGTTGCGTGAAAAATATATGAAAATTGTTTCATTGGCACCCGAAGTATTATAAGGAGTACACAGATGAATAAGAAATTACATATTAAGAAAGGCGACATCGTTTTTGTGAACGCAGGGAACGACAAGGGTAAAACCGGTAAAGTTCTTGAAGTGATTACAAAGAAAGATCGCGCTATCGTGGAAGGGGTGAATATGGTAAGCAAACATACCAAACCCAACGCCAAAAATCCCCAAGGTGGTATTGTAAAACAAGAGGCAGGTATCCACATTTCCAATCTGCAAGTTGTTGATCCGTCAACCGGTGCTCCTACCCGTATCGGTCGTCGTTTGAACGATGCTGGAAAATTGGTTCGTTTCGCTAAAAAATCAGGAGAGGAGATTAAGTAATGGCAAACAAAGAACAAATCGTAGCTATGAATGGATACGTTCCTTCTTTGCAAAAGAAATACAAAGAAGAAATCGTTGCCAAATTGAAAGAAGAATTTGCATACAAATCCATCATGCAAGTTCCGAAGTTGCAAAAGATCACCATCAACCAAGGTATCGGTTCTGCAACTGCTGACAAAAAGTTGATCGACGTTGCTCAACAAGAGTTGACTATGATCACTGGTCAAAAAGCTGTGGCAACTTACTCTCGTAAGGATATTTCTAACTTCAAACTCCGTAGAGGCATGCCCATCGGTGTGAAAGTAACCCTCCGCGGTGCGAAGATGTACGAATTCCTCGAAAGATTGATCGCTGTTTCATTGCCCCGTATCCGTGACTTCAACGGTATCAACGAAAAATTCGATGGCAAAGGAAACTATACCCTCGGTATCAAAGAGCAAATCATCTTCCCTGAAATCGACATCGACAAAATTCAAAAAGTGCTCGGTATGGAAATCACCTTCGTGACTTCCGCACAAAAAGACGAAGAAGCACGCGCATTGCTCCGTGCATTCGGCTTGCCCTTTAAGAACAAGAAATAATTTTAGAGATAAGCTATGGCAAAAGAATCAATGAAGGCACGCGAAGTGAAACGCGCAAAATTGTGTGCCAAATACGAAGCAAAACGCAAAGCTTTGAAGGAAGCCGGAGACTGGGCAGGTTTGGATAAATTGCCCAAAAACTCTAGCCCCGTTCGTAAGCACAATCGTTGCTCTTTGACCGGCCGTCCGAAAGGATACATGAGAATGTTCGGCATCAGCCGTATCCAATTCCGTGAAATGGCTAGCAACGGTTTGATCCCGGGCGTTAAGAAAGCAAGTTGGTAAACCAAAACAAACTCAATTAATAACATTGGATATCGGGCATCTTCGGATGTCGAATCTGTAAAAACAAATTAAAACAATGACTGATCCAATTTCAGATTTCCTGACCCGAGTACGTAATGCTTACTTGGCAGGTCACAAGATCGTAGAGATTCCCTCTTCTAAAATGAAGGTGGAAATTACTCGCATTTTGCACGAAAAAGGTTACATCCTCAGCTACAAAGTGGTAGAAGGTAACCCTTGCAACACCATCAAAATCGCATTGAAGTATCATCCTGAAACTAAAAAAGCTGCGATTAAAAAAATCCAACGTGTTAGTACTCCCGGTTTGAGAAAGTACACCGACGTAGAAAATATGCCGCGCGTTCTCAATGGTTTGGGTATTGCTATCCTTTCAACCTCAAAAGGTATCATCTCTGACAAAGAAGCTCGTGAGTTGAATGTCGGTGGTGAAGTTTTGTGCTACGTATATTAATAGAATTTTTAAAACTAAACGATAATGTCAAGAATAGGAAAATTGCCTGTACACCTGCCTAAGGGAGTTACCGTTTCGGTAAGTTCCGACAATGTGGTTACGGTTAAAGGACCGCTCGGACAACTGACGCAGCAAGTGGATGCTGACATCAAAGTGTCTGTAGAGGGAGAAGAAGTAATTGTGACTCGTCCCACAAACCAACCCCGTCACAGATCTATGCACGGTTTGTACCGCGCTTTGATCAACAACATGGTAGTTGGTGTATCTCAAGGATTCACTGTTAAACAAGAGCTCGTCGGTGTGGGTTACCGCGTAGATGTGAAAGGTCAAGTATTGGAGTTCAACCTCGGTTACTCTCACGACATCCACTTCATGCTTCCTGATGAAGTTAAAGGTGAAGCTGAACCCGTTAAAAAAGGTCAAAACCCCGTTTTGGTACTGAAGAGCCACGACAAACAATTGCTCGGTATGGTAGCCGCTAAAGTTCGCTCATTGCGTGCACCGGAACCTTACAAGGGTAAAGGTATTAAATTTGTTGGCGAACAACTTCGTCGCAAAGCTGGTAAATCTGCAGGTGCTAAATAATAAGGAGAACGTATTATGGCTATTAATAAAATTGAAAGAAGACAAAGAATTCGTTACCGCATTCGTAAAGCGGTTAACGGTACTGCAGAAAAACCGCGTATGTCGGTTTTTAGAAGCAACAAGAACATTTACGTTCAGTTTATCGACGATGTAAACGGCGTAACCTTGGCATCTGCATCCTCTAAAGACAAAGCATTGATCGAAGAGGTAAAAAATAAAAGTGGTATCGAAGTGGCTAAGTTGGTAGGTAAATTGGCAGCGGAACGCGCTATTGCCAAAGGTATCTCTACCATCGCTTTTGACCGCGGCGGTTACCTCTATCACGGAAGAGTAAAAAGTTTGGCTGACGCTGCACGTGAAGGCGGCCTTAAATTCTAAGAGTTATGGCAGACATTAATGTAAAGAAAGTAAAGACCACTGATCTGGAATTGAAAGACAGATTGGTTGCTATCCAACGCGTTACGAAAGTAACCAAAGGGGGCCGTCACTTCAGCTTTGCCGCTATCGTAGTAGTCGGTGACGAAAAAGGGGTTGTAGGTTATGGCCTCGGTAAAGCAAACGAAGTTACCACTGCTATTGCAAAAGCAGTTGAAGATGCTAAAAAGAATCTCGTGAAGATTCCTTTGAACAAGAGAACCATCCCGCACGAACAAGAAGCAAAATTCGGTGGTGCTCGCGTATTCATGAAACCCGCAGCTCCCGGTACCGGGGTAAAAGCAGGGGGTGCGATGCGTGCCGTATTTGAATCAGTAGGTATCCACGACGTTTTGGCGAAATCCAAAGGTTCTTCCAACCCGCACAACTTGGTAAAAGCTACCGTTGCTGCTTTGGTAGAAATGCGTGACGCTTACATGGTTGCTGGTGTTCGCGGAATTCCGATGCAAAGAGTATTTAAAGGTTAAGGGAGGAAGCAATTATGGCAAAAGTAAGAATTACACAAGTTAAGAGTAAGAATGGTGCTACCAAGAAACAAATTGCAAACTTGGTTTCTTTGGGTTTGCGTCGCTTGAACCAAACCGTAGAGGTAGAACTTACTCCCGTATCCGAAGGTATGATTGAAAAAGTCCTTCACTTGGTAAAAGTTGAACAAATTTAATTTACGAGGAATTAAGCAATGAAATTACATAATTTGCAACCTGCACAAGGTGCTCTCGGAAGAGAAAAGCGCATCGCTCGTGGTGAAGGATCCGGACACGGTGGAACTTCAACCCGCGGACACAAAGGTGCTCAAGCCCGCTCAGGTTACTCTCGCAAGAAAGGTTTCGAAGGTGGTCAAATGCCGATCCAACGTCGTTTGCCTAAATTCGGTTTCAAAAACCCGAACCGCGTTGAGTACAAAGGTATTAACGTTTCTATTTTGCAAACCGTTAGCGAAAAATTCAATACCACTACCATCGGTTTTGATACTTTGTTCGAAGCTGGTTTGATTTCAAAGAATGACAGAGTGAAAATCCTCGGTAATGGCGAATTGACCGCTAAGATCGAAGTAGTAGCTAACGCATTCTCTAAATCAGCTATTGCTAAAATTGAAGCTGTAGGTGGAACTGCAACCTTAATCTAAGGCATCCATGAAACGTTTCATCGACACCATCAAAAATATCTTCAAGATAGAAGAGTTGCGTAACCGGATCGTGTATACCATCCTGTTGCTCGTTGTCTACCGTTTGGGTAGCTTCGTAGTGATCCCTGGTATCGATCCTACGCAACTTGCCAACTTGCAAAGCCAGGCCGCTTCCGGTCTGGTAGGCTTGTTGGATATGTTCTCTGGAGGAGCCTTCGGTAACGCTTCTATCTTCGCGTTGGGTGTGATGCCCTACATCTCTGCTTCCATCGTTATTCAACTTCTCGGCGTTATGGTACCTTACTTCCAACGCCTCCAAAGAGAAGGGGAAAGCGGTCGTAGAAAAATGAATCAATGGACCCGCTACCTGACCATCGCTATCTTGGCGATCCAAGGTCCGGCTTACATTACCAACTTGCACTCTCAACTTCCTGAAGCTGCTTTCTTGGTGAAAGGCTTCTCTTACAACATCTTTGCAACCATCGTTTTGATTGGTGGTACGATGTTTATCATGTGGTTGGGTGAACGCATTACCGATCGTGGTTTGGGTAATGGTATCTCCTTGATCATTATGGTGGGTATTATTGCTCGCTTGCCTTTTGCGTTGATCGCAGAATTCGGTACCCGTTTCGGTCAAACCAACGGTGGTGCTTTGATGCTCATCGTCGAACTGGTAATCTTGTTCTTCATCTTCGTAGGATGTATCGCTTTGGTACAAGGCAAACGCAAAATTCCTGTACAATATGCTAAACGTGTCGTAGGTAACAAACAATACGGTGGCGTACGTCAATACATTCCTTTGAAAATCAATGCGGCTGGTGTTATGCCGATCATCTTCGCTCAGGCTTTGATGATGTTCCCGTTGGTATTCGCAGGTTTTGATGCTACTCGTGGTTTCGCTGCAGTAATGAGCGACTTCACCGGATTCTGGTACAACTTTACCTTCGCATTGTTGATCGTCCTCTTCACTTATTTCTATACTGCTATCACCGTTAACCCGGCTATGATGGCTGACGAAATGAAGAAGAACGGTGGTTTCATCCCTGGTGTTAAACCCGGTAAGAAAACCGCTGAATACATTTCAGATGTGATGTCCCGCATTACCTTGCCCGGTTCCATTTTCTTGGCTATCGTCGCAATCTTGCCGGCATTCGCAATGTTGCTTGGAGTCAACAACCAGTTCGCTCAATTCTACGGCGGTACCTCATTGTTGATTCTTGTAGGCGTAGTGCTCGATACCCTCCAACAAATCGAAAGTTATTTGTTGATGCGCCACTACGACGGTTTGATGAAAACAGGACGACTCAAAGGTCGTTCAGGTATGTAATCGATAAAGTACTTTGAAATATGATTAGGATCAAAACCGAAGAAGAAATCGCATTGCTCAAAGAGAATGCACTCTTGGTTTCTCGTACCTTGGCTGAAGTTGGAAAGCACGTAGTTCCCGGTGTGACGACAATGGAACTCGACAAAGTGGCTGAAACCTTCATCCGCGATCACGGTGCAGTTCCGGGCTTCCTCGGTTATGGCGGATTCCCTTACACTTTGTGTCTTTCAGTCAACGACGTGGTTGTTCACGGTTTCCCGTCGGACTACCGCTTGGAAGAAGGAGACATCGTATCCGTCGATTGCGGCACTATTTACAAAGGATTCTACGGTGACTCAGCATACACCTTCCCGGTTGGGGAGGTGGATGCTCAGACCCGAAAACTTCTGGATGTTACCAAAGAGTCTTTGTATCGCGGCATCAGTAAAGCAGTCGAAGGAAACCGTATCGGGGATATCGGCCACGCCATCCAATCCTACGCAGAAAGTTTTGGATTCTCAATCGTGCGTGAGTTTGTCGGTCATGGAATTGGCACCAACATGCACGAAGATCCGGAAGTTCCCAACTACGGAAAGCCCGGTCGAGGAAAGAAACTCTCTGAGGGTATGGTCATCTGCATTGAGCCGATGGTCAATGCCGGCGGGAAAGCGATCTATCTGCACAAAAATGGCTGGGCAGTTAGTACCGCAGACAAATCCAAGTCAGCCCACTTTGAGCTGATGGTTGCCGTACGGAAAGGAAAGGCAGAAGTCCTGTCAACATTCGACTTTATAGAAAATTGTTAATTATTAAGGAGAACCATTTATGCCAAAACAAGCTGCTATCGAGAAAGAAGGTACTATTATTGAAGCGTTGTCTAATGCGATGTTTCGAGTAGAACTGGACAACGGCCACGTAATAATTGCCCACATTTCTGGGAAGATGAGAATGCACTACATCCGCATCCTCCCCGGCGATAAAGTACGGGTTGAAATGTCCCCTTATGATTTAACTAAAGGAAGAATTTCTTTCAGATACAAATAAAAACTTACAGCAATGAAAGTAAAAGCATCCATTAAAAAGCGTAGTGAGGATTGTAAAATTGTAAAGCGCAAAGGCCGTCTGTACATCATTTGCAAAAAGAATCCCAAATTCAAAATGCGCCAAGGATAATTTTTAATTTGTAAAACAATAAAATTAGATAAAAGATTATGGCACGTATAGCCGGAGTTGATTTACCGAAAAACAAACGCGGAGAAATAGGTTTGACCTATATCTTCGGTATTGGCCGTAGTTCTGCTCAAAAAATCCTTACCGATTGTGGCATCGACTTCGATACCAAAGTGAAGGACTGGAACGACGATCAAGTTGCAGCAATCCGTACTAAGATTGCAGAAGAGTACAAAATTGAAGGTGAACTTCGTTCAACCATTCAATTGAACATCAAACGTCTGATGGATATCGGATGTTACCGAGGCATTCGCCACCGTCTCGGACTGCCCGTACGTGGACAAAGCACTAAAAACAATGCTCGTACTCGCAAAGGTCGCAAGAAGACTGTTGCGAATAAGAAGAAAGCAACCAAATAATAGAACCTGAAAGTTATTATGGCAAAGAAAACAACATCTAGCAAAAAGAGAGTCGTTAAGGTTGATGCTTACGGTGAAGCTCACATTTCATCTACCTTCAACAACGTGATTGTAACGCTGACTAACAGCGTTGGTCAAGTGATCAGCTGGTCTTCAGCCGGTAAAATGGGCTTTAGAGGTTCTAAAAAGAATACTCCCTATGCAGCTCAAGTAGCTGCTGCTGATGCAGCAAAAGTTGCTTATGACTTGGGTTTGCGTAGCATCAAGGCTTATGTAAAAGGTCCCGGTGCAGGTCGTGAATCTGCAATCCGTACTTTGGATGGCGCAGGTATCAAAGTAACTGAAATTATTGACGTTACTCCCCTTCCGCACAACGGTTGCCGTCCCAAAGGTCGTCGTAGAGTATAATTTTTAATATCATTAAACGTTAATTCATTATGGCAAGATATACAGGGCCTACTACGAAAATTGCCCGCAAATTTGGTGAACCCATTTTCGGTCCGGATAAATTCTTCGAAAAGAAAAATTATCCTCCGGGACAACACGGGTTGGCTAAAAAACGCAAAAAAACCTCTGAGTACGGTATTCAGTTGCGTGAAAAACAAAAAGTTAAATACACCTACGGTTTGTTGGAAAGACAATTCCGCAACCTCTACCAAAAGGCTTCTCGCATGAAAGGTCGTACCGGTGAAAACTTGTTGTTCCTCTTGGAATCCCGTTTGGACAACATCGTTTACCGTCTCGGTATCGCTCCCACCCGTGCAGCTGCTCGTCAATTGGTAACACACCGCCACATCGTTTTGGATGGCATCGTTTGCAACATTCCCTCTACTTTGGTGAAACCTGGTCAAGTTATCGGTGTTCGCGAAAGATCTAAGAGCTTGGAAGTGATCCAAAACTCTGTTGCAGGTACTTCACGTTACGCTTGGTTGGAATGGAACGCCGACAACATGAACGGTAAGTTCTTGAACCTCCCTGAACGTACTGAAATTCCTGAAAACATCAACGAACAATTGATCGTCGAGCTTTACTCTAAATAATAAGATATAATGGCAATTTTAGCATTCCAAAAACCCGATAAAGTCATTATGCTTGACGCTAATGATACCTTTGGACGTTTCGAGTTCCGTCCCTTGGAACCCGGATACGGTATCACCATCGGTAACGCATTGCGCCGCATATTGTTATCTTCATTAGAAGGATTTGCCATCACCTCTATCAAAATCGAAGGCGTGGACCACGAATTCGATACCATTCCTGGTGTGATTGAGGGTGTAGTTGATATCATCTTGAACTTGAAGCAAGTTCGCTTCAAACAAGAAGTCAGCGAACAAGAGAGCGAATCACTTTCTTTCACCGTTAGCGGCCAAGACAAGTTCACCGCTGCTGACATTGCAAAGAACTTGACCAACTTCTCTGTCTTGAACCCGGATCTTCACATCTGTTCAATGGAACCTTCCGTGAACTTGGTTATTGACATGAAGATCGGTAAAGGTAGAGGTTATGTTCCCTCAGACGAGAACAAGGTCGAATCTGCGCCTATCGGTACGATTGCCATTGATTCTATCTTCACTCCGATTAAGAATGTGAAGTACTCGGTTGAAAACTACCGTGTAGAGCAAAAGACCGACTACGAAAAGCTCAACCTCGAAATCACCACCGACGGTTCTATCCTTCCCAAGGATGCATTGACCGAAGCTGCGAAGATTTTGATTCACCACTTCATGTTGTTCTCTGACGAGAAGATCACTTTGGAACTTCCCGCAGAAAAAGCAGCTCCTGAAGTTTTGGACGAGGATGCTTTGCGTATGCGCCACCTCCTGCTTACCAAGCTGTCCGATATGGAACTTTCTGTTCGCGCATTGAACTGCTTGAAAGCAGCACACATTGAGAACTTTGCCGACTTGGTTTCTTTGCAACGTCAAGAATTGATCCGTTTCAGAAACTTCGGTAAGAAATCAATGAATGAAATCGATATGTTGTTGGAACGTGTGAACCTGAATTTCGGTATCGACGTTGCTAAATACAACATCGAGGTTAAAAAGAGAAATCAAAATGAAGAACCTGTAGAAGAAGTAGTAGAAAATGAGGCACAATAAAGGATTCAATCACTTAGGTCGTAAGACAGGACACCGCAAAGCGATGTTGGCCAACATGGCCGTTTCCCTCATTATGCACAAACGCATTGAGACGACCTTACCCAAAGCAAAAGCTTTGAGAGAGTATGTAGAACCCCTGATCACCAAATCAAAGGACGACTCAACTCACTCACGCCGTACCGTATTTGCTTACCTGAAACAAAAAGAAGCTGTTACCGAATTGTTCCGTGTAGTAGCTCCCAAGATCGCGGATCGTCCCGGTGGATACACCCGTATCTTGAAACTCGGTTTCAGACAAGGTGACGCGGCTGATATGGCGATGATCGAATTGGTAGACTTCAACGAAGCAATGCTCGCAGCTGCTCCGAAAAAAGAAGAAAAGAAAGCTACCCGTCGTTCACGTGCAAAAAAAGCAGCTCCCGCTGCTGAAGAAGCACAAGCTGAATAAGGTTGTATCAGACCCGATAAAAAGAGTGAGACGCAAATAAAACGTCTCGCTCTTTTTGTTTTTCGTACCCTCAAGTTTTTGAGAGCCCTGAATTTTTTCTAAATTGCAGTCATTATCGAATAGTCGTTATGAAGAAGTTCCCGAATCGTGTGCTCGTTGTCGGCGGGACGTCCGGCATTGGTCGCCAATTGGCGCAAACCTATTTGAATCGTGGATGTACAGTTGCGGTTACAGGCCGCCGTCAGTCGTTGCTGGATGAACTCCGGGACGCAAATCCCTCGTCCCAACTTTTGACCCTCGCTTCGGATGTGACCGCTCCGCAGTTCCTGACAGATCTGGAGGTCTTGGTGGAGCGCATGGGTGGCTTGGATCTCTGTATTTATGCCGCGGGTTTCGGTCATAACAATCCGGGCTTGGACCTTGAGACAGAGGTCAATGCCCTCCGGGTGAATGCCGATGCTTTCTTGCCCTGCGTAATCTGGTGTACCCGTTATTGGGATGAGCGTCAGCAGGCCGGTCATTTTGCCACCATCTCTTCGGTTGCCGGGATTCGGGCATTGGGCGTTGCTCCGGCCTATTCTGCAACGAAAAATTTTCAGGCCTTTTACTTGAAAGCCCTGCGGCAATTGGGCGTAACCAACCGCTCCAAGGTCCGTTATACCTCCATTCATCCGGGTTTTGTGGATACGGACTTTATCAAGGGGCACCACTATCCCATGACCTTGACTTTGGAGGGTGCCGTGCGATGCATGGTACGAGGATTGGACCGCCGTCGGAATGTGGTGGTGGTCGATGGTCGTTGGCGGATGGTCACGTGGTTGATGCACGCCTTTCCGGCCAGCTTGTGGACACGGCTGGGAATTTTCTTTCGGGAATCGTAGGGAAAGCGCTTACAAGGCTTCGTCGGGCGTGGTCATCGCGTGTTCCCAAAGGATGAGTTCGCGTTTCAAGTCAGCACCCCATTGGTATTGTCCGACACCGCCCCCTTTCGGGATGATGCGGTGGCAGGGAACGAGCAGGGCGATGGGATTGTCGGCCACGGCAGAGGCAATGCTGCGGGTGGCTGTGGGTTTGCCCATCCATTCTGCCAGTTCGCTGTAGTAGAGCAAGCCGCCGACCGGGATGTCCAGCAGTCGGATCCATACCTGCAGTCGGAATTGCGATCCTACCAGGTACAAGGATAAATCGGTCTCGTCTTCGCTGTAGAATATTTGGTAGAGGACTTTCTTGGCTTCGATGTCTTTCCGGACAAAATATGCAGTGCGGTATTTTACACGCAGGTCTGCCATCATTTCTTGGGGATCCCGGTTGACAAAGGCCAGTTCGCAGACGCCTTCCGGGGCGATGGCAACCAACATATCGCCGAAGGGTCCTTCGGCAAATCCGTAGATGATTTTTAAGTACGTGTCTTGCATCGCCAAGGATTCTGGCGATTCGCAGCGGACGGTCAATGACAAATACGGATTCATTCCACAAAGATACGTAATTATTTCCGGATGGGTCGGTGTTGGCCTTGTCGGGCTGCCTTTTCACGTTGTTTCAGGGCCTCGTGTTCGGAAGGGGCGTACGCGGTTTGTACAAAGCGTTCCCAGATGTATTGGACTGCGACGGAAGAGGGGTGAACGAGGTCTTCCGCATAGAACCGGTAATCCCGCAATTCGTCAAGCAGGATTTCGTAGGCCGGGAAGTAGCGCACCTGGGGAAATTCTTGTTCCAAGGCGCGGGTTGTGAGCAGGAGGGTCGCTTTGCTGAGCTGGTTCTCGTGCAATCCGTCTTTGCGATGGCGGATGGGACTGACGGTCAGGATCCATTCTTTCGGAGCGATTTGGCCAGCCTGCGCGGCTGTTTCACAGGCCCGAATGGCATCGGCCAAGAGGCTTGTGCTGACTTCCACCGTCAGGCACTCGCGTTGGAAGGCTCTGGCGGGAATCTTGTGGCAGTTGGAGACAATGCTGTCGGTTTCGCGGTGGCGGTAACACCAAGCTGTTCCCAAAGACAGGATCACGCGGGAAGAGACCGCAAATTGGGCCCGGGCGTCGGCTAAAGCGGTGTTGGCCCGTTTCAAGAAGGCTTCGGGGGTGGCTTCCGTAAAGGAACCGTGGTGAGAAAACGAGGTCCAGCCCCCGTCGCGCTCAACCAGGTCTCTTTCGCTAAAAACCCAGTCAGACGGTAAGAGGTAGTGCAGCGAGCTGGCGATGGAGGCCGGGTTGTACAAAACCCCGAAAGGGTTGTTGCATACGGGCAGTTGCAGGGTTTCGAGGCGTTGGCCCAGTTCGGCTGCAAAACAGGAACCGAGCACCGTGATGGTTTCGTCGCAGTGCAGAGGATGGTTCCAAGGGGTGTCGTGAACAGGGGTGTATAATTCCATAGGGTCTGTTTGCTTGAGGGTTACCGGTCTTCGAGTTGGGGGAGTCCTGCTCGCAGGAGGGGACTTCTGGGAAAGCGTTTGCGCAAGGATTCCAAGTCCAGGGTCTGCCAGTCGGCTTGGGTAAGGGCGTTGAGTTCGGCTTGGTATTGCGTAAATTCGGTCCACGTTGCTGTTTTCGCTTTGTGGTTCCACGGGCATACCTCCTGGCACGTGTCACAGCCATACAGCCAGCCTCCGATCGGACGGGTCGCTCCACAGCGATCCGGGGCACAACCCCGTTCGCGTTTGGCTTGGCTACGTAGCATAGCGGGTTCTTCCAACGTTTGGTAGGAGACGCAACGGCGGGCATCCAGACAGTAGGGGGCTACCAAGGCCTGACCCGGACAGTGTTCCAGGCAGCGGTGACAATGACCGCAACCGAGTCTTCGGGGCGGTGTCGGGCGAAGGTGGGAGATCGGTTGCCCGGTCGCTGTTTCAAGGGTACTGATGGGCAGGTTGAGAACTAGGGCTCCGATGAGTACCCGGCTTCCGTATTCGGGGTGGATGAGCAGGCCGTTCCGACCGATGAATCCGAGCCCACAGCGGACAGCCCAGGTTCGTTCCAGCAGTGGAGCCGAATCGGTGAACGCCCGGCCATCTGCCTCCGGAAAGTGTGTCCGGATTCGGGACAGTACCTGGTGGAGTCGTTCTTTGATCTGATCATGGTAATCCAGTCCTTGGGCAAAGCCGGCGATTCGTCCGAAGGCCGGGGTTTGGGGGGACGGGGCATACGGAGCCAGGAAGATCCAGATGGATGCTGCTTTTTCTACGAGCAGAGCAGGGTTGCAGCGCATGGCCACGTTGCGGGCAAGGTAGTCCATCTGACCGTGATAACCGGCTTGGAGGTAGGCTTCCAGCCGGATTTGTTCTTCGGGTAGAGCACAGGATTCTGTGATTCCGAAATCAACGAAACCTATTGACTTGCTGAAAGATGATATGTCGTCAAAAAAGTTCATCGTCTGCAAAGTTACAACGAAAATGTACAGATATGGGAAAATTTGTTACATTTGCGCAAATAAAACGAATAGATCAAAAATGAAACGTATTTTGGTTGTGGGTGCCGGCGGACAGATCGGTACTGAATTGATTCCTCACTTGCAAAAGAATTATGGTTACGACAACGTAATCGCTGCAGACTTGAAAGACGAAGTAGTAGCTAGACTTTCTCAAAATGCCATTGCAGAAAAGTTGGATGCTACGGATTTCCAAGCCTACGGTGAATTGGTGAAAAAATACAAGGTAGATGCGATCTACAACATGGTGGCGTTGCTTTCTGCAACCGGTGAACGTATGCCGGATGTGGCTTGGAACATCAACATGGGTGCGTTGTTGAACTCCTTGAACTTGGCAAAAGAATTCAATACGGCTTTGTTTACTCCCAGTTCCATCGGTGCTTTTGGTAGCAACACTCCGCATACCAAAACTCCCCAAGATACCGTAATGCGTCCCAATACCATTTACGGTGTTTGCAAGGTTACCGGTGAATTGTTGTCAGACTACTACTTCAGCCGTTTTGGTGTGGATACCCGTAGCGTGCGTTTCCCGGGTTTGATTTCCAACGGTGCATTGCCCGGTGGTGGTACTACTGACTACGCTGTGGAAGTGTTCTACGAAATCATCCGTTCCGGACACTATACTTGCCCGATTCCGGAAGACACCTACATGGATATGTTGTACATGCCGGATGCATTGAACGCGTTGACCCAATTGATGGAAGCAGATCCTGCAAAATTGGTACACCGCAACTCTTTCAACGTAACTTGCATGAGCTTCAACCCGCGTGAGTTGTTTGCAAAGATCAAAGAACGTGTTCCGCACGCAACCTTTGATTTCGATGTTGACCCTGTGAAAGCACAAATTTCTGCTTCATGGCCGGATTCATTGGACGACTCTTGCGCTCGTGAAGAATGGGGTTGGAACCCGCAATGGGACCTCGATGCAATGGTGGATGATATGTTGAAAACCATTGCCCAAAAATTGGGAAAATAGTCTTGGCGGACGTTGTTCCGTATGAATGATAGAGAGAGAAAGTCGCGAGGCTTTCTCTTTTTTTTATGGTTTGATTTCTTTTTTTTCCTATTTATTCCTATATTTGTGCTAACCTATAAAATAGTGCTTATGACAAAAGGAAGATTGAACCTAAACCTATTCATTCTGCTTTTTGCCCTTCTCTCCCTTGCGAAGCCGGATTCTACTGCCCAATCGGGCCCGGATTTGCGAATTGGGTATTCCAACTTTCCTATGCTACTGTATGAAAGCAGTGTTCCAGAGTACCGAAACTCTGGATGGATGAACTATGAAAGTTATGTCCACGAAGAACTGTTGCAACGGATCAGCCGTTATCGCTATTCGTACGGACCCCTGATCACCCCCGGTCAATTTACGGTCGAGTACACCCACAAAGGGACGCGTTGGATTGATTGGATCGCTTCTGCATCTGTGGCTTCTGCCTTCGGAACTATGTATGACAGCCGGACTAGTGAAAAGGCCGGAACTTACTATCTGGGGATTCATTCCTTGCTGGTCGGATTGCGTATAAAATGGGTTGACAAGCCTGCGTTCCAGTTCTATTCTGGCCTTGCAGTTGGGGCCGCCTTGCATGTGGAAACCTTTGCTGCAAAAGGAAAGGGTCGTCTGAGTGACCCGGTCTATACGTTTTCGGCTAGTGGGGACATCACCTGGTTGGGTATGAGTGTCGGACAGAAGTTTTATGCATTTGCTGAGTTGACCTCCGGTGCGATCGGATTAGCTCAAGCAGGTGTCGGTTATCGTTTTTAATCCTGGAAAAGTATGAAAAAGAGTTATAACATACTGCTGGCTGCATTTGCAGCGGTTTGTCTTTTGGTATCTTGTACTGTGGACAATGGCAAAATATACCCAAAGACCTATTTGGCAAACAAGGTGTTGATAAAAGTTGAGAGTGCAACCTTGTCATCTGTCCTGAATGATTTGGAAACAGCACACTACGTGAATGAGTGGAGACTCGCTACCGGTGAAAACAAAGAAATGGTGTCCTGGTATTATTTCTCAAACATCTACGAGGATGCAGGTGTCGTTTACGTGAACCGCAACGAAGTCTGGGAACCGGGGGACAAACCCCTGAACGAAGTAGGTAGTATTTGGTTGTGTGTTACCGAGGATTCTCGCGTTGAGATTACTTGCGTTGGGGAAGGTTTGTGGGAAGTCAACAAGTACTATGACGTCAATGGCGTCCGTTATGCGGTGGAAATGATCGTGACCATGACCATGGACGAGGGATATTCGTACCAGAAACTTCGCTCCATTGAATTCCTTTCGGGAATCCTTTCGTATGAGGAGATTCTGAACTCAGGTGAATCTGTGACTGTGACGGCAGAAGTAATCGAGCCGGTGTTTTATGGATCGATTCTGGAGTGGGCCTACGATGGCAAGATGGAATTCTTGTATTCTGATAGGGACGAAGAAGAAATCTCTTTCCAAGTGGCATTTGAATTTAACAAGTATTGGATTTATTGGTCCGGTCAGGAAGAATCCTATTCTTCCTATGGTTGGAACCATACTGCCCTGTAAGAATAGGAGGAAATTGGTATGAATCAACGATATTTGATTTTGTGGGCCCTTGTTCTTCTGGGCCTTTTCGGGGCGGCAAATGTTCTTTCTGCCCAAGCTGATTCCGAAGATGCTTCCTCGGGATTTTGGTCCAAAACACAGGTTCGTGTGGGCTATGGAAATTTTCCGGTCAGCGCCTATGAGTCCAATGGCGGACGTTTGTGGCCGAGCCTTCATCGGAACTATTACGATGAGGAATTGACCTACTATGATTCGTATGTAAAATCCATGATCTTGTATTTGCCCTACAAGGCTTACCGTTTTGGTGATGTGTGGACGTATGGTTCCGCTCATGCGGGTTTTGTGTATGAGATGAGCTCCCGTTGGAACGTGGCCTTGAATCTGATGCACAGTTCTGCCAGGGCATCCCTTTACCGGAATTCCGATAATTCTTTGGCAGGGAAGTCTTCTTACCAGTTTTACGAAGCGGCCGTGACCTTCCAGTACCAATGGATCTTACGCGATATGCTTCAAGTGTATTCTGGCATAGGGGCTCACGTGACCTGGGTGGATTTTAAGGTGATGGACAAACTCAACTACGCCCGGGAATACATCAGCTTGCAGTTTGTTCCCATTGGAATTTCCTACGGAAAAGAATGGTTTGGCTTCGCAGAATGGGGCATCGGACATTTGAGTGTTCTTCAAGTAGGAGTGGGACATCGTTTTTAATCATAGGAGGAAATCATCATGAAGAAATATTGCATACTATTTTTACTCCTGTTGACAATGGGAGGATTTTCAAGTTGTGTCATTGGGGATGCTGAGCCTTACGAACCGACCGAAGCCCCTTTCCTGGCATTTCGGGCTGTTCGGCAGATTTGTTTGGATCATCCGGCATACCTGGTGAAAGAATTCCTGTTTGCGGATGAGTACTTGTTCGCAGACGAAACTGCCCGGAATGAGATGATGCAGCACGTGTTTGTTCATCACCGTGTGGCAGCCATGGACGGATGTGTGCATATGCAGAACAACCGTACTTACGAAAAGAAAATCCAGTACACCCCTCAGCAGGGCAGTTCGCTTCGCGAAGTGGGTGCGTCCTGGTTGCGGACCTCCGATCGCGACGGCAGGCCCAAGCATGTTCTGATGCGTTGCATCGAGGAGGATACCTGGGAAGTTTTTTTCCGGGAGGAGGAATACCTAGCCCCTTATTGTACGTTAAAAATCAAAGCCGTGCCGACCGACGTAAAATTGTCGGGAGCGCAAGATCTCTGGTCTCAACAATACGAAGTCTTGGAGGTCAGCGGTTCGTTCTCCAACTCGGGGCAGCTGTCTTTCTGGTACAACAACGCTGGCTTTTTCGATAACCAGTCGGTATCCCTGCGGTGCGAGACCCTGGACGCGTTTGGTATGTACTTCGATGGCCAGATGACGCAATCGTTTGATGGAGAACTTGCAATCGCTTACCGTGCTCAATGGGAACCGGACGTTGAGTTTACCGCCACCTTCGGCACCTGGGCTCAAAAGAATATCTGTATCCGTTGGTTGAATCATGAAAAAATTTGGAGACAATGAATAAGAGAAGATTGACCCTAAACCTGATCCTTCTGCTTTTTGCGTGCTGTACCTTTGCCAAGTCCACCGCGACGGCCAAGCCGGGGCTGGACTTCCGGCTGGGGTATTCGAATTTCCCTATAATGTTGTACAACAGCAGCATGCCTTTCTACGACCTGAACCACGACGAAGTGCATATGTTCCATTTTGATTATTTTTCACGGAACTTGAAACTGCATGAAATCAGCCGCTTTTTGTATCAGTATGGGCCCTTGACCTCGCCCGGTCAGTATACGTTGGAATATTCCGGAGCAGGTACCCGCTGGTTGGATTGGACGGCCTCGGCTTCTTATACCCAGGCGTCTTCCGTCCTGACCCACGCCCGGACCGGCGAGGTGGTAGGAGATTACTACCTGGGACATTATTCGTTGATGGCCGGGATCCGTTTGAAATGGGTGAACCGTCCGGCCTTCCAATTGTATTCCGGTGTGAACGCAGGGGTGACCGTCTTTCACGAGGACGTCAACTCCAGCCTGCCCCTGGGTTTTGCGGTGAAGGGCGTGCATACGGCCATGACGATGGACATCAACTGGTTGGGGATGAGCGTCGGTCGGAAATTTTATGTGTTTGCGGAGTTGACCTCGGGTTTCATCGGGGTGTTCCAAACCGGTTTTGGTTATCGTTTTTAAAACTTGAAGTCCATGAAAAAGAGATACTTTGTGATACTGGCGGCGGTGCTTTGTCTGTTGACCTCTTGCCAGATTGATTCAGTCCGGGATTATCGGAAAACCTATGGGCCGGCCCTGATGGTACACCGGTTGGAGAACCATGTCCTCAACCACGTGCAGACGCTGGTGTTGCGGGCTTATTATGCGGACCAGTGGAAAAATACGTCTTACCAGGAAATCCGGGAGGACATTGCCTGGAATTATTTTTCTCAGATTTATGAACGCGATGGCGTGATTTATACCAACCAGACCGAGACGTGGGATGGTGGCGGAAAAGGATTTTGTGAGGAGGGCTGTTCCTGGACGGGCCTTGGCGAGGGCTACCGCATCGGGTTGCGTTGTGTGGGAGACCAATTATGGGAGGTATCGGCCCAGCTGGATTGGAAAACGATGCGTTACGAGGCGGATTTTCAAATTCGCCTGGTTTTGAAGGACACGGAGGGGCAGCCGAGGCTGGCTACCGTTCTGGCGTGTGAATTGCCTTCCGGCACGTTCTCTTATCAGGAATTAGTTGATACAGAATTGGGAGCTGTGTTGAGTGCAACTGTGGCCCAACCCCTTTCGTACAAGATCAGTGCTTTGACGAAGGCTTTCGAATGGCCTCTGGACGGAGTCCTGGATTTTTCTTATGCGGGTTGGAACGAAGCCGATGCCTATTTTTCGGCTGAGTTCTTTCCTGAAAAATACCTCGTCCGTTGGGGAAAAGTGGAAGAAGCGTGGGACCCCGAGATAAAGTTTTACTAACCCTTTGATATTACTACGATGAAACATAGATTGGTAATTTTGTTGTTGGGCCTTTTCGGCGCCTCCTTCGCGCAAGGATTGTCGGCCCAGACGGAGGCTGCACAGCCTCGGAAGGATTTCGTCTCGCGCTTGCAAGTCCGTGTGGGGTATGGCAATTTTCCTACAACCACTTTCTACGAGACCGGTGGCCGTTTGTGGCCTTCGGTGAGTCCAGAACGGTTCCAAAATGCGCCCTTGACCTATCTTCCCTACGCAATGTACTACTTTGATGACCTCCGGACCTATGGTTCGGCCCACGTGGGGGTGACCTACGAATTGGCTCGCCGGTGGCACCTGACCCTGAACCTCGCGCACACTTCCGCATGGACAAAGTACTACCGGACGGCCGACCATTCGTTGATGGGCAAAGGCACTTACCAGTTCCTGCAGGCCGCCATTTACTGCCATTATCAATGGTACAAACGCGAGAAATTCAATCTCTATTCCGGTGTCGGACTGCATTGGACCGATATCGACTTCCAACTTGAACGCAAAGCCCAGGAGGACGCGGCGATGTTCGGACCGCAGATCGTTCCGATTGGAGTTACCTACGGAACCGACTGGTTTGGTTTTGCAGAATTGGCGATGGGTTATTTGAACATGCTCCAGGTTGGAGTGGGTTATCGTTTTTAATCAGTGGAGGAAATCATGATGAAGAAATATTACATCGTACTTTTGTTGCTGTCGGTGATGATGGGCTTTTCCAGCTGCACCCTTGAGTCGGCAGAGACCGTTGACCCGACGCAGGGACCGTATCTTGCGTATGCAGATCTGAAAAGTGACTTCCTGGAACCGGCGGTGTTTGTGATGAAGGAAGCCCTCCTGGCCGACCAGTATGCCAGCGCGGACGGGCAAGGAAGAAACGAAATGGCTTCGGAAGTTTTCTACGATTATCACATTGCGGTGCTGAATGGTTCTGTGAAGATGGACAATTTACGAACCAAGGAGTCGGACATTGCTTATCAGATGGAGAATGGGCAGTCGTTGTTGGAAGTGGGTGCCCGTTGGGTCCGTACGTCAAAATCCTATTATTCACCGAAACGCATCTGTCTGGAATGTATGGCGGAAAATACTTGGAAACTTGTACTTTACCAAGGCCAAGGGGAGGAGTTGTCTCGCTATGGTGAGATGATCCTCCGGGCCGTTTCTACGGATGTTGCGCTGTTGGAACCTTCGGGACCTTGGGGCCAGCAGTTTGAGGTCCTGGAAATCAGCGGCAGCACTATTCAGACGGGATCCCACAGCTTCTACGACGGTACACAGCATTACCCGGATCGCCAGACCGTGGAGATGGAGTTTGAGATAGCAGAGCCCTTCGGTGTTTATTTTGATGGCACCTCAGGGACGTACTTTGATGGGGGCCTGCACCTGGTGTGCCGTTCTTCCGCGATGAAGGATGTCGATTTTACGGCCACCTTTGGTACGTGGACCGATAAAAATGTCTGCATCCGTTGGCTGGAAAACGAGAAAGTTTGGAGACAATAGGCATATCCCCAAAGATTCATTATCTTTGGGGTTTCTTTTTTAATGTGTATGGAGTTTAGTCTTTTGTGTCAAGATCGTGAGAGTCAAGCTCGTCGCGGTCGGATTGTAACGGATCACGGAACCATTGAGACCCCGATTTTCATGCCGGTGGGTACAGTGGGTTCTGTGAAAGGGGTGTACCAACGGGATTTGGAGTCCGATATCCGGGCTGAAATCATCTTGGGCAACACCTATCACCTCTATTTGCGTCCGGGTCTGGATACCTTGCGCAAGGCAGGTGGTCTGCACCGTTTCATCCATTGGGACCGTCCCATCTTGACCGATAGTGGTGGGTTCCAGGTTTTTTCCTTGGCGGCCAACCGCAAGCTGACGCCGGAGGGATGTACCTTCCGTTCCCACATTGACGGCTCCAAACACCTCTTTACGCCGGAAAACAACGTGGACATCCAACGCGTCATCGGGGCCGATATTGTGATGGCTTTGGATGAGTGTACCCCTGGAGACGCCGACTTCCGTTATGCCGAGAAATCCTTGAAGCTCACCCAACAATGGTTGGAACGTGGGATTGCGCATTTTGATCGCACCGAGCCGTTGTACGGTTACCGTCAGACCTATTTCCCGATTGTCCAAGGTTGTGTCTATCCCGAGTTGCGTCGCCGTGCTGCTGAGCATGCAGCTTCGTTGAACCGCGAGGGTTATGCCATTGGTGGGCTTTCGGTAGGAGAACCGACCGAACAGATGTACGAGATGATTGAGGTGGTACACCCGATCCTGCCGAAGGACAAACCCCGTTATTTGATGGGAGTGGGTACACCGATGAACATCCTGGAGGGCATTGCCCGGGGCATCGACATGTTTGACTGTGTGATGCCGACGCGTAACGGACGCAACGGAATGTTGTTTACCTGGGACGGTATCATCAACATCCGCAACAAGAAGTGGTGTGATGACTTTTCACCCCTGGATCCGAAGGGAACTTCGTTTGTGGATACCTTTTATACAAAAGCCTATTTGCGGCACCTGTTCATCGCTGGCGAAATGCTGGCAGCGCAGATTGCCAGTGAGCACAACCTGGCCTTTTATTTGGACGTGGTGCGTCAAGCACGCCTGCACATTGAGCAAGGTGATTTCCTTGCTTGGAAGAACGAGGCAGTTCGCAAAATGGAAACCCGTTTGTAGTACAGTTGTATGGATTTACGCATCAAAACCCTTGACCGTTATATCATCCGGAAGTTCATCGGGACTTTCGTGGTGGCTTTGTTGCTGATCATTGTCATTGTCATCATCTTCGACATCAGTGAGAAAATTGACAAGTTCGTGGACAACGAAGCTCCGCTGTCGGCCATTATCTTTGACTATTATGTGAATTTCATTCCATATTTTGTCAACATGTTCAGTCCGCTGTTTGTCTTTGTGACGGTCATCTTCTTTACCTCGAAGCTGGCGGCGAACAGTGAGATCATTGCGATGCTGTCCGGAGGGGTTAGTTTCGCCCGGATGTTGTATCCGTATTTCATTTCGGCGTTCTGCATCATGTTGGTCAGCCTTTCCCTGAACTTGTTCATCATTCCCCCGGCAAACAAAGTCCGGCTGGCTTTTGAGCAGGAGTACGTAAAGGGAGGACGGTACAACAACAAAGAACGGAACATCCACTACCAGATTGCTCCGGGTGAGTTTGCGTACGTGGAATCGTTCAGTACTTGGAATAACACCGCTTACAACTTTACCCTTGAGAAATTTGAGGAGAATGAGATGGTGTCCAAACTTTCGGCCGAGAGTGCCGCTTGGGATTCCACCTTGCAAGGTTGGCGACTGAAAAACTACTTCATCCGGGATTACATCGGTGACCGGGAAGAAATCCGTTCCGGTGCGAAAAAGGATACTGTCATCAGTTTGATCGTGGATGATTTCTACCGCAGCGACAAGACGGTGGAATCTTTGACTTACCGGGAACTTGAAGATCTGATTGCCATGCAGCGCATGCGCGGCGATAAGATGGTGAAGTACTCCTTAATAGAAAAGCACAGCCGTTTTGCTGTGCCCTTCTCTGCTTTTATTCTTACCCTGATGGGGGTTGCATTGTCCTCTCAAAAACGTCGTGGAGGGATCGGGTTGAACCTGGGTATCGGGATTGCGTTGAGCTTCTCCTACATCCTCTTCTTGCGTTTGAGTGAGATGCTCGTGGTGACAGATACCTTGCCGCCGGCAGTGGCATTGTGGTTGCCGAACGTCGTCTTTGCGGTCATTGCCGTACAACTCTACCGCATAGCACCCAAATAGGGTCCTTGTCAATTCCTATTCAAAAAACGCTTCTGTCGGACGCCATCCTGCCAAAAATTCGCGGATGGTGAGTCGTTTCTTGCCGGGCATCTGCAATTCCAGGATGTCCAAGGCATCGCTGCCGCATTGTACGCGGAAATAGGTCTTGCCATCGGAGCTGATGGTACCCGGAGCAACATCCACCGGGTTCTTTTGAGCAACGGGTTGGGCCGCATAGATTTTTACATCTTGCTCTTTGCCGCCGGCATGCAAAAGGCTGTGCGCTCCCGGGTAGGGAGACAGGCCTCGAATGAGGTTGTGCAGGTGTTGGGCGGAGTCTTTCCAGTTCAGCAGACCCGTTTCGCGGTTGAGTTTCGGAGCCGGTCGCAGGTCCTCGATCTCAGGTTGGGGTAGGGGTGTTACCTCTCCCTTGAAGATCGCATCAATGGATTCACAAACCAGTTGGCAACCGATTTCCATCAGGCGGTCGTGGAGGGAACCTACGTTTTCATCGGGACCGATTTCGGTCTCGGATTGGCGGATGATGGCACCGGTATCAATGTGCTCATCCAGGAAGAAGGTGGTGACACCGGTTCGGGTATCGCCGTTGATGATGGCCCAGTTGATGGGAGCCGCACCGCGGTATTGCGGGAGCAACGAGGCGTGGAGGTTGAAGGTTCCCATCGGAGGCATGCCCCAAACGATTTTCGGCAGCATCCGGAAAGCCACGACGACGAACAGGTCTGCATGCCAACTTTGCAGGGTTTCGATGAATTCAGGATCCTTCAGTGAAACGGGCTGAAGCAAGGGCATCTTCTCGCCGGTAGCCGCTTCGCGTTGCAACAAAAATTCTTTGACGGCGCTGCGGTTCACTTTGAGACCGCGTCCACTGGGTTTGTCTGGGGTGGTGACCACACCGACAATGCGACAGCCGGCATCCATCATTGCTTGCAGGATGCCGACCGCAAAGTCTGGGGTCCCCATAAAGACTATGCTTTTTTCACGATTGATTTCCATATCAAAGACAGGCTTTGGGGTAGGGTTTTCGTAATGAATTTCTTGATGGCGTTGAGGTAGGTCTCTGCATTGAACAGGGACGAATCCTTCGTAGACTTGATGGTCAGGAAGACACCGATGGGTAGGAGGACCAACGTGGAGATGAATGCACCGAACATCGGGGTGATGACCCCGTCGCGGGCAAGTTTCTTACCAGAAATGTCCACCACCCAGTACACCACAAAGAACATTGCGGAAATGATTACCGGGGTTCCCAAGCCCCCTTTGCGGATGATGGCCCCCATCGGAGCTCCGATGAAGAAGAAGATCAGACAGGCAAAGGAGAGGGTGAACTTCCGGAAGGATTCCAAGTTGATCCGGCGCAGGGAGTGTGCGTAGGGATAGATTTCCCGCTCGTACGACTCGAGCACGGAGATATTGTTGTTCAGGCTTTTGGCCGCCAGGGAAATGTTCCGTTGTTCTTCCCGGATGTTTTTCCAGTTGTACACCGAATCCAGGGTGTAGGGTTGGGTGATGTTCCGGCCTTTCAAACTGTCCAGTTGGAAGCCGAAAAGGGTACCGTTGCCAGCGCCATAACGTTCTTTTTGTTTGGCTAGGGTTTGGGCGTACAACGTGGAGATGGAGTCACGGTCGTGGTGAAGTTCCTTCAGGTCCTGGGCCATGATTTCGTTGCCGTAGCGGTCTTCATCGGATTTTTGGAAGCTGTAGTTTTCCAAAGGGATGATGACTTCCTGGCGTTTGAAATGGATGCGGTTTACGACGTAAGAGGTGTCTCGGTATTTGCGGGTGTTGTCCTCTTCGTAGGAAATGCCATCGAAGAGAATGAAGATCAAGGCACTCTTGTCAGCGTTGGATTTGATGAGTCCGGAGTCGGCGATCGCCAGACTCGTGTTTCCGTTGCGCTCTTTGTGGTCGTACACCATCACGCCGTACATCATGTCGGTTTCCTTGTTGTGTTCGTTGATACGCAAGGTAAAGCCTTCGATGCCGTTGTAGAAGGTTCCTGTCGGAATCTTGATTTCTTCCTTCGTCCGTCCAATGTCGTACTGAAGGGTGTAAATCTTATTGAAGGCAATGGGAATCAACTTGTTGGATACAAAGAAGGCACCGATGCTGATGCCGACTGCAACCACCACCAAGGGGATCAGGATGCGTTGCAACGAAATACCGGCAGCTTTCATTGCCAGCAATTCGTTGTTTTCACCCAGATTCCCCAGGGTCATGATGGAAGCCAGCAACGTCGCCAGAGGCAAGGCGTGCGGCAACATCGTAACCGAACCCCAGAAGAGGAATTCCAAGATGACCCAAATGCTCAAGCCTTTGCCTACCAGGTCGTCAACATACAGCCAGAGAGTGTTCATCACGAAGATGAAGGCCACAATCAGGAAGGTCAACAAGAAGGGTCCGGCAAAGGACTTGATCAGGAACTGGTCGAGTTTCTTCACGTCGGAATTATGCTTTTACGGCGTTTTCAATCAAGGTGTCGAGGGCTTGTGCCAGGCCGTCGGTGATTTTACCACCGGCAGTTGCCAGGAATTTCTGACCACCTCCACCGCCTTGGATGAAGCGGGCTGCCACTTTGATGTCTTTGGAAGCATCTTTGCCAGCGGCTACCAAGTCATCGCTGTACATCAAAACCAATGCCGGCTTGTCCGGAGCGGCCAGGAAAGCGGCTGCGAAGACTGCGTTGGTGCTGTCTTTGTGCAATTGGAAGGCCAGGTCTTTGACCATTTCGGTGGTGTAGTTGCCACGAAGTTTGTACACGGTAATGCCGTTGATGACTTCGCCTTGTTCCGCGATGGTCTTCTTCATGTTTTGTACACGTTCCCGGTTCATTTCTTCCACGGTCTTGCGGTAGGTTTCGTTTTCAGCGAAGAGTTTGGAGATGGATTGAACCAAGTTCGGGGTTTGGCCGAACATTTCGCGGATGGCTTGGATTTGGTCTTCCATCACTTCGATGCTGTTTTCTGCCTGACGGCCCGTAACCGCTTCAATCCGACGGACACCAGCGGCAACGGCTGATTCGGAAAGGATGCGGAAGTAACCGATGTTACCAGTAGCTTCTACGTGGGTACCACCGCACAACTCGGTTGATTCGCCGAAGCGGATGACGCGTACACGGTCACCGTATTTTTCACCAAACAAGGCCATGGCTCCCAATTCGCGGGCTTGGTCAATGGGTAGGTCGCGGAATTCTTCTTTGCCGATGTTTTGGCGGATGAGTTCGTTGACACGGCGTTCTACCTCGCGGAGTTTTTCCGGGCTGATCTTTTCGTAGTGGGAGAAGTCAAAACGGAATGAGTCGGCGGTCACGCTCGAACCTTTTTGTTCGATGTGGGTACCGATGAGCTCGCGCAATGCATAGTGGAGCAAGTGGGTTGCCGAGTGGTTGTTGGTGGTATCTTGGCGGCGTTGCAGGTCGATGCTGGCATGGAATGTTGCCGAAGGATCGTTGGGCAGACGGTCGGCCAAGTGAATGTTCAGGTTGTTTTCTTTGACGGTGTTGGTGATTTTGATGGTTTCGCTGGCGCTGACCAGTACCCCGCTGTCACCGGCTTGTCCACCGCTTTCTGCATAGAACGGGCTGCGATCGAGGACGATTTGTACCAGTTCTTTGTTGCGGGATTTCACCGTTCTGTATTTCAAAATGTGGACGTCAGCTTCGCTTTCGTCGTAGCCGATGAAGGTGGAGGTTGCTTCTGGTTGGAGTTCAATCCAGTCACTTTCTTCAACGGCAGCAGCGTTGCGGGCACGTTCTTTTTGTTTGCCCAATTCGCGTTCGAAACCTTCCAGGTCAATGGTGTAGCCCTTTTCTTTGGCAATCAGTTCGCTCAAGTCGATCGGGAAACCGAAGGTGTCGTAGAGCGTGAAGGCATCTTCACCGGAGATGACCTTGGTGTCTTGGGATTTTTCAAGGATCTGGTCAATGAGTTTGATCCCCTTTTCCAAGGTTCTCAAGAAGGCTTCTTCTTCTTCTTTGATGACGCGTTCGATCAAGGTTTGTTGGCTTTGGAGTTCCGGATAAGCTTCGCCCATTTCACGGATCAATGCCGGCACCAAACGGCAGAGGAACGGGGTGTTCACACCCAAGAAAGTGTAGGCATAACGGACCGCACGGCGGAGGATACGGCGGATGACGTAACCTGCTTTGACATTTGAAGGCAATTGGCCGTCCGCGATGGAGAAGCTGATGGCTCGGATGTGGTCAGCGATAACGCGCATGGCCACTTCGGTTTCTTTGGACTCTTCGTATTTGCGGCCGCTGAGGCGGGAGATTTCACCGATGAGGTGTTGGAAGAGGTCTCCTTCGTAGTTGCTCTTGTTGCCGTTGATGGCCATGACCAAACGTTCCAGACCCATACCGGTGTCCACGTGTTTCTTGGGCAGGGGTTCGAGGGAGCCGTTGGCTTTGCGGTTGAATTGGATGAACACGAGGTTCCAGATTTCAATCACGAGGTGGTGGCCTTTGTTCACGAGTTCCACGCCGGGGAGGGCTGCGCGTTCTTCTTCGCTACGCAAGTCGATGTGGATTTCGCTGCAAGGGCCGCAGGGACCGGTTTCTCCCATTTCCCAGAAGTTGTCTTTCTTGTTGCCGAGGATGATGCGTTCTTCCGGCAAGTGTTGGAGCCAGTAAGTACGGGCTTCGTTGTCCAATTCCACACCTTCTTCGGGGTTACCTTCGAAGATGGTGGCATACAGACGGTTGGGATCCAATTTGTAGACCTCGGTCAACAATTCCCAAGCCCAGTCGATGGCTTCTTTCTTGAAGTAATCTCCAAAACTCCAGTTACCCAGCATTTCGAACATGGTGTGGTGGTAGGTGTCGTGTCCTACTTCTTCCAAGTCGTTGTGTTTACCACTGACCCGCAAACATTTTTGGGAGTCGGCAACACGGGGGTAGCGGATCTCACTGTTGCCCAAGAACCAATCCTTGAACTGGTTCATACCGGCGTTGGTGAACATCAGGGTCGGGTCCCCTTTCACAACCATCGGTGCAGAGGGTACGATTTGGTGGCCTTTGGAGGCGAAAAACTCTAAAAATTTGGATCTTATCTCTTTTGAAGTCATCATAAAGCAGTCGTTTTCTAATTAATCGACCACAAAGATAGTTTTTTTATCAAAAATACATATATTTGCGCGCTAATACCGTTATAAAAAGGATGAAAAATTCAACCAAAATTCGTTACAAACTGAACAGAGAGACACTGACTTACGAGGTCGTGGAGGTTTCTCGGCGGGAACGTCGTTTCCGTCAGGTCCTGCTCTTTGTCCTGAGCTTTGTGGCCTTTGGTGGATATTACTACCTGTACTCCCAAGTGCTGGGATGGAAAACCCCGAAACAGGTGTTGGTGGAACGTCGGGCCGCCGAATGGCAGTCCAAGTTGGACGAACTGACGGTTTCATTGGAGAAGAACTATCAGATCCTGAATGAGTTGGAACGTCGTGACAACAAGATCTATCGACCGGTTTTTGGAATGGATGAAATTGCGGAAGAAGTGCGCAATGCTGGGATTGGTGGGGTGGACCGGTATGGTTACCTCGAAGTCATGGACCCGAACGGCCGCTTGTTGGCTTATGTGGAAAGTTTTGATATCCTGAGCAAGAAAGCCTACATCCAGTCGCATTCGTACGACGATGTGTTCCCGTTGGCTCAAACCGCTGACCAAATGTCGTTGTGCATGCCGACCATTTGTCCGGTATCGCCCGATCAGGTCCGTTTGACCTCTTCCTACGGGTACCGTAAAGACCCGAAGGATGGAAAGACCCGTTTCCACGAAGGCTTGGACCTCGCAGGAAAAGTGGGTCTCCCGGTGTATGTCTCCGGCAATGCGACCGTGGTGGATGTGGGATTTGATTTCTTTGGCTACGGCCATTTTGTGCTGGTGGACCATGGTTTTGGTTACAAGTCCCGATATGCACACTTGAGCAAGGTCTATGTTTCGGAAGGCCAGTCCCTCAAACGGGGAGATCAACTCGGAGAAATGGGAAATTCCGGCAAATCGACCGGCCCCCACTTGCACTACGAAATTATGTACAAAAACCGTCCGGTCAATCCGTATAAATTCTTTGATTTTGAACTTCCGGCGGAAGATTATCACTTGATTGTCCGCAGTTTGGGATCGGGGGACCGTGTATGAAGCTATTCCAATTCGACGGAGACGAACTTTGGGTCAACAAAGACGAACCGTTTGTGAAACGGTGGGGCAAATTTTTGCTTCGGCTGTTGTTGTGGAGTTTGTTGTTATCCCTGTTGTATTACATCATTTTTGCGTTGTTCTTTACGACCGACGCCCAACGCCAGTTGCGTCGGGAGAGCAAGGCCATTGAGGCGATGTACGAAGAACTGGCGGAAAGCAGTCATCAGTTGGACTTGGTTGTCAAGGGTTTGCAGGAGAAGGACCAGGAGTTGTACCGCAAGATTTTTGATGCCGATCCGCCGAGTTTTGATGGATACAGCCACGAAGGCGAGCTGGTGTATGATCCGGATTCAGCCATGGCCGCCGGTCTGGTCAAGACCACGGCACAACGCCTGCGTGAAATGGAGTTGCGGGCAGAGGTAGCGCAACAGGCCATTCGTCGCCTCGACTCTACCGTGAAGGCCGGGACGTATTCCATCCATGAGATTCCTTCGTTGATTCCGGTCGCGGATTTTATTGTGCAACAGACCGGGGCAACGGTGGGTCGTCGGATCCAGCCTTTTTACAAATCCCTGGTGGAACATACTGGACTTGACTTAATTACCGGTGTGGGTACCGAAGTGTTTGCGACCGCAGACGGTGTGGTCACTGCCGTGATCAAGTCCGAAAAAGGACGGGGGAATTTCATCCGCCTGGAGCACAAACACGGGTACGAAACCACGTACTCCCACCTGGCTTCCATTGCGGTCCGGAAAGGACAGAAGGTGGAACGCGGTCAGGTTATCGGTCGCGTCGGTTCAACGGGCATGGCCTTTGCTCCGCACCTGCACTACGAAGTGTTGTTGAACGGAGAATACGTGGACCCCATCAATTATTTCTTTGTGGAACTCTCGCCCGACGAGTACCGGGACATGCTCCGCATTGCCACAAATACCGGTCAGTCCATGGATTGATGTTGAAAACAAAATAAAGCCACATGAACGAAACCAAACTTTACTACACCATCGGAGAGGTCGCCCAACATTTGGGTGAGAACGTCTCGTTGGTCCGTTATTGGTCGGATCAGTTTTCCAACGTGCTGCGACCGGCCCGGAACAACAAGGGCAACCGTTTGTTTTCTCCGGAAGACCTGCGTCGCCTGGAGTTGATCCACTACCTGGTCAAGGACCAAGGCATGACTTTGGAGGGAGCCAAACAGCAGATGAAGGCAAATCCGGAAGGGGTGAACCGTCGTGAAGACGTGGTGCGTTCGTTGGAACGGATTCGTGATGAACTCAAAGTCATTGCAGCCGGATTGAGTGAGATAAAATCAAATGCATAACAAAATGAAAGCAAAAGAAGTAGCCGCCATTTTGGAGGAATTTGCTCCCTGTTCCTTCCAGGAATCTTGGGACAATGCGGGTTTCTGCATCGGAAGTCCGGAGCAGGAGGTGACCGGCGTCTTGTTGGGTTTGGATTGCACCGAGTCCTTGCTGGACGAAGCCGTGGCTTGTGGAGCCAACCTCATCATCACCCACCATCCGATGATTTTTCAAGGTTTGAAGAAGATTCATCCCGATGACAACGTAGGGCGTCTGGTGTACAAGGCCATTCAGCACAACTTGGTCGTGTATTCGGCCCACACGAATGCCGACAAAGTGTTCGGGGGCGTCAGCGACTGGATGATGGACCGTTTGGGCTTGACCGACTGTCAGATCCTGGATCCGGAGGTTGGTGTGCAAGATGCGTCGGGCCGTCCGGTGGGCCTGGGAATGGTCGGCAATTGGGCCGAACCTGTGGCTCCAGAGGCTTTCCTGGAACGGGTGAAGACGGCTTTCGGAACTCCTTGTCTGCGGGCTTCTGCACCGTTGAACCGTCCCATCCGTCGGGTGGCTGTCTGCGGGGGTAGTGGAACCTCGTTGTTGGCCGCAGCACGTCGGGCCGGAGCCGATGCCTTTTTGTGTGGCGATGTCTCTTACCATCATTTTTTTACGGACGAACAGCTCTGGCTGGTGGATGTGGGACATTTTGAGAGTGAAATTGGCATAGTTGATCGCTTCTTTACCATTCTTCAAGAAAAAATTTCTAACTTTGCGGTTCGCAAAACTGCGAAGACTAATAACCCGGTATATTACTACTAATCCAATATGGCAACTACAAAAGTTAAAAAATCTGCGTTGGTAACGCCTCCCATCGACAATCGGGAAACTTTCGTGTCTTTGTCCAAGAACTTGGCAGATACGGATATGAGTATGGAGGTAAAGCTGCATACCCTTTACAAAATCCAAGAAATCGATACCAAAATCGACCGCATCCACTTGCTCCGCGGTGAATTGCCGGAAGAAGTAAGCGATTTGGAAGATAAAATTGAAGGTTTGAAAACCCGTTTGGCAAAATTCCAAGCGGAAGTAAAGGATACTGAAAAAGCCATTGCGCAACGCAAACTCGACATCGAAGCTGCTCAAGCAGCCATCGAAAAGTACGAAGAGCAACGTGCAAACGTACGCAACAACCGCGAGTACGATTCATTGACCAAAGAAATTGAATTCCAAGATTTGGAAAAACAATTGGCCAACAAACGCATCGGTGAAAGCAATGCCTTCCTCGTAGAGAAAAAAGCGGAAGTGGAAAAGACCAAACAAGAAATTGAAGGTCGCGAAGCAGATTTGAAATTGAAACAAGAAGAGTTGGTTTCTATCATCGACGAAACTTCCAAAGAAGAAGAACAATTGTTGAAAGAACGCCAGGCTTTGTCTGAAACCTTGGACGCTCGTATGATGGTTGCTTACGACAAGGTACGTTCCAATGCCCGTAACCGTCTGGCCGTGGTAACCGTGAAGCGTGATGCTTGTGGTGGTTGCTTCAACAAGATCCCGCCGCAACGCCAATTGGACATTGCTCTGAGCAAGAAAATCATTGTTTGCGAATACTGCGGACGGATTTTGGTGAGCTCAGAATTTGAAAAATAGTTCGGGGAGAAGATTTTCTTTCTGATCGTCTAAAACTCCATCCGCATCCCGGCTTTGGTCGAGAGCGGATGTTGTTATTTTTCGTCAAGGAATAGAAGAGAATAACGATGGCTACAACATACAAATCCTCACGCCGCAAGATGGATGCGCAAGAGCGGGAACAATCCCAACGCAGGGATGCGCTCAACAGCATCAGCTACGATTTGGGAATGACGCCTCCGCAAGCAATCGAAGTGGAAGAGGCTGTCTTGGGTGCGCTGTTGTTGGAACCGCACGTGGTGCCGGAGGTCCTGGACCAGCTGGTGCCCGAGTGTTTCTACAAGGAAGCGAACCGGAAGATCTTCCAGGCCATCCATTCCTTGGCTGCTGCCCGCAACCCCATTGACATTTATACGGTTGCGGAAGAATTGAAGAAGAAACAGGATCTGGAGGCGGTGGGAGGTCCGCTCTATCTGACCGAACTCAGCGCCCGTATCGGGGCTGCGGCCCACGTGGATTACCACGTCAAGATTCTGTTGCAGAAATACATCCAGCGGGAGACGATTACCATCTCCAGCGAGGCCCAACGCATGGCGTTTGATGACAATGTGCCGGTGGATGACTTGTTGGACGGAACCCAGCAGAAGTTCTTCACCTTGGCCGAGCGCAACATGAAGCGGGAGACCCAACCCATCATGGACGTCATTACGGTGGCTTTGAGTGAGTTGGAAGAAAACCAAAGCCGTACGGACGGTTTGAGCGGTGTCTCCTCCGGATTTACGGGCATTGACCGCATCACCCTGGGTTGGCAGAAATCAGATTTGATCATTTTGGCGGCTCGTCCTGCGGTGGGTAAGACCTCGTTCGTGTTGACGATGGCCCGTAACATGGCTGTAAACAACAATACGCCGGTTGCAGTTTTCTCGTTGGAAATGTCCTCCGTGCAGTTGGTGAAACGTTTGATGGTTTCGGAAACCGGTCTTTCTTCGGACAAGATTCGTGGGGGTACAAAACTGGCACCCTACGAATGGGTACAGATCCAGGAACGGCTGAAAGGCTTGTCCCGGGCACCTCTGTACATCGACGATACCCCGTCGCTGTCCATTTACGAGTTCCGTTCCAAGGCCCGTCGCCTGGTGCGCAATGCGGATGTGAAGCTCATCATCATCGACTACTTGCAGTTGATGACCGGACCGCCGGAATTGCGGGGTATGCGCGAACAGGAAGTTTCCAACATCTCCCGTTCGTTGAAATCCATCGCGAAAGAGTTGAACATTCCGATCATTGCCTTGTCTCAGTTGAGCCGCGCCGTTGAGACCCGTGGAGGTAGCAAGCGTCCTCAGTTGAGTGACTTGCGGGAGTCGGGAGCCATTGAGCAGGATGCCGATATCGTAATGTTCATCCACCGTCCGGATTATTACCAGACGGCAGACGAAGAGGTGGAACCTGGCTATACCGAGTTGATCATTGCCAAGCACCGGAACGGTTCGACCGCTGATGTGAAGATGAAGTTCCGGGCGAACGAGGCGCGTTTTGTGGATTACGACGAAGTGGAAAGTACCCAATTTGAGGGAGGTCACCGTCATTTGGAATCGAGTATGAATACCGGTAAACCGAAGGACAGCATGGCCCCCAATGTGGGTTTTGATGATGATATGAATGTATAACGATGGGAAAAGTATTGGTAGAACATAGAGGAAAGGTGATTGAGGTATTGCCTCATCAAGTGTCTGTGGAAATCTTGCAACAGTCGGCTTGCGCCACTTGTCACGCGAAGTCGGCTTGCATGGCTTCGGATCAGGAGGTTAAGGTCGTGCAGGTGGAACCGGAATTTGGGGTGACCTACGATATCGGAGAAGAGGTGAAAGTGCTTTTGTCTCAGATTCTGGGATTCAAGGCCGTGGTTTTCTCTTACCTCATACCCTTGGCCATTCTGATGATTTTGTTGTTGGCGTTGCCTCCGGTCTTGCACAGCGACTTGTGGGTCGGTCTGGCTTGTATTGGTGGAATCGCTTTGTATTATTTGGTGCTTTGGATGTTCAAAAACCGTCTGAAGAAAGAATTTGTATTTACTATTGAAAAAATAAGACTATGAGCAGTACCATTCTGATTACGATTGCCTGTTTGAGTGCGCTCGGTCTGCTGTTGGCAGCCGTGCTGTACATCGTTGCTCAAAAATTCAAGGTCGAAGAGGATCCCCGCATCGATGATGTGGAAGCCTTGTTGCCGGGAGCCAACTGCGGTGGTTGCGGATCGGCTGGTTGCCGAGCCTTCGCCGAACGTTGTGTGAAAGCCGAAACCTTGGATGGCTATTTCTGTCCGGTAGGAGGAAATCCCGTGATGAAGCAGGTCGCAGCCCGTTTGGGCAAAGAGATTGCGGAGGCTGCCCCGCGTGTAGCGGTGGTGCGTTGTTCCGGCTCCTTGGACAACCGTCCGCGTACCAGCATTTACAACGGGGAGAAGTCCTGCAAGGTCATGGCTGGCCTGTACAGCGGAGACACAGGTTGCCGTTACGGTTGTTTGGGTCAAGGAGACTGTGCCGTTGCTTGTCCGTTTGACGCTATCGAGATGAATCCCCGCACGGGTCTTCCGGTGGTGAACGAAGAACGTTGTACCGCTTGTGGTAACTGTGTGGCGGCTTGCCCGAAAGGCGTGATTGAGTTGCGCAACAAAGGACCCAAGTCCCGTCGCCTCTTCGTTTCCTGCATCAACCAAGACAAGGGTGGCGTGGCACGCAAAGCTTGTTCAGCCGCTTGCATCGGTTGTATGAAGTGCGTGAAAGTGTGTCCTTTTGAAGCTGTAAAAGTAGAGAACAATGTAGCATACATCGATTTCAACAAATGCCGTTTGTGCCGTAAATGTGCAGAGGCATGTCCCACCGGTGCGATTGTGGAAGTGAACTTCCCGATTCGTCTGCCGAAGGAAGTTGAGGTTGAAAAACAAGCATAGTCCGTTATGAAAAAGACCTTTGCATTAGGAGGGGTGCATCCCCACGACCATAAAATCTCTGCCGGTTCCGCCATCGAGACGTTTCCGGTGCTGGACCGTGTTTACATTTCGATGTCCCAACACTTGGGGGCTCCGGCTGAACCGATTGTGGCCAAAGGTGATCGGGTGAAGGTAGGACAGTTGATTGCCAAACCCAGCGGCTTCATGTCTGCTTGCATCCACTCGTCGGTATCGGGAACCGTAGCGTCCATTGAACCCTATGCCGACCTGGCCGGTAACCTGGTCAAGACCATCATCATTGATGTGGACGGTGACGAATGGGAAGAAGGAATTGACCGTACGGATACCGTTGTGCGTGAAATCACGGCGACCAAAGAAGAAATCCTCAAACGCATCGCTGACAGCGGTATTGTGGGGCTGGGGGGAGCTTCGTTCCCGACCCACATCAAATTGACCCCGCCTCCCGGTAAGAAGGCAGACTACCTGTTGATCAACGGGGCGGAGTGCGAACCTTATCTGACTTCCGACCACCGCATTATGTTGGAAATGCCGGAACAGATCCTCATCGGAGCGCGTTTGATGATGAAGGCCCTCGGTGTAACCCGTTGTTTGTTCGGCGTGGAAGAAAACAAACCCGATGCCATTGCAGCCCTGCGCCAGTTCAAGGCCTCGTATCCGGAGATTGAAGTGGTTTCCTTGAAGAAGAAATATCCGCAAGGCGGTGAAAAGCAATTGATCGATGCCCTGATCGGTCGCCGTGTTCCGGCGATGGGTCTGCCGATTGATGCGGGAGCCGTGGTGCAAAACTGTGGTACCGCTTTGGCTGTGTACGAAGCCGTTCAAAAGAACAAACCCTTGTTTGAAGGCGTTGTCACTGTGACCGGGGATTGTACTGAGCAACAACGCAACTTCCGTTTGCGCGTGGGTACCCCGCTGGACAAGATGTTGGACGCAGTGGGTGGATTGCCGGACAAAGCCATGAAACTCATCAGCGGTGGTCCGATGATGGGTAAGGCGGTGGCCAACATCAAAGCTGCATCGGTGAAAAGCACGTCGGCTTTGCTGGTGCTGACCGAAGAACAAACCTTGCGCAAGCTGCAAACCCAATGCATCCGTTGTGGCAAATGTGTGCAAGTCTGCCCGATGGGTCTGGAACCTTATTTGTTGAACAAATTGGCAAAGGCTTCGCGGATGGAAGACCTGGAACGCGAGCGCGTTCAGGACTGCATCGAATGCGGTTGCTGTCTGTATACCTGTCCGGCTCAATTGCCGTTGTTGGACAACATTCGTGTCGGCAAGGCGCAAGTGATCAAAATCTTGCGTAGCCGTCCCAAAAAATAATCCGAACAAGAACCGTTGAAAAATCTGACTATGAGAAAATTATTAGTTTCGCCGGCTCCCCACATCCACAGTCCTGAGAATACGCGCAGGATCATGATCGATGTGTTGATTGCCTTGGCACCCTCGTTGTTGGTTTCCATTTATTTCTTTGGATTCTCAGCCATTCAACTCGTGTTGGTGGGTGCCGTGACCTGCGTCGGCGTCGAATACTTGATTCAAAAATACTTGCTGAAGACCGAAGTGACCATCCAGGATATGTCTGCTGCGGTAACCGGTGTGTTGTTGGCTTTGAACTTGCCTCCGAGCTCGCCCTGGTGGCTGATGCTGCTCGGTTCCATCGTTGCTATCGGTGTTGCCAAGATGACCTTCGGTGGGCTGGGACAAAATATTTTCAACCCAGCTTTGGTTGGACGGGTCTTCCTGTTGATTTCATTCCCGGTCCTCATGACCGACTGGAACATTCCGGATTCCTGGTTCCGGGCAGGGGTGGATGCTTCGACCGGAGCGACCCCGCTGGCCTTGATTAAGGAGGGATTGGCGCAAGGTCATACGGTGGATCAAATCATGGCCTTGTACCCGGATTTGAGTTATTTTCAAATGCTCTTTATCAAGGTGGGCGGTTCTGTAGGGGAAGTGTCTGCGTTGGCTTTGTTGCTGGGTTTGGTTTACTTGCTGGTGCGTCGCGTCATCCGTCCGCACATTCCGGTGACCATCCTGCTGACCATCGCGGTGTTCTCCGGTATCTTCTGGCTCATCGACCCGACCCAATACACCGACCCGTTGTTCAACATCCTGACCGGGGGTGTGCTTTTGGGATCCATCTTCATGGCAACCGACTACGTGACCTCTCCGATGACGGCTCGTGGTATGGTGATTTATGGGGTGGGTATCGGTCTCATCACCATGCTGATCCGGATGTTCGGTTCGTATCCCGAGGGGATTTCGTTTGCAATCCTGATCATGAACTCTGTGGTTCCGTTGATCAACAAATACATCAAACCGGCAAGATTTGCCAAGGAGGTGAAGAATGGCTAAAGCATCTACTTTCCGGAACATGGTTGTTTGCCTGTTCCTGATCTGTTTCGTTTGTTCCGGTCTGTTGGCCGTGGTCAATGCTTTGACGGAAGCTCCCATTGCGGAAGCGAACGTGGCGAAGATCAATGCATCCATTGCCGCGGTGGTTCCGACCTTTGACAACGAACCCTCTTCGGAAGTATTCCAGGTGACCGTAGGGTCCGATGCTATTTCCGTGTATCCGGCAACCCTCGAAGGAGCCTTGGTGGGTTATGCCGTTGAGACCTTCTCCAACAAAGGTTTTGGGGGTCGTATCACTTTGATGGTCGGCTTCCAACCCGATGGGACAGTGTACAATACATCCGTGGTTTCCCATGCTGAAACCCCGGGTTTGGGCGACAAAATGGACGCCAGCAAGAGCAATTTTAGCGAACAGTTCAAGGGCATTCACCCGTCGACCTTCCGCCTTGCTGTGAAGAAAGACGGGGGCGACATTGACGCGATTACCGCTTCTACCATCACATCCCGTGCTTTTGCGGATGCGGTGAGCCGTGCCTACGAAGCCTTTTTATTGATTGAAAACGATAGCAAGGAGGAAATGTAATATGGGAAGACTCAAATTGATTACTCGGGGAATCATTCAGGAGAACCCGACCTTTGTGTTGGTCTTGGGTATGTGCCCGACGTTGGGAACCACGACATCTGCCATCAACGGGATGGGGATGGGTTTGGCTACTACGTTTGTCCTGATTTTGTCCAACATGGTTATTTCCCTGATTGCCGGTCTGATTCCGGCCAAAGTTCGCATCCCTTCTTACATCGTGGTGATTGCGACCTTGGTGACCATCCTGCAACTTTTGATGCAAGTGTTTGTGCCGTCGTTGTACGAAACCTTGGGCCTGTTCATCCCCTTGATCGTGGTGAACTGTATCGTCTTGGGTCGTGCAGAGGCCTTTGCCAACAAAAATGGAGTGCTTGACTCTGCTTGTGACGGTATTGGTAGTGGTTTGGGCTTTACCTTGGCGCTGACCTCCTTGGGATTGGTGCGTGAGATCTTGGGTAGCGGTTCGGCTTTTGGCTGGAAATTCATCGAAGGCGATGGTATCTTGGCCTTTGTTCTGGCTCCGGGTGCTTTCATTGCCTTGGGATACCTGATGGTGCTGTACAACAAATTTGTCAAATCCAAAATTCAGTAGTGCGTTATGGAATACATCATTTTGATTATATCGGCCGTATTTGTCAACAACGTCGTGCTCTCGCAATTCTTGGGCATCTGTCCGTTCCTGGGCGTGTCCAACAAAGTTAGTACCGCTATCGGTATGTCCGGCGCTGTGGCTTTTGTGATGGCAATCGCAACCTTGGTGACTTACCTGCTGCAACAGTTGCTCATCGCTTTGCACATTGAATTCATGCAGACCCTCGTCTTTATCCTGGTCATTGCGGCTTTGGTGCAGATGGTGGAGATTGTGTTGAAGAAGATCTCTCCGGCGCTTTACCAGGCGTTGGGTATTTTCCTGCCCTTGATCACGACCAACTGCTGTGTTCTCGGGGTAGCGATCATGGTGGTAACCAAAGAATTTACCTTTGGTGACCAAGTTCAAATGTTGAACCTGGCTCAATCTGTGGTTTATGCGACAGCTTGTGCGGTTGGTTTTGGTTTGGCCATGGTGATTTTTGCGGGTATCCGCGAACAATTGGAATTGTCAGAAGTGCCGAAGGCTTTCCGCGGTGTTCCGATTGCGCTTGTAACCGCCGGTATTTTGGCAATGGCCTTCATGGGCTTTAGTGGATTGGTATAGTATGCAACGATTGATTGAGATTGAAAAAATCCTGGCCGCGGGTCGGGTGCAGGAAGCTACCGAACAGGTGTTGGCCCTGCTGCAAAACGAACCAGAGAATGCCGGTGCGTGGTATCTGTTGGGCGGAATTTACCGTCGCGAACAACTTTGGGGCGAGGCAATCAATGCCTACAATCGTGCAAAAATGATTGAACCCGAAGGACCTGCCGCAGCAGCCATCGAGTCCATTTACGACATCATTCGTTTTGTGAACAAGGATTTGATGAATCCGTAGCCTATTCGCTGACGGGGCGGCCACCGAGGGTGGACCACAGGACAATGCCGATGCTCACCGAGACGTTGAGGGAGTGTTTGGTTCCGTACTGGGGAATTTCCAAGGCCATGTCGCTTTCGTCTGCAACCGCTTGTTGAACGCCTTTGACTTCATTTCCGAAGACGAAGGCGTATTTCTTTTGCGGGTCGTTCACGAAGTCCTGCAACATCGTAGAATGCGCAGTCTGTTCCACGCAGACGATGGTATAGCCTTCTTCTTTCAGCCGGCGTACGAGGGTCAGTGTGTCCTCGGCATGTTCCCAGGGAACGGTGAACTCGGCACCCAGGGCTGATTTGTGGATTTCAGCCGATGGCGGAGTAGCGCAAATGCCACAGAGATAGATTCTTTCGACGCGGAATGCATCGGATGTCCGGAAGGCCGAACCGATGTTGTGCTGGCTGCGGATGTTGTCCAGAACCAGAACGGCATTTTGCTTTGTAGCAGCCTGATAATCGGAGGGAGAGAGGCGGTTGAGTTCGCAGTTTAAAGTTTTTCGAAACATAATTGCAAATCTATGGGCTTTTGCCTATTTTTGCACAAAGGTATGAATTTATCAACACTATGAAACAAGATTTAAAAATAGCAGAACTGATTAAGCAAGAAGAGAACAGACAAAAACACGGTATTGAACTGATCGCTTCTGAAAACTTCGTATCGGACCAAGTATTGATGGCTTTGGGTTCCGTAATGACTAACAAATATGCGGAAGGTTACCCGGGCGCACGTTACTACGGTGGTTGCGAAGTGGTGGACCAAGCAGAGCAATTGGCTATCGACCGCATCTGCGAATTGTTCGGCGCTGAATATGCAAACGTGCAACCTCACTCTGGAGCACAAGCGAACATGGCAGTGTTCATGGCTTGCCTCAAACCCGGTGACACTTTCATGGGTTTGGACTTGGCTCACGGTGGTCACTTGACCCACGGTTCTCCGGTTAACATGTCAGGTATGTTGTACAACGCCATCGGTTACCAACTCAACGAAGAAACCGGTTTGGTGGATTACGAAGATATGGAACGCAAAGCATTGGAACACCGTCCGAAATTGATCGTAGGGGGTGCTTCTGCTTACTCTCGTGAATGGGATTGGGCTCGCATGCGTGCCATCGCTGACAAGGTAGGTGCTATTTTTATGGTCGATATGGCTCACCCGGCTGGTCTCATCGCTGCAGGTTTGTTGGAAAACCCGGTGAAGCATGCTCACATCGTGACTTCAACCACCCACAAAACTTTGCGTGGTCCCCGCGGAGGTATCATCTTGATCGGTAAAGATTTTGACAACCCGTTCGGCATCAAGACTCCGAAAGGTGAAATCAAGAAGATGTCTGCTGTCATCAACTCCAGTGTATTCCCGGGTATCCAAGGTGGTCCCCTCGAACACTGCATCGCTGCAAAAGCAGTAGCTTTCTTCGAAGCTTTGCAACCGGAGTTCAAACAATACCAACTTCAAGTGAAGAAAAATGCGGCTGCCATGGCAGAAGCATTCATCAAACGTGGTTACAAAGTTGTTTCTGGCGGTACTGACAACCACTTGATGTTGATTGACTTGCGTACCAAATTCCCGGATTTGACCGGTAAAGTGGCCGAAAAGACTTTGGTACAGGCTGACATCACCGTTAACAAAAATATGGTTCCCTTCGATAGCCGTTCACCGTTCCAAACTTCCGGTATCCGTGTAGGTACTCCTGCAATTACCTCTCGCGGTTTGGTAGAAAAAGACATGGACGGTATCGTGGAATTGATCGACGAAGTATTGAGCAACGTAGGTAACGAAGAAGTAATTGCAAAGGTAAAAGACCAAGTTCGTATGAAAATGAACGGTATGCCTTTGAACATTTGGTAGTCTTTTTCGAAAATATTGCTCGGATTAATTGGAGACTCCGAAAAATTGTTTACCTTTGCGGTCCCAATTTTGGGACAAAACAATAAACATCAATTGCTTAAATTATGGCAGAGTATTTATCCGCAGAGAAAAAGCAAGAGATTTTCGGACAATACGGAAAGTCTAATAAAGACACCGGCTCTCCTGAGGGTCAGATTGCATTATTTTCCTACCGTATCGCTCACTTGACGAAACACCTTCAAGCAAACAAGAAGGACTATGGAACCCAACGCGCGTTGCTTCGCTTGGTTGGTAAAAGACGTCGTTTGCTCGATTACTTGAAGGCCAACGATATTGAGAGATACAGAAAGATTGTGAAAGATCTTAATCTTCGTAAGTAAGAGATTTCTCAAAATCTACGGGGGTGTCCGTCATCATTGGACATCCCTTTTTTTGTATGTAGCTGTTTTAAGAAAAAAGATATGAACGTAGTTAAAAAGAACATCACCCTCAGAGACGGTCGGGTGATTGAAATCGAAACCGGAAAATTGGCCAAACAGGCAGACGGTTCCGTTGTTGTGAAAATGGGCGGCACCATGTTGCTCGCAACCGTTTGTTGTGCCAAGGAGGCTAAAGAAGATGTGGACTTTATGCCCCTTTCCGTAGAGTACAAAGAAAAATTTGCTGCTGCAGGTCGTTATCCTGGCGGCTTTATGAAACGCGAAGGTCGCGCTTCAGACTATGAAATTTTGATTGCACGTTTGATTGACCGTGCACTTCGCCCCTTGTTTCCGGATGACTTCCACGCAGAAGTATTTGTGACCGTAAACTTGATTTCGGCTGAAAAAGATATTCAACCGGATGCGTTGGCAGGTTTGGCCGCATCTGCAGCATTGGCTGTCAGCGACATTCCTTTCAACGGACCTATTTCCGAAGTTCGTGTAGCTCGTGTAAATGGAGAATTGATGATCAATCCTACGTTCTCTCAAATGGAAGGTGCTGACATCGACATCATGGTCGCAGCAACCTACGACAACATCATGATGGTGGAAGGTGAGATGAACGAAGTATCTGAAAAAGATATGTTGGAAGCCATCAAATTTGCTCACGAAGAAATCAAGATCCAATGCCAAGCGCAAATGGAATTGATGCAAGAGGTAGGCAAAGTGGAAAAACGTGCATACTGCCACGAACGCAACGACGAAGAATTGCGTGAAGCCGTTCGTGCTTACTGCTACGACAAATGCTATGCAATTGCCAAAGCAGGTACTGCAAAACACGAACGTTCTGATGCTTTCGATGCACTTCGCGAAGAGTTTATGCAAACTTTGCCCGAAGAAGAACGCGACGAAAAGGCACCGCTTGTAGCCCGTTACTACCACGATGTGGAAAAAGAAGCGATGCGTCGTATGATCCTGGACGAAGGCGTTCGTTTGGATGGTCGTAATACCACCCAAATCCGTCCGATCTGGACAGAAGTGGATTACTTGCCTTGTGCACACGGTTCTGCAATCTTTACCCGTGGTGAAACCCAATCCTTGACGACTGTTACCTTGGGTACAAAATTGGATATGAAGGAATTGGATGAAGTATTGGTGCAAGGTACCGAACAATTCGTGCTCCACTACAACTTCCCTCCGTTCTCAACCGGAGAAGCTCGTCCGCAACGCGGGGTAGGCCGTCGCGAAGTAGGTCACGGTAACTTGGCGTTCCGTGCTTTGAAACCGATGGTTCCGGTGGGTACTGAAAATCCCTACGCTGTGCGCGTGGTTTCTGATATTTTGGAATCCAACGGTTCTTCTTCCATGGCAACGGTTTGTGCCGGAACTTTGGCATTGATGGATGCTGGTGTGAACATCAAGAAACCGGTGTCTGGTATTGCAATGGGTCTGATCTCAGATGCGAAGAGTGGTAAATATGCGATCCTCTCTGATATCTTGGGTGACGAAGACCACTTGGGCGATATGGACTTCAAAGTAACCGGTAGCGTTGATGGTATCACTGCAACCCAAATGGATATCAAGGTTGACGGACTTTCTTACGAAGTGTTGGAAAAAGCTTTGGAACAAGCTCGTCAAGGCCGTTTGCACATCATGGGTGAAATGATGAAAACCATCTCTGCTCCTCGTGAAGACTACAAACCTCACGTTCCTCGCATCGTTCAAATCGTAATTCCGGGTGAATTCATCGGTGCTGTGATTGGAACTGGCGGTAAAGTGATCCAAGATATTCAAAAGACAACCGGTACCACCATTACCATTACCGAAGAAAACGAAATGGGTATTGTGGATATCTTTGGCGAAAATAAAGAGTCCATGGATGCAGCGTTGAAACGCATCAAAGACATTACTACTGTTCCGGAAGTGGGTGAAACCTATCACGGTAAGGTTGTTTCTATCCTGGAATTTGGAGCATTTGTAGAAATCCTCCCGGGCAAAGAAGGTTTGCTGCACATTTCAGAACTGGATTATACCAAGGTGGAAAAAGTGGAAGACATCCTCAAAGTCGGTGACGAAGTGGATGTGAAACTTTTGGAAATCGACGGTAAGAGCGGTAAGATGCGTCTGTCCCGTCGTGCCTTGATGGAAAAACCGGAAGGATGGGTAGAGCCCGTTCGCAAACCCCGTCCGGAAGGAGAACGTCGCAACAATGACCGTCGTGGTGACCGCAACGATCGCGGTGAACGCCGTGGCGAACGTCGTGACCGTGGCGAACGCAAATAATCGCTGATCACAGCGTCCTACAATAGCAAAAGCAGCTCAGTCAAAGGACTGGGCTGCTTTTGCTATTGTTTATCCCTAGAATGAATAACCTACCTTAAGACCGAAACTGAAGGGTGGCAGGTGGCCATTTCGGGAGCGGATGCGCGAGTCCAGGTTGATGCCGTAGTAGGGTAGTGTTTTGGGGGAGAAATTCATCTTTTTTTAGGGTCAAAACGGCTTGGGTAAGATTGTTTTTGCTCTGGGTAAGATTTTTTTTGAAATGTAAAATATATATTGCAGTATATCATTGAATTGCAAAATCATTGTGTAAGAATTTTTTATCGCCAGGTAAGGTCGGTTTTCGGAGAATTCTACTTATATTTGCAAAGCAACCTCTTGGAAGCCGTATTCTAATTTTGGTTTTCACCCTTGCTTCTTGTATGTCAGAAGAAAAATTGCATTTAAATGCATCTCGTGATCTGTCGATCAGAACCGTTGGAATTTCCAAAGAAAAATCTTTTTTGGGAGAAGAGGATGCTGAAGTTGATTATCCGTTGGTTAGAACGAATTTGGTGAATATCAAGCGGGGTATTGCTATTGTCGATCCTTTTAATCCCTGATAGGTATGAGGAAATTGATTTTTATTTTTGGACTGCTCTGGTTGCTCTCTTCTTGTACGGAGGTGTTGGATTTGGATCCCAGGTCGAAGTTCGTGGTTGTACACAGTGTGTTGACAAATGATACGGTGCAGACCGTTGAACTTCGGTATACATCTTATTTGTCAGAGGATTATATGCCTGCGGTGGAGACTGCACAGGTTTGGGTGGAAGAAGAAAATGGGGATGGCAGCGTAAAGTCAACATATCAGTTTGTGAAGTCAGCTTCGGGTTTGTGGATTTCTCACTTTTTCCCGTCGTTTGCGACCCGGTATAACCTGTATGTGGAAGTACCCGGTCATGAGCGCATCGAGGCGTCAACAATTTTTCCTTTCAAGGAGACCATGATCGGTTTGACAGCGGATCGTAGAACATACGCGTTCCGGGCTAATAATTTGCCGTTGTATCTATGGGTACATGGAGTTGATTATTATCAGAAAACGAAGACGTATCAGGTCGTTCCCTATATCTTTGGAACGGCTTTCGTGCAAAATGATCATTTTTATGATCTTGTCTATAAAGAAGATGTAGTTATCGAAGATTATCCTTGTATTGATACATTCAACCAGTCTGAGGTCCTTGTGGGCCAACTGCCCGCTTTGTCAGAAAGTTTTGCAGCAGCGCTCCATCCGGAGGAACCTGTGCATCATCGTTATTTGCGGGTTGAGTTGGGGACTTCTGCTTCGGTTCAGTTGCCGTTTTACGGGAAGATTCACTTGGTGGCGTTGCCCAGTTTTGTGCTTCAGGCCAATGGTTTTCCTGATTCCCGTTCCTTGGTCGTGTTTGATTCCGTCTCAGAAGATTATGACCGTTACCTGAAATATACATTGGATTATGCGTTGTCGCAGAACAAGGAACTGACAGATTTTTCCCAGTTGTACGGTTATAAAGAATTGAGTACGAACGTAAAGAACGGTGTTGGTATTTTTGGTGCCTTGTATCGTCAACAGTTCCGGGCGTCAGATTTGTATCATCAGTATGAAGGAGGAGGACAATGAGTATCAGAAAACTTTTCAGACAGCTATTGCCAATCCTGTTGGTTGGCCAGTTGATTTATGCTTGTGAGAAATTGCCTGCAATTGGAACAGATTCTACCGAACAAAAGGAGGATAGCCTGTCCATTGCATCCATTGTTGATGTGATGAATGCTGGTACTTGGATGGGGATTTACCCGATGCATTCAGGTGAAGACAGTTGCTATTGGCAAATAGAGACCATTATGACTGTTTTTGAGGTAGATAGTGGATATCAATGCCGCATGATCATGAGATTGTCGATTATAGGTTCTACTTCCAGGAATATCATAAGCAGAGAAATTGAGGAACCGTGGGTTGTGGAGAGGACCCTGTTTGAGGATGTGGAGATTCGGGGTGGTGAAGAGGGATTTTTAATCACAAGTTTGGAGGAGGAAGGAGCGTCCATCCGTCTTTGGTTTGATCGGTTTGATCTGTGTTGTTATTCGGAGTCAACACTGGTTCCTCTCTACAAAAAGTATTTTCAGGAAGAATTGTATCCAGTTACACTACTTTCGGATGATTTGCTTGAGCGGGAAACGATATACGTTCCCTCCAATGTCAAATCTTTGGATGATTGTTTGAACTACGGCTTTAGAGTCAATAATCACATTCATCCGTTTGACTTGTATGTTATAATTTCGCTCTATCCTCATCCTGAATATCCTACTGCCCGGTTGATTGTAGGGGGGACAACTAGCATTGGTGGGATTATTAATCGGGTGGAGAAGGATTTTGCGGAGGATGTGACCATGGATGAGTATGAATTTCTTTTGCATGGCCTGGAAATAGATTCGGAACTGAATGAAATACGAGGATATTTGAACTACGGTGATAAGCAGCCATACTTGAGAATCTGCTATTTGTCCAGCACGGAACGGGTCGTTTTGTATTGGACTCCGGGTGAATATTTTGATGAGGAAACGGAGAGTCGTTTTCCGTATTGTCCAGATGAACTGTGTATTCAGTTGTATCAGGAATCTTACCTATGGCACGTGCCTACGACACAAGAAAAGGAGGGTAGTTTATGAGAAAGTTGATTGCATTGATGTTGCTGCTGTGTGGTTGTGTGCTGTTTGCACAGGAAAAACCGCAACGCGATACTTTGGAAACGGCCTACACGGTTGCCTATCGGCAGATCGATCGTGGTGTAGGCTTGACCCGTCTGGATGCTGCTGCTGCCCGGCGGGTGGTGAGCGTCGTTGGGGAGGGCGATGTCTTGAAGCTGGTTCAGATGCGGCCCGGTATTTCTGCCGGTTCGGAGGGGTCCTCGGCTTTTTATGTGCGGGGTGGGAATCTTGGTCACAATGCCGTTACGATCGACGGTGTCCGGATTTATGGATACAGCCACTTGCTGGGGTTGACAACTGCATTTCCCAACTCCATTGTGGGGGATGTCCATTTTTGTGTTGGAGGTTTTGGTCCAGACAGTTATAACTTGATGGCTTCCCATACGCAGGTTACGACGAAGGATGGGAACTTTCAGGAGGTGCAGGGGGAAGGAGCTATCAGTAACTTTATGGTCGGGGGATTTGTGAGTGCGCCTCTGGTAAAGGATCGCCTGTCTGTGGTTGCCTCTGCTCGGATTTCTCCGTTGATTGTTGGGATTGGAGGTTATCGAGTAGGTGTTTATGATCTGTATTCCAAGCTGACCTGGAGGACGACGGACCATTCCGTCCTGAGGGGAAGTGTGTTTTATAGCAAAGACAATTTCTCGTACGGGACAGTCTCCGGTAATGAGTCAATGGGATGGAGTAACCTGATGGGGAATTTGACCTGGATGTATAATTTTCGGGAATATCAGACTTTTGACATTCAATTGTCCAAAAATAAATATGCGAACAACCAGGAGCGTGAAGTTAATCTTTCAGAAGTATACAACCAGGTGGGAATGTACTCGGATATTGACGAGTTGGTTGTGAAGGCAAATTATCGTATTGCCTTCGGTAAGGGTTGGTCTTTTATGATGGGAGCCCGTGTGACCTCCATGCAGTTTAATCCGGGTACGACCAAAGTTCTCGGAGATTCTGTATCTGGAGCCATTTCTCCGCTTCAATCCAAGAACCTGCTTGCCAATGTGTATGGAGAACTTCGTTATGATCGCCCGGATAAAATGCATTGGCTGTTGGCTGCTCGGGGCAATTATTATCAGAATCTGGATGTGCAGGACGAACAGTATCGCTACTGGATGATGAATCCGGAGATTAGTGCGTCAGGACGTTATTTTTTTGCGCCTTATCTGGGGATTGAGGGAACTGTCGATTTCTTGACCCAGTATCATCATACCTTGGAAGGGGTTCCGTTGGGGTGGTCTTTGGATATCATGATTCCTGCAGATTATCGTTTTAAACCGGAGCATTCTCAGCAATATTATTTGGGATTGTTGTCAAATATAGGACAGCATAGTATTTCTGTGGGAGCTTATTACAAGACAATGCAAGAGCTGGTGTATTTCTCAGAGCCGACATTGTTTTTTGGTAGCGGAACCGTTGATTGGGTGAGTAAGATCCGTACCGGTTCAGGAGCTTCTTCTGGTATTGAATTTCTGTACCAAAAGGTGGGCAAGCGGTTGAATTACCATTTGGCCTATACCTATTCTCGGACTACCCGTTCTTTTGAGGGCTTGAATTACAACCGTCCTTTCTATGCAAAATACGACCGTCCGCACGTCTTGAATGTGACAGCAGATTATCTGCTGAAGGAAGAGGAGAACCGGAAGATGGGACTGACCTTTGTCTTTACCTATCAGAGTGGAAATCTGGAGAGTGTGCAATCTGCTCATTACGATGCCGTTTTTCCGGATGGGTACAAGGTGGACTTGCCTTATTATGAGGGACTGAATAATTTTCGGTTAAAGGACTACATGCGCATGGACCTTGGCTATTATGCGGAGATTCAGAAGAGAAATCTTACTCATAAGTTCAATGTGGGTATCTACAATGTCCTCAACCGTCACAACATTTTCAGTATTTATTACGATGGACAGGAACACGTCTGGAAGTCTGTTTCCTTGTTTCCGATTCTTCCTAGCCTGAGCTATCAGTTGATATTCTAATCCATTAATCCACCACTTGGGTTTTTGAGATGGATGCAATATACACTATATTTGCAATAGTTTGTGTAATCTATTGAGATGATGAAAAGAATATTACAACTTTTGGTTCTTTGTCTGTCTTTCTCATGTGTGATGGAGAAAGATTCTGCAATTCTTCGAGAAAATATAGAACACTTGGATGGAATCACTAAAAGTGATATATCTACTCAGGTTTCAATGATTGTTTTGGGGGAAAGATTGCCGAATCCTTATGCTATAAGTAATATGCAGGCAGCATATGATACGCTCTATCCTAATAATAATATATTATTGTCGCCTACTCATTTGTATGTTCGATTCTTGCCTCGGAATGCTTCTCAGATGAAGATGTTGATGGCGGATAGTTTGGAATTGTTTGACTATCCGTTAGATTATAATATCCGTCAAGTTGGTGATTATTATAGAGATCCTCTATTACAGGATTGCGATTATACATGGTTCTATACTACGGTAGAAGCTGGGTGTCGTTTCCCTAATGTGCAATATGAAATTCTTGAGCAATGTTATATTCCGGAGGAGAGTGTTCAGAGAGCGGATGATGGATTTAACCCCATGGACTTGGAGAGGAAAGCATTCGAATTAGTGGGGCTTGATACGTTGTGGGTAGAGTCCTCTGGAACTCGTTCGCAAGCGAATCCAAGTGGCCGACTTCTTGTGGAAGAGATCCCTTCTGGTAGTGGAACAGGGAGACAGATTCCTATAAAGGGAGCGAAGGTGAGGGTCCATAATTTTGTAAAGATTGCGTCTGCCTATACCGATCAGAATGGCTTTTACGTCATCGATAAATCTTTTAGCACGAACGTACACTATGCGTTGGTTTTTAGCAATTGTAAAGACTTTGTGTTATGGGGTAATTACTGGAAGTTTGCTCCAGCAAATCATAATATGGGATTTCATAGTAGCGATGGCATACGAAGGGTAATTGGTTCTTCTTCTGTAGCGTGGAAGTGGGCAACAGTGAATAATGCATCATATGATTATTATGATTGTTGTAGGAGGCGAGGAATAGCATTGCCACCTCCAAATTTGCAAATACGTGTTACAACAACAGGTGCATCCCATGCTTCTATGTTGAACCGGGTGGATATGCAAGAATCTACGGAGGAGGAAAAGAATGCTATTTCTAGGGCATTTGATATTGATTTGGATGATATAATCCGGTGGTTCTTTGCCGATGTGAGAGTCTCAACGATGTATGAGAATGGTCAGTATCGGAGTACTGAGAAGGTTTCTTCGACTGTGTTTCATGAATTGGCTCACACTTCGCATTATGTGCAAGTTGGAGACCAGTTTTGGAGGCGGTATATTAATTATATTATAAACAGTGCCATTAATTTTCAGGGGACATATGGAAATGGGACCTTAACTGATGCTGGGGTTTGTGAAATTGGAGAAATGTGGGGGAATTTTATGGGGTATACTTTGGTGTGCGATCAATATGGTCAAGAATTAGATGGTTTGAACTATGAGGATATTGCAAGTTCAGAGTATTGGTTTAAACCAGGGGTCTTTTTTAATTTGTATCGAGATGGAATCTTGACACAGAAACAAATATTTGATTGTCTTACAGAGGATGTTGATACGAGAGATGCTTTAAGGACAAAATTAAAAGATATGTATCCAGCTTTTGAGGATCATATAGATATAGCATTTGCTGAGAATGGATTTTTTAGTTTTCTTGGAGAATGGGTGATTCAGAATAGAACAAACCAAACTATCAGAGTGAATCTTTCTAGAGATTATAGGAGTTTGCCAGGAACTTCTCGTACAAGAGAGCTTATTCCTGTTGGCCCTGCATTGCAAGCTAAATTATCAGAATCAATACCTGTTCCGTCAGGAGGCATGATTTCTTTGGCAATAATGCCATATCTATCTGCCTCGGGTTTTAATTTTTTAGATTTTTTTAACGAGGAAGCAATAGCTCCAGAAGCATTATTTGTGGCCAAGCAGGATAGTATTATCTTTATGTGTCCATATCATGAGATTGGCTCGGATTTTTTTAGCCGTTATAGTTGGTCTATTACGACCTTTACTAGTCCGTCATGTGATTTTGAGCATAGAAGATGGACATATGAAGTGCATGAGTAGTCTTTGTTGCAAATTTATATATAATATGAAAAAATTTTTCTATCTCCTTTCAATTCTTTCTGTTTTGGGTTTGACATCTTGTTTTCAGCCAGCAGAACCAGAGCCTGAGCCAATGGATTCAATGGTGGTTGATTATTATTTTGAGAATGGTTTGGGAGAGCGGATTGCTGTCAAGCAAGAGTTGCCAGGTTATCATGATGTCACATCTATCTATGATGGTGAAGTGCAGTCATTCTATGGTGCTATCTTTTTTAAGAAAAAGAATGAGTCTTGCTTTCCTTTTGATGAGGATTTTCCGATGCGACACATTGAAAAGAATATTGTGGTTTTTAATGCAGTTCGGGATACGTTGTTTTATTTCAAGAATGAGAACAAGTATTATGCGGAAGCCTTCCATTCCGCAGACCTGGAGTTTGTTTACCGGTGTCCATACTATTGGAAGAAGGAAAATGGCAACTATTACTTCAAATTGACTCAAACGCAGGTGGAATATTTCATTACCAACAACCTGAGGGAGTCGGTATGCCTGGGGGAATTAGGAGTTGTAATTCTTCCCAATCAGCGGGTCCAACTATTAAGCATTCGTGTTCCAGAGGGGCCGATAGACCCAATGTCTCAACTTCCGCAATTGTATACTCCCGAGGGAGACATCGTGATTCTTTCAAAATCTCAGGACACACTGGGTCGGGTATGCAATTCAGTGTGGTCTATAACTGGGGATTTTTATGAGCATGAGTTGGTTTACAATCTTTCTTTGGATGCAGATGTAATCCATTAATCCACCACTTGGGTTTTCATGTTCTCACCTTCGCTGTAGATGAGGTAGCCTTGGAGGTCCGGGCGGGAAGAGAGGAAGTCGGTGGAGGCTTCCAGGCCGATGGCCATGCAGTAGGTGGCGTAGGCATCCGCCAACGTTGCATTGGGGGCAAGGATGCTGGCACTCAATAGGTTGTGTTGGACGGGGTAGCCGGTCTTCGGGTCAATGGTGTGGGCAAATTTCTGGCCGTTTTCGATGTAGAATTTTCGGTAGTTGCCCGAGGTGACCAGGCCTTGGTTGCTGATACTGACAATTTCTTCCAATTTGGCTCCGGGTTCCATGTTGCCATCCTCGGGGCGGTCAATGCCGATGCGCCAGGGAAGGCCCTTCGGGTTCAGTCCTTTGGCATAAACTTCTCCACCCACTTCGATTAGGAAGTCCTGGATTTGCAGGGAGTCCAGGATGTGGGCAATGTAATCGCAGGTGTATCCTTGGGCGATGGCATTGAAGTTCAGACGCGCATTCGGATGGTCTTTGATGAGCTGGTTGCCCTCCAGGCGGAAGTGGTGCATGCCGATGAATTGGCGCAGGCTGTCAATTTGGTGCTGGCTGACTTGTCCTTTGTCCTGAAATCCAAATCCCCAAAGGTCGTACAAGGGGGCTCCCGAAGGATCAAAGATGCCTTCTGTTTCCTCCCAAAGTTGGTAGGAGATGCGGAAGAGGTCTCGGAGAATGGAGTCCGTCTCGCAGGTTTCGTTGCGGTTCAGGCGTGAGAGGACAGAGCCTTTGTGGTAGCCGGAGACCGAATTGTTGATGCGTTGGAATCCCTGTTCAACCTGTTCATAGACTTCAGCGGCTTCGGCTTCAATGCGCTGGCCCGTCCGATCCGTTTGGGCGTAGGTGATTTGGTAAGTTCCTCCCTGCGCATAGCCTGTTAACTGGATGTATTCGCTCCGGTCTGCACAGGCTGTTAGACCGATTAGTAGGCAGGTCACGAGGATGCCTGTTTGGATCGGTTTGGTTTTGGAAATATTCATGGGTCTAATTTGTCTTTGATGGCATGATTTTCGTACAAATTTAGAAATTTTTCGCACCTTTGCATTTATTTATACAACGAATAAGATTTGTCGATATGATGAAAAAACTGACGTGGAGTCTGTTGACGGTGTTGGCCTTGGGCTTGTGTGTCGCTTGTGATGAAGATGATTCCAACGATTACAATTATATGGAAGGTGATATTGAGTATCAACTTCCTGATTTCTGCGTGATTGGAGATATAATTGACCTTGCATTGGAAGGGGAAGGGATCACAGAACCGGAGGATGTGCAATACAATTGGATTTTTGATGGCGATACGACCTCGAATACCAAGAGCATCCGTTTGGAAATTCCGGATTCTGCGGCGGTGTATTGGGTTACCTGCTTCGCGCGTTACGATGGTTATCTTCAAGTAACCAATACCCAATCCATTACAGCGTTGGATACGGTTTTCAATGGTTCTGTTTCGGGGCTGATTGCAGGAACAAATACTTTCCTGGATGTTCGGGACAGCCGTTCGTATCAATACACGACCCTCGGTAATTTGGACTGGTTTGTTGAAAACCTGGCTTATGCGGGTGCGGGTCGAGCCTATTCTGGCAATGAATTGATGAACCGTGTGTACGGCCGCTACTATTCTTGGATGGAAGCTACGGGTGGTCAGGCAGCCCGTGGATTGGGCAATGGCCCTCAAGGCGTTTGTCCGGAAGGTTGGAGCATCCCGACTGCAGAGGACTGGGCAGACCTGGCAGCAGCCGTGTCGGAGGGAGAACATGCCGAATTTCTTGTGAACTGGCCGAATTTGGGCTCGGTACTTTCTGCTGATGCGTATGAAAACCAAGAACGGATGTGGCCTTACAGTCCGGACAACAAGCACTCCAACAATTTTGGTTGGAATGCCTTCCCGGCAGGCAACTCCCGTGATTCGCACAACCGTTTTGAAAACGTGGGAGAATACGGCATGTGGTGGTCTGCTGCCGAAAAGGATGCTGACAATGCTTATTACCGATACATTTATTACAACCAATCGGATTGCCAAGTGCATTTTGTGGACAAAGAAGAGTTCGGTATGACAGTCCGTTGTGTTCGAAAAAAATAAGACTTGATTATGAAAAAAGGAACAATTTGGGGATTGGGCATCGCCGTAGTTGTGTTGGCGATTTTCTTCTGGTTTAAGAGCTCTTACAATGGCCTGGTCCGTATGGATGAACAAGTGGCTGCAGCATGGTCGCAAGTGGAAAATGTGTACCAACGTCGTGCAGATTTGATTCCGAACCTGGTGGCAACCGTCAAAGGATATGCGGCACACGAGTCGACTACCTTGGAAGAAGTGGTGGCAGCTCGTTCCCGTGCTACCCAAGTGACCGTGAATGCTGATCAGCTCACCCCTGAGAAATTGGCGCAATTCCAAGCGGCGCAAGGAGAGTTGGGCAGTGCTTTGGGTCGATTGATGATGTTGACCGAGAACTATCCGGATTTGAAAGCTAGCCAAAACTTCTCGGAATTGCAGGCAGAATTGAGTGGTACGGAAAATCGCATCACGGTAGAACGTAAGAAGTTCAACGAGGCGGCCCGTGCTTACAACACTGCTATCCGGACTTTCCCGAGAAATCTGGTAGCCAATCTCTTTGGTTTTACCCAGAAATCCTATTTCGAGGCACAAGCGGGTGCAGAAACAGCACCGGTTGTGAGTTTTTAGGTTACTGACTGCTTCGCACCTATGGGAGCATCCAAGTTTTTAAGTCCTGCGCAACAACAGCAGGTTGTTGCCGCCATTGTAGAGGCTGAGCGTTGTACATCCGGTGAAATCCGCGTTCACATTGAGTCGCGTTGCTCGGGAGACCCCGTGGAACGCGCTATCTATTTGTTTGATCACCTTAAGATGAACGAGACGGCGCAACGCAACGGTGTATTGATCTACGTGGCGTACCAGTCACACAAACTGGCCATCTTGGGCGACCAAGGGATCAACGAAGTGGTTCCGGCCGATTTCTGGAATGCCATCAAGGATGGTTTGTTGGCGCATTTTGCCAAGGGATCCTATGCCGAGGGGCTGGTTGAGGCGATTCTCGCAGCTGGGCAACAATTGAAAGCTTATTTCCCGTATCAGGAAGACGATATCAATGAGCAAAGCGATGAAATTTCTTTCGGCGATTAAGTTAGCCTGGCTGTTCTTGTTTGCCGTGACGGCCCTGCAGGCTCAGGTGCCGGAGAAGCCGTCTGTACCGACGGCTGTAAATGATTATGCCGGTATTTTCCGTACTCGTCAGAAGCAGGAACTTGAACAACGCTTGGTGGATTTTGCTACCCGTACTTCGAACCGCATTGTGGTGGTGACGACTTCTGATTTGGGAGGCTTGTCTGCCATGGAATATGCGGTAGAGATTGGAGAAACCTGGGGCGTCGGCTCGTCAAAATTTGATAATGGCATTGTCTTGCTCATAAAACCCAAGACACGAACCCGGGGAGAAGTCTTTATTGCGGTGGGCTACGGTCTGGAGCCGGCCATTCCCGATGGAATAGCCAAGCGCATTGTGGATAACCAGTTGATTCCACACTTCCAGGAAAACGACTATTACGGAGGCGTTGAGGCTGCTTTGGATGTTCTGATGCCGTTGGCGGCAGGAGAAATTACCGTTGAAGAAATTCAACGGCAAGAGCAGATTGAGTTCATCATCAGCCTGGTTGTTTTGTTGGTTATGGCGGTTTTGGTAATCTTGCCGATCGTTCTGGCTGCAAAAAAACAAGGACCCACTGTCATTGCTGGCAGCGGGTCGCGTAATGCATCCCTTGCGGATGTTATCTTTTGGACCTCCTTGATGGGAGGGGGAAACTCCCGGTCATCACACCGTGGTGGTAGCTTCGGTGGAGGCAGCTTCGGCGGTGGCTTCGGCGGCTTCGGTGGTGGCTTTGGCGGCGGAAGCTTTGGGGGTGGCGGAGCCGGCGGAAGCTGGTAATTGATCAAAGGCTTTCACGATCTTGGTGACAAGCGGGTGTCGGACGATGTCTCCTGTTCCGAATTCTACGACCCCAATGCCCGGAATGGAGCGAACCAAATGGATGCCTTGCAGCAAACCGGAATCGCGTTTGTTGGGCAAGTCAATTTGGGTTGCATCCCCGGTTACGATGAATTTTGCGTGGCAACCCATCCGGGTCAAAAACATTTTCAACTGACTCAAACTTGTGTTTTGTGCTTCGTCCAGGATGACGAAAGCACTGTCCAGTGTACGACCACGCATGTAGGCCAAAGGAGCAATCTGGATGATGCCTTCTTCCATCAGCGCTTGGAGTTTCTTGGGATGGATCATGTCGTGAAGGGCATCGTAGAGGGGTTGCAAATACGGATCCAGTTTTTCTTTCATGTCGCCCGGTAAGAAACCGAGACGCTCGCCTGCTTCTACCGCAGGGCGGGTGAGGATGAGTTTCTTGACTTCCCGGTTTTTCAAGGCTTTGACAGCAAGGGCAATGGCCGTGTAGGTTTTGCCGGATCCGGCAGGACCGATGGCGAAGAGCAGGTCATTTTTTGCATACAGGTCCACGAGCTTTTTCTGGTTGGGCGTGCGGGCGGTAATGACGCGTCCTTCGTTGCCGTATACGATGGTATAAGGGTCTGTGTTGCTTTCCTCTGAGTGCAGGTCGTTTTCTTCGAAGAGCTGGTCTACGTCGGCCGGCGTGAGGTAGGTTTTGCGGTGGCGCAGTTGGATGAGGGCTCCCAGGCTCTCTTCAAAACGTTGCAGGTCTGCGGCAGAACCGTGCAAACGGAGTTCGTTGCCGCGCGCGATGACCTTGAGTTTGGGGAAATAGCTTTGCAACCGTTCCAGGTTGCGGTTGTTTACGCCGTAGATGGCGATCGGGTCAATTTCTTTCAGTTCTATCGTTTTATCGAGTTTCATACACGATGGATTGTTGTTGTTCAAAATAAGTCTTTAGCCGGCGGTACTCCTGCATCATCCGGTCATAGTCAGCCGGATTACAAAAGTCGTTCCTGCGGTTTTTGAAGTCCTCGACCGGGAGGATGGTATAATTCTTCTCAAAGCCTCCGGCACGGGAGCACCAGAGCCAGACGGTGCGGTGTTTGGCAATCTGGAGTCGGCCCAAGGGGTCGCGCACCAGGCAAACCTCTGCCAGAAAGCCCGTGCGTGCATTTTCGATGCTCATGTTGGAGATGGCGTTGCCGAGGGAGAACCACGTGATGCGTTCGCGGCGATATCCGTCCCAATCTGTTTGCACAGGTTGTACGACGTGGGGGTGGGATCCGACGATGATGCGGACACCTTGGTCGTATAGGAATTCTTGCCATTCCGTTTGGACAGCATTGGGTTGTAGGCGGTATTCTTCGCCCCAATGCGGCAGGGCGATGATCCAGTCGGCATCTTTTTGCTGTGCACGGTGCAGGTCTGCCAGGACCTCGTTGCGGTCAAGGGTGTTGACGACCCAGGGAGAGGGTATGGGGATGCCGTTGGTGCCGTATGTAAAATTGACCAGGGCGATGCGTAGGCCCTTGCAGTCCAGGATCAGAGGACTTTGTGCAAGTTGTGCTTCTTTGTTCCGGAAGCTGCCGGTATGGTGGATGCCCAAACTATCAAGCAGGCGGTGCGTATGATACAGACCACGGCTCCGTTTGTCACAGATGTGGTTGTTGGCGTTGAGCAAGACGTCGATGCCTGCTTCTTGGGCGGCAATCGCCAGGGCTTCTGGGGCGGAGAACCCGGGGTAACCGGTGTAGGGAGCTACGCCGATGGGGCATTCCAGGTTAGCAACGGCAATGTCGGCAGCTTCGAGGTAGGGCTGGATGTGCCGGAAGTACGAAGCAAGGTCGTAGGAATCTGAACGCAGGGAGTCGGCTCCCGGACGCAGGGCTGCCCGCAGTTGAGCCCGGTGCATCATTATGTCTCCCAAAAAGACGATCCGTAGGGTGTCGGGTGTTGACGAATGAGCCTGTACTGCAACCGCTTCTTCCTGTGCAGACAGGATCCGGGTTCCTGACAGGAGCAGGGACCCAACCAAGGCGAGGAGGAGGAACGGAGATTTCATTCGCTGTAGTAGCCGGACCGGTTAGTATTGTACGAGTTTCAAGTTGTTGAAGCCCAGGCGTACTTTGAGCCAGTGCTCGATCTTTTGTGATTCCTCAGCGGCCAGCGGTTCCTTCCAATGGATGATGGCGACGATGGTCTCTTCGGTGAGGAAGGTCTGCGGATTGACGGTTGCTCCCCGGGCAATGGAGAAGTTCTCGATGTTCGGTTGTTGGGCCAGGATTTCGCGGAGGATCTGTTCGTAGGGCAGGGTCTGTTCGCGGTAGGCCTTCAATTCTTTTTCGAGGCGGGCAATGTGCTCCTCTCGTTTGGAAATTTCTTGATCGTTGCGTTCGAACAGACTCATGAAGAGTTCTTTGTCGGCCCCTTGATTTTCCATGTCCGCTACGTTTTGTTGGATGATGAGTTGGTCGCGGAGCAGACCGTGTTTCTCAAAACTTTGGTACAAGACTTCCTTTTCGGTCTCGGTGAGGGCGTCTCCGGCAATGGCGATGCGAACCTGGGCCGGTTTTTCGTGGAAGTTGATTGTGTGGTCGTAGATGTAGCTGTGGGACAGGGTTTTGTTCTCTTTGATGAATTCGTTGACCCGCAGGCTGATGCGGTTTTCCTTCGTCACGACAATGGCCGAGTAGATGCTCGGGATGATGAGGATGACGGTCAGGATGGAGATGGTCCGGTGTACCTTGCGTTGGCGCAGGGGATCGGAGAAGCTGGTCTCCGGGAAATGTAGGTGTTTGACGGTGATGAAGGTAGCCAGGGCAATGAAAACGCTGTTGATGAAAAAGAGGTACAGGGCGCCGATCAGGTAGGACCATTGGCCGGTTGAAATGGCATAGCCGCAGGTGCAGAGAGGCGGCATCAAGGCAGTTGCAATGGCCACGCCGGAGAATACGGAACCTTTCTCTTTGCGGCTGATTTCAATGATGCCGGCAAAACCACCGAACAGAGCAATGAGTACGTCGAAGATGGTCGGATTGGTCCGGGCCAGGAGTTCGGAAGGGTTTTCCAGGGACAACGGTGTCACGAGGAAGTAGAAACACGAGGCACAAAGGCTGAAAAGGACCATGATCAACAGGTTCTTTGCTGCTTTGCGGAGGGTCTGCATGTCATTGACTCCCATCGCATAACCGACTCCGATGATCGGGCCCATCAGCGGTGAAATCAACATGGCACCGATGATGACTGGAATGGAGTTGACATTCAGACCGACGGAAGCGATGACAATGGCCGCTACCAAAATGTAGACGTTGGGGCCTTTGAAGGAAATGTTGCGGGTTATGTTGGCGGTAGCACCTTCCAGGTCGAGGTCATCAACCAGGCGGGTGATGTCGCGGAACGTTGTTAGGAAGCGTCGGAGTAAGTTTTTTGTATTGGAATTCATAGAATCTACTTTTAATTTGTAAATATACATTTTTTTTGTCGTTGTATGATAAATCCCTAAATTTGTTCGATTAACTTTAATACCCTTTTGTATGAGAACTTCCAAATTCTTGATGGCGCTTTTGGCGACGGCAATGCTGGTCAGCAGCTGTGATTTCTTTCGGTCTATGTTGGGAAAACCGACTTCTGAAGACCTGGAACGGATGCGCATCGAAGCGGAAATGGAGGCCCGTGCACGTTTTGTGAGAGACTCCATCCAACAAGCAAAAGCAGATTCCATCGCTTTTGCTCAAGCCCAAGAAGCCTTGAAACCGAAATTGGAAGGTCGCTATTTCGTGGTTGTGGGAAGTTTTATGACCCAAGCCAATGCGGAACGGATGGTGGAACTTTTGACAAAAGAAGGTTACCGTCCGCAAACCATCCACTTCAAAAACGGATTTGATGCGGTGGCTGTTTCGGCACACGATACATTCCGCGCTGCCTATTACGAAATGGACGAAATGTACGGAATGGATTTCGCTCCGGAAGACATTTGGATTTACGACATTCAACAAAACTTGCACGAATAATCAATAATCAAATCGATAATCAAATGAAAACAACAGCATTTACTGAGAAACACATTGCTTTGGGTGCCAAAATGGTTCCCTTCGCTGGTTACAACATGCCGGTAGAATACGTAGGTATCAACGACGAGCACAACTGGGTTCGTCAAGCAGTTGGCGTATTCGACGTGTCACACATGGGTGAATTTTGGGTGAAAGGTCCCAACGCATTGGCGTTCCTCCAATACGTAACCACCAACGACGTAGCGGCTTTGTATCCGGGTAAAGTACAATACTCTTGCATGCCGAACGGAAAAGGCGGTATCGTAGACGATTTGTTGGTTTACTGCATCGATGCAGAAACTTATTTGTTGGTTCCCAACGCAGCTAACATTGAAAAAGACTGGAACCACCTCTGCGCCATCGCTCCTAAATTCAACATCACTCCGGGTAAAGAATTGTACAATGCTTCCGATGAAATCTGCCAATTGGCAATCCAAGGTCCGAAAGCTTTGCAAGTGATGCAAAAAATCTGCGACGAAAACGTGGTGGATATGGAATACTACACTTTCAAGAAATTGACCGTAGGCGGTATCAAAAACGCCATCCTCTCAACCACCGGTTACACCGGTTCAGGCGGATGCGAAGTGTACGTAGCCAACGAAGATGCAGAACAATTGTGGGCTGCTGTGTTCGAAGCCGGTAAGGAAGAAGGCATTCGTCCCATCGGTTTGGGTGCTCGTGACACCTTGCGTTTGGAAATGGGCTTCTGCTTGTATGGCAACGATATCGACGACACCACTTCTCCCCTTGAAGCAGGTTTGAACTGGTTGACCAAATTCAGCGAAGAAAAAGGTGACTTCGTGGACAAAGAATACATGTTGAACCAAAAAGCAGAAGGTTTGAAACGCAAATTGGTTGGTTTTGAATTGGTGGATCGTGGTATTCCGCGTCACGGTTATCCCGTATGCGATGCAGAAGGCAACGAAATCGGTTTCGTGACTTCTGGTACCATGGGCCCGTCTGTGAAGAAAGCTGTGGGTATGGCTTATGTAGCGGCTCCGCTCTTCAAATTGGGTAGCGAAATCTACATCAAGGTTCGTGACCGTCTGTTGAAAGCCGTGGTTGTAAAGACCCCTTTCTACAAAGCGTAATCTCCTGCTGATATGATCTGGGGGCCGGTGACTTTCGTCATCCGGCCTCTTTTGGCTTAATTCTTGTTAACTTACCGGCGCGTATGAAAAATAGGAAGTTCTTGTTTTGCAGCTTATTGCTGCTTTTGCTGGCGATGCCGTCGGGCTTCGCACAGGAGTCGGTTGAAGACCGTTTGAAAAAACACGTGGAGGCCTTGGCGGCCGAACACCTGCAAGGTCGTAAGGCGGGTTCTGAAGGAGAACGTCTGGCGGCGGAGTATGTGTTCGATTGCCTGCATTCGTATGGCGTGGAAATGCTTACACCGCGGACGGGGCAGGATTTCTCCATTGCCTTGCCGGGAGATACGTTGTATTCCCAAAATATCGTGGGGATTCTGGAAGGAAGTGATCCGGCATTGCGGAACCAATATGTGGTGGTCGGTGCCAATTTGGACCATTTGGGTGTAAATGTGCTGCGACGCAACGGCCGGGAGGAAAAGCAGGTCTTCCCGGGTGCGGATAACAATGCTTCCGGGCTCTCTGTGTTGCTGGAGATGGCGCAACAGCTGTCTCAAGCGAAATTGTTGCTACGTAGGTCCGTTATTTTTGTGGCCTTTGGGGCGTCCGAACAAGGACAGGCCGGGGCTTGGTATTTTGCCAACCGGGCTTTTTCGCAGATTGATTCGGTGGCCTTGATGTTGGATTTGCACCAGGTCGGCCGGCCGCAGCAAGGGTATCAGTACGCCTACTACACCGGGGGGCCTTTTCAAGAGATGGAAGCGCTGCTGACGCGTGTGGGGGATGATTTCGGATTTCCGGCTCCGGTCTGGGAAGGGGGCTTGGCCCTGACTTCGGACTATTTGGCTTTCTACGAGCGTCGGGTGCCTTCGTTGGTCCTGACCTCGGGACGTACTTTGGAAACGGGTACGATGCGGGACCTGCCCAAGACCCTGGACTATGTTGCCATGGAAGGCTTGTGCGGCTATGCGACGAGTTTGGTGGTCGAGGCTTCCCGGATGGAAGAGCCGATGCAGATGGAACAGGCTGTGATGGAGCAGGAAGCCGGAAAGATGGCTGGAGAGGAGGACTTGTACGGACCGAAGGATGTGGACAAGGCACCGCAATTCTTCCATGGAGACGAACGTCGTTTCTTGGAACAATGGGTGTACAATTATCTCCGTTATCCCGATTATGCGGTGAGCAAGGGAATTTCCGGAACGGTGATGGTGTCCTTTGTGGTTGAGGCGAATGGGGAAGTGACCCATGTCGAGATTGCACGCAGCGTACACGAGACATTGGACCAGGAAGTAATTCGGGTTGTGTCGGCTTCTCCGAAATGGAAACCCGGTCAGCTCAGTGGACGAAAAGTGCGGGTGAAATACACAATTCCGGTCGAATTTAGATTGGAAAAAAGATAGTTTTTATACCTTTGTGGGTTGATTGCACGATAATTCATTAAGTTATTGATAAACAATGGAGTATAATTTTTCTGAGATTGAAAAGAAATGGCAGCGCAATTGGGCGGAACGTGGAACTTTTCGCGTAGAAGCTGACCCGAGCAAGCCGAAGTATTATGTGTTGGACATGTTTCCCTATCCTTCGGGAGCGGGTTTGCACGTAGGTCACCCGCTGGGATACATTGCGAGTGATATTTTTAGCCGTTACAAACGTTTGAAAGGCTTCAACGTGCTCCATCCGATGGGATACGATGCCTTCGGTTTGCCGGCGGAACAATATGCGATCCAAACGGGTAAACATCCCGAGGCGACGACGACCCAAAACATCGCCCGTTACCGCGAGCAATTGGACCGTATCGGTTTCTCGTATGACTGGTCCCGTGAGGTGAAGACCTGCGATCCGGGTTATTACAAATGGACCCAATGGGCGTTCCTGCAAATGTTCGGTCACTGGTACAACTACGATACCCAACGTGCGGAACCGATTGCAGCCCTGGAGGCCATTTTTGCTGCATCCGGTAATGCCGGTGTGCATGCTGCTTGCTCAGAAGTACCCGTGTTTACTGCCGAAGAATGGGCTGGTTACGACGAAGCCAAACGGGCAGAAATCCTGATGAATTACCGCATTGCTTACCAAGGGGAGACCGCTGTAAACTGGTGTCCGGCTTTGGGAACGGTGTTGGCCAACGACGAAGTGAAGGAAGGTATTTCCATCCGCGGTGGTCACCCCGTAGAGCAAAAGAAAATGAAACAATGGCAGTTGCGTGTGTCTGCCTATGCAGAACGTCTGTTGAACGATTTGGAAGATTTGGAGTGGACCGATTCGTTGAAAGACATGCAACGCAACTGGATCGGACGTTCCCAAGGAGCGGAAATGATTTTCCGGGTTTCCAACGGAACCGAAGAATACGACATGACCATCTTTACCACCCGTGCGGATACCGTATTCGGTGTGACATTCATGGTCTTGGCACCCGAGAGCGAATGGGTTGAAAAGTTGACCCGTCCGGAACAAAAAGAAGCCGTTGAGGCATATTTGGTGGCAGCCCGCAAGAAAACCGAACGCGAACGGATGGCAGAAACCCGCAAGGTAACAGGGGTCTTCACCGGTTCGTACGCGAAGAACCCGTTTACGGGCGAGGAAGTTCCGATTTGGGTGTCTGAATACGTGTTGTCCGGTTATGGTACCGGTGCCATCATGGCGGTACCGGCTCACGATAGCCGTGACTATGCCTTTGCCCGTCAATTCAATTTGCCCATCATTCCGTTGATCGAAGGGGCCGATGTTTCCAACGAAAGCTTTGATGCAAAAGAAGGTATCATGTGCAACTCCGGTTTCTTGAACGGTATGTCGGTGAAGGATGCTATCCCGGCCGCCATCAACCGTGTGGAAGAGTTGGGAATCGGCCGTCGCAAAGTGAATTTCCGTTTGCGTGACGCCATCTTCTCCCGCCAACGTTATTGGGGAGAACCTTTCCCGGTGTATTTCAAAGAAGGCGTTCCTTGTCCGATTCCGGAATCGGAATTGCCGTTGACCTTGCCGGAAGTAGACAAATTCTTGCCGACCGAAACGGGTGAACCTCCGTTGGGACGTGCTAAGGACTGGACCTACAACGGCTATCCGATTGAAAAGAGTACCATGCCCGGTTTCGCCGGTTCCAGCGCCTACTACTTGCGCTACATGGATCCGCACAACGACGAGGCTTTGGTGAGCCGCGAAGCCAACGAGTACTGGCGCAGCGTCGATTTGTACATCGGAGGTACCGAACACGCGACCGGCCACTTGATCTATGCCCGTTTCTGGAACAAATTCCTTTATGACTTGGGCTATATCTGTGAAAAAGAACCGTTCCGCAAGCTGGTGAACCAAGGTATGATCCAAGGTCGTTCCAATTTTGTTTACCGCATCAAGAACACCAATACCTTCGTTTCTTTGGGCTTGAAAGACCAATACGAAACTACCGAAATCCACGTGGACGTGAATCTGGTGACGAACGACCGTTTGGACACCGAAGCATTCCGCAACTGGATGCCGGACTATGCGAACGCAGAATTTATTCTGGAAAACGGCGAGTACATCTGCGGTTGGGCGGTTGAGAAGATGAGCAAGTCCATGTTCAACGTGGTGAATCCGGACCGCATCTGCGAAGAATACGGTGCTGACACATTACGTATGTACGAAATGTTCTTGGGCCCCCTCGAACAATCGAAACCTTGGGATACCAAGGGTATTGACGGGGTACACCGCTTCTTGCGCAAGGTATGGAAACTCTATTTCCGCGAAGGTGAAAACATCGTAACCGATGCACCGGCGGACAAAGCCGCCTTGAAGGTGTTGCACAAGTTGATCCACAAGGTCGAAACCGACATCGAAGGATTCTCTTTCAACACTTCAGTGAGTGCCTTCATGATTGCGGTGAATGAGTTGACCGATTTGAAATGCCACAACCGTGAGATCCTGGAAGCCTTGACCATTTTGCTTTCTCCTTTTGCACCCCACTTGGCCGAAGAACTTTGGGAAGCCTTGGGTCACGAGGAAAGCATTTCAGGAGCAACCTTCCCGACGTATGTAGAAGCATACACCGTTGAAGATACCTGCGAGTATCCGGTTTCTTTCAACGGCAAGATGCGTTTCAAGATTTCGTTGTCAAAATCGTTGTCTCCGAAAGAAGTGGAAGCCGCTGCGTTGGCAGATCCGAACTGTGAAAAATATTTGGCCGGTGCACCCATCAAGAAAATCATCGTGGTGCCGGGAAAAATCATCAACATTGTTTACTAATCATTACTAAACGAATACTATGAATCCTGTTACTAAAAAAATCCTGCAGGAAGTCAAAGCGTATGTGATCATTACCCTCGGTTTGTTGTGTTACACCGGTGGTTGGTCTATCTTTTTGATTCCGAACAACCTGGTAGGGGGTGGTGTATCGGGTATTGGTGCTGTGATCCAATACATTACTGGCTTTCCGGTAGCCTACTCCTTCTTCCTTATCAACTTGATTCTGCTCTTGATCGCTTTGAAGATCCTGGGCAAGGGCTTTGGTGTCAAGACGGTTTTTGCCATCATTGTCGCTTCCCTTGCGTACGAGGTCTGGCCGCAGGTCATTCCGCAAGAATTCATTGACCAAATGTCCAGCAACGGTGATTTGTTGTGTACCATCATCGGGGGTGTGATGTCCGGTGTCGGTATTGGTATTACCTTCAACCAAGGAGGAAGTACCGGAGGTACCGATATTGTGGTCTTGATGATCAACAAATTCTACAACATTTCTCCGGGCCGTCTGCTGCTGCTCTTGGATATCTTTATCGTGGCTTCGTCCCTTTTGGTGCCGAGCGAACAAGGTTTTGGAGACCGTATGGCAACCTTGGTATACGGTTACATCCTGATTTTTGTCTGCGGAACCGCTTTGGATATGTTCTTGTCCGGTAGCAAACAATCGGTGCAAATGTTCATCTTCTCCAAGAAATACGAAGAGATCGCAGACCGAATCACCAACGAGTTGCACCGCGGTGTGACCGTGTTGGACGGTACCGGCTGGTTTACCAAAAAAGAAGGCAAGATCCTTTTGGTGATTGCTCGCAAGACGGAAATTAACTTTGCGATGCGCATTGTGCGCGAAGTGGACCGCGATGCGTTCCTGTCTACTGGCGCGGTTTCCGGTGTGTACGGACAAGGTTTCGACCAAAACCGTCAATAGTTTGAGAATTTTTGAGAAATCTATATTTTTTTAAATTTCTTAAAAGCGCAAAATCTTTCTTACTTAGGCCTTTATCGTACTTTTGGTAGTTCAGAATGTGTAATTTTACACATCCCAAATCGTTGGAGGAACTATCAATGATGCGACATTGGATTATAGAGGCGGGATTGCCGCATTTGATTTGGGTAGTAGTCTATGGGACTGCTGCCCTTTTTTCGTACTACCGTTACCGACAGATTTCATCGGTCTTTCCAATGAGTTACCTGATGGGCTGTTTGTCAATGGTGTTTGTGTTTTTGATGGAATGTTTTCTGCTCGAAAGTGTCTCGGAAACTGCTTTTTGGAGCCGTTTCTTTCAACAGGCTCTGCTTTTTCTGGTGTACCAGGCCCGGGTCTGGTACGTGGCGCTCTGTGGCGAGGAGGAAAAGACGCAGCGGGTCTTGATGGGAGGGGCAGGGATCTACTTGCTGGCTTGTCTGCTCCTGGTGTTCGGCCCGTTGGGCAACGTGCTGTCGTTTCTGAGTGTGCTTCTGTTGCATATACAACTCGTTTTGCAATGGCGAGAACGGTTGGGTGCGTTGTATCGGGTACGAGATTCCGCGACGTCGATGGTCGTCGGGATGGTGGATACAGAGGGTGCGGTTTCGTCCGTTGCTGAGGAGCCGGCCGAGCCCTTGACCTTTCGTTTCCCGCCCGATGATTTTGAAGCGGGGACGATTCCTGGCAAACTCCTGCGCTTGCTTCGCGACCGCAAACTGTATTTGAAGCCGAACCTGACCATTGATGAAGTGGCCCTGGAGGTGGGAACCAACCGGGCTTACCTGTCCAAATGTGTCAACATTGAGCTGCAGGTGAATTTCCGGGAGTTGGTCAATGCTTTCCGGATCCGGGAGGCGATGCAGTTGTTTGAGGAAGATCCCCACATTCCGCTGGCGAGGCTGTGTCAGCAATGTGGATTTAAGAATTATTCTTCGTTTACCTTTGCGTTCAAGTTGAATACCGGGCAGAGTCCGAGCGAGTGGTGTAGGGAAGTGAAGCAGCGAAAACGGCATGAAAAAGTATGAGGAAAAGAAAGGAAAGAAGGGTGGAGTTGACTATTGGTGGAATTTTCTGTGGGAGTGGGGACCGTCTGCTGCGGAGCAGGAGGCTAGTCGTCGGGAGTACGAGCGGATGCAGCAGTTGTTTGAGCGCGTGGACCAGCAGGTCCGGTCCGAGCGGTTGTATCTGATTCCGCACATGAATTTGGAGAAAATGGCCCGGAAAGTTGGGACGAATCGGACCTATCTCTCGCGGGCAATGGCAATTGCGGGAGTGAATTTCCGGGACTACCTTTTCCGGTTGCGGCTGCAGGAGCTGGACAAGGTGCTTTGCAACGAGGGACTCCGGGAGGAATTGCAACGGCAGGACATTGATTTTTATGCCGTTGCTGGCTTTCACGACACGCGGACCTTGAGCCGTCGGTTGCTGCAGGAACGGGGTGTGACCTATGCCCAACTGGTCCGTGGCGGGGAGGCAGTGGACAATGGTAACAAACCCGACAACAAAGGCGAGGACAATTCGTGATTATTGACTATTTTTGCCAGCAAATTGTGTATTATGGCAGACGAAAAGATTATTTTTTCTATGAATGGGGTTGGAAAGATCTTACCCCATAACAACAGAGTCATTCTTAAAGATATTTATTTGTCGTTCTTCTACGGTGCCAAAATCGGTATCATCGGTTTGAACGGTTCCGGTAAATCTACGTTGATGAAGATCATCGCAGGTTTGGAAAAATCTTACCAAGGCGAAGTGGTGTGGGCACCCGGTTACACCGTGGGCTACCTGGAACAAGAGCCGCAGTTGGACGAAGAAAAGACCGTGCGCGAAGTGGTGGAAGAAGGGGTCCAAGAAGTCGTGGATTTGTTGAAAGAATACGAAGCCGTGAATCTGAAATTCTGCGAACCCCTTGACGACGATGAAATGAACAAACTCATTGCATACCAAGGCGAATTGACCGAAAAGATCGACCACGTGGGCGGTTGGGATATTGATTCCAAGTTGGAACGTGCGATGGATGCTTTGCAATGTCCCGAGCCGGATGCTTTGATCAAGCATTTGAGTGGAGGGGAACGCCGTCGTGTGGCTTTGTGCCGCTTGTTGTTGCGTGAACCGGATGTGTTGTTGTTGGACGAGCCGACCAACCACCTCGATACCGAAAGTATCCAATGGTTGGAAGCGCACTTGCAACAATACAAGGGTACCGTGATTGCGGTAACCCACGACCGTTATTTCTTGGACAACGTCGCAGGTTGGATTTTGGAATTGGACCGTGGTGAAGGTATTCCTTGGAAGGGCAACTATTCTTCTTGGTTGGACCAAAAGAGCAAACGCCTGGCGCAAGAAGAAAAACAAGAAAGCAAACGTCGCAAGACCTTGGAACGCGAGTTGGAATGGGTTCGTATGGCTCCGAAGGCTCGTCATGCGAAGTCCAAAGCCCGTTTGTCTGCCTACGAAAAGATGTTGAACGAAGACGGACGTCAAAAGGAAGAACGTTTGGAAATCTTCATTCCGAACGGTCCCCGTTTGGGTACCCATGTCATCGAGGCCAAGGATGTGACCAAGGGCTTCGGCGACCGTATCTTGTTTGAGGGACTTGACTTCAAACTGCCGCAAGGGGGGATTGTCGGTGTGATCGGTCCCAACGGAGCCGGTAAGACCACGTTGTTCCGCCTCATCATGGGCATTGAACAAGCAGACCGGGGTGAATTTACGGTGGGTGAAACCGTGAAGATTGCGTACGTGGACCAACAACACAAGTCCATCGATCCGGACAAGACGGTTTACCAAACCATCGCGGATGATTCGGACTTCGTGCGTTTGGGCAACAAAGAAGTGAATGCCCGTGCTTATGTATCCCGTTTCAACTTCTCTGGTGCAGACCAAGAAAAGAAATGTGGTATCTTGAGTGGTGGTGAACGCAACCGTTTGCACTTGGCCCTGACCTTGAAAGAAGAAGCCAACGTCCTTTTGTTGGACGAGCCGACCAACGACGTGGACGTAAACACCATCCGTGCGTTGGAAGAAGGTTTGGAAAACTTTGCAGGTTGTGCCGTGGTGATTTCCCACGACCGTTGGTTCTTGGACCGTATCGCAACGCACATCCTGGCGTTCGAAGGAGAATCCAAAGTTTACTTCTTTGAAGGTTCTTACTCAGAGTACGAAGAGAACAAAAAAATGCGCTTAGGCAACGTAGAACCCAAGCGCTTCAAATACAAGAAACTCAAAGACTAATTCAGTTCGTCCAAGAGTTGTTCTAAGGTGAGGGTCGGGGTCAATCCCAGTTCCTCACCTTTTTTTAGCATCAGGGGCAAGGTTGCCTGGAGACTGTTTTCCACACCGTCATCCAAGATGGCGTTCTTGATGTATTCTTTGATGGTGCCGATGGCATGGCAGGGTTGGATGTTGAATACTCGCATGACGAGAGCACCGTCCACCGGCGGTTTGAAGTTCCGGATGGCATCTTTCTCTTCCACCTCAACGAGTTTCTCCCGCACCAGTTCGAAGTTTCGTTTGTGTTTGCGAACGGTCATTTCGTTCTTGGAGGTGATGTCCGCTCCGCAGAGCAACATCAAGTCGTCAATGTCGTCCCCGGCGTCAAACAACAGCCGGCGGATGGCCGAATCGGTGACCGTGTCCTGCACCAAGGCAATGGGACGGAGGTGAAGGCCCACCAGTTTTTGGACGTATTTCATCTTTTCGTTGAGGGGCAGTTTCAACTGTTTGAACAGGTCCGGAATCATCTTCGCACCGATGAACTCGTGGCTGTGGAATGTCCAGCCAATGCCCGGTTCAAACTTCTTTGTCCGCGGTTTTCCAATATCGTGGAGCAGGGCGGCCCAGCGCAGCCAAAGGTCGTCGGATTGTTCGGCAACGTTGTCCAGCACTTGTAACGAGTGGGCAAAGTTGTCTTTGTGGCCCTTGCCTTCTTGGGTCTCGACCCCTTTGAGGAGGCAGAGTTGCGGAAGGATGTGCTCCAACAGACCACTGTCGTACAGCAGTTGGAAACCGTACGAGGGCTTGGGGGACAGCATGATCTTGTTTAATTCGTCGCAGATGCGCTCTTTGGATAGAATGTGCAGGCGCTCCGCATTGCGTTGGATGGCCTCAAAGGATTCGGGAACAATCTGGAATTGGAGTTGGCTGGCAAAACGGATGGCGCGAATCATGCGCAGCGGATCGTCGCTGTAGGTGATGTCCGGATCCAGCGGGGTGCGGATGGCTTTTGCTTCCAGGTCGCTTTCGCCGCCAAACGGGTCAATGAGTTTGCCAAAGTCTTCGGGTTGGAGGCTGAAAGACATGGCGTTGATCGTAAAGTCACGCCGTTTCTGGTCTTCTTCCAGGGTGCCTGTTTCGACGATGGGGTTCCGGGAGTCGGATCGGTAGGATTCTTTGCGGGCGCCGACGAACTCAACTTCGATGCCCCATTTTTTCAGCATCGCTGTTCCGAAACGTTTGAAAACGGATACTTTGGTTTTGAGACGGTGGGCCACTTGTTCGGCAAGGGCGATGCCACTGCCTTCCACTACCACGTCGATGTCCTTGCAAGGACGTCCCAAAAGGCAGTCCCGGACGTAGCCTCCAATGACGAACGCACGGACTCCCAACTTCTGGGCTTCTTCTGAAACAATCTGAAATATCTGGTTGTCTTCTTTTCTATCCATTGTCTTCATAGCATCCATTCTCTATTCTTGTAGCATTTCTTCGTAGGTTGGGCAGGCGTCGATAAAAATGAAGCGGTTTTCTGCTGCGTCCAGTTTTGCGATGCGGTAGCCCTGACCGTTGGTGAACAACATGTATTTGACCCGGAGCTGCTGGTTGTATCGAAGTCCTTGTTCGATGACCGACCGGTCAATGGGGACCGTCGGGGCTTTGCATTCGGCCAGCAAGACGGGGTTCAGGTGTTTGTCGAAGATGACCAGGTCGGCCCGGTAGGCCATCGGTCCGCATTTGAAACCGTATTCCGACATCATCCAATTCAAGGAAACACCCTTGGCTTTGTTCAGCCATTGTATCAATCCCTGGCGGACTTCTTCTTCGGGAGTCCGTGCCACGTCTTTGCGACGGAGGGGATCGTACAATTTGTCGTTCATGCGTGAATCTTTCGTGCAAAGATAGAAATTAGTTTGTACATTTGTCCTATGGCAAAACAGACAAAAGCAGATACCATTTCCGTTTTCAACCGCTTGAAGTCCGATGTGTTGGCGGGTAAGTTTGCTCCCATTTATTTGTTGATGGGAGAGGAGTCTTATTACGTGGATTTGATGTGTGATCTCATCCAGGAACATGCTCTGCAGCCGTACGAACGCGACTTCAACCAAACCATTGTCTATGGGAACGAGACGACGGCCCTGAACATCGAGGCTTAGTGCAACCGTTTTCCGATGATGGCCGAACGGCAGTTGGTCTTGGTGCGGGAGGCGCAGCAGTTGAAGAAGATTGAGGATTTGGAACCCTATGTCTTGAGCCCTTGTCCGACAACGGTCCTGGTGTTGGCTTTTTCTGGGAAATCCATTGACAAACGCTCCAAATTTTCCAAGACCCTGGTGGCCCACAGCGAAGTGTTGGAGTCCAACAAGGTGACCGAGTGGAACCTGCCGCAGTGGATTGAGCAATATGCCGTTTCTGTGGGAAAGCGCATCGACCCGAAGGCTGCTATGTTGTTGGGAGATTATGCCGGGAATGACCTGCGGAAACTGACCCTGGAGTTGGACAAATACACCCGGGCCATGCAGCCGGACGAAGTCCTGATTACTCCGGAAATTGTTGAGAAAAACACCGGTGTCAGCCGGGAGTTCAATCCCATTGAGTTGGGCGATGCCTTGGGCCAGGGTCATGCCGAACGGGCCTTCCGGATCGGGCATTACCTGATGGATTCAACCAAGATGCCTCTGGCTCCGATTACCGGCTACCTCTTTTATTTCTTTTATCGGTTGGAACTGATTCAGGCCATTCGCCAACAGAAGAATTGTTCCATCGAAGAGGCGGCTATGCAGGCGGGGATCCGTTATGCCAAGCCTTTTCTGGCAGCTGCTCGCCGTTATTCGTTGAAACAATGTTTCCGGATCCTCTATTTCATCCGGAACGCGGACCACAAAAGCAAAAGTAACCTCGGAGGGGAGGCTACTGATGCAGAGTTGTTGGTTGAATTGATTGCTCAAATATTGGATGCGTAACCGGGCACCGCATTATTGGTGCAAGTTCACGCCGATCAGGTTCATGAATTCGGCGCGGGTACGTACGTCTTTCAAGAAAGCTCCGGTAAATGCGGAGGTGGTTGTCACCGAGTGTTGTTTTTGGACGCCCCGGATTTGCATACACATGTGGGAGGCTTCGATGACCACGGCCACGCCCAGTGGGTTGAGGGTCTCTTGGATGCAGTCCCGGATTTGAACGGTTAGACGTTCTTGCACTTGCAGGCGGCGGGCAAAACATTCTACCACGCGTGCTATCTTGCTCAAGCCGGTGATGTAGCCGTTCGGAATGTAGGCTACGTGTGCTTTGCCGTAGAACGGGAGCATGTGGTGTTCGCAAGTAGAGTACAACTCAATGTCTTTGACCAGCACCATTTGGCGGTAGTCTTCTTTGAACATGGCTGAGCGAAGGATTTCGCTGCCGTCCATTTCATAACCTTGGGTCAGGAACTGGATGGATTTTGCCACGCGCAAAGGGGTTTTCAGGAGGCCTTCGCGCTCGGGGTCTTCTCCGAGGAGTTCGAGGATGGCGCGGTAGTGTTCGGCCATGGCCAAGGTGGTTGCTTCGTCGTATTGGTCGATTTTTCGGTATGCCATAGTAGTATGGGGTTGAGGTCCAATGTTTAAAACGGCGACAATATTACGAAATATCCTTGACAGCCGCCAAATTATTCTTATTTTTGGGAGTTATATGTTCTGATATGAAACAGGTGCAGTGTGGTAGTGAAGTGGAATTAACGGATCTTTGTAAGTATTATCGTGTTGGCGAGCAGCAGATCCGTGCGTTGGACAACCTTTCTTTGTCCATCCGAAAAAATGAATTTGTCGCAATCATGGGGCCGTCCGGCTCTGGAAAATCAACCCTGATGAACATCCTCGGTTGTTTGGATACCCCGACGTCCGGCAGGTATGTCCTGCACGGGCAGGATGTCGGTGGTTTGGATCCGCGGGCATTGGCACGGGTCCGTAACCGGGAGATCGGTTTCGTGTTTCAGTCTTTCAACCTGTTGCCGGCCTATACCGCCTTGGAAAATGTGGCGCTTCCGCTCTTTTATGCGGGTGTAGGACGTTCCCAGCGGCTGGCTCTGGCGGAGCAGGCTTTGCTGCGAGTGGGTCTGCGGGAGCGTATGCACCACAAGCCCCAGCAGTTGTCTGGAGGACAGTGTCAGCGGGTCGCTTTGGCACGAGCTTTGATAAACAACCCCTCGATAATCTTGGCCGACGAGCCGACGGGCAATTTGGATTCCAGGACATCGCACGAAGTGATGGAACTTTTTCAGGCCGTACAAGAACAGGGAAATACCCTGCTGTTGGTCACCCACGAAGACGACATTGCCGCTTATGCCCGGCGCATCATCCGTTTGCGTGACGGAAGGATTGAACAGGATACAACGATAGGATAAACAAATAAATACTTGATAAATGGCAATTTATACCAAAACCGGAGACCGTGGAACAACCGCCTTGGTCAGTGGTACTCGAATTTCGAAGGCAGATCCCCGCGTCTGCGCCTATGGAGACATGGACGAACTCATTTCCATGTTGGCCGTCTTGCGTTGTTCACTTTCCGAACAACACCAGCCGCTGCTGCGTAAAATTCAGGAAAACTTGATGTGGGCTTCGGCACACGTGGCAACCGAGAAACCCGTGGACAAACTGAAATCCTTCTCGGATGAGGAGATCGTGGCCTTGGAAAAGGAAATTGACCGGATGACGGCCCAGCTGCCGCCGATGCGTTCCTTTGTATTGCCCGGCCAACCGCGCGAAGCGGCCGAATGCCACTTGGTCCGGACCATCTGTCGCCGTGCCGAACGCAGTGTCATTGCCCTGAACGACGAGCGTGACGAAGTGGTACGTGCCGCGCGATATTTGAACCGTCTTTCGGATTATTTGTTCACATTGGCACGTTATCAACACGTTGAGTTAAATATTTCTGAAGATTTTTGGTTGCCGTAACTGATTTTTATATACCTTTGCGGCCCTTTGTTAAATAAATAATTGATAGTAAGATATTATGTATTGGACACTTGAATTGGCATCCCGCCTGGAGGATGCTCCTTGGCCTGCTACCAAAGAAGAATTGATTGACTATGCAACCCGCTCCGGGGCACCTCTTGAAGTCATTGAGAACTTGGAAGACCTGGAAGATGACGGTGAAGTTTACGAAAGCATTGAAGAAATTTGGCCGGACTATCCCAGCAAAGAGGACTTTTTCTTTAACGAAGAAGAGTACTAGTAGCGGTACTGCTTGGATTTTAATATAGATATACAAGACAAGGGCGACCCAACCGGATCGCCCTTGTTGTATTTATGCCCGTCCCCGTAGTTTGCGGTGTGATCGGAAACCGTAGAGGGTCACGATGGCAAAACAGAGCAAGGGCAGGACAAAGGAAACATTGACGGCCGGGTGGTGCAGGATTTCTTGCTTGTCAATAATCAGTCCTTGCAGGGGAGGCATGACCGCGCCGCCCACGATGGCCATCACCAGGAAAGCGGCTCCCAAGGAGGTATCTTGCTGCTCCACATTTTCCAAAGCGATGCCGTAGATGGTCGGAAACATCAGGGACATGAAAGCTGAAATGCCCACCAGGCAATACAGTCCCATGCGGCCGACAAGGGCAATCGTTCCCAACGAGCAGAGCATGGCCCCCAAGCCAAAGAGGGTCAAAAGCAACCGCGTGTTGAAGAACCGCATCAGGAAGGTACAAACGAAGCGTCCTCCTAAAAACAGGCACATGGCGATGATGTTGAAATTCTGGGCGGTGGCTTTGTTGATACCCAGGTTGTCGGCGTAGTGGATGATGTAAGTCCAGACCATGATTTGTGCTGCAACGTAGAATACTTGCGTCACAACGCCCTCGCGGTAAACGCTGTTGTTCCACAGGCGTTTTAACGTATTTCTTGCCCTGTCTTGCCGGTTCGTATCGGTGGCGGCAGGCATTTTTTTCAAAGCAATGACCAGGAGAATGATCAGGACAACGATGCCCAGAATCACATAGGGATCCCGGATGACCGCGAGGTCGTGCAGGCGGATGTCGGCTTTTTCTGCCTCACTGAGCGTGTGGAAGAAGGTTTCTCCCGCAGCGTTCCGCCGGTCCGACCAGAGCGAAGGAAGAACAATGGTGGAGGCTACCCCCATACCGAGCAGGGAACCCAACGGGTTGAAGGCTTGCGCCAGGTTGAGGCGTTGGGTAGCCGTTTCTTTGGAGCCCAACGAGAGAATGAACGGGTTTGCCGTGGTTTCCAGAAATGCCAGTCCAAAGGTGAGGATGTACAAAGACAGGCAGAAAAACAGGAAATTCTGCATCAAGGCTGCAGGAATGAACAGAAATGCCCCGATGGCATACAAACCCAGCCCCAGGAGGATGCCGCTTTTATAATTGAATCGCCGTATAAACATCGCGGCGGGAATGGCCATGGTGGCGTAGCCTCCGTAGAAAGCGAATTGTACCCACGAGGCCTCGAAGGTGGACAGTTCCATGATGGTTTGGAAGGCCGCCACCATCGGGTTGGTGATGTCGTTGGCAAAGCCCCAAAGTGCAAACAACGAGGTGATGAGGATGAAGGTAATCAGGTATTTCTTTTCAACCAGTCTGTTTTTCATGATTGGGCGGTTTTGGGAGTAAATAGTAGGGGATTGACGCTGTTTCTTACCACGTTCCGCAGGTCCTTCAAATCGGTCACTTCGCCGGCGGCCATGGCTTGTACCAGGATGTTGCCCATGGCGGTTGCCTCAACAGGGCCGGCCGAAACCGGGAGGTTCAGGGCATCTGCGGTGAGTTGGTTGAGCAGGGTGTTTTGTGAACCGCCTCCGATGATGTGCAACCGGCGGGGAGGATCGGGTAGAATGGATTTTAACCCCTCAACGGCTTCTTTGTATTGGCTGGCCAGAGATTCCAGGACACATCGGGTCATCTCGGCAGGGGTATTCGGTTCCGGTTGTCCGGATTGCTGGCAGTAATCCCGGATGGCTGTTTCCATGGATGTCGGATTCATGAAAGCCGGGTCCGTTACGGGAATTCTGCAACGGACTTCGGCCGCTGCAGCTGCGGGAATCAAGGTGTCGAAATGTTGTTCTTCCCCGCGTTCTTTCCATTCTTCCATCAGGCGTTGTAAAATCCACAATCCGGTGATGTTTTGCAAGAAACGGATGCCTCCTCCCACGGCCCCTTCGTTGGTGAATCCTGCCTGACGGGCCTCTTCGGTAAGGATCGGCTCGGGTAATTCAACCCCCAAAAGGGACCAGGTTCCGGAACTGAGGAAGGTAACGGGACCGTCTTCTGTCGTAGCAGGGACGGCTGCCAGGGCAGAGGCGGTATCGTGAGAACCTACGGCAATCACGGGGATGGGACCCAGTCCTGTTTCTTCGGCGATTTCCGGTCGCAGGAATCCTCGTACAGTTCCGGGCATAACAATCTCTCCAAAGAGGTGCTCCGGCAGTTCCAGGGTCCGGATGGTTTCCCAGGACCAGTTCCGTTTGCGGGCATCCAGGAGCTCGGAGGTGGAGGCGATGCTGTATTCGTTGTTTGCGTTACCGGTGAGGAAGTAGCTGAACAGGTCCGGCATGAACAGCAGCCGATGGGCCGCTTCCAACTGGGCGCTCCCTTTCATGCTGAACAACTGAGACAAGGTGTTGATTTCCATGACTTGGATGCCGGTCGTGGCGTAGTGGGCCTGCGGATCGAGGATCGTGGCCACTTTCTCTGGAATTCCGGCAGTCCGGTTGTCCCGGTAGCATACGGGATTGCCCAACAACTTGCCGTCCCGGTCGATGAGTCCGAAATCAACCCCCCATGTATCCACTGCCAGACTGGCTACGGGGTAGCCTAGGGCTTTGGCCTTCTTGAGTCCGTTGACCAATTCATCAAAGAGTGCCGGGAAATCCCAGTAGAGGGTGTCTCCCAGTCGGATCTGCCGGTTACCGAAACGGTGAATTTCTTTCATGTGGAGGTGGCCGTTTTCCAGCCACCCCGCCATGATGCGTCCGCTACCACCGCCAAAATCGGCGGCAAGATATACTTTGTCCATAGGGCTTCTTGATCAATTTACTTGAGGGGTGTTTTCTTGCCAAGGACGTAGATGTCCAACTCTTCAATCTCTTTTGGGGTGAGGACGGTATAATTTCCACCGCTTTGGATGATGATTCTGCAAGCCATCTCAAAGAACATGGCCCGTTCAAAGGCCTGGTCAAAATCTTTTCCGCAGACTACCTGGCCGTGGTTGGTCAGCAGAATCGAGTTGTGTTCCTGCATGGCTTCGACGACGGCGGAAGCCAATTCCGCAGATCCCGGACGGAGGTAGGGAATCACCGGAATTTCGCGTCCTACATGACAAGGAACCTCTGCCGTTACATTGAAGTTCCCAGGCTTCTCTTTCATGCAGGAAACCGCTGTGGCATAGGGAGATTGGAAATGAAGTACAACGTTTACATCGGGACGGTTGCGCAGCACGCCCAGGTGAAAACCACTTTCCATAGAGGGCTTTACCCCGTTGAGGACTTCTCCCGTAGCGACAAGGCAACGGGAGATCTTCTCTTTTTGGATGGTCGGAACCCACGAACCGGTACCGGAAATCAGCGCCTCCTCTCCGATTCGCCATGACAGATTGCCACTGCTGCAGACGGTCAATCCGGCATCCCCGACACGGTGTGCCTGGCGGATGAATTCTTCAAAATGCAGATGGGTGATCATAGGGTGCTATTTGTAGATGGGTCCATAATTTTGGCAGGCACGGAAGTCGGCACCTTCTTTGTCCATACCGAATGCATTCCATGCTGCCGGACGGAAGATCTTTTCTTCCGGAACGTTGTGCATGCAAACCGGGATACGGAGCATGGAGGCCAGGGTAATCAGGTCGGCTCCGATGTGGCCGTAACTGATGGCACCGTGGTTGGCACCCCAGTTGTTCATGACTGAATACACGTCTTTGAAGGGTGCTTTGGTCGCATCAAGACGGGGTACAAACCAAGTCGTCGGCCAGGTAGGGTCGGTACGCATGTTGAGAACCTGGTGGATTTCCGGATCAATGTCTGCAGTCCAACCTTCGGCAATCTGCAGCACCGGTCCCAGTCCTTTGATCAGATTCAACCGGCTCATGGTCACGGGCATGCCTCCTTTGGAGAGGAAGTTGCTGGAGAACCCGCCGCCGCGGAAGTAGTCGCGGTCTGCCGGCATCCAGTTTGTGTTTTTCAAACATCCTTCCACATCGGCGGGGGTCATCTCCCATGCCGGTTTCATGCAAGGTTCGCCGGCTGCATTGGTGCTGGCTCCAGTTGCATCCAGGGTTGTGGCTCCTGAATTGATCAAGTGAATCATTCCGCCAGCAGCCAGGCCGCTGAGTTCTTTGCCGGTTACCCGTTTTACCGCTTCGGGGCTCCAATAGGTGCGTACATCCGAGAACATCTGTCCGCAACCGGTGAGCAGTTTTCCGAAAAGCATGGCGACACCGTTGCAGGCATCGTTTTCAGTAGCCAATACATACGCTTCCCGGATACCGTTCCAGTCAAAGGTGCTGCACAACAAGGCTTCGGTAAAGTCTCCGTTCGGTTTCCAGTCGGTCCATTGGCGTTGTCCTTGGAATCCGGCAGCAATGGCGTTGTGGCCAATGGCTTCTTCTTTGAATCCCATTTCGCGCAGGCGCGGGTTACCGGTCATCAGATCGCGTACAATCAGGGTCATTTTTACAACAAATTCCCAATCGGCATCTTTGCCTTTGCGGTCCTTTTGTTTTTCAGGACGGTTCTTGTCCCAACCTTCGTTGACTTTGCAGTAGGTTTCGGTCCAGGCCATGGCTTTTTCGTATTCTTCGTGATCGTAGATGCCTTCGTCCATCCGGCGGAGGATTTCGGTTTCATCGACGCTTTCGTTGCGCATGCCGAGGTATTCCTGGAAGAAGTCCTGATCAACGATACTGCCTGCGATTCCCATGCATTGGCTACCGATGGACAGATAGCTTTCGCCCCGCATGGTGGCTACGGCCAAAGCAGCTCTGGCCCAGCGGAGGATTTTTTCTGCAACATCTTCGGGAATGCTGTTGTCGGTCAGATCCTGAACATCGTGACCGTAGATGCCAAAGGCAGGAAGACCCTTTTGAGCATGGCCCGCCAGAACAGCCGCCAAGTACACGGCTCCGGGACGTTCGGTTCCATTGAATCCCCATACGGCTTTGGGCCAGTGCGGGTGCATGTCCATGGTTTCAGAACCATAGCACCAGCAGGAGGTGACCGAAATGGTAGCACCTACGCCTTCCCGTTCAAATTTGGCTTGACATGCAGCGGTTTCTGCTACCCGTCCGATGGTGCTGTCGGCGATGACACATTCGACCGGTGTTCCGTCGGCATGTTTGACGTGGGTTGAAATCAATTCGGCAACAGCTTTTGCCAGATTCATGGTCTTTTCTTCAAGGCTTTCACGCACACCACCTTGACGGCCGTCAATGGTAGGACGGATACCAATTTTGGGATATTTGCTCATGATGAATGTTATTTATAGTAATACAATATCGGTTTGGTAAAACATCGCAAGTTAATATATTTTGGAAAACAGCCCTAAAAAACGGGTTGAAATTATGCCACATTCGCCGCTTTCCGAATCTCGTTCTCCATTCTTTTTAATTTCATGGAACCTTTGCCCCAATCGGAAAAACCATGGGAAGCGCACGGGTCTTGGTACAAACTTTGTCAAGATCACGGTGGGTGGTAATTTATAAAACCTCTTTAAAATGAAAACGATGAAGAAGATATTTTATTTCACATTGGGGCTGGTGCTGGCAGTGGCCTGCGAGAAAGAGCCCGCCATAATGGATCCGGATCGTGAGTTCCTGGTTTACACGGAGCCGTCTCCCAATTTTGATAGCACAGCCTATACATCCTTTTACTTGCCGGACAGCATCCTGGTGATGAGCAATGCCCGGGAACCCTATTATTCCACTTCTTATTATGCGACCGCGTTGCTGGGCCAGGTTCGTGACAACCTGAAAGGCTTTGGTTACACCCAAGTGACGGACCCTGCTGATGCCGACCTGGGGGCTCGTTTGATCTACCTTGAGCGGTTGGATCGCTACTACCATTATTACGTCAACCCCTTTTGGTGGTGGGGTTGTCCGGGCTATCCTGCAGACTGGTCCCCGGATTACCTGCGGACTGGCAGTGCCCTGGTAGTGGAACTGCTGGATATGGTTGGAGAACCCAGCCAACCGGTTCCGTTCAGCCAGTCCTTGTACTCGGTTGTCTGGATGGCCTACCTAGGAGGACCTGCCAGCACAAGCCTTTATTACGATGTGCTCCGGATGCAGGATGCCATCGATCAGGCCTTTGTCCAATCCCCGTATCTGAAAAAATAAACGTTTAAAAACGACTGTCATGAAAAAATATACATACCTCCTCGTGGTTGCGATGCTTCTTCTGTTCGCAGCCGGGGAAACCCATGCCCAAGTAGGCAAGCGAGCCTACATGAACATAGGCTGGCAATTCAACGGAGCCTTCCACAACGACTTTGTGCAAAATGTACAAGGCTACGGTGCATATCTACAGAATGGCTATTACCTGACACCTTTGTTGGCCATCGGTTCGTTCAGCCACTTCAGCAACAACGAACAATACCTTGAGAAACAAACCTATCCTTTGGAAAACAGTGCAGCCCTGACCACCGATACGCAGCGGAACCTATACCAGAATGCCTTCGGTCCCTCTTTGCGTTTGCGACTGTGGCCCCTGGAGGTACAGCCGTACATCGAGGTAAAAATGGGTGCAGAATATGCGGTTGCAAGCACCTATTTCTCTAGTTATGTGCTTCGGGCTACCAGTTGGGGATTCTATGTCTCACCGGAGATAGGTGTGACGTACTATCCTGATCCGGATTCCGATGCAGGTCTGCACCTGGCCGTGTATTACAGCTATTCAACCAATACGGACGCAGATTTTCATCCCCATGGGCTGAATAACTGGGGATTCAAGCTGGGTGTCGCTTTTTAGCATGTGATGCCGCCAGTCCTCCTGGCGGCATTCCAAAGAAAATGCTTACATTTGCTCAATATAAACAATTCGACTATGGCAACTACGGCAATCACTCGTTCGGGCTTGGATCCCCATCGCTTCTGCAAACAACTCCAAGGAGAAGAAACAGCATTGTACGTCCTTCAAAACCAACAAGGCATGGAGGTGTGCATCACCAACTATGGCGCACGCATTGTGTCCATTTGGGTGCCTGACCGTGACGGAAAGTTTCGCGATGTGGTTCTGGCCTATGACAACATTGACACTTTCTCCGACAAGGAACACCATGCCTCGGACTTTGGTGCTGTGATTGGCCGTTATGCCAACCGGATTGGTGATGGACATTTGCAAATTGACGGCAAGACCTACCAGCTTCCGCAAAACAACTTTACCCACTGTTTGCACGGTGGCCCGGACGGCTGGCACTACCGCGTTTTCAAAGCCCAGCAGCCCGACAGCCAGCATTTGATTCTGACCCTGGAATCACCGGATGGCGACGCCAATTTCCCGGGCAAAGTCAACGTCCAAGTCACTTACCACCTGACAGAAGACAACGCCCTGGAAATTCATTATGCGGCTGAGAGTGACGCAAAAACCGTCATCAACCTCACCAACCATTCCTACTTCAACCTTTCGGGTGATCCGACCCGCACGATTGCGGACCATGTGCTCCGCATCGATGCCGACCGTTACACGCCCACCGGAACCACCTTCCTGCCGATTGGAGAAATCCACCCGGTCGAAGGCACGCCGATGGACTTCCGTCAACCGAAGGAGGTTGGAAAGGATTTGAAGAACTTCGAAGAACAGCAAATTAAGAATGGCAATGGCTTTGACCACAACTGGTGCCTCAACACCGCTGGCGATGCGACCCGAGTTGCTGCCTGTGTGGTATGTCCGGCGACCGGCATTGGCCTGGAAATTCTGACCACCGAGCCGGGTGTGCAAATCTATACCGGCAATTTCCTGGATCACTCTGCCGTGGGCAAAAACGGCATCTCCTACGGCCCCAACACGGCCATCTGCCTGGAAACCCAAAAATACCCGGACACGCCCAACCATCCCGAATGGCCGAGTGCTGAACTCTCTCCCGAGCGTCCGTACCGCAGTCTTACCATTTTCCGCTTTACCAAGTAAGGAAGTAGATTATAAAGAAGCCCCCAAGCCGATAGGTTTGGGGGTTTTCTATGCGTGGCCTTTGCTGCCAATGGGATTCTTTTTATCTTTGCCTCCCCAAATCTCTTGTCCAAGAGGTTTCGGAATTATTTGTGGGCTTTTAATAATAATTTAGGAATTGTTTCGTGAGCAACTGGATGCACCGGATTGCATCTTTTGCTGTGCGATTGTATTCCCAAATCTTCAATACAAACTATGCGATACTTAGCCATTGTTCTACATATCTTGATGACGGTGACTTTTTTCATTTGTGGCACTCTTTTGTGGAAGCGTCGCAAAGAACCGGAAGACAATTCCCGCACCTTTCAGGCGTTGTTCAGTTGGTTCTCGGCATTCTTCACTCTGATGTTCAGTTTCCGTACTTGGGCCGGGACTATGACGGCTGATGGAGCTTTTCTTGAGCCGGAGCATACATTTGTTCCTATTTTTATTCAGATGTGCTATTTCTTCTATCCCCTGGAAGTGGTACAATTCCGCATCAGTCGTGCTAAGGTGCATGCGATCTTGTTTTTGTTGTTATTCATCGGAGTGTGTGGTGGGATTGAGTACACGGTGATACACACTTATTCCGATCTTTGGATCCATCTAGGGGAGTTCAATGTGTGGTTCCGCTTGTTCGCTCTCACGTTGATGTTGTTCTACTGTTATGCTCTTCTTCTGCTGCCTTATGACTGGCGCAAGAGCAGTGCGAGCAAGAAACACATCTTAATTTATGCATCGATGTTTTGTTTGATGGGTTTCTTGCATTTTGCAGAACAGATAACCCATATCTATTGGATTACTCTCGTGCATCAAGTGGTGTGGCTGTTTTTCTTCGTCCTCATCACTTACTTTGAATTGAAGGAACGCCTGCTCCCTTCGAATTCATTGACCGTGGGAGATGTCAAAGTAAAGCCGGAAACGAAAGAGAAAGGACTCTGGAATCGGATCATCACAGCCTTGGATGAGGAAGAAAAATGGCGGGATCCCGAATTGGACCTGAACACCCTGTCATATTACTTGCACTCCAATCGAACCTATGTGGGAGATGCCGTAAAATCAAATACGGGTATGACGTTCAATGAATACATCAACCGTCGCCGGATAAACTATGTTGTGGAGCATTTGAAACAGCATCCAAAGGAAAATATTTCCCAGTTATTCCACTTTGTGGGATACACCCAACGTTCCACCGCAGTTCGGAATTTCCAGAAAGTGACCGGAACAACCCCTGCTGAATTTCTTGATCGGATCAAGCACTAGCCCCCCTTCAGAACCCCTTGGAACGGGTATTTGTTGATTTGCACACCCGTTTTGTAGAATTGCACATTGGATTGTAGATTGGATTGTAGAATTGCATCAATCGTGTTGTAACAATGCTTCGCTGATAATTTCTCTACGCTTCTTTTTGCCGGTAAATTTGCCCTGTAATGCTACGGAACAATGAAGCGAAGTCTCTTGGTTATATTCTTCCTTTTTTGCGCTGTGTTCATCGATGCTCAAGACAGATGTGACACAGTGCGTGTGTATTTCCGTCAGGGACTCGCAACGGTAGATCCGGCATTTCGTAACAACGACGCGGAGTTGGCGGGTCTGGACTCGTTGATGAAGTCCGTCCATCAGGATTCTACTTATGCCATCCGTTCCATTCGAATCATTTCTTATGCCTCTCCGGAGGGCAAATATCATACCAACCAACGCTTGTCAGAACGTCGTGCCGCAACGATGCGGAAGCAAATTCAGGGGTTCTTCTTGCGCTATGGTCTGGAACTGCCTGATGATTCGTTTGTGGTGGAATCCCGTGGTATCAACTGGGAGGGTTTGATCGAGTTGGTTGCCGCCTCGGAAATCATGCCCCACCGCGAAGAGATGTTGGACATCTTGAGGTATACGCCCGAAATCCAAGTTCATTCCGGCAAAAATGTCTATGCACGAAAACTTGCGATGGAACATTTGCACGGAGGTCTGCCTTATCGGTGGATGTATAAACACTTTTTTCCGAAGCTCCGTGTCTCCTCCATGGTAATTGTCCGAAAGCAACCGGTACTGGCGACGTTGGAGGGCTCCGTTCTGACTTCAGACAAGGCTGTAGCCTCGCAGGTTGAGGAGTTGGTAGTCTACCTGCCGCAAGGTCCGGAGGTGGTGGAAGCACCGAAGTTGCAGGCCTCTGCCGAGCCATTTGTTGCATTGAAGACGAACTTGTTGTGTGATGTAGCCCTCATTCCGAACGTGGGAGCAGAGGTGTATTTGGGTCAGAACTGGTCTGTTTCTGCGAATTGGATGTATGCTTGGTGGAAGTCGGATCCGTTGAACTGGTATTGGCGGACCTACGGAGGAGAGGTGGGCGTTCGGAAGTGGTTCGGTGAAAACAGCAAGCTGCGTCCGTTGACCGGTCACCACGTCGGCCTGTATGGCCAGATGCTGACCTATGACTTTGAACTGGGTGGTCGAGGCTATCTTGGCGATCGCTGGACCTGGGCCGGTGGTTTGGAATATGGTTATGCGATTCCGCTGTCTGACTGTTTGAACCTCGACTTTGTCATCGGTTTCGGCTACATGACCGGGGAATTTTACGAATACCTTCCCATCGACGACTGTTATGTTTGGCAGGCAACCCTCAACCGTCGCTACATCGGGCCGACGAAGGCAGAGGTGTCGTTGACCTGGGTCATCGGTAAACAAGCTTACCGGAAAGGAGGTAGACGATGAGAACCCTCCGTCCGTGGTTGATTGGGATGATGGTGGTCTTTGTCGCTTCTTGCCAGCACAAAGACTTGTGTTATTTGCATCCCCATACGTTGCCGGTGCAAGTGGATGTGGATTGGAGTGAGTTCGTCGTTGAACAACCGACCGGGATGACGGTCATGGCCTTCAACACCCAATGGCCGCCCCCTTACCGGAAAACCACCCACGACTTAAATCAAGTGACCTTTGACTTGCCGCGTGGCGAATACTTCTTTCTTGCCTTCAACCAAAGTGAATCTGAATTTGGTTCGTTCTCGTTCAGAAATATGGACTGTTTCGAAACTGCTGAGGTTGTGACTGCTACGTACAAATCTCCTTGGTACAAGACCAAATCCGAGGAAGAATTGGTCGCCGTCGAACCCGAATGGTTGGGTGTGGATCGTTCAGGCCCCTTTGTGGTGACGGACGAGATGATCGAACTCCATGCCAAGGCGATGCAGCTCAACGTTCGTGGGCCTGAGCTCGCTGGGGCCATTACGACCTTGATGCCCCACAATGTCGTGTACACCATCTATGTTGAAGTATACAACATCAACAACATTTACAACCTGCGGGCAGCACGGGCCTCTATTGACCAGATGGCTGAAGGTTACCTGTTGGGGTTGGGCCATGCCAACGACAATCACGTCACCCACCTAATGGAGAACTGGCAATCCTACACATACGAAGAGGATGCTTCCAAAGGTTATCTCACCACCACTTTTACCTGCTTTGGTCTGCCCGGTAACCACCAAGGTACTGCGGAAGAAAACGAACTCTGCCTGCACCTGCTGTTGGTGGACAACGAGACCGTCGTGGAACACCGTGTTCATATCGGAGACCAATTTGAGGTCCATCAAGACGAACATACACTTTCGATGAGCCTCCACCTCAAACTAGACCTCAACATCACCCTACCGGATGTAGAGCCCGTTGAAGGGGGCGGCGGTGGCTTCGATGCTACGGTCGACGATTGGGGAGATGAAATAGAACACAATGTAGACTTATAGAAATAAAAAACAGATAAAACAATAACTAACAACTAATTAAAAACTTTAATCAAAAACCTTATGAAAAAGAATTTCATGATGGGTATGTTCGCCCTGGCAGCCTTGGCAATGACCAGCTGCTCAATGAACGACGTCGTTCGTCAACAAGACAACGCGATCAACTTTGGGACCTACACGGGTCGTGGAGTACAATCCAAATCTGTGGAGTTGACCAATGATAATTTGAATAACTTCGGTGTATTCGCTTCTTATACTGCGGAAGCAGGTTTCTCTCTTAGCTCACCTTTCAACTACATGTTCAACCAACGTGTAGAAAAATCTAGCAGCTCTTGGGTGTACTCTCCGTTGAAATATTGGCCGACCGACAAAGATGAAATGATTACTTTCTTCGCATATGCTCCCTATGCAACTTCAAATAATATTTCAGTTGTGTCAACTAATGATGACACAGGTTGTCCGGTACTCCGCTATACCTTGACCTCTGCCAACTTGGATGTAGCTCAAGATTTTGTTACAGACGTATTGGTGGATGAAACCCAAACCGTCAGCGCTACTGATGATCCGGATGACGCAGACAGAACTGTTTCTTTCGAATTCAGACACGAATTGACCCGCATTGCTTTCGGCGCGAAATTGGATCGCACTGCTTGGGATAATACAAAAGACAATAAAACTCAAATCAACATCAAGGAAATAACCTTTGGAGGTACTAACTTGATAACTGAAGCTGATTATACATTTGGTGTTACGGATCATGCAAGAGGCGCATGGAGCAATCCCACAATCGGAACCTTGGACATGGCGAAATTGCTCGATGCAACCACTCCCGATGTGAATGAATTGGGTGATTACAATACTGCTGGTGTTCGCTTGAAAAATGAAAGTGAAGTAAGTTTGTTCGGAGCCAATGACTATTTGTTCTTGATTCCGATGAACGGCGAGTCTGGTATTGATAGCCACAATGTGACTTTTACTATCGTCTATGACATTGTAACCTTGGATACTAGCCTGGATGGTAACTACTCCGTGACCGAAGCGACTAAGGTGATTACCGTTCCTAAAGACTACTTGAAACAAGGTGTTGCTTACAAGTTCAACTTGACCTTCTATTTGAATGAGGTAGTATTTGATGCAACAGTTGACAAGTGGGCAACCGAAGAAATTAACGATAATGTTGGTTGCAACGACCAAGACGCATAGTCTCAATCTCTAGACTTTTCAGCCGGGCGGGCCTGACCGCCCTCCCGGTTACTAAACAAAATTCATTCGACCTTTGTGAACGTATGATTCGAAAATACTTAAATACATTGCTTGTTTGTGTGGCAGTAATTGGTTTCATTACCTCTTGCGCCGATGAATTGCTGCACGAAAACGAACCTCCCATGCTCACCGACCAATTGTCGTTCGGGGTCAGGTTGCCCGAAGATTGGAATGAGATGGTCAAGAGCAAAGGCAATGTTTCTCCATCCTACGTCACAAACCCGGTCGCCTTCGATCAAACGGTCGATGGTGATACATTGATCATCTATGCCATTGTAGAGGATATTCTTTCCAAAAGAGATACGGTTTCTCTGGATTCGATACCCAAAACAAAAGCGGATATTCCGGATAAATATGATCTGGGTGTCTATGCTTATGTGATGAACAAAACCAGTGATCCTTATACCGGAGCCAATTCAGGTCTGGATCTTTTTATGAACAACACCCACGTGGATGTAAGTGATAATTACAGCTACAGTCCCCAAAAATATTGGCCGGGTCCGGACTACAGTCTTAAATTCTTTGCCTATAGTCCCCATATAGACAATGTTCACCCGACCGTCGGTCAAGCAGCATATGATGTGTCACAAGAAGACAACTTCCTAACAATCAAAAATTACAAGGTTCCGACAGATGTGTCCAAGCAATTCGATATTACGTGGAGCAATCCGGCGCTTCTGCCTGGAGACAACAAGCAGACGATTGTATTCACTATGAACCACATCTTGAGTGCTGTCAAGGTGAAGGTGGGGAATATCGCTGAAGGAAAAGTGACACAACTCAAATTCTCCAACATCCAGGACCAAGGCAGTCGTAGAATCAACGAGAAGGATTGGAATTTGGAGGTTTCCAAGACAGACTTTTCGCAATTGGATGAAGATGGTTTTGTAGCAAGTGCTGAAAATCAGATCGGAGACACATTTTATTTGCTGCCGCAAGCATTTGCAGAGGATTCGGAAATATGCATTGATATCAATGTCGATGGAAGAAGCTATCCTTTGAGTAAAAGCATCAAAGCAATTTTGGGGGATAAAGCCAGTTGGCAGGAGGGTAAGCAATATACTTTCGTCATCTCTACGCCGGAAGAGGTAAAAGTGGAGATTGAAGACGAGGTCGTATACGAAGGGAATTATCCGGTCAAGCAAAATTTGTCAATCAAGAATATGGGATTGGGGGATATCTACATCCGTGTTGCTCTCACGGGTTCCTGGCTGGTTGATAAGATAATCGGGGGGAAGGAGGTACAGGCTACTGTAGATAGTTGGGATAAAGAGAACGACGGTATTTTCGATTGGGGTGCGGAAAAACCTCAAATAGGTTCTGCAAACTCCCTGGGATGGCAACTCGGTTCAGACGGATATTACTATTACGTGGGAACTCTGAAATCAGAGTATCCCAAAGGCATTGTAAAACCCGGTGATGAATTGCCCAAATTGTTTGAAAAATACACATTGACATCAAGTGGTTCTATGCCAGATTCTTATCTGGAATTGGCTGTTGTTGCTCAAGGTGTTCTCTTTAGTGAGGATCTAAAAGATGTTTTCCCCGACGACATTTTAAGTGTGCTTGGTAAGAATAATTAATGATTTGTTGGAATATGAAAAGATATTTATACCATATATTTGTTTTTATCACTGCATTTCTGTGGACAAAGTCGGAGTTGTATGCGGCCACTCATGATGGAGGAACGATGACGGGCACCTTTACTCTGACGGATAATACTCAGCTGAAAAGTCCGATAATAGTTTCAGGTACCCTTACCATTGACCTGAACGGTTATGTGCTGTATCTGGCTGATACTGATGGAGCTTCACAAGTGATAGATGTGCCGGCAGGTGCGTCTCTTATTATCAAGGATTCCAATCCAGGTTTAGGACATGCCGGATATATTGATGAAAATGGACTTTTCCGATGGCCACTTCAAAGTGGTAAAGAACAGTACGCGCTACCAGGTGGTATTATCTATAATCCGTACAAAAATGAATCCACTGGAAGAAAAGGAATTTCTGTTGCGGGTACTTGTACGATCCAAGGTGGTACGATTGCAGGATGCTTTGATCCGAGAATCGGTGCAGCTGTCACCTGCTCATCATCAGGAACATTGATAATGACAGGTGGTAAAATCATGTATAACAGAAGTAAGTTATCTGATGGAGGTTTAGCTGGCGTGATATATGGTGAGGCTCCTAATAAAAACAATGGTTCTTTCATAAATCTGTCTAACGTTACTTTATCCCATAATAAGACTGAAGGTCAAGGCGGCGCTATATGTGGCTATCGTGTTGAGCTGACTGATTGTATCTTTGAAGACAATGTTGCAGGACTTCAAGGCGGCGCAATTTATTCGCGAGGTCAAACCGGATCTCTGTCAATCGACGGATGCACTATAAAAAATAATGCAGCAACAGGTGAAGGTGGTGCCATATACGTTGCAAATTCTGCTCCATGCACTATTGAAAACAGTGATATCTCCTATAATTCGTCGGTTGTAAGTGGTGGCGGTATCAATGCTACAGGTGAGTTGAATATAACCAATTCCACAATCAGCTTTAACAGCGGAGTAAATGGCGGCGGTATAAGAGTCAGCGGAGAATGCACGATCGATGATACTGTCATTGAACATAATTATGCAACTACTGGTGGAGGAGGTATCTATGCTTCGGGAGCAACGACAATAACAGATTCATACATACGTGACAACCGTGCAATGGCGACGGAAACAGCAGACGGCCTTGTAAATAAGGGACGAGGTGGCGGATTTCTCTTTGCAGGCGACGATAAAATAACTGATGAAAAAGATGCCGTTCCGTTTATTCTGGATAATACGAAAGTAACAGGCAATGCTGCAATGTATTATGGCGGCGGCGGACAGCTGCAGAGCAAAGGCAGGCTGACTCTTCAGAATAACAGTGAGATAAACAGCAATACTTCAGTATTGAAAGGTGCTGCCGGTCTTCATCTTACCGGAGGTGTCTACTTCTACATGAACCCTGGCACCCAGATATCAAATAATACTGCCTTGGGTGGTGTCGGCGGTGGAATTCACAGCAGTTACGAGTGTTTCATCCATCTGGATGGTGGAAAGATACATGGTAATGTCGTTTATGGCAGAGGTGGTGGTGTACATGTTAACACTGGCGGTGATCTGGTTCTTAATGGCACAGATATAACCGGGAACAAAGCTTTTGACGGAATTAATCTTTTGACATCGGAAGTGATCAAGGGATCAGACGGTAAATATTCATGGACGAAGCCTGTCGGCGATCCAAATGACGAGTACCCGGGATATGGTGGCGGACTTCTTGTCAACTCCGGCAGTTGTACCATGAATAAAGGTAATATTTCCAATAATCATGCAGAGACATTAGGTGGTGGTATCGGATTGATTATGACAGAAAGTAGTAATTATGCACATTATGTCCGTCTGGCAACATTTACATTGAATTCCGGCAATGTTTCAGGCAATACTACAGATGGAAATGGTGCTGGAGTGTATCTGATGGAGAATATCTTGAATTATTTGAGTCAGACTGAGAAAGACAAGTATGTCCAACTGGTTGCCGGTAGAGACTGGACACCTAAAATCATATTGAACGGCGGATCATTTTCAAATAATATTGCACAAAGTCATGGCGGTGGTGCGTATCAGGAGCAGAAAACCGAATTCGTTGTCTCTGCTGGCATGAATGCCATTCTGTCCGGCAATAGAGCAAAAGAATCCGGTGGAGCCGTATTTATTGCAAAGGGTAATTTTACAGTAAATGGTACCGCATCTATCATTGGAAATAAGGCGGATAATGGTGACGGCGGAGCAATTTATCTTGGCGTAGGAACCTCGGACAGTCCTTCTGTATTTACTGTCGGTAATAATGGCAGATTGTTATTAGGAGGAAATACATCAAATGATGGAAATACTGCCGGCAATCATGGCGGTGGCGTTTACTGTGGGGGCTCATTCATCGCAAATGGAGAAACTTCGATACAGAACAACAGATCCATAAAAGATGGTGGAGCGGTATATGTGGATGGAGGCCAGTTCTCGGCATCTTCTACTATCACGCTAAAGTCGAATTCCGCTGGTGGTGACGGTGGAGCAGTGTATGTCTCAGGAGGTAACATTAGTCTTGATGAAAATATAATAAGCAATAACAATGCTGCAAATGGAGGTGCTGTTTTTGTAAACGGAGGAGACTTTACAGCAGAAGGCACTACTGAAATCACTGGAAACACTGCGACCGCCAATGGTGGAGCCGTATATGTTACAGGAACAGACATTAAACGTGGTAACATCAATATCAACGGCAGCAGTAGTAGCATTATGGCCACTATTGTCGGTAATTATTCTGCCGGTGAGGGTGGAGCCTTTTATGTCAATAACGGAGACATCACTATGGGTCTTACTGAACTTTCCGGAAACGGAAAGGATCCATCTTCTGTAGTCCATACTGTCAATGGGGGGGCAATCGCTCTTTATGACGGCGTCTTTACATTTGCCGATGGCAGTGAAATTAAAAACAATATGGCCACAGGCAATGGGGGTGCGTTGTACATTAAGAATGCAGGAACGCAAAAATCAATTTCTTGCGAAGGAGGATCCTATGTAGGGAATACCGCTTCGGGGGATGGTGGGGCCATTTATGCTTCTGGGGACATCCTTCTCAAAGTGACCGCTGATGTGCGTAATAATATTGCGAAGAATGGTGGCGGATTGTATCTGGACGGAGGTGTGAACATGACGTTTGGAAATAAGAATATTTCTGGTCTGGGTCTGATTGTTGGGAATAAGGCAATCGGTACAAGTGCGGAAGAAGGTGTTGGTGGTGGTATTTATATGGCAAAGGGGGTACTATCGTTCGGGGACCAGAAAAACCTAGGGATTTACAACAATGTGGCAACGTATGAAGCGGCTGATATCTATTCCAGTGGAAATGAGAGTTTGGCAAACTTGCCCAATGTGTCAGGTATGAATCTGACTGGCTTTGATGTGCCTGGTAATGACTTGTATTGGGTCGTAGATGAACATGGCAACCGGTACGAGGATGCACTTTTGGATGTGAGCAAGGAGCTGAATCTTCTTACATTTTCAGAAGCAACGAAGGAAGTCCGGGATGAAATTTGTCTGGATTTGGGATATGACTATGTGCTTGTAACCATCATTGTCATGGGTTTGGATATATCTCACGATGCATCGGTTGTCTTGTCGTATCCGGATAATGGCATCTATCAGGAATACCGGAATGTCTTGTTCACGGGAACGGGAAAAGAAAATGAGGTGAGAAGAATTGTTGGATTGCCCTCACACAACTGGAAATTCGATATCACGGACTGGTCATACAAATATGACGAGATAACGTGCTCACCCGATGATGAAAATGATAAAATCATTCCCATCTCCCGAGGCGGTACAAGAGAGGTTACGATTACCTTTAAGTCGGGGTCAAAGAGCAATATAAAAGACTTCGGTACTCGAAAGGTCAACATCCTACGGCCTAAAAATGGGTAATGGAGAACTCTAACTCCCTGTCACAAATTCCTTTCGCGGGCGATTTGTGGGGCATGAAAAAATCATTCCTTTATCAGTTTATAGCCTTTTGGAGCTTGTTGTGGACGGCGGCGGCTTGCTCAGTATTGCACAAGACGCAGATTGAGACCGTCAGTCAGTTGTGTGAACGCGTGGATACGCTCAGTCAGTTTCCCGATCAAGTCTTGGAAACTCTCTCGGACAGCCGTCGCGAACGCAGCCTTTATTTTACAGCGACCCTGATTACGCCCGAATTACGGGTACAGCAGTTGAACGAGGTGGTGGATTTCCAGATCAAAGAGGAGAAGGCCGTTCAAAAATTCTTGGCCTACTCTGATGTGCTGGAAAGTTACTTCCGCAACCTCAAGAGTCTTTGTAGTCCCACGCGCTACGAGCAGTACGGAGTCCAGCTCCGGGGATTGGGCCGACAGACAGATTCTCTGATTCATCATTACAACGCGTTGGGTATGGGTATGACCATTCCGGAAGGTTATGCAAAATGGTCGGGCAAGCTGTTGGGTCAAAGTGCAGAAGCCATCGCCCGCCGCAAGCAAGGCGAGGTCGTGCGGGACTATGTTCAGATGGCCGATACCCTTGTCGGAATTTATTGCGATACCTTGGCGCACTTGCTGGCCGGTGCCCCGATGCGCAGCTGGATAGAACACGAAAAGGCGGAACTGGCCGCGGAATACGAAATGTATCTACAATTGTGTGAGCCCTTAGCAGGCCGAGGCCGTGAAGAAGATCGTTCTTATTTGGAAATGCGTCGTCGCCTCAAAGACTGCGAGACCATCCTTCGCAAAGGAAAATCCGCTCTCCAGTCCCTCAAAAAGGCCCATCACAAACTCGCCCTCTCCCTCAACCGCCGATCAGAAATAGATCAAGTCTATCCCGAAATCCTCGAATTCAACAAATTGGTCCATGAAATTGATTTCAGTTTGTCGGATTAAAAGGTCCCCATTTAATGTTCCAGCCATTTAGCTCAGAACAAAGTCCTCCTCCGTCATCACCACAGGCCCACCTTTCAAATTGTCCATCCACGAAAGGCGCGTGTTTTATGGATACCGGCTGCTAGATGAGGCTTCTGTCCACGAAATGCGGGTGTTTTATGGATACCGGCTGCTAGATGAGGCTTCTGTCCACGAAAGGCGTGTGTTTTATGGATTGCCGCCGCCTGCCAGGGCCTGCGTCCACGAAAACGGCCTGATCTGTGGATTGCCGTCGTCTTTTGCGAGTCCTGTCCACAAAGGGCGGGTGTTTTATGGATTTCCGTCGCCTGTCGAAGCCTGCGTCCACGAAAGGACCTGGTTTTGTGGATAGACGACGACTTTTGCAAATAATGTTCTGAACTTAGAAACAAAGCCTGTAAATTTGAATCGTCACGCTACGCCTCTGTACAACAGGAAGACGAAACAGGGGGCATTGTGGGAAAGTATAATAAGTAAATGTATGATGAAGGATTTTTGTGCTCTGAGTTATTCAGAGAAGGAGCGAATTTGTGAGAACGCATTTATCAACAATGGACCCTATTGGCATTTGTTTACGGATGGCACGCAAATGCAAAATATTTTTCGAAATGACGAGGAATTCAAGGACGGGATGTGGAGCCTTGCTAGCGCTCTTCACCTACAAAGCGAGGTAAGGTTACTCACATTCGAATTGATGTCCAACCACATTCACCTTATTCTATCAGGACCGGAGGAAAAATGCCTTGAACTTTTCGATTTATTTCGCACTAGAATAAGGACTCTTTTCGCAAGATCGGAACGTGCAATTGACTGGAAGCCGTTCAGGATGAACATACTGCCCATAGAAACCCTCCAAGCTTTGCGGAATGAAATCATCTATGTCAATCGAAACGCGTTCGTGGCAAATCCCTCTCATACTCCGGACTCTTACCCCTGGGGAGGTGGCTGTGCTTATTTCAGCTCTTGGATCAAATTCATAAGTGCCTCTCCACTAGGAAAACTCACCGTCAACACCCAACGCAAGCTGCTTCACACAAGGGATGTTGCACCATTCTCCAGTCTACTCGAAATCGGGAGTATGCCCTTCATCCCCTCTTTCTGCGACATCAAACTTGGTGAAAGTTTTTTTAGGGATGCCAGAAGCTATTTCAATTCCCTAACCCGCAATGCGGAAGCCTTCAGCCAGATTGCTGCCAGAATAAAGGACTCCGTATTTTTAACGGATGACGAACTCTATGTCGTACTCAACACTTTCGTTCATAAGGAGTATGCCCTCAAATCGACCACAGAACTCACGGCCCAACAAAAGATTGATACGGCCCGCCACATGCATTTCAACTACAACGCCTCCAATCAGCAGCTCAGAAGAATGCTGCGAATGGATCTTGCAATTCTGGAGGAACTGTTCCCGCAATAGAAAAGCATCGGTACTTATCCATAAAAGAATCCGATCTCATGGATAGTCGCCGCTTGGCGAGGTTGATTCATGGGACAGTGGTGATGACAGGAGGAGGCGTGTCCACCCCCGGACTCGTGTAGGGGGAGGGGCCCGCCGCAGACAAGTGGTCGATTAGACCACGCAGGATACGGTGGGAGGGGCCGGAGAGAGCGAAGCGAACAAAGTCCTCCTCCGTCATCACCACTAGCCCGCCGTGTCCGCCTACCGAAGCCTTCGTCCACGCAAACCTCCTGATTCATGGATTGCCGCCGCCATTTGCAAGTCCTATCCACGAAGGGCGGGTGTTTGATGGATAGCGTCCGCCTACCGAAGCCTTCGTCCACGTAAACCGCCAGATCCATGGATTGCGGCCGCCATTTGCGAGTCCTATCCACGAAAGGCGGGTGTTTTATGGATAGCGACCGCCTGCCGAGGCCTTCGTCCACGTAAACCGCCAGATCCATGGATTGCCACCGCCATTTGCGAGTCCTGTCCACGAAAGGCGGGTGTTTTATGGATAGCGACCGCCTTCCGAAGCTTTCATCCATGCAAACCGCCTGATTCATGGATTGCCGCCGTCATTTGCGAGTCCATCCACGAAAGGCGGGTGTTTTATGGATAGCCACCGCCTAACGAGACCACCGTCCACGTAAACCGCCAGATCCATGGATAGCCGCCGTCATTTGCGAGTCCCATCCACGAAAGGCGGGTGTTTTATGGATAGCGACCGCCTGCCGAGGCCTGCGTCCACGAAAACGGCCTGATTTATGGATTGCCGCCGTCATTTGCGAGTCCTATCCACGAAAGGCGGGTGTTTTATGGATACCGGCCGCCAGACGAGGCTTCTATCCACAAAAACAGCCTGATTTATGGATGCCGGCCGCCAGACAAGGCTCCTGTCCACAAAAGGCGGGTGTTTTATGGATACCGGCCGCCTGACGAGGCCACCGTCCACAAAAATCGCCTGATTTATGGATATCGGCCGCCTAACGAGGCTCATGTCCACGAAAACCGCCTGATTTATGGATAGCCGCGGCCAAACAATGCTTCTGTCCACGAAAGGCGGGTGTTTTATGGATACCGGCCGCCTAACATGGGCCCCATCCACGAAAATCGCCTGATTTATGGATACCGGCCGCCTAACGAGACCACCGTCCACGTAAACCGCCAGATCCATGGATAGCCGCCGCCTAACAAGGCCCCTGTCCACAGAAAACAATAAAAACGGCCTCACAGGTGTCTGTGAAGCCGTTTTCTGTGCTCCCTCAGGGGCTCGAACCCTGGACCCCAACAGTAAGAGTGTCGTGCTCTACCAGCTGAGCTAAGGAAGCATCCTTATTTGAGACGACAAAGGTACAGTCTTTCGCTGAAATCGCAAATATTTTTTTAATTTTTTATGTCAATCTCGTCGATGAAGATGAAGGTCTGACCGCCTGCACCCAAGTGCCATTCAGGAATCACCCCGTAGTTCTTTGCAAAGACCTTCACGTAGCGGCCTTTCGGGGCTTCGCTGCAGGTTTGGGTGGCAGCATCGCAGGTCGAAGTTGCTTCCCAATGGATGTCCATCACTTGGATTTCGTAGTCCTTGATGGATACTTCGTGGGTGAAACGTCCCAGCGGGGTAAAGTGTTCTCCATCTTCTGAAATGTAAAATTCTACGTAGGTCGGCATCCATATCCACGAACGGACGTCTTGCAGGAAGCCAGCCGTGATTGCCGTGATGGGTTGTACGCTACCGATGTCCACAATGGCTTCGAAGTCGGTGCGTTGGAAACCTTGCCAACCGCCGGTGCGCCAGTTGATCCGGCCACGAACGCCGTCCACCAAGCCCCGGTCGCCCCCTGCGTTGTACTGCGGGTTGTATTCCGAGAGGATGTTGATGCTGCGGTCGCTGCGGAGTTTGGTTACCGTGGTTTCAGAAACAAAACTGCGTTTTCCTCCCGGAGACACCGCATAGGCGCGAAGGATGCAGGTTTGGTTCACCACAAACGGTCCGGTGTAGCGTTGGTATTTCGGTTCTGCACCGCGGTTTTCGATGATGGCATACCAGATTTCGTTGGCCGCATCGTACGAACCGATGGACACGTTGGTTTGGTCATCGAACATCGGAACCTCCACTTCAAACCACGGGTTGCCCACGAGGTTGCTTTCAAGGGCGGTGTGGGGACGTTCCTCTGTGCGGGTGCCGAATTCGTAGTTCGGGGTTTCTCCCAGTTCAAAGCGGAATACACCACCGTTCAGAATCTCTTGGGTGGTCAGGTACATCCGGTTGTGGGGTTGGCCGTTCAAGCTCAGTCCTTGTACGTAGGGAGCTTGGACCGCTTGGTTGGCTTCAATGCGGAATTCCCGGCCGTTTTCCAGGTGGAGTACCACGTAATCAAACAGGGGAGCACCCAAGACAAATTGGTTGTAGCCCGGGGTTACGGGGTAGAAGCCCATGGCACTGAACACATACCAGGCAGACATTTGACCACAGTCTTCGTTGCCACAGAGTCCGTCCGGTGACGAGTCATACAAGGTTGTCAGGATTTCACGCACGCGGGCTTGGGTTTTCCAGGGTTGGCCGGCAAAGGTGTACAAGTAAGCATAGTTGTGGCTCGGTTCGTTACCGTGTGCATACTGGCCGATGAGGCCGGTGATGTCCACCTGTGTCCGTCCGACGGTGCGGCTGTTGGCTGTGAAGAGTTGGTCCAACTTTTCACAATAGGCTTGGTCTCCTCCCAGCAAACGGATGTGTCCGCTCATATCGTGCGGGACAAAGAAACTGTATTGCCACGAGTTAGCCTCGGTGTAGTGGTTGTTAACTTCGGCCGGGCGGAACGGGGTCATCCAACGTCCATCCTGGCGGGCACGCATGAAACCGGTACTCGGATCAAAGACGTTTTGGTAGAATTGGGCATAACCCATGTATTCCCGGTAGTAGTCTTGGTATTTTTCATCGCCGGTGGTGTTGTACAGGTACAAGGCAGTTTGGGCGATGCACCAGTCATCGTAGGCGTATTCCAAGGTTTTGGAAACCGATTCGTGTTCCAACTCACCCAGCACAAGGCCGTTTTGGTGGAAGACATCGATGCCGTACTCTTTCTCGTGGGAGTTGGCAATCATGGCCTCGAACATCCGTTCCACATCAAAGTCGGTGATGCCTTTGGCCAAAGCATCTGCAATGACAGAGACGGAGTTGTAACCAATCATACAGTCGGTTTCGTAGCGGGAAAGTTCCCACATCGGGAGTTTTCCAAGTTGGTCGTACACGATTAGGAAGGTATCCATGAAATCCTCGGTACGTTCGCGTTCGATCAAGGCGAAGAGCGGGTGCAGGGCGCGGAAGGTGTCCCAAAGAGAGAATACCGTGTATTCGTCCGGGGTGCCGGCATCGGAGTAGAGGTTCGGACTCACCGCGGTATGGTACAAAGCGGTATAGAACGTACGCAGGTATTCTTGTTCCAGGGAGTCGCGCTCGGCCGAGGCGGTGGCTTGCGGATGGTAGCCGACTTCAATCTTACCGAGGTATTCGTTCCAGGCTGTGCGGGTCTTTTTGTGGATACCGTCAAAGTCAAAGGACTTGGCCTTAGGAAGTTCTGCATACAAGTTGGTACGGGCATTCTCGCAGGTGTGGTTGGAGATGCCGACTTTCGCAACGAGGATGTTTTTGCGTTTGAGGGGTGCAAATTCAAAGATGACTTGGGTACTGTCTGCATTGTAGCGTTGTGCGACAATCGGACGGGAGAATTCCAAGTGGAAGTAGATCGGTTGGTCTTCGGACCAGGCTTTGGAGCGGCGCATACCTTGGACTGTGTGGTCGTCGAGGACCTTCAACTCGCTATCCAGGAGTTCGTCGCGGTGGATCAGGTCCAACACCACTTGCGGGGTGGCACCTTTTTCAAAAGTATAGCGGTGCAGACCGGTGCGGGGACCGGCAGTGAGTTCCACCAGAATTTGGTAGTCGTCCAAAAAGACGCTGTAATACCCCGGAGAGGCCGTTTCTGTCTCGTGGCGGAAGGCCGAACGGTAACGGTCGTTGCGGATTTCAGCCTCTTGGTAGCCTGTCACGGGCATCAACAGGATGTCGCCGTAGTCGGAGCAGCCGGTACCGCTGAGGTGGGTGTGGCTGAATCCATAAACCAAGGTGTCGGAATAGTGGTAGGCCGAGCAGCCGTCCCAGCCGGTCAAACGGGTATCGGGGCTGAGTTGGACCATGCCGAAGGGAGCGACGGCTCCCGGATAGGTGTGGCCGTGGAAGTCAGTACCGACCAAGGGGTTGACGTATTTTGCATAATCGGTTTTCTTTTGGGCAAAGAGACCGATGGACAGACACAGGGCGGTCAAAATAACGGCGAAGCGGGTGTATTTCATGCGTAGTAAGGGTTATTGTTTCGAAAGTAGGGTTCGGATGATGCTCTTCATCTTGTCTCCACATGCCTCGACGCGGGTGAGCAGTTGCAACTGAGCCCGGGAGCGCACGAGGTTGTGTTCGGGGTATTGGATTTTGTAGTACGTGTCTCCGTTGATCCAGTCTGTCAAGAAACGGACAAACTGCATGTACGGGAAGAGTTCGGCAGCATAGGGGAGCAATTCGATCTCCAGCGGGGTGAGGAACGAACGGGCACTTTGCAGATAGCCTTCGGTAAAGGCCTCAAAAATGGCCAAGTCAAAGTCAATCCGGTTGAGATCCGGTTCGTCTTCTGCGACGGGGTTCGCACCGGTGCGCAGGAAGTCCCCGAAGTCCGAGAAGATGAAACTCGGCATCACGGTGTCCAGGTCGATGACGCAAAGGATGTTGTCATCTGCGTCAAAGAGCATGTTGTTGACTTTCGTATCGCAGTGACAGATGCGTTTGGGCAATTTTCCTTCTCGGTAAAGCCGTTCGGCTTGGCACATGGTTTCTCGGCGTTGGGCCACCGCTTCCAACAGGTCTTGTACTCCGGCAACCCGTCCTACGGCATCGGCCGCCACCGCTTCGTCGAGTTGTTGGAGACGGAATTCCATGTTGTGGAAGTTAGGGATGGTTTCTCCCAAGGTCTCCGGCAGGTCTGCGAGCTGAGCCTGGAATTGGCCAAAGGCCAGACCGGCGTTGCGGGAGGAGGTGGGGGTCACCGCCTGGTGGGTAAAGGAGTCTTTGACAAAGACCATCATGCGCCAGTAAGAGGTCCCGTCGAACCAGTAGTCTTTGCCGGTCTCAGCGGGGATGAAGCGCAGTACGCGACGGTCCAGGTCCGGCGTGCCGGCCGCTTTCAATTGGCGGCGGATGTGTTCGGTCACGCAGCGGATGTTGTGTTGCAACAAATCCACGTCCTGAAAGATAGCGTGGTTGATGCGTTGCAGGACGTAATCCGGAGCATCGGCCTCCACGGTACGGACGAGGTAACTATCGTTGATCAGACCGGAGCCAAGCGGCTCCGGCTGTTGAGGGGTTCCTTGCAGTTGGAAGTGCGAAACCAGGTTGTGCAGTGCTTTCATACGTCTGGGTCTGAAATGGGCCTGGGGTTATTCTGCAAAAGCGTGGCGATAACCTTGGATCTTGTTCCAAGCGCCGCGGGTGAAGTCCGGAATGGCTACCGGTGCAGAATTGTTTTCAATGGAGAGGGCTGTCAGTTCGGGCAGGCAGCACCATTCTGCCAAGTCGTACACGTCCATATCCAACGGCAGACCGTTTTGCAAGCAGTAGACCAAACGGTAGTCCATGATGAAGTCCATACCACCGTGTCCGCCCACTTTCTTGGCGATTTCTTCCAATTCTTGGTGGATGGGGTGTTTGTATTTCAACATCAACGCTTCCCGTACTTCTTTGGAAACGGCTCCGTGGGCGTTGAGGTTTTCGTGGTCCGGAACTTCATCTGCGGCTACTTGGGTCGGACGCAGGCAGTATTGTTGTACCGGGTATTTGTTTGCAAAACCATCGGTTCCGGTCAATTGGTACATCCGGCTGTAGGGACGCGGGGTCATGACGTTGTGTTGGATGTGGATGGTTTTTTCTTTTTCGGTGCGGATGAGGGTGAGGGTGTGGTCTCCATTTTTGAAGTCGGTAACCTTTTCACCGGTAGTGCGCTCAATGTAGGCCGGTCCGTTCACCGCCTTGGTGTCCATTGCAACCAGGTATTTCATGCGGTCGCCGCGGTGGATGTCGAGCAGTTGGCAAGCCGGGCCCATGCCGTGGGTCGGATAGACGTCACCGCGATGGGTGCGGTTGTAGTCCATGCGCCAGTTGTTGTAGTAATAAGGCCAGAAATCTTCGAGGTTGTGGATGTACGAACCTTCCACGTGGAGCACTTCTCCAAAGAGACCTTGTTGTGCCATGTTCAACGTGGTCAATTCAAAGAAGTCATAGACACAGTTTTCGAGTTGCATGCAGTGTTTGCGGGTCTTTTCAGCGGTATTGATCAAGGCCCAGATTTCGTCCATTGTCATGGCTGCCGGTACTTCAATGGCCACGTGTTTGCCGTGTTCCATGGCATAAACGCCCATTTGAGCGTGATTTTTCCAGTCGGTGACGATGTACACCAAATCAATGTCATCGCGTTCGCAGAGGGCTTTCCATGCATCTTCGCTACCGCTGTAGGCAGCTGCCTCGGGCAAATTCCGGCGACGGAGAATTTCTTGGCAGGCTTCCACACGTTCCGGAACGATGTCGCAGAGGGCTACAACTTCGGTCCCCGGGATGTAGGTGAAACGTTCCACAGCACCCGGTCCACGCATACCCAGGCCGATGAAGCCGACGCGGACGGTTTCCAGTTTTTCGGTCACGAGGCCGACCACATCGGTTTGGCCGGGTTCGCGTTCCGGAACGGGAACTTCAATCATGTAAGATTTTTGGGTGGTGCAGGCGGTAAACAGGAGGATGGCTGCACAAAAAACAGTAATGATTCGGTTCAGTCTTTTCATAGTATCTTGTAAATTTATTGTCGTGTTGAACACACAAAGTTAGGAAAGTGTTTCGTTTTCGCAAAGAATAGTTAATTTTGCGACAAAATTCTGAAATAGAGTAAAAAACGATATAACATGAGTGAAATTAGAAATCCCGAATTGTGGGAAAGTGGAAAAATGAAGATCGATTGGGTAATCGGTCACATGGACATCTTGCGTGGCATCGAAGAAAATTTCCGTCGTGAATTGCCGTTCCAAGGTTTGAAAATTGCCTTGTCGGTACACTTGGAAGCAAAAACTGCGTATTTGTGCAAGGTTTTGGCGGCCGGGGGTGCGGAAATGTATGTGACGGGTAGCAATGCCCTGTCGACCCAAGATGACGTGGCGGCAGCATTGGTTCACGACGGTCTGAACGTCTTTGCCTGGTACAATGCAACCCCCGAAGAATACGATCGCCATTTGACCCGCGTAATCGAAATCGGACCGGACCTCATCATCGATGACGGTGGCGACTTGGTGAACCTCATCCACACCCGTTACCCTGAATTGCTGGACCGAGTGATTGGCGGTTGCGAAGAAACAACGACCGGTATCCACCGTTTGCATACGATGGAACGCCTGGGTACCCTCCGTTTCCCGATGATTACCGTGAACGATGCGGATTGCAAACACTTGTTTGACAACCGTTACGGTACCGGTCAATCGGTTTGGGATGGCATCAACCGCACCACCAATCTCATTGTGGCCGGCAAGACCGTGGTCGTAGCCGGTTATGGCTGGTGTGGCAAAGGTGTGGCCATGCGTGCGAAAGGCCTCGGTGCTTCTGTCATCGTGACCGAAGTGGATCCGGTGCGTGCCATGGAAGCGGTGATGGACGGTTTCGCTGTGATGACAATGGACCAAGCGGCCCCCCTGGGCGATGTGTTTGTGACTGTAACCGGTTGCAACGACGTGGTGGGCGTACGCCATTTCGAGAAGATGAAAGACGGAGCCATCTGCTGCAACGCTGGTCACTTTGATGTGGAAGTGGATGTGGCTGGTTTGCGCAAGATCGCAGCATCGGTGTTCGAAGCCCGCAAGAACATTGAAGGTTTCCGTTTGGCAGACGGTCGTACCATTTACATTTTGGGCGAAGGAAAATTGGTGAACCTGGCTTGTGGAGACGGTCACCCGGCCGAAATCATGGACATGAGCTTTGCAATTCAAGCTTTGAGCGCTGCCTACCTGGTTGCCCACAAGGATGAGCTGAAAAATGCTGATAGAAAGGTAATTCCGGTGCCCAGAGAGGTGGATCTTGCCGTGGCATCCCGTCGTTTGGCATTCTGGGGCATTGAGATAGATTGCTTAAGTGCTGAACAACAGCAATATATGGGAATGTAAGATGACGAATTCGTCACATTTTCTGAAATAATTGTAGATTTTTCTCGCAAAACGATTATTTTTGCGGGCTTAATATTTATGTGTATGAAAATCATTGGAACCGGAAGTGCTCATCCGAAACAAGTGGTGACTAACGAGATGTTGTCCACCTTCTTGGAGACAAACGATGAGTGGATTCGTTCAAGAACTGGAATTCAAGAAAGACGTGTGATTTCCAGCGAAAAATTGGAAGACTTGGCTGCCGAAGCGATGAACAAAGCTTTGGCTAGCGCAAAACTGACGGCTCGGGACATTGATTATATCATCTGCTCTAATGTAGTCAATGAATACATCACCCCTGGTTTGGGTTGTGTGCTGCAAGGAATGATTGGCGCCACCTGCCCGACCATTGATGTCAATGGGGCATGTGCCGGCTTCTTGTATGGCCTGGACATTGCCGATGCTTTCTTTAAGTCAGGTCGTGTGAAAAATGTTTTGGTCGTAGCGGCCGAAGAACCGTCCCGCATGATGGACTGGACCGATCGTGGTACCTGCGTGCTCTTCGGAGACGGTGCCGGTGCGGTGGTCCTGACCGAAGGGGATAACTTCGAAAGTTTCTCCTTGACCAACACCAGCATGCCGGAAGCACTCTACCAACGTCACAAACTGCAATACACCCCGTACGTGAACAAAGAAGAACACGACCACGCCGTAATCATGAACGGTCAGGATGTGTTCAAAATGGCGGTACGTGGCTCCATCCGCGATTTGAACCGTGTGATGCAGGCGGCTGGCGTGACCCCCGACCAAGTGGACCATTATCTGTTGCACCAAGCCAATATCCGTATCATCGATACCATTCGAGAATACATGAAACAAGGCTGGGAAAAATTCCCGCATTTCATTGAGAAATATGGAAATACCTCTTCATCCAGCATCCCGATGCTCTTGGATGAAATGGCTCGTGAAGGCAAGATCAAAGACGGCGACCGCATCGCCATGAGTGCCTTTGGAGCTGGATTCACCACCGCCGCTTGTTTGTTGAAGTGGTCAGAAATTAAATACGAATAAATCTAAAATCTATAACCGACTATCTATGAGAAGAGTAGTAATTACCGGTATGGGAGTGATTACTCCCGTCGGAAACAATGTGGAGACGTTCTGGAACAATTTGGTAAACGGCGTCTGCGGCATTGATCGCATTACTTATTTCCCGACAGACGAACTGCCTGTACATATAGCTGGCGAAATCAGAGGATTCAATGCGAAAGAATTCGGAGTGGATCCGCAAACCATCCGTAAGAGTGACCGTTTCTGTTTGTATGCATTGTCAGCTGCGAACCAAGCAGTGGAAGACAGTGGTTTGGTTGCTCAAGAAAACATCGAAGCAGGCCGTTTTGGTGTGTATGTAGGTTCCGGTATTGGAGGTATGGACACCTTCATCGAAGAAACCCGCAAAATGGACCGCGAAGGTGCAAACCGCATCTCTCCGTTGTTCATCCCGATGATGATTTCCAACATCGCATCTGGAAACATCGCCATCAAACACAACGCACAAGGACCCTGCTTGCCGGTGGTAACCGCTTGTGCAACCGGTACACACGCGATTGGTGAAGCTTTCCGTGCCATCAAACACGGTTATGCCGATGCCATCATTGCCGGTGGTGCTGAAGCTTCAATCAGCCCCTTGTCCATCGGTGGTTTTGCCAACAGCAAGGCGTTGTCCCGTTCTGAAGATCCCCTCCAAGGCTCCCTTCCTTTTGATGCCCGCCGCCAAGGTTTCGTAATGGCAGAAGGGGCTGGTATCGTAGTTTTGGAAGAATACGAACATGCAAAAGCCCGTGGTGCAAAAATCTACGCGGAAGTTTGCGGTTACGGTAACTCCTGCGATGCTTACCACTACACCGCACCCCGTCCGGATGGTACGACCCCCGCTGCGGCAATCCGTCAAGCCTTGAACGAAGCAGGTTACCGTCCGGGTGAAGTGGCTCACTTCAACGCACACGGTACCGGTACTCCGTTGAACGATAAATCAGAAACTGCTGCAATCAAATTGGCTTTGGGCGAAGAAGATGCACGTCGTGCCGTGATTTGCTCCACCAAATCCATGACCGGTCACATGTTGGGTGCTGCCGGTGGTGTGGAATTGGCTGCGGCTGCTTTGGCCATCCGCGACGGCATCGTGCCTCCGACCATTGGCTTGACCGAAGCAGACCCGGATTGTGACTTGGATTACACTCCGTTGAAAGCCCGCAAATGTGACTTCACCATTGCATTGTCCAACTCATTGGGCTTCGGTGGTCACAACGGAAGTATTGCATTGAGAAGAGTAGAGTAATAGTTATGAAACGCGAAGAAATTAAAAACTTTTTGCCTCACCGTGAGCCGATGTTGCTCGTGGATGAGATGGAAATTGATGAAAACGGCATCTGCCACGGTAAATACACCGTTCGTGGCGATGAGTTTTTCCTTCAAGGTCACTTCCCCGGTCACCCGGTTGTTCCCGGTGTGATCTTGTGTGAAATCATGGGTCAGTCCAGTTCCATCCTCGTGATGAAAGAAATGGAAGGTTGTACCCCGATGTTTACCGGTATTGACAAGACCCGTTTCAAAGGTTCTGTTGTACCCGGTGACACCGTAGAAGTGACGGCCAAAGTCACGGCCAAACGCGGTCCGATTTTCTTCATCGATGCCGAAGCTCACGTAGAAGGCCGCTTGTGTGTACAAGCCACCCTTTCCGTAGCCTTGGTTAAAAACGACAATTTGAAAGTTTGATGCGTCGCTGGCGGGTAGCTTTCCTATTCCTACTGGTTGTTTACCAGTTCTTTCTCTCTCCGTTCTTCTCCCACATCCACGTGGTTGACGGACAAAGAGTGGTTCACCAGCACCCGTATGCCGCCCATCACAACCACACGAGTCAAGGCTTTGTCGCTATTGACCTCGTCAATCACAATACAGGGATTGCCGCAGAAATGCTGGCAATTCCTGCATTTTTTTGGGATCATTGTGAGACGATCCAGACCCAATGTCTGCTGGCCGACGAGACCGGTCTGCAGGCCATTCCTTCGTTGCGTGCTCCTCCGGTAGGGAAGCCTTGCCTGGGTTAAGTCCTCGACTGCCCGGGTGAGAATTCTGATGCTTACCCTTTTATAAAACTTACCAAAAACCGGACGAGTCATTCGTCGCAACCTTAACATAACATGTTTCGAAAAATATTTTTCGTTGTAGCCCTGTTGTGCGCTGCAGCGTTTCCTGCGTTTGCAGAAATTTCAGAGCCCGATGGTACCGACGCCAACCTTGTGGGCCACATCCTGGATAAAAATACTGGCGAACACCTTCCTTTTATTTCCGTAGTCTTGCAAGGTACGATGCTGGGAACCACTTCCGATGCTTCGGGTCACTTTTACTTGAAGAACCTGCCTGAAGGCGAATTCATTTTGGAGATTTCGGCCATCGGATACAAGACCATTGCTCGCCCCATTACCTTGAAGAAGGGACGGACCCTGGAGTTGAACTTTCACCTGGAAGAAGAGGCCATTGCCTTGGGGGGCGTGGTCGTAACGGCCAGCCGTAGCGAAACCCTCCGACAATTGGCCCCGACCTTGGTGAACGTGGTGGATGCCAAGGTGTTCAGCCAAACCAACTCTGTGAACCTGGCGCAAGGGATTGCCTTTCAACCGGGGATTCGTGTGGAAACCAACTGTCAGAACTGCGGTTTTCAACAGATCCGGATCAACGGTCTTGACGGTCCCTATACCCAAATCCTCATCGACTCCCGTCCGGTCTTCAGCGCATTGGCTGGGGTTTATGGCATTGAGCAGATTCCGGCCAGCATGGTGGAACGTGTGGAGGTGATGCGTGGGGGTGGATCCGCTTTGTTCGGCTCTTCGGCCATCGCAGGGACGATCAACATCATCACCAAGGAGCCCGTACGGAACTTCGGGGAAGTCGGCCACGGCATGACGGTGTTGGGCAATGGAACAATGGACCACAATACGTCGTTGAATGCTTCCTTTGTGACCGATGACAACAAAGCGGGTTTGTTCTTGTTCGGACAAAGTCGCGACCGCGGTGGTTACGATGCGAACGGCGATGGCTTTACAGAATTGGCTGAATTGCAAGGCCAAACCTTGGGCTTGCGCTCGTATGTGAAAACCGGCGTGTATTCCAAATTGAGTTTCGAATACCACCACATGAACGAATACCGTCGTGGCGGTGACAGCTTGGGCCGTCCTCCGCACGAAGCGAACATTGCGGAGCAGATCCGTCATAACATCAATGCCGGAAGTGTGAAGTTTGATTACTTCAGCCCGAACACCAAGCACCGTCTTTCTGTGTTCGGATCGGCGCAACACATTGCCCGTGAGAGCTATTACGGTGGAGGCCAGGACCTCAATGCCTATGGCTCGACCCGTGGTATGACCTGGGTGGGAGGTGCACAATACATCTACAAGATGGACGATTGCCTTTTTATGCCGGCCGACCTGACCGTGGGTACCGAGATCATCGGAGACTACCTCAACGATACGATGTGGGGTTACAACCGATACACCGAGCAAGAGGTGTTTACCGAAAGTATTTTTGCACAAAACGAGTGGAAGAACCGTCGCTGGAGCTTCCTGATTGGTGGTCGGTTGGACAAGAACTCCTTGTTGCGCAACCCGATCTTCAGCCCGCGTCTGAACGTGCGTTTCAACCCGAGCGAAAAAGTCAACCTGCGCGCCAGCTATTCGTCCGGCTACCGCGCACCGCAGGTATTTGACGAAGACTTGCACGTGGCCAACGTAGGGGGTACGGTCCTGATGATTCGCAACAGTGCCGACCTGAGAGAGGAACGCTCCCACAGCTTTACCTTGTCCGGAGATCTCTACCACCAGTTCGGCGATTGGCAAGCCAACCTCTTGTTGGAGGGCTTTTACACCCACTTGGTGGATGTGTTTGAATTGGGACCGGCCGTTGTAGAAAACGGGGTCTTGGTTCAGGAACGTTTGAATGGCCCCGGCGCTTGGGTGGCTGGCGTGACCTTGGAGACCAAGGTGGCTTACCGCGACTGGTTCCAATTGCAAGCGGGTCTGACTTGGCAACAAAGCCGCTACGATGAGTTGTACGAATGGAGTGAGACCGCTCCTGCCGTTTGGGAAATGTTCCGGACGCCAGATTGGTACGGTTATTTCACTGCATCGGCTCAGTTGACGGAGGCTTGGCAAGTAGCCTTGAACGGAACCTATACCGGTTCTATGTTGGTGCAACACATGGCGGGAGCTATTCCCGAAGATGTGGCAGAAGTGACCCCGGATTTCTTTGATTTGGGAGCCAAGGTGTCCTACGATTTGAAGTTCTGGGAGACCATGAACCTCCAATTCAACTTGGGGGTACAGAACATCTTCAATGCCTACCAACAAGATTTTGATGAGGGAGCTGACCGTGACTCTGGCTATATGTACGGTCCGTCACTTCCCCGCAACTTCTATTTGGGTTTGCGCCTGATGTTTTAGAGAAGAATAGTTTTTTATGTATAAGATAACTTGTTACCACGCAGACGATCGCGTGGAAGATTTGATTGGTCGTCGTTATTCCATGTTGTTGGTGATGGTGCGTTTTGGTATCCCCTTGGGGGTGGGCGATCGGACCATCGGAGAAGTGTGTCAGGAAAATGGAGTGGATGTGTCGACCTTCCTGGCAGTGGTGAACCTGCTGTCGGATGAGGAAAATTTCCAACTCCGTCCCGAGCAGATTTCCTTGCCGACCTTGATTCACTACCTGCAATCGTCCCACCAGTTTTTCTTGGGTTACCGTTTGCCGCAGTTGCGGGAGCGGCTGGCGCAGGCCTTGGTCAAGGCGCAGCCCGAAGAACGCATGACGGACCTGGTCCTTTCGTATTTTGACGAATACGTCGAGGAGGTCCATCGTCACATGGACTACGAGGACCATCAAGTGTTTACCTATGTGGAGCACCTCTTGAACGGAGAGGCGGCGGATCCTCAGTACAACATTGGGATCTTCAGTTCCCGTCACGACCATGTGGAGGAGAAACTGGTTGAGTTGAAGGACATCATCCTCAAGTACCTGGCCATTCCGAGTCACAACGAACTCAACTCCGTTCTGGTGGATATGTTCACCTGTTCCGTGGACCTGGCGGACCACAACCTGATTGAGGATCATCTCTTTGTGCCGGTGATCCGTTACCACGAAAAACGACGCAGCAGTTATGGCAACTAGAATACACATCCTGGTTGCAGAATCGTCACAAGTCCTGCGTGGAGGAATGATGGCGATCCTGCGCCGCTTGGCCAACCTCCCGATCGAGGTGGCCGAGATCTGGGAAGTTTCGGACCTGGCCCAACAGTTGGTGCGTTACCGGCCCGATGTGCTGGTGGTCAATCCGGCCGAATTGGGAACCCAAACGCCTGATTGGTTGCGGGAGCAGTCGGGGTTGACGGCCATGAAGGTGGTCGCCTTGCAGCACACGCAGACACCGGCAGCCATCCTGCGGGAATACGATGCAGTCTTTTCGGTATACGATTCCCTGGAGACCTTGCGTGAGATTCTGTTGCGTTTTATCCAGGAAGAGCGCTCCGAGGAGGATCCGACGGACCTGCGTCAGAAACTGACTGCCCGCGAGAAGGAGATCGTGGTTTGCGTCGTCAAGGGAATGACCAACAAACAGATTGCAGACCAGCTTTTCCTTTCGACACACACGGTGATGACCCATCGCAAGAACATTGCCTCCAAACTTCAGATCCACAGTCCTGCCGGTTTGACCATCTATGCGATTGTCAATAAGTTGGTGGACATTGATGAGATAAAATAGAAAAAGCTCGGTAATCACCGAGCTTTTTCATTGGTAGCCAAACACCGGATTAGAGTGTTGCGTATTTTTCGCCGTATTCCAACATTTGTTTCAAGTAGTCGGTCGGGTATTCGATACGGAAGGAAGTGATGTTGCCGTTTTCACGAACCGGGATGATTTCCGGGTTCACGAAACCACCGAAGGCTTTGAGTTCGAGGGCTTCGTAACGTTCTTTCACTTCGCGGTGCAAATCCGGATCGATGTTCACTGCGTAGGTTTCCACGAGGGCTTTACCGGCAGCGTAGTCTCCTTCGGATTTGATGCGTTGGATTTCTTTCAACAATTCACCGAAGAGGGTGCGCAACTTGTTGTAATCGTTGATCACGAAGTAAGTCTTGCCGTCGCGAACGCGTTTTTCAATCACGTTTTCAGCAGCACCTTTTTCAAAGCACCAGTCTGCGATGAGCTTGCGGTCTTGCATGTGGGCTTCGATGTTTTGTTTGCCCAATTCGATGCGGGTAAATTGGGTGAAGATACCGTTGCGGATGAAGCTGTCGAATTCAGCTTTGTACGCATCTTCGTTGGGGAGGATGCCCAATTCAACCAATTTCGGGTCTGCGATGTAATACAATGCGAAGAGGTCAGCACGGGCTTCTTCCAAGGTTGAGCTGTATTCTGCCAAAGCGTTGGGAGAAGTGGTCGGCAACAATTGGCCGGAACCGTGGCCCAAGCATTCGTGCAAGTCGGTGTGGAGGTTACCCGTCAAGGCACCGAATTCTTTCGCACGTTGGAGTTCAGCTTCGTCCCAAGCAAATTCTTTCAGCAAACTGCGGGGAGACTCTTCTGCCGCTTTGTTGTAAGCGTCTGAAATGTTTGCGATGGTAACGGATTTTGAGCCGTAGTCTTTGCGAATCCAGTCAGCGTTCGGCAAGTTGATACCAATCGGCGGGGTCGGGAAGCAGTCGCCACCCAACGTAGTTGCGTTGATGACTTTGGCGGTTACACCTTTCACTTCTTTTTTCTTGAATTGCGGATCAATCGGGGAGTTGTCTTCAAACCATTGTGCGTTGTCAGAGATCAAGCGGGTTCTTTCAGAAGCCTGCATGTCTTTGATGTTGACGAGGGCTTCCCAAGACGCTTTCATACCGAGGGGATCGGAGTAGTTTTCCACGAAACCGTTCACAAAGTCCACTTGGGATTCGTTGTCTTGTACCCAAGCCACGTTGAATTCATCCCAGATCACCAGGTCACCGGTTTTGTAGTATTCGATGAGTTGTTGGATGTAAGCACGTTGGGTTTCGTTTTCAGCATAGGTACTTGCGGTGTCCAAGTGTGCCACGATGCGTTCCAGGGCCGGACCGTACAAACCTCCTACTTTCCAAACTTCTTCTTGAACCTTGCCGTTTTTCTTCACGAGTTTGCTGTTCAAACCGTAGGAAATCGGGGTTTTGTCTTTCGGATCTTCCATTTTGCCGTAGAAGGCAAGGGCTTCTTTGCGGTTCACACCTTCGTAGAAGTTTACTGCAGAAGCTTCCACGATGTCTTTGTCGGTACCGGTGTAGCGGCGGTGAGCATACAAGTCGGCATCAAAGAGGATGGGCAACAACTTTTCTTTTTGTGCTTCCAGACCGCAGGCATCCATCAACGATGCGAAGTAGTCTTGGCTGCAACCCGGCAAGAATTTTTCTTCGCCGTAGTGGTGGTGGATCCCGTTGCTGAAGAATACACGTTTGGCGTAAACTTCAAACGCTTTGTATTCGTCACAGGTGCGGTCGCCCTTGTAGTTGATCAGGATGTTTTCAAGGACTTTGCGGATTTCCAGGTTGTATTTGAAGTGTTGGTCCCAGATGATGTCGCGGCCGGATTTGGCAGCTTCTCCCAAATGGTAGAGGAAGGTTTGTTGTTGCAAACTCAGGTTTTCCCATTCCGGGATTTGGTAACGCATTACCTTCAAGTCTGCAAATTCATCAATCAGGTACTTGAAATCCGGTTCTTTTTGAACGGACTCTTTGCAGGAACCGGCCAGCAAACCCAGGCCGGAAACGAGTAAAATCATGGTGTATTTCTTCATCATATAGAATTTATTTGGCAAATGTAAGTTATTTTACTCAATTTTGCGCGATATGCAGATGTCTATGAAGAAATTAAGATATTATTTTCGAGTGTTGGTGCTGGTGTCCCTTCTCTCCGGTTGCGAAAGCGGTTGGCAGGGAGAAACCGACAACCCGCAGACCTTGTTGATCTACATGGCCGGCAACAACAACCTCTCTTCCTATGCTTATATGAATTACTCCGATTTGAACGGAGGTTACATTCCGAAGTGGTGCCAACCGGGCAAAGGAGATGTACTGTTGGTGTACATGCACACAGCCGATACCTTGCCGCGCCTGGTCCGTCTGTTTGAGAACAACAAGGGCCACGTGTCTTCCGAACTGATTCGGGAGTACCCCGATCAGAATTCCTTGGATCCGAAGGTGATGAAACAGGTTCTGACCGAGGCTGCCGAAAGTTATCCGGCTCAGGAAAACGGGCTGATTTTGTGGTCCCACGGTAGCGGTTGGTTGCCCCGGGGTTATTACGACGATCCGAGTGACTTTGAATCCCAGGCCGGTGCTTCTTGTGCAAGCACAGCCGAGGCCTTCCCTCCCTTGTCCGAAGACCCGTACCGGGACTGGTTCAAGAGCATGGGACCAGATTCCAAGATCGAAGTCGATATCCAAGATCTTGAGCAGGCCTTGCCCATCCACTACGACTACATCATCTTCGATGCTTGCCTGATGGGAGGCGTGGAGGTGGCCTACCAATTGCGCAACAAAGCCGACTACATCATTGCTTCGGTGGCTGAAATCTTGGCACAAGGTTTCCCGTACCGCAAGATCGTGTCTCCCTTGTTGGCGAGCGGAAGCGCCGACCTGGAACGCGTGGCCTCCATTTTCTTTGACCATTACGACAGCCAGACCGGCAGTTACCGGGCCGCGACCATCGCATTGGTACAAACCGCTCCTCTGGAAGCCTTGGCCGATGCGGTCAAGACCGTCTTTGCGAACCACCGGGAAGAATTGGCGAATTTTGACCGCCGCAGGGTGCAAGGTTTTTACCGGAACAAACGCTCCTTCTTCTTTGATCTGGAAGACTTCATCCGTCAGTTGGCTACGGATGCCGAGTACGCTGCCTTTGAAACAGCCCTGGCCGATTGTGTGCTGTACGAAGCTGCCACCGAGAGCTTCCTGATGGACTATAGCTACGGTTTTGAAATCCGCACCCATTGTGGGTTGAGCACTTACATTCCGGCTGCCGGTGAAAACTACCTCCAGGATTTTTACCGGACCCTGGACTGGAACGACCGGGTCCAACTCGTCGTTTCTGAAAACGAATAGATTTATTTTTTGAATCTCAGATATTTATTTATCTTTGCGGCCGCTTAAAAACCTCGGTTTTTGGTGCAATGGGGTCCGGAAAGCCCGGACTGAGTAACACATTTTTAATTTATTCAAAATGAAAGAATTGAACTTGACCGGTTGTCTCCGTACAACCAACAGAAAATCGGACATCAAAAAACTCCGTGCAGAAGGTAAAGTACCTTGCATCCTCTACGGACAAGGTGTTGAAAACGTAATGTTCTCAATCGAAGACAAAGATTTGAAACTCATTACCCACACTCCTGCTAGCTACATCATCAACTTGGATATCGAAGGTGCTGCTTACAAAGCAACTTTCCACCAAATCCAATACCACCCGGTAACCGATGAAGCTTTGCACGTTGACTTCTTGGCAGTTTCTGCTGATCGTCCGGTAGTGATCGACATCCCGGTTGACATCTTCGGTAACTCAGAAGGTGTTAAACAAGGTGGTAAATTGATGGTTTCTGCTCGTAAACTCCGTGTTTGCGGTAGCTTGGAAAACTTGCCTGACACCTTGCCGGTTGACATCACCGAACTCAAATTGGGTAAACAAATTTCTGCTGGTGACTTGTCTTACGAAGGTATCCAAATCGTTTCTCCGAAAGGTACCATCGTTTGTGCAGTGAAGATGACCCGTGCTGCATTGGGTGCTGCTGCTGCTGCTGCCGCTGCTGCAAGAAAAGGTTAATCGTAACGTTTTGTCGATTCACGTATGAATTATTTGATCGTTGGTTTAGGAAACATCGGTTACGAATACGTTCATACACGGCACAACATTGGATTCAGTGTGTTGGATGCTTGGGCTCAAGCATCCAACATTCTTTTTGAATCCGGCCGTTATGGAAGTACCGCAGTGGTCCGTTTCAAAGGCAGAACCTTTCATTTGCTCAAGCCCTCTACCTACATGAACCTCAGTGGGAAAGCGGTGAATTACTGGGCACAGTCCCTCAAAATTCCTTTGGAAAACATCCTGGTCATTGTCGATGACATGGCCTTGCCTTTCGGAAGCATCCGCATCCGCAAGAAAGGCAGTGATGGCGGACACAACGGTTTGGCCAACATTGCTGAGTGCTTGGGTACTCAGGCTTATCCCCGGATGCGCATCGGTATCGGAAGCCATTTGGGTTTTGGTTCACAAGTGGATTTCGTACTGGGAAAATGGACAGACGAAGAAACCGCCGCATTGCCTGAAATTTGTGACAAGGCAATACAAGCGGTCAAATCGTTCGGTACCATCGGCATCGACCGTACCATGAACCAGTACAACGGATAGCCGTTATTCTACAGTCAAATCATCCAACAGCCGGTCTAACGTCCGGCGTTCTTTTTTTGTGGGGCGTCCTGTTCCACGGTCGCGTCGCATGAAGATGGTCTCAAAAGGCGCGTTCAACTTTTCGCGTTCTTCGTCCGGGGTCAGGTCCTCGGCGTATTGCGGGACCAGTGCAGCACCGACGCGCTTGTCGATCGGCACAATCACCCGGTACGTAAAGTAAATGCTTCCTTTACGTACGGTGATCATATCGTTTTCTTTTACATCCCTCGAGGGCTTGGCTTCTACTTCGTTGACCTTGACTTTTCCGCTCTTGCAGGCGTCTGCTGCTTCTGAGCGGGTCTTGAAAACACGAATGGCCCAGAGGTATTTGTCAATCCTAGTTTCCATGTTTGTGGTGGTCGTGATCGTGATGGTCGTGTTCTTCTTCGGGACGGATGCAGACTTCCAGTACACGGGTGCCCGGAGTTGCTCCGGATAAGACAAAGTCCGGGTAGGCCGCAGGCACGAGGATCCATTCCCCGCGACGGATGCGGTATTCCGGCCCCACTTTTCCACCGGGAGCCGAGAGCACGGCTTCACCATCGATGGCAAAGTAGAGGATGAAACTTTGGTATTGGTCGGTGTAAATGTGGTAGCTGTTCTGCAAGTCCAGTCGGTTGATGGTGAAGTAGCGATTTTGGGTCAACAACGGACTTTCTTGTTCTGCCGGCACAAAGGCTTTTTCCGGGTCGTAGGCTTTGTAGTTGATGCAGTCAAAGGCCAGTTCCAAGTGGGTCTCGCGGCGGGTGGCCGGGTTGAGTTCGCGGCCCCAGTCGTAGAGGCGGTAGGTGACGTCCGAGAGTTGTTGCACTTCCGCAATGACAATACCACCTTCTGCCGAGTGAACGGTACCAGCTTCGATGTAGAAGAAGTCTCCGGCTTTGGGTTCTACGACGTTCAGCACATCCAACACGCGGCCTTCTTTGCAGCGTTGGTAGAACTCGTTCGGGTCCATGTCCCGGTTAAAGCCCATGTAGATCTTGGCTCCCGGTTCAGCGTGCAACACGTACCAGGCTTCGGTCTTGCCGTAGCTATCGTGGCGGTCAAAGGCTGTTTCGTCGTCCGGATGGACCTGCAACGAAAGCTTTTCCTGTACATCCAGGAGTTTGATCAACAAGGGGAATTCATTGCCGAAGAATTTGTATAGGTCTTCTCCGACGATGTCACCCATGTAGGTTTCAATGATGTCGTACAAGGCGTTTTCGGCCAGGTAACCCTCCGCAACGATGCTGCTGTCGTCGGCAAATCCGGAGATTTCCCAACTTTCGCCCAAGGTTTCTTTCGGGTCAAAGGGTTTGTTCCAGTCTTGTGCCAAACGGTGTTGGCCCCACGGGCGTTTTGCCGCTACGGGGACAAATTTCAAAGGGTGGAGGTGTTTGTTATTTTGACTCATGGGATTGGATTACTAGAGGTTGTGTATTTTGATGAAGGATTCGGATGATGACAAGCAGAAGAACCGTGGCTGCGGCATAGCAAACCCAGACGGGCAGGGTTTCCGAGCAGAGGTCTGTCAAGCGGTAGTCGCTTCCCAGTTGCGGGAAGAGGTTCGGAATGAGTACGCAGAGACCGTTGTTGGTCGCATGCAGGAAGATGGCGGTCCACAAAGAGCCGGTCCGGTAGTACACCCATCCAAAAAAGATCCCCATCAGGAAGGCCGGGAGGGCTTGCCACGGGTTGAGGTGAATGATGGCAAAGATGAATGCGGACCAGAGGATGGCTCGGGTCGGGGTGGCGTGTCGGAGCAAACCGCGCAGGACCAGGCCCCGGCAGAAAAACTCTTCCAAGAGCGGTGCCAGAACGGCGACGCTCAGCAGGTTGATCCACAAGTTGCCGCCGGTCAGTTCTTGCATGAGTTGGTTGAACCACTCCGGTGCCGGCAGCCAGGCAATCAGGCCTTCGGACAACAAGGCCAGGCAGGGAACGGAGAGCAACAACAGTAGGTACACAACCCACTTGGGCAGACGGCTTTGTAGGGGTACGGAGAGTGGAATCCCAAACGAGGGATGGGTCTGCGGGAAGGTGTCCAAATTGCGGCAGCGGTAGTTGACAACGGCCAGCAACGGGAGGAACAACATCACGTAGGAAACCGCCTTGGTCAGCCATTCCTGGTCGGGACAACAGGTCCGGACCACCCACAGGAAGAGGCCTTGGCAAACAAAACCGCCGAACAGCAGGACCAGGACGAGCATCCACGATTCCTTGAGGTTCGGCAGGTAGTTTTGTATTCTGTCTTTCATGCGACGGACGTTCTAATTAGCAGGTAAAAATAGTCAAAATATTGTTTAATTAGGCAAAATGGAATACCTTTGTTCAAAATAGGAGGGTATTTCCTTGAAACTGAAGCAACAACTCAAACAAAAGCGAGAACAGAGCCGCTGGTTCCGGATTCTGACCAACAAATACACGTTGGCCACCTTGGCTTTTGTTGTGATTTCGTTGTTCTTTGCAGACAATGGTTTGCTCTTCCTGATCCAGAAAAAGGCGGATCTCCGCCAACAACGCGAAGCCATCCAATGGTACGATGCGGAAATAAACCGCTTGGACCGTCGTCTGGAAGAGTTGACGCAGGAAAAAGATTCGATTGAACGGTATGCCCGGGAACAGTACCTCTTCCACGAGAAGGATGAGGTGATTTATGTGGTCGTGGACGAAGAGTAGTCCTTATTGGAACAGCAATCCCAAGTCGTCGGATTCATAGGTCGCACCTACCCCGTAGGATGCGGCATTTTTTTTCACAAACCATTGGTGGATGCCAAAGATCTGAGCCCCGATGATGTCGTTGCGGGCATCGTCTCCAACCATGAGGGTCTCTTCTTTGAGGGCTTTCCAGGCCTGCGGATCGTCTGCTGCGGTGATGCCGGCCGTCTGTTCCAAGGCAATGCGGAAAATTTCGGGGTGGGGCTTGAGGTAGCCCACTTCCTCGGAGATGACCACGGCATCAAAATACTGGCGGATGCCGGAACGTTCCAGTTTCTGGTATTGCACTTCCCGAAAACCATTGGTCAAGGCACCGATGCGGGCTCCTTGTTGGTGCAGGTGTTCCAGCACCTGGCGGGCGTAGGGCATCAAGGCCGTGCCTTGAATCATCTCGTTCAGGTAACGCTCGCCCATTTCTCGGCCCAGGGCTTCGTTGGGCGATCCCAATTCTTTCAGCGTGTCAGCAAACCGACGCCAACGCAGGTCGTCCTTGCTCAGGCGGCCAGCTTCGTATTCGTCCCACAAACGGTGGTTGTTTCGTTCGTACGTGGCGATGAAAACATCCGGCTGTCCGGAGAACGGTGCGAGCAACGGATGGTCGGCAATCATTCTCCGGAGTGCAGCATCGGCGTTTGTGTCAAAATCCCACAGGGTCCGGTCGATGTCAAACAAGTAGTATCGGTAAGCCTTCACGGGAGGGGGGTTAGCGGGTGTAATGTTCGATCATGCGGACGATGGCACGTTGGCACACCGGACAGTATTGCTCGGCGTAGTTGGTCTTCATCCGGCAGTTGATCCAAGGACGGTAGAGGCCGCGGGCCATGTAACCGCCCCCTTCATAAACCCCCAATTTGTTTTTGTTCTCCTCGGTTTCAGGAGTCGGGATCGGGCAGTCTTCCGGCAACATGTCTTTCCACTTGCTTTCGAAGTTCACCAACGAAGTTACGTTCGGCACGTGGGGTTCGATCGAGAGGTTGAAGAACTCATCGTAGCTGGTCGAGTTGTCGTAGTATTCATCCCCCAAGTTGGCAAAACTGTGGCCGAACTCGTGCACAAACACTTCTGCATTGTATTTGCCGTCGGACATACTCAGACCGTAGTAGTTGTAGATACCTCCGCCTCCGTACACATCGGTGTTCACAATGACGTAGAGCGCGTCGCACGGGGTGTTGGAAACCAACGATGCGGCCAGGGTCTGGTCAGGAACGGTGAGGTAACGGTCGGAGTAGAAGGTGTAGAAATGCGTGTTCAACACGGTCTGTTTCCAGATGTCTTTGTGGGGCAGATCGGTGCCGGTTTCTTCGGAGATGGATTCTACTGCCCAGATGTTGAAGTCCTGGCGGTGTTGGCTGTACGGGTCCATGGCAAACAAATTCTCTGCAAAACGGTGGCAGTCAGCCCGGAACTTGTCCATTTCTTCTGCGGTGTATCCTTCTGCGACGAAGACCAGGTCCACGTGGTTTTCCGGATCCCCCATTTCTTGGACGGTGTACACGTTCCAGTCATTCTGACGTCCGTGGCGGATGATTTTGGACTGCGGATCAATCGTCGTTTCGTACAATTGGACCAACAGACCGGTTTCGCTGCTGCGACGGTACACGAGCAGTTCCATCTTTTCTTTCGGGAACGGAACCCACAACGAGGTGGTCATGGCCTTGTCCATGGCTTGGGCCTCGGTCGTTGTGGTCCACTCGCGGAACAACGAGTTAAAACCTTTGGAGAAAACGACTTCGTCTTGGTAGCGGAGTTCGTACACATAGTCTCCGTATCCGAAGGGTTCCACCAATTTCTTCTTCGGGCCGCTCCACGTAGTTTCGTGGTGGTAGCCGGACAGGTATACGTACTCTGCACGGTCGTTGCCTCCGAAAATCAAGTCGATGCGCAAACGATCCGGAGTAAAGAGTTCGTCGTAGGTATATTCTTTTGCCTGGAGTTGGCCCAGGGTCAGCAAGGACGCCAGGGCCACTCCGATGCACGCCAATACTTTCTTCATAGGACTAACGGCCGGTATAGTTGTGAGGAGTGATGCTTCTCAATTCTTCTTTTACGCTTTCTGCCAAGTCCAGGCTTTCCACAAATTCGCGGATGGATTCGGGAGAAATGTGGCCACCGGTACGGGTCAGGGCTTTCAATGTTTCGTACGGATTCGGATAGGCTTCGCGGCGGAGGATGGTTTGGATACCTTCGGCTACAACGGCCCAGTTGTCTTCCAAGTCAGCTTCCAAAGCAACTTGGTTGAGGATGAGTTTGTCCAGACCTTTCGCGATGGAACGGAAGGCAATGATGCTGTGTGCCAAGGGCATACCTACGTTGCGGAGCACGGTGGAGTCCGTCAGGTCGCGTTGGAGGCGGGACACCGGGAGTTTTGCAGCCAGGTGTTCGCACAATGCGCTGGAAATACCCAAGTTACCTTCTGCATTTTCAAAGTCGATCGGGTTTACCTTGTGGGGCATGGCCGAAGAACCGACTTCGCCGGCTTTCACTTTTTGACGGAAATATTCCATGGAGATGTAAGTCCAGATGTCACGGCACAAGTCGATGAGGATGGTGTTGATGCGTTTGATGGCATCGAAGAGGGCCGCCATGTTGTCGTAGTGCTCGATTTGGGTGGTCGGGCAGGAACGGTGCAGGCCCAAACGGCCTTCCACAAACTCGTTGGCAAATTTTTGCCAGTCGTATTGCGGGTAAGCTACGTTGTGTGCGTTCAAGTTACCGGTTGCGCCGCCGAACTTTGCAGAATAGGGAACAGCCAGGAGTTGCTTCAACTGAACATTGAGACGGGTGCGGAAAACCTCGAATTCTTTGCCCAAACGGGTCGGGGAGGCCGGTTGTCCGTGGGTGTGGGCCAGCATCGGAACTTCAGCCCATTCTTCCACCATTTGACCCAGGCGGTTCAATACTTCGTAGAGGTTGGGCAAATATACGTCCTGGATTCCTTCCAGCAACGAAAGGGGAATGGAGGTGTTGTTGATGTCTTGGGAGGTCAGACCGAAGTGCACAAATTCTTTGTAGCGGGGATCGATGCCAATTTCATCAAAACGACGTTTGATGAAGTATTCCACGGCTTTCACGTCGTGGTTGGTGGTCTTTTCGATGTCTTTTACCTCTTGGGCTTGTTCTTCAGTCAGTTCGCGGTAGATGTCGCGCAAGGTTTCAAATTTGCTGGCATCGAAGTCTGCCAATTGGGGCAGGGGCAATTCGCACAAGGCGATGAAGTATTCGATTTCGATGCGAACGCGGTAGCGGATCAACGCGTATTCGGAATAATAGTCGGCCAATTCTTTGACTTGTCTGCGGTATCTTCCGTCAATGGGGGAAATAGCTGTAAGCATATCGGATATAGTTTATTTGTTAATATTCAGGTTGTTGATGATTTCTTTGGCAGGGGCTACGTCGTGCACCCGCAGGTAGGAGACTCCTTTTTCCAAGGCGATGCGGTGGTATTCGCCGGTTTGGGCTAACACATCCTCCGGTCCCAGGCCCAAGGGTTTGTAAATAAAGCTCTTGCGGGAAATGCCGATGAGGATTTCGTGTTGCAGGACCTGGAGTTCGTCGAGGCGGTGCAACAATTCTACGTTCTGTTCCACGGTCTTGGCAAACCCAAACCCCGGATCCACAATCCAATGGGCAATGCCGGCGTATTGGCTCTTGATGTCGAATTCCTGGAAATAGCGGATGAGTTCCTGTAGCAGGTCGTCGTACTGGCAGCGTTGCTGCATGGTTTGTGGCGTTCCGCGTTTGTGCATGGCCACGTAGGGCAGGTTCAACCGGCCGACGCAGGAGAGCATCTTTGGATCGTCTTCCCCGGCCGAAATGTCGTTGACCCAGATCGGACCTATTTCGTCAAATGCACGTTCAACAATGTTGCTGCGGAACGTGTCGATGGAGCAGGTGACATTCGGAAGGTGGTTTCGGACCTGCCGGAGAACGGGTTGCAGGCGGGCCCATTCGGTCTTTTCATCGATGGGAATGGATCCTGGACGGGTAGAGCAGGCACCCAGGTCAATCAGATCTGCCCCTTCGGCCAGCATCTGTTCGATGCGGCGCAATGCGTCGGACGGATCCGGAACCCGACTGGCAGCAAAGTAGGAATCCTCGTTCAAGTTGACGATTCCCATGATTTTTGCTCTGATTTCCATAGACAATTTATTATCTTTGCCCATAACCCATATAAAACGCAAATATAATTAAAATCTTTCGGTATGCTGATTGTTTTGGAAGGTCTCGATGGAGCCGGTAAGTCTACGCAAGTGAAAAAAATCACGGAATACCTCCAATCCCGGGGAAAATCTGTGCATTACCTCCATTTTCCGCGGTTCGAGGCACCGGTCTTTGGGGATTTGATTGCCCGTTTTTTGCGCGGTGATTTCGGTCAGATTGATACGGTGCATCCGATGTTGGTGGCGTTGCTGTTTGCCGAGGACCGTCGGGATGCGGCGGTGGGAATGAAGCAAGCCTTGGAGAACGGAGAGGTCGTTTTGCTCGACCGATATGTGTATTCAAACATCGCCTTCCAATGTGCCAAATTGCCGGAAGAGGAAGTACAAGGGTTGCGGGACTGGATTTTGAAGACCGAGTACGAGGTGTTTGGCATTCCGCGTCCTGATCTGAACCTTTTCCTGGACGTTCCCCTGAGTTTCGTGGATGCGAAGTTGAAGGAAGAGCGTTCGGGCGAGGACCGTGCCTATCTGCAAGGCAAGTCCGACATCCACGAAGCCGACATCCGTTTCCAACAGCGGGTTCGTGAGATTTACCTGGCACAATGTTCCCAAGATCCGACCTTTGAACGGATTGACTGTGCTGCCGAAGACGGTCGTATGGCCCAACCGGAGGCCATTTTCGCCAAGATTCAATCCCGAATTGACAGCTTGAGCCTATGAAACTCGTGCGCTTCTTCGCCCGCTTGATTTTCGGGTTCGTTTTCATCAGTTCCGGCTGGTTCAAAATCATGGATCCCGTGGGTACAGGGCTTCAAGTCACCGAATACTTGAACGCCGCCCACTTGGATTTTCTTTCCTTTGCCTCCATTCCTGCAGGTATGGCTTTGTCGGCCGTGGAGCTTTTGCTGGGGATCTCAATTCTGCTGGGTTTCCAGATGCGAATTGCGACCACCTCGGCCTTGATTTTGACCGGTTTTTTTACCCTCTTGACGGCCTGGGTCTATGCCTTTGATACCGTCCAGGATTGTGGGTGTTTCGGGGAGGCTGTTTCCTTGACCAATGCCCAGACTTTCTGGAAGAACATTCTCTTGTTGTTGTGTATCTTGCCAGTCTTCTGGCACCGTCGTCACTACCATCTGGTGGCTCCGCGGGAGGCCGAATGGTCCTTCCTGGGCCTGTATTTCCTGGGGGCTGTAGGAGCTGGTGTCTTCTCGTTGGTCTGGCAGCCCTGGGTCGATTTTGGAGATTTTCGTGAAGGCGCTTCCATTCGCAACCGGTTGGAAGAAGCCCGGGCATACGAGCCCTCCTACGTCACCACCTTTGTCTATGAAAAAGAAGGGGACGAACAGGAGTTTACCTTGGACAACCTCCCGGACTCGACGTGGAATTACGTGTCAACCCAAACCCAAGTCGTTGGGGAGGTGGAACAACCTTTTGATTTCCCGGTCAAGGATGTTTATGGAAACTACGTGACCGATACATTGATGCACCATCCGGGCCGTTTCTTTACTGCGGTACTGTACAACCCGCAGGCCCGTACCGAGGCCTATTGGCAGGAATTGTCCCAGTTGCAGGACAGCTTGAGTCGGCACAACGTCGACCTCTATGTGTTGATGGCCGCGACACCGGACCTGGCGGATTCTTTGTCTCTGTCTTACGGTTTTCCGATGGATCACCTCCTGTTTTCTGATTACAAGACCTTGATTTCCTTGAGCCGTTCCAACGGGGGCGTTGTGTATTGGGAAGAGGCCATAATCATCAAAAAATGGTCGTTCCGCCGTCTGCCGGTGGACGATTTGTCTGTCTTGTATGAAGATGCTGAAATCGTTGCTGCTGGGGTTAAAATTACCCAACAGGTGGTTTGTGAAGGCATCTTCCTCATCAGCATGCTCCTGGTTGCCTTGCTGCGCTATGTTTGCGGGATTGTATACAACAATCGCCGCAGATATACATACCTGCGGCGATTGGCTATTCGTAAACAGAAGGAGTAATTGCTTACAGCGTCCGTTTGATTTGTACGATTTGGTAGGCTTCGATCACGTCTCCTACTTTGATGTCGTTGTATCCAGCGACGTTCAAACCGCAGTCGTAACCGCTGGCCACTTCTTTCACATCGTCTTTGAAGCGTTTGAGGGATCCGAGTTCGCCGGTGTAGATTACGATGCCATCGCGGATGACGCGGATCTTCGCAGAGCGAACCAATTTTCCTTCTTTGACCATACAGCCGGCAATGGTACCCACTTTTGAAATCTTGAAGGTTTCGCGAACTTCGGCAGTTGCAGTAACTTCTTCTTTTTCTTCCGGAGCCAACATACCTTCGATACCGCTCTTGACTTCGTTGATGGCATCGTAGATGACTGAGTACATCCGGATTTCGATTTCTTCTTTGTCGGCCAATTTACGCGCACTGGCAGCAGGACGTACTTGGAAACCGATGATGATCGCATTGGAAGCCACTGCCAACAAAACGTCGGATTCGGAGATCGCACCCACGGCTTTGTGGATAACGTTCACATGGATTTCTTCGGTTGACAGCTTGATCAATGAGTCGGAGAGGGCCTCGATAGAACCGTCCACGTCCCCTTTGACAATGATGTTCAACTCTTGGAAGTTTCCGATGGCGATCCGGCGTCCGATTTCTTCCAAGGTGATGTGCTTTTGGGTGCGCAAACCTTGGATACGGAGCAATTGTTCGCGTTTGTTTGCCAAGTCTTTGGCTTCTTTTTCGTCGTCCATTACGTTGAAGATTTCACCCGCGGTCGGAGCCCCGTTCAGACCCAATACCGATACCGGAGTGGACGGACCCGCTTCGGCAATCTTTTGTCCCCGTTCGTTGAACATTGCTTTCACCTTACCGGTGTAGCTACCGCAGAGCATTACATCGCCCACGCGGAGGGTACCGGCTTGTACCATGATGGTGGCCAGGTAACCACGACCTTTGTCCAACGAAGATTCGATGATGGAACCTTTCGCGCGTTTGTTCGGGTTGGCTTTCAACTCGAGCAAGTCTGCTTCCAACAATACTTTTTCCAACAGGAGGTCGATGTTCAAACCGTTCTTCGCAGAGATTTCTTGGCATTGGTATTTACCGCCCCAGTCTTCTACGAGGATGTTCATGTTGGCCAATTGTTCGCGGATCTTGTCCGGGTTGGCCCCTGCTTTATCAATTTTGTTGATGGCAAAAATCATCGGAACACCCGCAGCCTGAGCGTGGTTGATTGCTTCCACGGTTTGGGGCATGATGGCGTCGTCAGCAGCCACGATGATGATAACCAAGTCAGTGATCTTCGCACCACGGGCACGCATCGCGGTAAACGCTTCGTGACCCGGAGTATCCAAGAAGGTGATGCGACGGCCGTTGGGCAATTTTACGTTGTAGGCACCGATGTGTTGGGTAATACCCCCAGCTTCACCCGCAATCACGTTGGTTTGGCGGATGTTGTCCAACAACGAAGTCTTACCGTGGTCAACGTGACCCATCACGGTGACAATCGGAGGTCTTTCCACCAAGTCTGATTCTTTGTCTTCCTCCTCTTGGATGGCTTCTTTGATGTCTGCCGTTACGAATTCAATTTCATAACCGAATTCTTCTGCTACCAACACCAAGGCTTCTGCATCCAAACGTTGGTTGATGGATACCATCAGGCCCAAGTTCATACAAGCTTCGATGACTTTGGTTACCGGGGTGTTGTTCATCATGATCGCCAATTCGTTGACGGTAACGAACTCGGTAACTTTCAGGATGTTGCTGTTCAATTCTTGCAACTCCATCTCCTCTTGGAGCTTGTTGGAAATCATCTCACGTTTTTCGCGGCGGTGTTTAGAACCTTTGGTCTTGCCACGGCCTTCGGTCATGCGAGCGTAGGTTTCCTTGATTTGTTTTTGGATTTGATCCTCGTCTATTTCCGTCTTGATCGGTTTGAAGGCTTCGCGGTTGTTCTTCTTGTTGTTTTTCTTGTTGGCCGCGTTGTCGTTCTTCGGACCGTTGTTCGGACGGGCTTGTTGGTTGTTGTTATTCTTGTTATTGTTCTTGTGGTTGTTGCCACCTGCGTTGGCGTTGTTGTTATTGTTGCCTTCGCGGGCTACATCCACTTTTTCGCGGTGACCTTTGATGCGTTCGCGTTTGTTCTTGTTCTTTTGTTCTGCCGGTTTTTTGGAGAACTGGGACAAGTCAATGGTTTCGATCACAACCGGAGCAGACAACTTGACGGTTTTGGTTTCAATGTGTTCTGCGGTGTTGCGGTTGCGTTCGTTTTCACCCAAGTTTACGAGGTCTTTCAACGTCGCCGGTTCTTTCGGAGTTTCGGCTTTGGGAGCCGGTTTTACTTCCGCCGGTTTGGGCTCAGCCTTCGGCTGGGGTTTTTCTTCCACTTTCGGCTCAGCTTTGGGGGCTTCTTGCACGACCGGTTTCGGTTCTTCTTTGGGAACTTCTACTTTCGGGGCTTCTTCCTTCGGAGCTTCTACTTTCGGGGCTTCAACCTTCGGAGCTTCCACCACAATCGGCTTTTCTTCTACCACCGGTTTCGGAGCTTCCTCTTTTACCACGGGTTCCGGTTGGGTTTCTACCGGTTTCGGCTCAGCCGGCTTCTTTTCTCCCAAATCAATCTTGTCAACGATCTTGATGTTGATACGTTGATGATTGTCCACCATGGTAGTTTTGATGCGTACCTCTTCTTCTTGCTTGTCTTGGTCGTCTTCGGCTTTTTTGCGTTTTGCAGTTTCAGCCACTTCCTTCATGGAACGGGTAATGCTACGCGATTGATCTTTCAATCGTTGATCCTTGCCAAATTCCTTTTGGACCAATTCGTAAGCGTCGGGGGAAATTTTTGCTCCAGGATTGCTTTCTACTTCAAATCCCTTCTTGTTCAGAAACTCAACGAGGCTGTTCAGCCCGATGTTGAATTCCTTCAATACTTTGTTTATTCTGATACTCTCTTGTCCTGCCATAGTGATCCTCCTATCTTAATTAATCTTCAAACTCTGAACGAAGTATGTTTTGTACTTCCAATACGGTTTCCTCTTCCAGGTCGGCGCGACGCACGATTTCTGAAACGGAAAGGGCGAGTACACTCTTCGCAGTATCGCAACCGATGCCGCGCAAAGCGTCGATGATCCATTGATCAATTTCGTCATTGAATTCGATCAACATTACGTCTTCTTCGTCTTCTTCGGTTTCACGGAAGACTTCGATTTGGTAACCAACCAGCATACCTGCCAATTTGATGTTGGTACCGCCTTTACCGATGGCTTGGGATACCTCGCTCGGTTTCAACGAAACGTAAATGCTCTTTTGCTCTTCGTTGATTTTGATGGAGCTGATCTTTGCGGGGCTGAGGGCACGTTGGATCATCAATTGGATGTTTGAAGTCCAGTTGATGACGTCGATGTTCTCGTTGCGCAATTCGCGAACGATGCCGTGGATACGGGCACCTTTCACGCCGACGCATGCACCAACGGGGTCGATGCGGTCGTCGTAAGATTCTACAGCTACTTTGGCACGCTCGCCCGGGATACGAACGACTTTCTTGATGGTGATCAAGCCGTCAAAGATTTCCGGAACTTCTTGTTCGAACAATCTTTCCAGGAATTGGGGAGAGGTACGAGACAAGGTGATGACCGGGGTGTTGTTGTTCATTTCCACGTCTTGGATGACAGCCTTGATGGTGTCTCCTTTGCGGAAGAAGTCGGACGGGATTTGTTCGCTCTTCGGCAATACCAATTCGTTACCGTCTTCGTCCATGATCAACACCTCGCGTTTCCACGCTTGGTATACTTCACCCACGAGGATTTCGCCGAGGCGATCGTGGTATTTCTTGTAGAGGTTTGCTTTTTCAATGTCCATGATGCGGCCGGACAAGTTTTGGCGGAGGTTCAAGATGCCGCGGCGACCGAATTCAGCCAATTTGAATTCTTCGGGGTATTCTTCGCCAATTTCGTACGAGTCGTCGATTTTGGACACTTCTTCGATGGAGATTTCCAAGTTGGGATCTTCCACTTCTTCTACTACGGTGCGGTTTCTCCAGATTTCAAAGTCCCCTTTGTCCAAATTGATGATGATGTCGAAATTGTCGGCAGTGCCATACATCTTGGCCAATTGGTTGCGGAAAACTTCTTCCAAAACACCAATCATGGTAGGGCGGTCAATATTCTTCAATTCCTTGAATTCGGAGAACGTGCTAACCAAGTTTACTTCCATTTTTTGTGAATTTATCGTTTGTTATTATTTACCGGATGAGCTGACCATCAAGGAGAAATCTTCTTTTTCACGGTCGAGGTGACTTTCGATGAAGCGACTCAAGGCTACGCAGTCGTCGATGGTGACATCACGACCCGGTGCATCAAAAAATACTTTGAGGTTGTTGGCCTTGTTGGTCTTGACAGCCGTCAGTACCAGGTTGTTTTCAGCAAGGTAGGGGGCTACGATTTCTTCGATGGTTTCTTTTTCAATCATAATCAAAGGGTTGGTTTGTTTATACAACAAGGGGGTGACCAACTGAATTGGTCATCCCCTCAATCCATTCTCTGCCGCAAAGTTAAGAAGAATGTCCCGGATTCCAAAAAAATTGTTTTTCTTTGTGCTTTCTTTGATACCATTATTAAGTGGTCCAAAATTTGAGGGAAATTGAAGTATGGAACTAACTGCACAAATAATCGCAAATCATGTCGGAGGAGAAGTTGTTGGAAATCCAGATGTTAAGGTGAAATCTGTTGCCAAGATTGAACAAGGAAAACCTGGAAACATCTGCTTCTTCGCCAATCCCAAATACGAAAAGTACGTGTACACCTGCCAAGCCAGCGTGTTGTTGTTGAATCGCGACTACGAATTGCAGCAGCCCATTGCTGCGACCATCATCCGCGTTCCCAATGCTTACGAAGCTGTGGCTTTGGTGTTGGCCCTGATGCAGTCGATGAAAAGTTCGCGTCGCAGTGGATGGCGCCTGCGCCGCAACACGGTCAGCTGGTCGGCTCGCGTTGGAAAAGGTTGTTACATTGGAGAATATGCCTGGGTAGGCAAGAAGGCCCGCATCGGCAAAAATACCCAAATCTATCCTTCCTGCTACATTGGCGATCGCGTGCAAATCGGAGAGAACTGCATCCTGTATCCGGGTGTGCGTATCTACGCCGATTGTAAAATTGGTGACAATGTCATCATCCACGCCAATGCTGTGATCGGATCCGACGGTTTCGGTTTTGCACCCAAGGAAGACGGTACTTACCAAAAGATTCCCCAAACCGGTATTGTTGTCATTGGAGACAATTGCGAAATCGGAGCCAACACGGTGGTAGACCGTGCGACCATGGGAGAGACCGTGGTTGAGTCGGGCGTGAAGTTGGACAACCTGGTTCAAATCGCTCACAATGCGGTGATTGGAAGCAATACCGTCATTGCCGCATTGTGTGGTGTTGCTGGTTCTACCAAGATCGGTAAGAATTGTGTCTTTGGTGGACAGTCAGGTGTTGCCGGCCACTTGGTGATTGCAGACCGCACCAGTCTGGCGGCCCAAACGGGTGTGATTGGCAACGTTCGCAAGCCGGGAACGGCCTTGATGGGAACTCCGGCCATTGAGCTGAAGAACTACATGCGTAGTTATGCGATTTTTAAAAATTCGGATAATAAATAGTAAAAAAATACCTATATTCGCAACTTGTTAGTTTTATATGTAATAAAGTGCCGCAAAAGAGAGTTTGTATGCAAGAGAATCAGAAGACACTAAAGAGACGATACGAGTTTGAGGGAAAAGGTTTGCACACGGGGAAGTTGGTAAAAATGACTTTGTCGCCGGCTCCTGCCAATACGGGTATTCGTTTTTTGAGAACGGACTTGGGTCCGGATGCGTACATTGATGCGGTTGCGGATTACGTAACGCTGACCCAACGCAGTACCACCTTGCAAAAAGGCGACATCACCATCACCACGTTGGAACACTTGATGGCGACTTTCTTTGCTTTGGGCGTGGACAATGCGCTGGTCGAAATTGACAACGTGGAAGTTCCGATCCTGGATGGAAGTTCCAAACCCTATGTGGAGGCCATTCTTCCCGATGGATTGGAAGAACAAGACGCTCCCCGCGTATGGTACGATTTGAAAACCCCCATTCACTACAAAGACGAACAAACCGGTGCAGAATTTGAAATTACACCGGCACCCGAGTATTCGGTGGACTTGCTGGTGGATTACAACTCCCAAGTGTTGGGTGTACAAGAAGCCAGCTATCGTTTCGGAGATGATTTTGCAAACGAGATTGCCCCTTGCAAGACCTTCGTCTTCTTCCACGAGTTGGAGTTGCTGGTGAAACACAACCTCGTGAAAGGCGGTGATGTGGAAAATGCCTTGGTGATTGTGGAACACCCCGTGCCCCAAGAAGAGTTAGACCGTATGGCCGACCTGTTCCGGGTGCAACGCTTGACCCGTACCCCCAATGGTTATTTGGACAACGTGAACTTGCATTTCCCGAACGAATGTGCCCGTCACAAAATGATGGATATTCTGGGAGACTTATATTTGGTAGGATGCCGATTCCGTGCACACGTACGGGCATCGAAATCCGGTCACAAAATCAATACAGAAATTGCTAAACGAATTAGATATGAATTATTTGGCCGTACATCCCAATGCTAAAATTGGAGAAGGAGTAGAAATCGGTCCTTTTACCTATATTGCAGAAAATGTAGAAATCGGAGAAGGTACCTGGATTGGTCCGAACGTAACCATTTTGGATTACGTAAAGATTGGTAAAAACTGCAAGATTTTCCCCGGTGCCGTGATTGGCGCAATTCCCCAAGACTTGAAATACGCAGGCGAAGTATCGTACGTGGAAATTGGAGACAATACCACCATTCGCGAATGTGCTACCATCAACCGGGGTACTGCAGCCAGTGGAAAAGCCAAAACTGTTGTTGGTAACAATTGCTTGATCATGTCTTATGCACACGTAGCACACGACTGCGTGGTTCATGACAACGTAATTCTGACCAGTTATGTGGGTATTGCCGGTGAAACCGAAGTGGATGAACATGCCATCATCGGAGGTGCTTCTGCCGTTCACCAATTCTCCCGCATCGGTGCACACGTAATGGTGGGTGGCGGTTCTTTGGTTTCCAAAGACGTTCCCCCGTATGCATTGGCCGGTCACCGTCCTTTGTCTTATGTGGGCATCAACATCATCGGTTTGCGTCGCCGTGGTTTCTCCATGGAACAAATCGAGACCATCAAAGAAATTTATCAGATCATCTACCACAGTGGTTTGAACCGTTCGGATGCTTGTATCAAAGTAGAAACCGATATTCCGGACTGTCCTGAAAAGACCACCATTTTGAACTTTATCCGTAATTCAAAACGAGGCATCATCCGTGCCGCTGTTGGACAAAGTTTGGATGAATAAGCCAGTTCCTGTTCTGAGTACCGCTTACTTTCCGCCGATTGCCTGGTTTCGTGCCGTGGCAGCGGCGGAAGTTGTTTATCTGGAACGTTGCGAAAACTACCAGAAGCAGTCGTGGCGTAACCGAGCACGCATTGCTACGGCCGACGGTCCATTGGTGCTTTCCTTGCCCATTTGTAAGTCGGAGGGTGGCCCTTTGCCCATTGCAAGAGCAGAGATCGAACTCACCAAACCGTGGCTTCAGCAGCACGAGCGGGCGTTGGTGGCTGCTTATCGCTCATCTCCTTTTTTTGAGTATTACATCGACGAGTGGATGCAGGTCTTGCATGAGGGTTTGCCGAATCTTTTCGAAACCAACCTGCGCCTGATCCGACACCTCCTGGAGTTGTTGGGTCTCAATCCCGAAATCCGTTTTACTGACGAGTACCGTACCGAATATCCGGCTGAAGAAGGCTGGTTGGATTTGCGGGAATCCTTGCATCCGAAGCGTTCCGTACCCGAACGTTGGGCTACAAAAAAGCCCTACTACCAGGTTTTTTCCGAGCGGCAGGGCTTTCTTGCTGAATTGTCCATCCTGGATCTCTTGTGCAATGAGGGTCCGGATGCGATTTCTTATTTGTTGTACTAAATCAAAGTTGCGTTAGAACCGGAGTCCGACGGTGAGCAGTAAGCGTATGTTGCGGTATTTGCTCTCAACCATCGGGTTGTTGTTTCCATTGGGGAAGAAGCTGAAGGTTTCTTCTTGCCATTGGAGGGGGTGTTGGTAGGCAAGGTCCGCGAAGAACGGGCCGTTGCTGTAGCCTGCGCCTACGGAAGCCAGGTGCAAGGCATCGTTCCAGTCCAAGGTGCTGTGGCTGTAGTAGTTGTAGCCGGCACGGGCAGACCACGCCTCGGTAATTCGGTATTCAGCACCCGCGCGGACGATGTTCACGTTGCAGAAGTTGCGTTGGATGCGTCCGTTTTCTTCTTTGAACCAGGATGTAGCGCCGTTGTAACTCATTTCGATATTTCCGTAGTTTACATTTTCGTAGTCAACGCTGATCAGACCCCGACGGCCAAAGGTATAAGCGGCACCGATATTCCAGCGCCAGGGACTGCGTATTCCGTAGTTGTAAGCATAGTCCGGAGAGTCACAGTAGTACGCTTGTTTGAGTTGGCTGTCCATTGTGTAGTACCACCGTTCCTGCATGCGAATCCAAGTCGGAGTGGCAACGGAAGCCCCCAGTCGCAGACCTCGGATTGGCAACCAGATGATACCTGCACGGGCATTGAATCCGGTACCCGATCCGCTCAGGTGGTAACTGTGACGCATGGATTGGAAGCCGGTTTCGGGGAAGTCGTTTTCGTGCAAGGCATTTTCTTGGGTGTATTCTGCACTTTGGTACCAGATGGATTGGATACTCAGGTTGATACCAAAGAAGAACTTGTGGTTGATGTTTCCGCCCATCGAAAAGGCGATGTCGTTGTTGTAGCCGGCGGAGTAACGTTCGTAGCGTTGTTGTACCGGGGCTGCCAGGACGCGTTGGCCTTGGTCGTTGATGATCTCGGTGGCGCCGATGTATTCACCGGTGAACTGGTTGTTTTCGTCCACGAGCGGGTCGATCAAATAGCAGTTGTAAGCTTGGATGTACAAGTCTGCAATGTTCCCGAACGGGCTTTGTTGGTCGGTGATGGTGAGGCGGTCCGGATTCACGCCGCGTACGTTGTTGGCAATGGCTCCCAACAAGGACTGCTGGTTGTTTATCCCCGTTGCGGCATTGATGCCGTTGTAGTTGGCAATCTGGTTGGAAACCACGGCAAAGTTGAAGTTGATGAGCCCTTGTTTTCGGCCGGTAGGGTAGTAGGCTACATAGCCCACGTTGGAAATGCCGAAACGGCTGTTGGTGGTTTTGCTCAGGTTGTCCAGGTAGTTGGCTTGTTCACCACTGATGTTGAGGGACGGGGTGATGGTGAACGATGAGTGATGGAAAATTGCCGTTGCTGCCGGGTTGAGGGAGATGGCTCCCAAGTCGCCACCCAAGGCGGTAAAAGCGTTTCCCATCCCCAGTGTGCGGGCTGTACCTTCGTATTGGAGTTTGCTATAACGCAGGGCGTCAAACTCGTTTTGAGCCCACAAGGCGGTGCTCGCCAGCAGGCTCAAAATCAAAAGACCAATTTTGTATTGTTTCATGGTAATATGCGGTTTGCGGACGTTGTTTATCTTCTGGAACCACCGGATCTGCCGCTGTTGCTGCCTCCGCCGCTGGAGTGGTTGAAGTTTTGGCGGTTGCTGTTGTTGTTGCGGTTTATGGTCGTTGTAGAACGGTTGTTGTTTCCACGGTTCACCGTTGTGGTATTTCGGTTGTTTTGGGTCGGACGTTCCACGAAACCAGTTCCGCGGTTGTCTTCTGTACCGCGACGGTATTTAACTTCCGAAGATTTGTCTTTTTTAGCAGGACGCTCGACTGCGGTCGGACGGTCTTTTTGGTTAGCCGGACGAGTTACTTGGGTAGGGACATCTTTTCTGATGGGACGGTCAACGGCCGTCGGACGGTCTTTTTGGTTACTCGGACGGGTTACTTGGGTAGGGACATCTTTTCTGATGGGACGCTCGACTGCGGTCGGACGGTCTTTTTGGTTAGCCGGACGAGTTGCCTGGGTCGGGAGGTCTTTGCCGAGCGGACGGTCCGCTGCAACCGGACGGTCTTTGCGTGTAATCGCACGGTCTTTGATGGCTGTTGGACGTTTTGCGTCGTCAATGTCTTTTACCGGTTCGGTTTGAATCGGTTTGCGGCGCACGTTCGTCGGAATGCTTTGGTTGATGGGCGGTCGGGCTTGGCTGACCACACCGCCGGCATTGGCTTGGACGGGATGCACGCGGACACCGGCTCCGTTTTCACGTTTGGCAAATACATCGGCCGGTTGGTGACCAGGACCGTAACCGGGGTAATGCGGGAAGTACGGATCGTACCAGCCGGGGAAGGGGTGGTAGGGACCGTACCAAGGGTCGTACCAACCGTACCAGGGATCGTACCAGGTCGGGCTATAGCCTCCCCAGAAACCGAAATAGGGATCGTACCAGGGGTTGTACCAGCTGTAATGGTAGTGGAAGCCGAAGGACAGACCGAAATTCCAATGGTGGTTCGGACCGTAGTACCAGGGGCTGTGCCAAGTTCCGTACCAGGGACTGTACCAGCCGTTGTAGCGCCAGTCCGGTTCCTCGATGTTGACGTTCAGGGTGAAGTTGTCGACATCTTCTCCCATGGATACATAGTAGGCAGAGTTCGGGTCAAAGTTGAGGCTGACTTGTTGGTTGTTTTCAGTCAGGTATAAGGTGTCTTTGACCTGGGCCTTCCATTGGGCGGCGGCCTGTTGGGTTTCTTGGGTAAGGTTTTGCAACGCTTGTTCTTGAACCTGAGCAAATTCGTCGCTGGTTTGACTCGGGGTGTAGTAAATGCTGTCTTCGAGGGAACTTGCTTGATAAGCAGTTGTTCCACAAGACGTTACTATAAGCATCAAGGCCAAGATGGAAGAAAGTGCATAGTTTTTCATTTTGTACCTCCGATTTGAATAAATATTTGTACTTTTGTAGTCCTTTTTAAAGGAACAAATATATCAAAAAATATACCAACAAAAAATTAATTGGAAAAGAAACATGGCAAAAGAAGTTGTAAATCGGGAAGAGAATTATTCGCTTTGGTACAACAACCTCGTAACGAAGGCCGAATTGGCTGAAAATTCGGCGGTTCGCGGTTGTATGGTTATTCGTCCATACGGATATGCAATCTGGGAAAAGATGCAGTCGTATTTGGATCAAATGTTCAAAGAAACCGGTCACCAAAACGCTTATTTCCCGCTCTTCATCCCCAAATCTTTTTTGAGTCGTGAAGCTGAACACGTGGAAGGCTTCGCGAAGGAATGTGCAGTAGTGACCCACCACCGTTTGATGAACGATCCGAACGGTTCGGGTGTGGTTGTGGACCCGGAAGCGAAATTGGAAGAAGAATTGGTGGTTCGTCCGACTTCTGAAACCATCATCTGGAATACCTACAAGAACTGGATCAAGTCGTACCGTGACCTGCCGATCTTGTGCAACCAATGGGCCAACGTGGTGCGTTGGGAGATGCGTACCCGTTTGTTCTTGCGTACGGCCGAGTTCCTCTGGCAAGAAGGACACACCGCTCACGCAACCCGCGAGGAGGCCATGGAAGAATGCGAACGCATGGTGAATGTGTATGCGGATTTCGCACGCCGTTATATGGCCTTGCCCGTTGTGGTAGGTCCGAAAACCGCTTGCGAACGTTTTGCAGGTGCTGTTGAGACCTTGTGTATCGAAGCCATGATGCAAGACGGTAAGGCGTTGCAAGCTGGTACTTCCCACTTCTTGGGACAAAACTTTGCCAAGGCATTCGATGTGCAATATGCCACCAAAGAAGGAGGCTTGGAATATGTTTGGGCAACCTCTTGGGGCGTATCTACCCGTTTGATGGGAGCGTTGATCATGGCTCACAGTGACAACAACGGTCTGGTGTTGCCTCCGAAGTTGGCTCCGATCCAAGCGGTCATGGTGCCGATTTACAAAGGAGCAGAAGACTTGGCGGAAGTGGTCGCTCACATGGAGACCATCAAACGAGAATTGACCGCGTTGGGCATTTCTGTGAAGATCGACGATCGCGACAACGTACGTTCCGGTTTCAAATTCGCAGAATGGGAATTGAAAGGGGTGCCGGTTCGTTTGGCAATCGGCCGTCGTGATATGGCTGCCGGTATGGTGGAAGTGGCTCGCCGCGACACCTTGGAAAAAACTTCGGTGGCTCGCGAAGGCATCGCTGCTTACATCCAAAACCTGTTGGACGAAATCCAAGAAAACATTTACCAAAAAGCCTTGAAATTCCGCGAAGAACACACGTACAAAGTGGATACTTGGGAAGAGTTCAAGGAAAAGATCGAAGAAGGTGGTTTCTTGTTGTGTCACTGGGACGGTACTTCCGAAACCGAACAACGCATCAAGGAAGAAACCAAAGCAACCATCCGTTGCATCCCGACCGATTCGTTTGTGGTGGAAGAAGAAGGCACCTGCATTTACTCCGGTAAACCTTCACACCGCCGTGTAATTTTTGCAAGATCTTATTAATCGTATATTTAACTTATTCGAAAAAACATGGACCCAGATCCTAACCAGCAAACCAGAGCCCTGATTCTGGAGGGATTGAATCAGAAATCCCGCCTCAAAGCCCAGGTATTCAACCAATGCCTGGACGTATTCAACCAACTCAAAGAAGTGCTGAGTGAAATCAGCAACGACTTGACGGACTTGTTGGAAAACGCCAACGACCGTCGTGTGCGTTTGGAGTACCGTGACCGAGGAAAGTTCGAGGCAGAGTTGAAATTTGCCGATGATGTGTTGATTTTCAGCATGCACACGGACGTATTTCAGTTTGATCGCGACCACAGCATTTGGAAGAACGAGTACGTGAAGGAGAATCCCTTCCATTCCTACTGCGGAGTGATCAATGTGTACAACTTCTTGTACGATTCCATGAAATACAACCGCTCCGGTGACTTGGGGTATTTGGTGGGCCGCCTGTTCGTGAACCAGGAACGTTGTTTCTTCGTGGAAGGAAAACGTCAGAAACGTCAAGATCCGAAGTTCTTCGGTCAAATTCCGATGAACCGCGAGGAGTTGGTGGCGTTTGTTGAATCTGCGATGTTGTATGCTTTGTCGTTTGACTTGTTGGTGCCGCCGTACGATGTTGTGAAGGTGGCCAGTGTGGAACAAGTGAATGCCAAGATCGAATCCGAACGGATGAAGACGGGCAAACGCTTGGGTTACAAATACAATTCCGATGACGTATTGGCTAAAGAAGAATAAGAACCTAACTAGAAACTTGAAAACCATGAGAAAACAATTGCTTTTGTGTTGTCTCGGGCTCTTGCTTTTCGGGACGAGTTTGATGGCTCAGAATGATCAACGCTTGGATTCGCTGTCCGCACCCCAGGAATTGTGTCTGATTTGGGCTTCTCGTGTTCCGGTTCCGGACATCAATTACGTTCCGGTTCCGCCGCCGCGCTATTGGACCAACGGAATCATGAACCAATTGGGCTTCTCGCAACTCTCCCTGACCAACTGGGCAGAGGGGGGAAGTGGAACCATCTCCATGAATGCCTTTGTGGATATGCACGCCAATTACAAGAAAGGCGATATGATCTGGGAGAACCGGGCTCAGTTTTCTTACGGTTTCATCCAATCCTTCGAAGACGGATACCGCAAGGGGGATGATAAGATTGACCTGAACAGCAAATGGGGTTACCGTGCCATCGACGACTTGTACCTGTCTGCTATTTTTAACTTCCGCACGCAGTTTACCAACGGATTTGACAATTCAACCAATGCCGCTGGTGAGCCGATCAAAGTCTTGAGTTCCCGCTTCTTGGCACCGGGTTACATGACACTCGCGCTTGGTGTGGACTACAAGCCGAATTCCATGTTGTCTGTCAACTTTGCACCTTTGACCGGAAACTTGGTCATCGTGGACAAACCCGAATTGCGCAAGAAATACGGGAATGCCGAAGACCAGCACGTCCGCAAAGAGTTCGGTGCGCAGTTGAAGACGGAAGTGAAGGTGGAACGCAAGCTCTGGAAAATGCAGACCGCGTTGACCCTCTTCTCGGACTTTTTGGACAAACCGCAAAACATCAAGGTGTTGTGGGATGTGAATGCCAGCGTAGTTTTGAACAAATACCTTTCGGCAACCATCCGTACCAACTTGATTTACGACGACAAGATCCTGATTGCTGACAAGAACGGAGACTTGGCTCCCCGAATTCAGTTCAAAGAGATTTTTAGCTTGACCTTTACTTACCTGATCGGTAATTATACCAAGTAGGGGGCGAATCCATGATTCGTGTATTTGAAAAGGCTGTGCGCCGGATGGTGGCTGAACGGCCGGCAGGTCGGATCCTGTTGGCAGTCAGCGGGGGCGTTGATTCCATGACGATGGCGGATCTCTTCCGTCGCAGTGAGTGGGCCGGACGCTGTGCCATTGCACACGTGAACTTTTCGTTGCGCGGGTCTGAAAGTGATGCAGACGAGGCTTTGGTGCGCCAATGGGCGGCCCAAGCCTCGATTCCTTTTTATTCCCGACGTTTTGATACCACCGCTTACGCACAGCAGCATGCGATTTCAACGCAGATGGCCGCGCGTGCGTTGCGTTATGGCTGGTTCGAAGAACTCCTCCGCCAAGAGGGTTTTGACTGGGTTGCCGTGGCACACAACCAGGACGATGGGGTGGAAACCTTGTTCCTGAATTTGTTGCGGGGAACAGGATTCCGGGGGCTGGAGGGCATCCGCTCCCAAAACGGTTCGATTATCCGTCCGTTGTTAGAAATTTCCCGCCAGGAGATTGCTGCTTATGCGCACGAACACGGCGTTCCCTACCGAGATGACCGGACCAACGCGGAATCGCATTATGCCCGCAACCGTCTGCGGAACGTGGTTTTCCCCGAATTGGAGAAGATCAATCCTTCCTTCAAGCAGACCGTCACCCGGGACATGGCCTATTTTGCGCAGGCCAACGGGGTGCTGGATGCCTTTCTGGCGCAACGGCGGGCTGCCTATGTGATTGAGCGTTCGGATTGCGTAGAGATTCGCTCAGACCAGTTGTTGGAAGATCCGCACCGGGATTTCTGTTGTCACGGTATTTTGTCGGAATACGGTTTCAATCCCACTCAGGTGGCTGATGCGGTGCAGTCGTTGGGCGCAGGATCGGGCAAACGTTTCCTTTCCAAGACCCACGAGTTGGTGACCTCCGGTGCCGTGTGGAGGGTCTATGCACTTCGCAAGCCAGACAGCCTGGAATCGGAGTTGTTGTTGCCCGGACCGGGTGAATACCTGTTTCAAGGCGTCCATTTCCGTTTGACAGTAGGGCCCAGGACCTCTGAATTTTCCCCGGAAGGAGCTCCACAACGCCTTTGTTTCGATGCCGACCGCGTGTGCTTTCCGTTGGTGTGCCGGACTTGGCGGCCTGCGGACCGTTTCCGTCCCTATGGCATGCGGACAGGGAGCAAGAAACTCAGTGACTTTTTCGTGGATTTGAAAATGGATGTACACCAGAAATCGGTGCAGCCAGTGGTCCTCTCTCGGGTTCCGGTCGAGGAGGGTGAACGGGAGGAAGTGGTGCTCTTGCCGGGTCTGCGTCTGGATGACCGTTTTCGAGTGATAGAAAACACTAAAAATATCGGCGAGATTATCATTTTTTCGTAAGTTCTTGCTATATTTGTTCAAATTTTAAAATGGACAAATTATGGCTGATTTAAGAACTTCTTTTGCGGGCCTTGAATTGAAGAACCCGCTCATTGTCAGTAGTTCCGGATTGACAAATTCTGCTGCTAAAAATAAGAAATGGGAAGAAGCCGGTGCGGCTGCAGTGGTGTTGAAGTCCGTTTTTGAAGAGCAGATTCTTTTGCACGCCGGCCAGATGGAAAATTATGGCCATACCGAAGGCGATGACTACATGGTTCAATACGTGCGCAACCATCAATTGAACGAAACCATTTCCTTGATTCGAGATACCAAAGAACAATGCTCCATTCCGGTGATTGCCAGCATCAACTGTCACTCGGATTCCGAGTGGGGCGAATATGCGGCCTTGTTCGAACAGGCAGGCGCGGATGCGTTGGAGATCAATATTTTGTCTCTCCGTACCGCACGCGATTACCAGGCAGGTTCATTCCAACAAATGCACGTGAATGTGCTAAAGCAAGTGATCAAGGACATCAAAATTCCTGTGGTGGTCAAATTGGGCTCCAATCTGACGGCTCCGGTTGCCATGGCGGATCGTTTGTCGGCCCACGGTGCTGCTGGTATTGTTCTGTTCAACCGATTCTACCAGCCGGACATCGATATTGAAAAATTGGAATATACTTCGGGCAACGTGTTCAGCAGTCCGGCAGACTTGTACAATGGTCTGCGTTGGACGGCCATTCTTTCTTCAAAATTGCCGAATTTCCCCGTTGCTCTATCCGGTGGGGTCCATGATGGGGATGCCATGGTGAAGGCCCTGTTGGCCGGAGCTTCTGCTGTACAGGTTTGCAGTGCCATTTACCAACAAGGACCGGACGTTATTACCAAGATGCTGGACCGTGTGGCAGCATGGCAGGAAAGCAAAGGATTTGCTTCGTTGGCGGCGTATCGCGGTCGCATGAATGCTTCGGCAGTCGGAGGAGAAGAATTGTTTGAACGGACCCAGTTCATGCGTTATTACAGTTCTAAAGCCGAATAAGTATGCGTAGGCTTCTGACGCTGTTTGTTGCTTTGCTGTCAGCCATGACCCTGACGGCCCAAAAACGCCAACCCTTGGATGAGGGTTGGCAGTTTTGTCGTGTAGGGGACAGTCTTTGGCGGAGTGCCCAAGTGCCCGGAACGGTACACCAGGACCTGTTGGACCACGGCTTGATCCCGGATCCTTTTTATGGGACGAACGAGGCTCTGGTGCAGTGGGTGGAAGACGAGGATTGGACCTACCGTCTGGATTTTGACCTGTCGGCCGAGGACTTGTGCCACGATGGGGTTCGTCTTTGTTTTGACGGTTTGGATACCTATGCGGACATCTGGTTGAATGGACACGCCGTGGCGTCCGTGCAAAATATGTTTGTGGGCTATGCCTACGAAGTGAAAAACTGGTTAAAACCGGGGACCAACCGTTTGGAGGTGCGTTTCCGCTCGCCCATCCGGGAGGTGATGCCTATGCGCGATGCGGCCGGCTTTGATTATCCTGCAGACAACGACCACCATCCCGAAAAGACCAGTGTGTACACCCGAAAGGCTCCGTACAGTTATGGTTGGGACATGCAGATCCGTTTGGTGACTTGTGGTATCTGGAAACCGGCTTATTTGGAATTCTGGCGGGATGTGCGCATCGAGGATTACTATGTGCGCGTGCTGCAGGCCAACGAGCAGGAAGCCCGTGTCTCCCGGGAATTGCAGTGGGAGGCGGCCCGTGCCGGACAGGCCCGTTTGTATTTTGACTATGCCTTGGATGGCAAGACCTTGGGTCGGGACAGTGTGGATGTGTCGGTGGAAGCCGGCTTGCAGACCCAGGTGTTGGAACAGGTCATCCGCAAACCCAAACTTTGGATGCCCCACGGTTGGGGAAAGGCGACCCTCTATGATTTTACAGCCCAGATCCGTTGGTTGGAACCGATGGATCCGGCTGCCTCTTTTGAAACAAAACCGGTGGAGCGTCGGGAACGCGTCGGGCTACGGGACGTGAAGTTGGTACAGGACCCCGATTCCGTAGGCGTTTCGTTTTATTTCCAAGTCAATGGGCGTCCTTTGTTTGCCAAGGGAGCGAACATGATGCCGGGTGACGCTTTGTTGCCGCGGATGGATGCGGCCCGTTACCGTCGGGTTGTGGACGATGCCTTGGCTGCTGGTTTCAACATGATCCGTCATTGGGGCGGGGGTATTTATGAGTCCGATGACTTCTACGAACTGGCCGATGAGTCCGGTTTGTTGGTGTGGCAGGATTTCCTGTTCGGCTGTACGACCTATCCGGCGGACAGTGCCTTCCTGGCGAACGTGCGTGCAGAAGCGGAATACAACCTCCGTCGCCTGCGCCGTCACCCTTGCTTGGTGCTCTGGTGCGGCAACAACGAGGTAGAGGAAGGTATCAAATATTGGGGATGGAAACGCCGCTTCAGCCCCTATCCCGGTGTGTACGAACAGATGCAGGCCGATTATGATCGGTTGTTCCGCGAACTGCTGCCCGAGGTGGTTGCCGAGTTGGATCCGCAACGACCGTACCTGCACGGTTCTCCTTTGTCCGCAAACTGGGGTCGTCCCGACAGTTGGACCCAGGGGGACGCCCACAACTGGGGTTTGTGGTACGGACAGAAACCGTTCGAAAGCATGGACAACGACCGGTTCCGTTTTGTCAGCGAATACGGTTTTCAGGCATTTCCGGAGATGAAGACGGTGGCTTCTTTTGCGACCGAGGCGGACTACGATCTGAATTCAGAGGTGATGCGGACCCATCAGAAGGCTTCTACAGGCAATGGCCTGATTAAGAAATATTTGGAAATGTACTATCCAGTGCCCGAGGATTTTCCGACCTTTGTTTATGCTGTACAGGTCTTGCAGGGTCAGGGGATGCGGGACGTGGTGGAGGCCCACCGTCGTCACCGTCCTTATTGCATGGGCTCTTTGTACTGGCAGTTCAACGAAGCCTGGCCGACCGTCTCATGGGCCAGTGTTGATTATTACGGAAACTGGAAGGCCCTGCATTACCAGATGCGCCGGGCCTATGCTCCGGAAGTCGTGATCTGGCACGAGCAAGCTGGCTTGATCCAGTTCTATGCGGCATCCGACCGCCTGGAAGACCGTTCGCGCGTACGGGTGACCGTGCAAACCTTGGATTCCGAAGGAAAGGTCCTGCACACGTGGAAACGCCGCATCCGTTTTGAGGCCAATAGCACCGTGCCGGTGTTTGCCCTGACCGTGGACGAACTCCTGGGAGGACGTCCCGCCGAGGAGGTCTTGATCCGGACCCGCTTTGAAACCCGCGAGGGCACCGACTGGGAGCACCTGGGAGCCTTGGTGAAACCCAAACAGATGTCTGTGCCCCGTGCAGACATCCGCATGCAGGTAGAGGCAACCGAGGGTTGTTGGACCGTAACCTTGGAAAGTGAGACCCTGGCCCGGGATGTCTTCTTGGAAATCCCGTTGCAAGGACTCCGCTACAGCGATAATTTCTTTGACCTCTATCCCGGTGAGCCTCGTGTCATCGTACTGAAGGACGAACGTTTGCCAGCGACAGAAACCGAGGGACCGGCCCTGTGCCTGTGGCAGTTAGCCGATGTGTTTCCCTCCCAAACACCTTTGAATCATAATTAAACAGTCATACTATGAAACGTTTTCGTACCCAAGCTTTGGCGGCCCTGACGGCCGTGATTTTACTGGCAGGCTCCGTGGCTTGCAGTACTTCTACCAGCACAGCGTCTTACGAAACCATTCCGCTCCCGCAATCCATTGTGTATGCGGAAGGTCAAGGTTTCCTGTTGCAAGACGGCATGGTGGTTACCTATCCGGAATCTGTGGCTTCGATGCCCGAGAATGCGCAATTCTTGGCGGACTACCTCCGTCACGAGGCTGGAATTGATTTGAAACTCCAACCCTTTGCAGAAGGAGTTGCGGCTCCGGCAGGGATCCAATTGGTCATTGACCCGACCGTGGGTGCAGGGCAAGCCGTGCCCGAAGAGGCTTACCGTTTGACCGTGTCAACTGACGGCATCGTCATTGCCGCTCCTACGCCGGCCGGTGTCTTTTATGGCATCCAAACATTGCGGAAATCCGTGCCTGTAGGCAAGTACGGCTCCGTTCAATTGGCAGAGGTGGTGATTGAAGACAGTCCCCGTTTTGCTTGGCGCGGTGCGATGTTGGACGTGTCCCGTCACTTCTTCACCGTGGACGAAGTCAAGACCTTCATCGATATGTTGGCCTTGCACCACATCAACCGTTTCCACTGGCACTTGTCTGACGACCAAGGTTGGCGTTTGCCCATCCAGGCCTATCCTGAGTTGACCGAGATCGGCTCCCGTCGCGACGGTACCGTCATCGGTCACAACACCAGTGAGTACGATGGCATTCCTTATGGAGGGGCTTACACCCGTGACGAAATCCTGGAGATTGTAGCCTATGCAGCCCAACAACACATCACCGTCATCCCGGAAGTGGACATGCCCGGTCACATGTTGGCGGCTTTGACCACCTACCCGGAACTCGGTTGTACCGGTGGTCCGTACGAAGTATGGCAACAATGGGGCGTTTCCGATGACGTACTCTGCGCCGGTGATCCGAAGACCCTGGAGTTTGTCAAGAACGTGTTGAAAGAAGTGATGGAGATGTTCCCGTCGGAATACATCCACGTGGGCGGTGACGAATGTCCGAAGGCCCGTTGGGAGGCCTGTGCAACCTGCCAGGCCAAAATCGCAGAATTGGGCTTGAAAGACGATGCGAAGAACTCAGCCGAAATGAAGTTGCAAAGCTGGTTCATGACCCAGATTGGCAATTTCCTGGCGGAACATGGCCGTAAGATGATTGGTTGGGATGAAATCCTCGAAGGAGGCTTGGCTCCTGGCGCAACGGTGATGTCTTGGCGCGGCATCGGGGGGGCCATCGAAGCAGCCCACCTGGATCACGATGCCATCTTGAGTCCCCACACCCACTTGTATTTTGATTACTACCAAACCAACAACCGCGAAGACGAACCCATTGCCATCGGTGGTTTTACTCCGATAGACCGTGTGTACTCGTTCGAACCTCCGTTCGGATCTATTCCGGCCGACAAACACCACCACATCTTGGGTATCCAAGCCAACTTGTGGACAGAGTACATTGCTGATTTCAAACAAGTTCAATACATGGAGTTCCCGCGGATGGCGGCCTTGTGCGAAATCCAATGGACCGAGAAGGCACAACGTAATTACGAAGATTTTCTGAAGCGTTTGCCGGCCATGATCGACCGTTACCGCATGTTGGATTACAATTTTGCAACCCACTTGTTCGATGTGGAAGCTTCTATTCGTCCGGATTCGGAACAAAATGTTGTCCTGGTGGAATTGAAGACCTTGGACGATGCCCCGATTTACTACACCACCGACGGTACAGATCCCCGCAAGAAGGGTTCGTTGTACAACGGTCCGGTGGCGGTGAAGGAAGATGGCCGTTTCCAAGCAGTCGTAAAACGCGGTCAGGACTATAGCCGTGTGTTCAGCGAGCAAATCAAATTCAACTTGGCGACCACCCGTCCCATTACCTTGGCTCATCCCACCCACCGCGGTTATACCTTCTCCGGTCCGGGTGTCCTGGTGGACGGTCTGAAGGGAAATGGGAACTACAAGACCGGTCGTTGGTTGGGCTTCTACCAAGGGGATATGGATGCCCTCATCGACCTGCAGTCGGTGCAAACGGTGGAACAAGTGAAATTCTCTACCTGTGTGGAAAAAGGAGACTGGATCTGCGATACCCGCGAAGTGGTGATTGAGGTGTCCTTGGACAACGAACATTTTACCCAAGTGATCCACGAAACCTATCCGAGCATGACGCTGGAGGACCGCAACGGAATCTACGACCACCTCTACGCCTTCCCGAAGGTAGAAGCACGTTACGTGCGCGTAAAAGCAGTTGTTGAAAATTCATTGCCGGAATGGCACAATGGCAGGGGCTTGCCTGCATTCTTGTTTGTCGATGAAATTGAAGTACGTTAAGGGATTCCTGACCCTGGCCCTTTGCCTGGGTTTGTGGAACTGTTCTTCTTCGGAGGAATCACGGGTCTTGCCGCAACCGAATGCAATGACCTATGGAAAAGGAAGTTTTGATGCGAGTCTCTTGGAGCGGGAACCTGCCCGTTTCCGTCAGACCTTGGTGGAAGGCATAACGGCTGCGGAGGGCTATCGCCTGCGTGTGACTCGCGACTCCATTGTGCTCGAAGCTGCCGATGAGGCCGGTTTGTTCTACGGTCAGCAGACCCTGCGTCAGTTGCAGCGTGACAACGGTCGGATTCCGGTGGTGACCGTGGAGGACGCACCCCGTTTTGCCTGGCGTGGTTTTATGATGGATGTTTCCCGCCATTTCTACGATACAGCCTTCTTGAAAAAGCAAATCGATGCCATGGCGGCCTTGAAGATGAACCGCCTTCACTTGCATTTGACCGATGCGGCCGGTTGGCGCATTGAGATCAAGGCGTACCCGCGACTCACCGGTTTTGCCGCTTGGCGTACCGCTCCGTTGTGGAAGGATTGGTGGTTCGGTTCCCGGACCTATGCGGAAGAAGGGAGTCCGGATGCTTTTGGCGGTTATTATACCCAACAGGAATTGCGGGAACTGGTGGCCTACGCTGCCGAGCGTCACATCCAGATCATCCCGGAAATCGAAATGCCGGCCCACTCCGAAGAGGTCTTGGCAGCTTATCCGGAGCTCTCTTGCAGTGGTGAGCCGTACAAGCATCCCGATTTCTGCCCCGGTCGTGAGGAAACCTTTACCTTCCTGCAAACCGTCCTGGACGAGGTGATGGATATTTTTCCGTCGGAATACATCCACGTGGGCGGGGACGAGGCCGGTAAGGCGGCTTGGAAAACCTGTGCCCGTTGCCAGGCCCGCATGAAGCGCGAAGGCTTGCAGAACGTGGAAGAATTGCAGAGTTACCTGATCCGTCGCATGGGGGCCTACTTGACGTCCAAAGGTCGCCGTCTGTTGGGTTGGGACGAGATCCTGCAAGGCGGTTTGGCACCCGGTGCGACTGTGATGTCCTGGCGCGGCATCGAAGGTGGCTTGGAAGCGGTGAAAGCCGGAGAGTCGGCCGTGCTGACCCCGGGTTCTCATTGTTATTTTGATACCTACCAAGATGCACCCCATACGTTGCCGGAGGCCATGGGCGGTTACCTGCCTTTGGAAAAGGTCTATTCGTTTGAACCCATTCCCGATACCTTGAAAGCGGACGAAGCCAAGCGTATTCTGGGGGTGCAGGCCAATTTGTGGTGTGAGTACGTTCCCACTGTCGAGCACGCTGAGATGATGATTTATCCCCGCCTCTTTGCTTTGGCAGAGGTGGCTTGGACCCAGCCGGAGCAAAAGAATTGGGCGGATTTCCACCGCCGCGCTTTGGTGTGGTGTGCTGCGTTTGAGGAAGCGGGCTACCATCCGTTTGACCTGGCTCACGAGTTCGGCAACCGGCCGGAAGCCTTGACGGACATTGATCACTTGGCCAAGGGCAAACCGGTTACCTATCATTTGCCTTACTATCCCGGCTATGCGGCCGGAGGCGATGCGGCGTTGACGGATGGCAAACGTGGGGGTTGGACCTACGGCGACGGTCGTTGGCAAGGTTTCATTCGGCGCGGACGTTTGGATGTGACCATTGACCTGGGCGAATCCATGCCACTCTCGTCGATTTCTGCTGATTTTATGCAGGTCTGTGGTCCGGAAGTCTTTTTGCCGGCCCGCGTGGTGATATCCGTGTCCGATGACAACGAGAACTTTACCGAGTTGGTGGTCCACGAACACGAGGTGGTTAGGGATGGCGAAGTCCGGTTTGTTCCCTACGGTTGGACAGGCGAAACAACCGCTCGTTATGTGCGCTATCAGGCCCAAAGTGGTGCTTTTGGAGGCTTTGTCTTTACCGATGAGATTGTCGTGAAGTAGCTCTTCGATGACAATTTGTTCCGATGGAACCGGACGAGATACAAAAAAGAGGATGACCCGCGGGTCATCCTCTTTTTTTGTCGGATCAGCCGATGGCTGGTCCGTTAGAAATTTACTTGGACTTTGCGTTGAGATTGGGCATGATTCAGTTTTTCAACCGGACAGTACACCATGCGGCCGGATTGCGAAACCGATTGTTCGCGTACGACGGGTTGTTCTTTCAGGGTAAGTCCACCGGTATAGGGTGCAAGTTCATGTGTCTCTTTAGGCATGGCCATCTGGCTGTTGGAAGGAAATGCATTGTAGTACCATTCCAAGAAATCTTGCGGATCACCCACATTGTCGCGGGTCAGCACAAAGTGTTCCAGATACAATGGACCATAGTTTCCTTCTTCATCTACAGCAAAGCCTGCGAAGGTCAATGGAATATCGTAATCCAAGAGAAAGGCTTGCGGTTTTCTTGGAGCTTTGCCTTGGCTGATCAGGGATTCAATCCATTCGGCTTCAGTTTTTTCTTCGTTTTGACCGTGGAAAATATTGTAGTAGTATACTTCGGAATCGGGTTCAATCATGACATCCGACGCGAGGATTGCAGCACCTGACTCAGCGTATGCAGCGAAGTTTTCATCCAAAGCGGCTATCGCAGAGGCATCATAATAACCATTGATGTCCCATGTGAGAACGCATTTTCCTTTTACTTCGGCTGAGGTGCAGAATTCTTCTTTGTACAATGGGGTGTTGACGGTATCTCCGATGAAACCGAAGGCCAAGGCTACGTATTCGGTTTCCGGTGCCAATTCTTCAAAGTGTTGATCCATACGTGTACCCGTGCTGGTGGGGACGTAGTAGTTTTCAGCGATGAAGGCCAGGCGTTCTTCGTCCGTGGCTCCGAATGATTCGTAGTATTCTTTGAGCAGAACGGATCCGAAGTACGGATCGGTGTCGTTGCTGGCGATGAAGTCAACAACACAGCTTCTTGATTGGACTTCTTTGATGTTGATTTCAACGACCAGGTCAGATTCCGGAATATCTTCCGTGGTAAAGGGTATGGTCAAGGGTTCGGAACAAGGATAAGCCGTTTCTTCGCTGACAGCGAACACACCGAAGACATAGTCGGTGAGCGGGTCCATGTCAATCATGTCAATGCTTTGAACCCCTTGTTTGCATTGTGAGAGGAGAAATTCCACACTGTATCCGTAGTACAAATAGGTATCGACGGTGGTTGCCCAGCTGCGGATGATGTACTCACCCATGTCCTCATCTCCCAATGCTTCTTCGTATTTGGCAGCATCGATGGCAATCCAGTTGTAGTAGCCGTCGTAGTCAACAGGTGTTACATGAGCTGTTGCGTTCGGACCGCGTACATCGATCGTGACGTCAAAGTCTACTTCGGTCAAAGGTAATTTTTCGGTGGTTACGTTCAAACGGATGATGTCCGACAAGCGTTCTTGGTTTTCGATATCAATGTGGTAAGCGTAACCTACGTAGTCGGTCTGGGGAGAAAGACCGGAGGTGCCGCCTCGTTGATCGCCGGTATGGGCGATGGCTTGCAACAATTCAGCCAAGGTCATGCCGTATGTGGGAGCCATTTGTTCGAAATAGACCATGTCGTCTTCAAACAAGGCATCATCGTCATCCAGACCGAATTCTTGGATGTAAGCAAGGTCTGCTGTGAAGAAGATATACGGGGTTGTTTTGTCCGCGGGAATGATGTCCACGACGAATTCGTTCAGACCGGTTTCCAAGTTCTCGTAGACAAAGGCAATCGGGTCACCTGCTTCTTGTTTCACGACGAAAGAAACGGGTTCGGCATCGGTGTAGGAAATGGTAAAGGAGGCTTCACGTACTTCCGTTTCTTTGTTCTCTACAACAGCGAACTGGATGATGTTTTCAATGCTGGTGTCCACATCGGTAATCCATTCCACTTGCGGGGTGGTTACTTCGATGCTTTGGCCTTCAATCGCGTTGGTAACGGTTACTTCTACAGAGAAGGATCCGCCACCTTTCGGGGCCAATACTTCGGTTTTGTTGAGGGTGAGGGTCGGGGTTTCAATCGGATCCGGTTCCGGCTCTGGTTTGGGTGTTTCTTTGTCTTCACAACTGGTCAGAGCCAAGCCGAGTCCGAGGGCCAAAAACAAGGGCCAAACTTTTTTAGTCAATGCAAACATATACGTGAAAAATTTTAGTCAATGCGCAAATATAGTCCGAATGGGGATAAAATCGTCCGCAATATCGAGGAAATTCGTAACTTTGTATAAAAATTGATAAAAAAAGTAAAGAAATGGTCTAATAATTGTGGTGAGACGACCTGTTAAGACCAGAAAAATAAATACGATTATGACAAAAATAAATAAGAAGATGGCCCTCGATTATCACCGGTTGGACAAGCCGGGGAAGATCGAGACCCTGCCGACCAAACCCTATTCGACCCAACACGACCTTTCGTTGGCTTACTCGCCCGGTGTGGCTTATCCTTGTCTGGAGATTGAGCAGCAGCCGGAGGATGCTTACGAATACACGAATAAGGGTAATTTGGTGGCTGTAATCTCCAACGGGACGGCGGTCCTGGGTTTGGGCAACATCGGAGCTCAGGCAGGGAAGCCGGTGATGGAAGGAAAATCCCTCCTTTTCAAAATTTTTGCGGGCCTGGACTGCTACGACATTGAGGTGGACGAGACCGACCCCGATAAATTTGTCCAAATTGTCAAAGCCATTGCCCCGACCTTTGGGGGAATCAATCTGGAAGACATCAAGGCCCCCGAATGTTTTGAGATCGAACGTCGACTCAAGGAAGTTTGTGACATCCCGGTGATGCACGACGACCAGCACGGAACGGCCATCATCTCAGGAGCAGGCTTGCTGAACGCGTTGGAATTGCAAGGCAAAAAGATCGACAAAGTGCGCGTGGTGGTGAACGGTGCCGGGGCTGCCGCTGTGGCTTGTACCAAGTTGTACGTGGAGCTGGGCGTGAAGCCGGAACACATCGTGATGTGCGACAGCAAGGGAGTGATTTCGAACCGTCGGAACGATTTGAATGCACAGAAGCGGGAGTTTGCAACCGACCGGCCGGTCAACACCCTGGCCGAAGCCTTGGTGGATGCGGATGTCTTTTTGGGCTTGTCGGTCAAGGACGTGCTGACGCCGGAAATGTTGCGCTCAATGGCCGATCGTCCCATCGTGTTTGCCTTGGCCAATCCGGATCCGGAGATCGCTTACGAATTGGCACGCACCTCGCGTCCAGACTTGATTTTTGCAACCGGCCGTTCGGATTATCCCAACCAGATCAACAACGTGCTGGGTTTTCCCTATATTTTTAGAGGAGCCTTGGACGTACGTGCTACGGCCATCAACGAAACCATGAAACTTGCCGCAGTCAAAGCGATTGCCGACCTGGCGAAAGAACCCGTGCCGACGGTGGTAAATGCTGCTTACGGCTTGGACGAACTTAGGTTCGGTCCGGATTACATCCTTCCGAAGCCCTTGGATCCCCGTTTGCTCTCCGCTGTGGCACCGGCCGTAGCCAAGGCAGCCATGGAATCCGGTATTGCCCGCAAGCCGATCTCGGACTGGGAGGCCTACGACATCCGTTTGAAGACGATGATGGGCTACGACAACAAACTCATCCGTCGTTTTGTGGAAGTGGCCCGATGCCACCCGATGCGCGTTGTTTTTGGGGAAGCCAATACCGACAACATCCTCCAAGCAGCCGTCCTTGCTCACAACGAAGGCGTGTGTCATCCGATTCTCCTGGGCAATGCAGACACCATCCGCACCCGTGCCGAGCAACTCGGACTTTCGTTGGAAGGGCTTGAGATTGTCAATCCCCGCGAACATGCCGAACGCGAGCGTCGCGAACGTTATGCCCAGTTGCTTGTTGAAAAGAACGGCCGCAAGGGGTATGCTTACCGCGATGCCTACGAAAAGATGTACAGCCGCAACTGGTTTGGCTGCATGATGGTCGAAACCGGAGACGCTGATGCCTTCATTGCCGGTACCTATTATAATAACGACACCATTCCGAACATTGCCAAAGATGTCATCGGCATTCGTCCGGGCTTCAATACCTTCGCTACCCTCCACATCGTGGATACGAAACGCGGAGTGATGTTCCTGGCAGATACCACCATCAACAAACGCATCGACAAGGACACCCTCATCGACATCACCCGCCTGACCAAGGGGGCTGTTGAATACTATTCCTTTGATCCCGTCATCGCCATGCTTTCGTACAGCAACTTCGGCTCGGTGAAGGGCGAAGGATGCACCCCGCCGTCGATGGTGGCCGATGCCGTGGCCGAATTGCACCAACGTTACCCGGACCTCTGTATGGACGGAGAAATGCAGGTGGACATCGCCTTGAACAAAGACAAACGTGACCGGACCTATCCTTTCAACAAGTTGCTGGGCAAAGAGGTAAATACCTTGATCTTCCCTTCGCTGGACGCCGCAACAGCCACCTACGAGACCATCTTGAACATGGGCTACGGAGAAGCCATCGGTCCGATCCAGATGGGATTGAACAAGCCGGTGCATTTTATTTCGGTGGAAGCTCCCGTCCGCGAAATCTTCAACCTCGCGACCATTGCCTCCATCGATGCCGCTGTCGCCATGCAAGATGGCGTGTGCCGTTTGTAAAGGAACTGAGCAGCTATACCAAAAAAATAGGGACCTGACGTAAAATCGGGTCCCTTCTTTATGCGAGCTTGCAGGAGGGTGGTTCCTACAAGTTGGTGTGCAAAATCACGTACGGCAAGCGGGCTTGAACGGTGCGAGCGTTGGCTTCTTCCAGCAAGCGTTCGGTCAATTGTTGGGGATCGCTGAGCACGTCCAAAGCAGCGGAGGTGTTAGCAAAAGTGTCCATCAATTTTTCTATACCGGATTTTTCTTTCGGGAATTCAACGGTGCGGTAAGCCTCGAGTTTCGCTACGATTGCGGCGTATTCTACAGCTTCTTTCAAACCACCGATTTTGTCAGCCAAGTTGATGCCGATCGCGTCTTGACCACACCATACGCGGCCTTGAGCAATCTTATCTACGGCTTCGGTAGTCATACCACGGCCGTCCGCCACGATTTGGATGAAGTTGTTGTAAATGTCATCCACGCTCTTTTGGAAGTTTGCGCGTTCTTGGTGGTCCAACTTGCGCATCAAGCCCATATCACTGTGTTTGTGGGTATTGATGCTGACGGGGTTGATGTGGGTGTGTTTGCGAACAGCATTGCCCACGCTCGGAATCATGCTGAATACACCGATGGAACCGGTGAGGGTAGTGGCGTTGGTGAAGATGGTTTCAACTTCTGCTGAGATCCAGTATCCACCGGAAGCTGCGTAGTCACCGTAAGAAGCAATCATCGGTTTTTCTTCAGCCAACAGACGCAATTCTTTGCGGATGATTTCTGCGGTTTGCGCATTTCCACCAGGAGAGTTCACGCGCAATACAACGGCTTTGATGTCGTCGTCTTCGCGGATCTTGCGGATTTCTTCTACCATCGGGTTGGTGGTGATGCCTTCGCCATCAGCTCCGTTAATTTGACCATCTGCGTAAAGGATGGCAATCTTGTCCGTAGCGGTGAAGTCATCGACAACTTTGGCGTTAGCGTAGGTTGTCAAATCAACGTATTCCACTTCTTCGTCTTCCGCCACTTCGTAGAGGGTTTCAAGTTTTTCTTTCAATTCTTCGCGGGTCACAACAGCGTCGATCAAGTTGACACGGATCAAATCTTCAGCTGTGTTGAGTTCCATATTGTTGATCATGCGGTTGAATTCGTTCACATCCAAGTTACGGCTTTCGCAGATGGGGCCAGCGATGGTGTTCCACATACCTTTCAAGTAAGCTTCTTGTTGTTCGCGGTTTGCGTCGCTGATGTCAGAAGCGATGAATTGTTCCCCAGCGGATTTGTATTTTCCGTGACGGATGAGTTGGATGTCCACACCGAGTTTGTCCAACATATCTTTCAAGAAGAGGATTTGGGAACTCAAACCGAGGATGGTAGGAGAACTGAGGGGTGCGGTGTAAATCTTGTCTGCTACGGTAGCCAGGTACAACGAACCTTGGCTGTAGTTGTCAGCATACGCCAAGATGGGCTTTCCGGATTGACGGAAGCGGGTCAAGGCATTGCGGACTTCCTCCATTTGGGTCAGACTCATCACGTGATTGTCACATTTGAGGTAGATGTACGGGATGGCCGGGTCGGTAGCTGCCATGTCAATGGCGCGGATGGCTTTGTAGAGGCCGAGGGTTTGGGCGACACCTTGACCGGTGAGCAAGCCTTGAATGTCTTCAGAGGATTGTTCGGAAAGACCCGATGACAAATCAATGGTCAGAACGGCCTTCTCCGGAACGACCGGTTCACTAGAACCCAAGCTGAGGAGAGATCCTACAACCACAAACAAAAGGAGAAATGCCACAAACATAGCGGCGATGGTTCCGGTGAGGGAAGCCAGAAAAGTTTTGAGAAATTTCATAGAGCAGGTAATTGCTATAACGTTACTAGTTTTATGCTATTTGCAAATATAGAATGTTTTTCTTTTCTTTGCTCCCTAAATTTAGAGAAAATGTTGCAACGCGTCAGTTCTGTCTTGTTTGTCAGCCTCTTGCTGCTTGTCTATGTCGTGACCGGCATCGGCTTCAGCCGCCATACCTGCTGCCAGGGACAGACCCGCATTGCTTTGTTGTTGGAAGAAACCGAAGACTGTGGCCACGTGCACGAAGCACAACAAACGTCCGCTGAGTACGGCGTTGAGGCCTCCGGTTGCTGCCACACAGAAGTCTATCAGTTTCTGCCGGATTGCCTCGCTCAACGGGGTGAAGATGTTCCGGTCTGGAACCACTTCTTATCTTTTGGAATCCATCTTTGTCCGCAAGAACTGGCGTTGCCGGTGTGGGAACATTCCCTTTCACTGCCGTCAGACTTCTCTCCATCGGACGGGCTCATTGTGAGCGGGGATCGGGTGCAGGCCCGGTCCGGACAATGGCGTTTGTAGTCTTTTTGTTCCCGGGTCTCTGCGACCTGAAACAGAAAGATGAATCGTTATTGTAAATAAAAACCTGAAAATTACCCATTTATGAAATTACATACTCGCATTTTGCTGGCCCTGATGGGCTTGGTGATGGTTGTACCGGCGTTTGGACAACGTGTGCAATCATTGAAAGGTGTGGTCTTTGCGTCCACCCTTTCCGGCAAGGAAGAACCCGTGCCCTTTGCTTCGGTCTATTGGTTGGAATCCGGAACCTACATGGATTGCGACGAAAACGGAGCTTTTGAATTCATGCATGTCAAAGAAAACGATGCTACCTTGGTCGCTACGGCCATCGGTTATACCCGCGATACCGTTGTGGTGCAACCCGGCATGACCTACGTGGAATTCCACTTGACCGGTATCAACGAATTGGCAGAAGCCGTGGTGGTTTCCAAACAAGAAGGCAACTACCTCTCCCGCATCACTCCGGTGAAAACGGAGGTGATTACCGCGGCGGGTCTTTGTAAGATGGCCTGCTGCAACTTGGCAGAAAGTTTTGAAAACTCAGCCAGTGTGACCGTCGGTTATTCCGATGCAATCACCGGTGCCAAACAAATCCGTTTGTTGGGTCTCTCCGGCATTTACACCCAGATGTTGGATGAAAACCGTCCCGTGATGCGTGGTCTGGCCTCTCCTTTCGGTTTGTCGTACATCCCGGGCCAATGGTTGGAAAGTATCCAGATCGCCAAAGGACCCTCGTCTGTGATCAACGGTGTTGAGGCAATTACCGGACAAATCAACATGGAACACCGCAAACCGACGGCCGAACAGCCTTTGTTCATCAACCTCTTCTTGAGTGATATGTTGCGTACCGAAGCCAACATCGCTTCGTCGTTGCAATTGAACGAAAAATGGAGCACCGTGATGATGGGCCACGTATCAACCGACCCGATGTCCCACGACTCCAACAAAGACGGCTTCCGCGACGAACCCCAGACCTTGCAATTCAACATCGGCAACCGTTGGTTGTACTACGATGAGAGCGGTATGCAGATCCGTTTCGGTTTCCGCGCTTTGAAGGATGACCGTATCGGTGGTATGATGGATTATGATCCGGATACGCAGGTAGAACCGACCGAAGCACGTCCTTGGGGTTCACACATCGTGAACGAAGGGGTGAGTGGTTTCTTCAAAGTGGGTGTGCCGTTGAATGCGGAAAACAGCCGCAACATCGCTGTGGTTGGGGACTACACCTACCACAAACTCGACTCCCGATTTGGTAACCGCCACCATTTCGGTAACCAAAACTCGGCGTTCTTGAACATCATGTACCAGGACATTCCGAACGACAGTCACCGTTTCACCTTCGGTATCCGCAACCAATACGATTTGTTTGACGAGACCTTGGACGACGTGGTTTCAGCAAGCATCCGCGGTCATCGATACAACCTCGGCCGTGAAGAAAACCAAATCGGTGTGTACGGTGAATACACCTACTCCTTGGGAGAAAAACTGACCGCTGTGGTGGACTTCAGTGCGGACTACAACAACTTGCACGGCTGGTTGTTCTCTCCGCGTGCCAACGTGAAATATGCCTTTACCGATGCGTTGATCCTCCGTGCTTCGGGGGGACGTGGTTTCCGTTCGTCCAACGTCATTGTGGACAACTTGGGAATGATGTCCACCGGTCGTCTGGTGCGTTTTGGCGCTCCGGCTCAACCGCAGACCGATGCTTCGTTCCTGGGCATCGAAGATGCGTGGACCTACGGCGGTAACTTGACCGGTTACCTGCCTTGGGGCTATGACGAAAGTGCCTACATCAGTTTCGATTACTTCCGCAGCCAGTTTGTGGAACAAGTCATCGTGGATCAAGAATGGCAATCCGGTGAAACCTGGATTTATAACTTGAGTGACCTGGTGAACCCCCGTTCGTACACCAACACCTACCAAGTGGACTTCTCCATCTATCCGATCGAACGTTTCAACATTTTGGCAACCTTCCGTTACACCGACTCCAAAGTGACCTTGCGTGACCGCGGTCTGGTGGAACGCCCGTTGGTGAGCCGTTACAAAGGAGTGTTGAACTTGCAATACGCTACCCGGATGAACATCTGGACCTTCGACTTTACAGCACAAATCAACGGTCCGTCCCGTTTGCCGGACTTCGCTGTGAAGGCGGGTGAGTCGGCTTATTCGCCCGTTTATCCGATGCTCTTCGCCCAAATCACCCGCAAATTCAGCTCTGTGGACGTGTACGTGGGTGCAGAAAACCTGACCAACTACAAACAAAAGAACCCGATCATTGATGCCGCCAACCCCTACGGTGCGGACTTCAACTCCAGCGTAATCTGGGGACCGCTCATGGGTATCAAGGTGTACGCCGGTCTGCGTTTTACTTTGTGGAAATAACAAACAATAAAACTCCAATAATACCATGAAAGCAATGTTGAAAATGTGGGCTTTGTGCTTGTTTGCCCTTGTATGCTGCGTAAACGTGGATGCGAAAAATGACAAGCAAAAAGAAGCAGAAGTAACCTTCTCCGTAGCGATTGACTGCGAAGGTTGCAAAGCCAAACTCGAAGCAAAACTTCCTTTTGTAAAAGGTGTGAAGGATCTGAAAGTGGACTTGGCTACCCAAACCGTATGGTTCAAATACCAACCCAAGAAGACCGATGTGCAAGCTTTGGAAGCAGCCATCGAAAAATTGGGCTACGAGGCCGAAGAAATCAAACCGGAACAAAAAGAATCTGAAAAATAATGCCTATCTTCACGCATCTAATCTTAAAAAGTAATTAGCATGCGTAAGGTGTTTTTCTTAGGACTTTTCTTACTGGCGACTGCTTTCACCCTTTCGGCTCAGTCGTGGGTGCGCGTAAACAACCTCGGGTATTTGCCCGATGACATCAAAGTCGCTGTGTATTTGTCAATGGATCAAGTAGACGGATCGTTCGAAGTGTACGATGCTTCGGACGACCGTCTTGTTTTTAGGGGAGAGGGCAAGCCCGCCAATGCTTCGCGTTGGGGCCTGAACCGTGCCTACCGTTTGGACTTCTCGTCCGTGACCCGCCCGGGTGGTTACTACATCCGTTGCGGTCAGACAAAGAGTGTTTCGTTCCGTATCGGCCCCGATGTGTACGACGGCCTGGCGGATTTTATGTTGGTGTACCTGCGCCAACAACGTTGTGGTGACAACCCGTACACCGGAGAACTCTGCCACCAACACGATGGCTACATCGTGGATCACCCGACCCGCAGCGGTGAAAAGATTGACGTGACCGGTGGTTGGCACGATGCTACCGACTATTTGCAATACACCACCACTTCGGCAACTACTGCTTATCACCTGATGTTTGCCTACGTACAACAAGAAGACAAATCCGTCTTCCTCGATGAGTACCTGGCGAATGGCCGCCCGGGCCACAACGGCATTCCCGACATTTTGGATGAAGCCCGTTGGGGATTGGAATGGCTCGTGAAGATGAACCCGGAACACCGCGTGATGTTCAACCAATTGGCTGACGACCGCGACCATGCCGGTTTCCGTCTGCCGCAAACCGACCAAGTGGATTACGGTTGGGGTCCGGGTACCGGTCGTCCCGTGTACTTTGTGACCGGAGAACCCCAAGGTTTGTCCAAATACATCAACCGCACCACCGGTGTTTCTTCGACTGCTGGTAAATTCTCCTCAACCTTTGCTTTGGGTTCCGAAGTCTTCCGTGACATCGACCCTGCTTTTGCTGACGTGATGCGTGCCAAATCGTTGGATGCGTACGAGTTTGCCCTCGAAAAACCGGGTAACACCCAAACCGCCTGCACCATCTCTCCTTATTTCTACGAAGAAGATACTTACGTTGACGATATCGAATTGGCTGCTGCTACCTGGGCTGAATACACGGGCGAAGAACGCTGGTTCAAACAAGCCGACTACTGGGGCGAGCTCGAGCCGATCACTCCCTGGATGGAATTGGGCCGTGGACGCCACTACCAATACTATCCCTTCATCAATTTGGGCCACTTCTACCTGGCCAAATCCGGCAACGAACAAATTCGCGCCAAATACCAAGAATTCATGCGCCAAGGTTTGCAAGCGATCAAAGACCGCGCCGCCAACGATCCCTTTATCAACGGTATTCCGTTCATCTGGTGCTCGAACAACTTGACGTCAGCGGCCATCACCCAAGCCCGTTTGTACCACGAACTCACCGGCGATACTTCTTTCATGGAGATGGAAGCCGCTTTGCGTGACTGGTTGTTGGGTTGCAACCCGTGGGGTACTTCCATGATCGTGGGCGCTCCGATTGGTTACGACTTCCCGGCAGAACCGCACACCTCGTATTACCTCGTGGGCGACAGCACCCCGGGCGGTCTGGTGGACGGTCCTGTGTACCGCGACGTCTTCCTGGAAAGAGCGGGTGAATCCTTGACCAAACCGGATGCTTTTGAAATCCTGAACAACGGTATCGCAGTGTACCACGACGACTTGGGCGACTACGCCAGCAACGAGCCGACGATGGACGGTACTGCAGGTCTGACCTATTATTGGGCCAACCGCGAAGCGCACGGTAAGGCCTTGAAGAAGACCGAACTCGTGAAAGATACCTACGGTGCGACCATCCGCGTCAATCCCGATGAAAAGAAAATTTACCTGGTGTTCTCTGCCGACTCGTTGTTCAACGGTGGAGAAAGTGTCCTCAAGACCCTCGACCGCCAAGGAATCAAAGGTTCTTTCTTCTTGACCGGTAACTGTCTGCGTATGGAAGAACACAAAGCTTTGATCGAACGCATCATCGCAGAAGGTCACTACGTGAGCGGTCACTCGGACCGTCACCTCCTGTACGCACCTTGGGGCCAACGCGACTCCTCTTTGGTTTCCTTTGAGGAAGTACAAGCCGACATGGTGGCGAACTTGAAAGAACTGGCGCGTTTCGGTGTGCCGGCAGAAAAGGCAACCTGGGTATTGCCTCCTTACGAATACTACAATGCAGAGTCTGTGGCTGCTTTGGAATCTTTGGGTATGAACGTCATCAACCTGACTCCGGGCACTGCCACCAATGCTGACTATACCACACCGGACATGCCGAACTACCGCAGTTCGGACCGTCTGATTGAGGCTTTGTACAAATTTGAAAGCAAAGCTGGTTTGAACGGAGCCATCATCCTCATTCACCCCGGTGTGCAAGAAAGCCGTACCGACGCTTTGTACAAACGTTTGCCGGAAATGATCCGCAAACTCAAACGTCAAGGCTATACCTTCGGTACCTTCAGCGACCTGACTTTGTAACCCAATTGTGAACCCTTAGACCTGGAAATTCTATGTTCCAAATCCTGACCAAAGAAGTACTCAATCCGTTGATTGTCCGCATGGAAGTGGAAGCGCCCCGCATCGCTGCCTCGGCCTTGCCCGGACAGTTCCTCATCGTTCGGACCCACGCTTTGGGCGAACGCATTCCGTTGACCATCTGTGACTACAGCCCGGAACGGGGCACGGTCACCCTCGTCACCCAGATTGTCGGTGCCTCCTCGCGCCGCATCTGCGACATGGAAGTCGGGGAGTGCTTCACCGATGTGGTTGGCCCCCTGGGCCAGCCCTCAGAGTTCGTCAAAGAACCCTTAGAAACCTTGCGCGAGCAACGCTTTTTGTTCGTTGCAGGCGGGTTGGGAACCGCTCCGGTTTATCCGCAGGTAAAGTACCTGCACGAACGGGGTGTGAAGGTGGATGTGGTCCTCGGAGCCAAGAGCAAGGATTACGTCATCTTCGAACAAGAGATGCAGGCTGTGTGTGACCGTCTGTTCATTTGTACCGATGACGGTTCCTACGGCTATCCGGGTCTGGTGACCGGCAAGGTACAGGAACTGCTTGCCGCCGGAGAACATTACGACCAAGCCGTTGCCATCGGACCGATGGTGATGATGAAATACGTAGCCCTGACCACCCAGCCCTTTGGTCTTCCGTTGGTGGTGAGTCTGAACACCCTGATGGTGGATGGAACGGGTATGTGTGGCGCCTGCCGGGTGACCATTGCCGGCAAGACCAAATTTGCCTGCGTGGATGGACCGGAATTCAACGCCTACGACGTGGATTTCGACGAAGCCATCCAACGTCAGGGCATGTACAAGATCCAAGAAGTAGAAGCGGACCATCAATGTCGACTGGAACATGGAACGAAAACTCGGTAATAAGATTCCCCGCGTCCCGGTACGCGAGCAGGACCCGGCGCAACGGGCCCGCAATTTTGAGGAAGTGTGCCTCGGTTACGACCTGAGCGAAGCCCGTCGTGAGGCTTCCCGTTGTTTGGACTGCCCCAAACCAGCCTGCGTAGCGGCGTGCCCGGTCTCCATTGCCATTCCGGAGTTCATCCGGGCGTTGGCGGAAGGCGATGTGGCCACCGCGGCCTCGGTCATCGCCAGAGACAGTTCGTTGCCCGCTATTTGTGGTCGTGTTTGTCCGCAAGAGATCCAATGCGAAGGCTCCTGTGTCCTCGGACGCAAAGGCGAGCCTGTGGCCATTGGCAAACTGGAACGTTTTGTGGCGGACACCAGCCGCCGCGAGTCGATTTCCTGCGCAGGACGCCGACCGCTGAACGGCGATCGCGTGGCGGTGGTGGGCAGTGGCCCTGCCGGCCTGGCGTGTGCCACCGACCTGGCCAAAGCCGGTTATGACGTGACCATTTTTGAGAGCTTGCACGAACCCGGAGGCGTGTTGACCTACGGTATTCCGGAGTTCCGCTTGCCCAAAGAAACAGTGGTGGCACCGGCCATCGAGGACCTGAAGCAGTTGGGAGTCAAAATTGAAACCAACGTGGTCATCGGTCGGACCTTGACCTTGCAGGACCTGATGGGTCGGGAAGGGTTCCAAGCGGTCTTCCTGGGTTCGGGAGCCGGCCTGCCAAAGTTCATGGGCATCCCCGGAGAAAACCGCAACGGTGTCGTTTCGGCCAATGAGTTCCTGACGCGCAACAACCTGATGAAGGCCTATCGCCAGGATGCCGATACCCCGATTTACGTCGGTCGTCGTGTGACCGTCGTGGGTGGCGGAAACGTGGCGATGGATGCGGCCCGTACTGCTCTGCGCCTGGGTGCCGATGTGACTGTGGTCTATCGCCGTACAGAACAGGAATTGCCCGCCCGCAAAGAAGAAGTGCACCATGCCAAGGAAGAAGGCATCCATTTTGAATTGTTGACCAATCCGGTGGAAGTCCTGGGAGACGAACGGGGATGGGTCCGAGCCCTGCGTTGCCAGCGCATGACCCTGGGTGAACCGGATGAGTCCGGCCGTCGCCGTCCTGTTGCCGTACCCGATGACTTCTGTGAAATACCGGCGGACGTGGTCATCATGTCCCTGGGTACTTCCCCCAATCCCCTCATTGCCTCTTCGACAGAAGGCTTGGAAGTCAACCGTTGGGGCTGCCTCGTGGCGGATGAAGACGGTGCTACGACCGTTCCGGGCGTGTTTGCCGGGGGCGATGCCGTGACCGGAGCGGCCACGGTCATCCTTGCGATGGGAGCTGGCCGGAAAGCTGCGGCTGCCATCGACGCCTACCTCAAAGGGCTAAAATCTTAGATTACTCACTCAAAAAATACAAGAAAGACTATGAACAATGCAGTTTTTACGTTTCCGTTGCCGGCGAACGAACCGGTCAAATCGTATTTGAAAGGATCGCCGGAACGTGTGGCTTTGGAGGCCGAACTGGAACGCCAACGCAATACCGTCCTGGATATTCCGCTCATCATTGGCGGTAAAGAAATCCGTACCGGAAACATCGGCAAAGTTGTGTGCCCGCACGACCACAACCACGTATTGGCGACCTACCACAAAGCTGGCGAAAAAGAAGTGAAGATGGCCATTGACGCGGCTATGGAAGCCCACAAAATCTGGTCAGAGACCCCTTGGCGTGTGCGTTGTTCCATCATCTTGCGGGCCGCCGAGTTGCTGGCTACCAAATACCGTGCGGTCTTGAATGCCGCAACGATGCTCGGCCAAAGCAAGAACATCTACCAAGCAGAAATTGACTCAGCTTGCGAAGCCATCGACTTCATGCGTTACAACGTCTCGTATGCGAGCACGATCTATACCCGCCAACCCAAGTCCAACAATACCCAAATCAATAGCATTGAATACCGACCGTTGGAAGGTTTCGTGTTGGCAGTCAGCCCGTTCAACTTTACGGCCATTGCTTCCAACCTGAATCTTTCACCCGTGTTGATGGGAAATACCACCCTTTGGAAGACCTCAACGACTTCCATCCTTTCCAACTACTACCTGATGAAGTTGTACGAAGAGGCCGGATTGCCGGCGGGCGTCGTGAACTTCCTCTGTGGACCGGGCTCGGTCATTGGCAACGTAGCCCTGGCTTCACCGGACTTTGCCGGTGTCCACTTCACCGGATCCACCAAGACCTTCAACCACCTCTGGAAACAAATCGGAGAAAACTTGGGAAGCTACAAATCCTACCCGCGCATCGTGGGGGAAACCGGGGGCAAGGACTTTATCTTTGTACACCCGTCCGCAGCAGCCCAGGAAGTGGCCGTAGCCGCTTTTTGCGGAGCCTTTGAATTTCAAGGCCAAAAATGTTCGGCGGCCTCCCGGATGTACGTGCCGAAGACCTTGTGGCCCGACGTGCTGCAACGCATGCAGGCAATGGCCGCAGAAGTCAAGATCGGCGATGTGTGTGATCCGACGAACTTCATCAATGCCGTCATCGACGAGACTTCGTTCGACAACATTGTGTCCTACATCGAATATGCCTGCACTGCGGAAGACGCCCGCATCGTCCTCGGTGGTCAATACGACAAATCCGTCGGCTACTTTGTGCATCCGACCGTGATTGAAACCACCAACCCGAAGTTCAAGTCCATGCAGGAAGAAATTTTCGGTCCGGTGTTGACCGTTTATCCGTACGACGACGAAGAACTGGACGCTACCGTGGAATTGTGTGATACGACCTCTCCCTATGCCTTGACCGGTTCGGTGCTGGGTCGCGACCGTCTGGCCGTACAAGTCGTTGCCGACCGTCTGAAGAATGCTGCCGGTAACTTCTACATCAACGACAAACCGACGGGAGCCGTGGTGGCCCACCAACCCTTTGGCGGTGGCCGTGCTTCCGGTACCAACGACAAGGCGGGTGGAGAACAAAACCTCCTGCGTTGGATTTCCCCCCGTTCGGTGAAAGAAAGCCTGGTACCGGCAACCGATTACCTGGCTTGCTATCCCTACCTCCAGGAGCTCAAATAGTCCCTCAGGGAGCAAAAAAAACTTCGCTATTCAAAGCGAAGTTCACCAAAATATTGCGGTAAGTGGAAGTTCGGTTTCGGGTTCGAAATCGGACTCCAACTTACGTAGTGAGGCCGGCTGGTCTTGTCCCCGCATTTGTAGAAATTGGCCCGCAGGGTTTCGGGGAGTTCGGTCAAGCCAAGGCACTCCAACGGAATGACCAGGAGCATGTTCCACGCATATTCGCCTTCCGGCAAATCGATGGCCTTGTGTTCCAACGAAGGGTAACGTTGGATTTTTGCCAGTTCCTCCGGAGTAAAACGCTTGGATTCCGATCCGGGCGTTTTTTGTGATGCAAGCAGCGTACCGATGCAGTTTACTTCAAAATTGCGGTAGCAGTCTTGTCCGGGCACTTGCACAAAAAATTCCACACAGCTGTCTTCCCAGACCTTGCCGTTGTCTTCGAGGGCCACGGCGCGCAGCCCAGTTCCACAGGTCTCGTAATAAATGTACAGGCTCTTCCCGTCGGTAGCGATGCGGAACGTGGTCTCGGGTGCATAAGGGAAGGTTTCTGCCCAGTTGAGGCAGTCCAGGGCTTGTGCCGGCAGGCTTTGGAATCGGGTCTTCAAGGCGTCGGCTGACAGGTTGCCCAATTCGGGGAGGGTAGGTACAACTAATTGTTTCATAGATGGTTGATTTTGTGCAAGTAAGGGAGATGAGGCACCTGCAAGCAGACAACTGCTCCAGCAGGTAATCAAAAGAAAATAGCGAAGAATGGTACGCATACAGGGGTTCTTTTTGACAAAGGTATGTATTTTTGAGCAACCTGGTTTTTTTTCTTACATTTGTCAGCTATTGTAGTGACTATGGAATTGATAATTATACTCATTCTGATTCTTTTGAACGGCCTCTTCTCGATGAGCGAGATCGCCATGATCAGCGCCCGGAAATCCAGCCTGACCGCCGAAGCCAAGAAGGGCAGTGCCTCTGCCAAACGGGCCCTGCGCCTGGCCGAAGAGCCGGATCGTTTTCTTTCCACCGTGCAGATTGGCATCACCTTGATCGGTATCCTGACAGGTCTCTACTCCGGCAACAAATTTGCCGACGATTTTGCAGCCGTCCTTCTGCGTTGGGGAATGGGTGAGGCCTATGCCTTGGGTGTGGCCCAAACCATCATCGTGGTGCTGGTGACCTACCTGACGTTGATTCTGGGCGAACTCCTACCCAAACGCATTGGAATGAGTTACTCGGAACGCATCGCCAAGGTGGTGGCCGGTCCGATGCAATTCCTGTCCACGTTGACCGCTCCCTTTGTCTGGATCCTGACCCAAAGCACGGCCTTGCTGGTAAAGATCATTGGCATTCGTGAAGAGGAACCGATTGTGACGGAGGAAGAAATCAAGTCCATGATTGCGGAAGGAGCCGAGGACGGTTCGGTCCAAGAAATGGAACAGGACATCGTGGAACGCGTTTTCTCGTTGGGAGACCGCAAAGTTGAGTCGATCATGACCTCCCGCAACGAGATTGTCTGGATCGAAAAGGAAATGAATGCGGACCAGATTTCTGATCTGGTGAAAGAAAACCTCTTTGAAGTATATCCGGTTGGAGACGATAGTTTGGACAACATCCTCGGGGTGGTCTTCCTGAAAGAGCTCTTCGGCAAATTGGATGAACCTGACTTCCGTTTGGAAGACATCGTACGTCCCGCCCAATATTTCCACGAATACACCGACGTGTACAAAGTCTTGGAACAGATGCAGGAGAAACAGGTGGGTTATGGCCTTGTCTGTGATGAATTCGGAGTCTTCCAGGGCATCGTGACCCACAAAGACATCCTTGAGGGCCTTGTGGGAACCATTTCCGATGAGACCGAAGAACCGGATATCATCGCCCGCAAAGAGGGTAGTGGCTGGCTCGTGGACGGTCAATGTCCGTTTTATGATTTTCTTGAACATTTTGAGTGTGAAGACCTCTTCGCCGGTAATGATTACAACACGGTAGGAGGGCTGATTCTGGAAATATTGGAGCACATTCCGCAATCCGGTGAAACCCTGAAATGGGAGCACTTTACCTTTGAAGTGGTGGATATGGATGGCGCCCGGATTGATAAAATATTGGTTAACGTCATTGAAAAAACTGTTGAGGAGGAAAAAGTATGAATCGATTCTGTATTGTCGTTTTAGGTCTTTTGTCTATGATGGTAGTGCCTTCGTGGGCGCAGTCCGATGTGTTTTTTGTTCCGGATCCGCAGACGGCTGTCTGGACTTACCGGGAAACGAATCACGAGACCGGAGCTGTCTCCCTGTCCCAATACACCGTACAAACCATGATCGGCGATGCCGTTCAGGGTCTGGCAAAGGTTCAGGTGAAAACGACATCCTTAAATGCTGCAGCACCGGCGGATTCTACGAATTTATATTTCCGTTTTGAGCAAGGGGAGTGTATCCTGGATGTGGGTAAGATGTTTAGTGCCGATCTGTATGAAGATGCCTTGGAAAACACGGATGACTGGAAAAATCTGTCAGATGAGGAGCGGGCGAGGGTGCTTAAGGAAATGGATGATTACGTCTCCGTGAAGGGAGAGGTGCGGGGGATTCCCCGTTATCCGCAGGTGGGCCGCTTGCCGGATTACGAACTCAAGGTCAAGGTCCTTGTGATGTCCGTAAAGATCAAAGGTAAATCAAGAAAAATCACCGGCGTAGAGACGATTTCTACTCCTGCCGGTGACTATGAGTGTTTCGTAATGACGGAAGAGGTAAGCGCCAAGATGATGCTGATGACCGAAAAGAGCGTGATCAAGACTTGGTATGCTTACGGCATTGGTATGGTCAAACAGGAAACCTATGTTGATGACCAACTGGAATCCTCTTTGATCCTGGATACCATTAATTGGTAGCCAAGTAGCCTTGTACGCTGCTGAAATCTTTTTTCAGCAAGTCTTCTTTGCGGATGGTGAAATACATCGTTCCGCCTTCTCCAAACACGAGGTCTTCGTGTGCGGTGTGGCATGAGTCCAGTTGGAACAACAGGATGCGGCCACTTTCTTCCAACCATTTGCTGTCGCCCAGAGGTTGACCCAAGAGTTGGTGACCTTCTTTAGCTTGGCCTTGTTCGAAGGTGATTTTTTCATCATCGGGAGCAATGGGCTCGTCGTTGTCGTCCAACAGAACGGCTTCGGCCAACTTGCTTTCGTCGTTGCTCGGTACGTAGATCACGCGGGTATCTGCCGGGTTCCACCAACCGATGTTGCGGGGTTCGTCGTCAAAGCTTTCGGTGAAATAGTAACCGATGCGGGCGAAGAAATAGAGAATACCGGTTTTCGGAAGCAAGTTCTCAGTGTCCAGTTTTGAAGCCTCGCGGCAATCAATTTGGCAGACAAAACGGTAGTGGTACATATCACCTGCTTCGTCTTCAAACATAGGGAATTCGAGGTCTTCCGGCAAGTCCGGTCCGCCCCACATTTTGGAACATCCCAAGGGAAGTTCTTCGGGGTTGATGGCGTGGTTGTTGATGATCATAATTAGAGGGTATTTTGGTTTTCTTCCGCCATGGCTTTGCAGAAGCAGTGGCGGCACAAAGGTTCGTAAATATCTTTTTCCCCAAGTACGACGAGTTCGTTGCTAGCAGACAATCGGTGGGAATGTTGGGCCGGGTCACCGCATTTTACACAAATGGCGTGTACCTTGGTCACAAACTCAGCCACTGCCATCAAGGCCGGCATCGGGCCGAAGGGTTTGCCCATGTAGTCCATGTCCAGGCCGGCCACAATGACGCGGATGCCTTGGTCCGCCAGGTGTTGGCACACATCAACCAGGTGTTCGTCGAAGAATTGGGCTTCATCAATGCCGACTACGTCCACATCCCCCGCCAGCAGCAGGATGCTTTCGGGTGATTCCACCGGAGTGGAGAGGATGGCGTTCGAGTCGTGGGAAACCACTTCTTCTTCCGAGTAACGGATGTCGATCTGGGGTTTGAAAATCTCCACGCGCTGGTGGGCAAATTTGGCCCGTTTCAAGCGACGGATGAGTTCCTCGGTTTTGCCCGAGAACATAGAACCGCAGATGACTTCAATCGACCCCGGTTTTTTTGCGTTTTCTAAAAACATTTCAGTACTTTTGTGGGTATAGATTCGCGCAAAGTTAAGCATAATATTCAATTTTCTCCGATATGGATGACCGTTTTTATCAAATAAAGGAAGCGACCCTGCAGGTGCAAGAATTGTGGCTCGCTTGGGGCAAAGAAGTGGAAATGAACATCGAATCCCTGACGCAGCGCGTTGCTGAATTGGAGCAGGAAATCGAAGTCTTGCAGAACGAACTTTCCCGGTTGCGGACCGAGGCGCACCGCCAAGTGACAGGGGTGATGGTGGAATCCGTGGAGGAAGCCGCAGTCGCAACGGAATCCGTGGAGGAAGCCGCACCGGAAGTACCCGTAGTATCGGAGCCGGCTCCGGAAGTGGAAGATCTGCCGGAAGAAGATGTGCCGACAGCGGAAGAGGAGGAAATCGTTGCCGACGAAGAAATCGTTGCTGAGGAAGAAGCCGCATCGGAGGTGGAAGACCTGCCGGAAGTGCAAGAAGAGCAAGAAGAGCAAGAAGAAATGCAAGCAGAAGAGCAAGCAGAAGCGGCTGAAGCAGTTGCAGAAGAAGTAGCTGATGACGTTGCAGAAGCAGCGGAAGAACCGGTTAGAGAAGCGGTAGAAGTGGCTGTCGATGCAGAAGACCTGCCGGTGGCGGAAGGCCCTGCCGAAGCGGATCCGATAGTGCCGACCGAACCGGATTTTGAAATGGAACAGGAGCCGGAACTGCCCTTCGGCGCGAATGTGCTGATGGAGGAAGGCGATCTTTTTGCCGGCGTGGTGGAATTGAGTACCGAAGTAGAACCCATTTCGGAACAGGAACAACAGCTCTCCATTTTGGAAGCGGCGGCCCGTCGTAGCCAACCGGCCTGGAAAGTGGACCTGGCAGGACCGGAGGTGAGCGATGTGCGCAAGGCCCTCTCACTCAACGACCGCATTGTCCTCATCCGTGAGTTGTTTGATAATTCGGGCGATGCCCTGGCAGCGGCCCTGGATGCTGCGAACCAAGCAACTTCGTTGGACGAGTTCGTAGCCAAGATGCGTCGCGAGCACCCGCAATGGGACGAACAAAGTCCGCTGGTGTACCGCTATTACATGATCGTGCGTAGAAAAATCCGTAATTAATACAGAATAACATTCGTAAGCATTTCGTCAATGGGCAAGTTGTATTTGGTGCCGACACCGGTCGGTAATTTGGGAGACATCACGCTGCGTGCGTTGGAGGTCTTGAAGGAAGTGGATTTGATTTTGGCAGAGGATACCCGTACGAGTTCAGTCTTGCTGAAGCATTACGAAATCCGTACGCGGATGGAGTCGCATCACAAGTTCAACGAGCACCGCGCTGCTGCCGGTGTGTGCGACCGCATCCTGGCGGGGATGAACGTGGCCTTGATCTCGGATGCCGGTACGCCGGGCATCTCGGACCCGGGCTTTTTCCTGGTGCGGCATTGCGTGGCAGCTGGGGTAGAGGTCATTGTTTTGCCGGGAGCAACGGCTTTTGTACCGGCGCTGGTCTCTTCCGGTCTGCCTTGTGACCGTTTTGTGTTCGAAGGCTTCTTGCCAGTGAAGAAAGGCCGTCAGACCCGTCTGAAAGCCTTGGCAACCGAGGAGCGTACCTTGATTTTCTACGAGTCGCCTTATCGGTTGGTCAAGACCCTGGAACAGTTGGCTGAGTATTTCGGCGCAGAACGTCCTTGCGCAGTTTGTCGGGAAATCAGCAAGCTACACGAGGAAACGGTACGCGGTACCCTGGCGGAAGTGGCGCAACATTTCAAAGAAAAAGAGCCGAAAGGCGAAATCGTTTTGTTAGTGGGAGGATGCGAGGATGAAGGAAAAAACAAACGTGAGCAAGCGTGTTGAGCGCGGAATTTTATCATTAGTCTTTTTGTTGTTGCTGGGACAGGCCATACTCTTTGTCCGTACGTGGCTGTTGCCGGCTGAGCATCGGAAACAGGCAGCCGCCCTGTTGGCCCAGAGTCATCGCAAGCGGCCGGATACCTTGTTCTATTTTGATCCCAATTATGCGACCACGGACGAGTTCGTGGCCCTGGGACTTTCGTACAAGCAGGCCGCCGTCATCGTCAAATGGCGGATGAACGGAGGGTATTTCTGGCAAAAGGAGGATTTTGCCAAGATGTACACCGTCTCGGATTCGTTGTACCGGCGCCTGGAACCCTATTTGGTCTTGAACATTGCCCAAGAGCAGCGGCTGGAGCTGAACAGTGCCGATTCTGCCGCCTTGGATGCCTTGCCGGGCATTGGTCCGTATTACGTGCGCAGGATCCTTGCCTACCGGGAACGGCTGGGTGGTTACCGGACGACGGACCAGTTGTTGGAAGCAGGGTTGGATTCGGCCCGATGGAGGGGCATCCGTGCGCGTCTCTGGTGTGATACCACGCGGGTGGTTCGTCTGTCTTTGTCCTCGGCCGATCCGGCCCTCTTGGCCCGTCATCCGTACTTCGGTTCCTACGTGACTTCGTCGCTGGTTCGCTGGAGAAATTCTTCAAAATCTTCAAAAAAATTTTTAACGCTACAACAACTTGTTAATCAGGGAATTGTTTCTGAAAAAGCAGCCAAAAGAATGGATGGATACTGGAAATTTTGAATTTTTTTTGAAAACCCGTGCAACGAAAAGCTACATACCCGCATCTATTATGCAGGTTTAGGTTTTAGTACGCAAAAAGAGATACCTGTTTAGCAGAGGGGTGTCTCTTTTTTTTATTAACTTTGTCTGAAATTTGTACACCAAAAACTGCAACCTGTTTATGAACATCATAACCTGTCGGGACATTGTCAAGCGCTTTGGTAATTTTACCGCCTTGAACCACGTCTCGATCGAAATTCCTCAAGGAGAAATTTTCGGAATGTTGGGCCCGAACGGGGCCGGCAAGACCACGATGATTCGGATCATGAACCAAATTACGGTTCCGGATTCCGGCCAGGTCTTGTTCAACGGTCGTCCCATCCAGCCGGACGATGTCTATCGCATCGGCTATCTGCCCGAAGAACGCGGGCTCTACCGAAAAATGAAAGTCGGGGAGCAGGCCCTCTACCTGGCCCGCCTCAAAGGTATGTCCTCTGCGGACGCCCTGCGTGAACTGAAAATCTGGTTCGAACGTTTTGAAATCCAAGGCTGGTGGAACAAGAAAGTGGAAGAGCTGTCCAAGGGGATGGCCCAAAAGGTACAGTTCATCACGACCATCCTCCATCGTCCCAAACTCCTCATCCTCGACGAACCCTTCTCCGGTTTTGACCCCGTGAACGTCGAACTCATCCGTCGCGAGATCCTGCGGATGAAGGAGGCGGGTACGACCATCATCCTTTCGACCCACAACATGGAATCGGTGGAAGAATTGTGTGACCGGATTGCGTTGATCAACAAGTCAAACTTGGTTGTGACCGGATCGGTGGACGAAGTCCGTCGCCGCCACGGAGAACACCAGATCGAACTCATTTACCAAGGCCAGACCCCGGCTCCGATGCCTTACTTGGACGGCATTACCTTGTTGCAGGACGAGGCCTTCAAGAACCAGCGGCGTGCCCGCTTGCAACTGAACCCGAACCTGACCTCGCGCGAGGCGATGGCAACCCTCTTGGCCGGTTGGGACGTGCAACCCCTGGAAATCCGTGAGCTCATCCCGAGCATGAAAGACATCTTTATCAAACTCGTCAAAGAAGGAGGACGCTAGCGATGAATTGGAAAAAAGTAGGCATCGTGATGGGACGTGAGTTTTCCATCCGCGTAAAGAAGAAATCATTCTTGTTGATTACCATTTTTGCCCCCTTGCTCATGGCCGCGTTGATTGTCATGCCGACGCTGTTGATGGTCAATACCTCGGGCAACAAACAGGACATTGCCGTCCTGGACGAATCTGCCTTTGTCCTTCCGTACTTGGAAGATACCGAAACTTTGCATTTCACCCCCGTTGTGGGCACCCTGGATAGCCTGAAACTGCGTTTTGATGAGCTCGGCGTGGATGGGCTCGTCGGTATTTCTCCCCTGGACAGTGCCGGCAACCTCGCGGTGACCTCGTGGTCGGAAAAGGACCTGAATGTGGAAACACGTTCTTACATCACCGGTCGCGTGGAACGCGCATTGCGGGATCACCGCATCCAAGGTTATGAAATTGAAAACATCGAAGCCATTCTGGCGGACCTGAACCCCCGTGTGCCGATGAAATCCTTCCTGCTCAGCCAAGGTACCGGTGAGGAGAAAGAAAGCATTGTTGAGGTAAACATGGCCATTTCCTACATCGCCAGCCTGCTCATTTATATGTTCGTCTTTATGTTTGGTAACATGGTGATGCGCAGTGTTATCGATGAGAAATCCAGCCGGATTGTGGAGGTCATTGTGTCGTCGGTGAAGCCGTTTGAATTGATGATCGGGAAGATCTTCGGGGTGGCATCCGTGGCGTTGACGCAGTTCGGTATTTGGATTGTACTCACCCTGCTCTTGGTGACCGGTGGCCAGTTCCTGGTCGGACAGTCGCTCTTGCAGGACATGGATCCGGCCCAATTGGCACAGATCGCATCGACCGGAGGCAACGAGGTGATGGCGGCCCTGCAGACTACCGAATTCGGCGGTTTCCTGGATTCCATCCGACAAATCAACTTCCCCTACATCCTGGTGTGCTTCTTCCTGTACTTTGTATTTGGTTACCTCTTGTATGCAGCGATGTTTGCAGCCATCGGTTCGGCCGTTGAGAACGAAGCCGATACCCAAATGCTCGTGTTGCCGCTGACGGCTCCGTTGATGATCGGCCTGTTCATCATGTTGCACACCTTCCAATACCCCGACAGCCCGTTGTCGGTGTGGGCGTCCATCATTCCCTTTACTTCCCCCATGGTAATGATGGCCCGCATTCCCTTCGAGGGTGGGGTGCCGCTGGGTGAACTATTGGCTTCCCTGGGCTTGCTGGTAGCGACCTTCCTGGGCATTACCTGGATCTCCGGAAAGATTTACCGTACAGGTATTTTGATGTACGGCAAGAAAGTTGGTTTCAAGGATTTGTGGACCTGGTTGAAATATTAAAATCTCAGATATGAAACGATTGTTAGCATTCTTTGTGGCCTGCCTTGCCCTGAGCAGTGTGCACGGACAAGCCCAATCTTTTACGTACAAATGGCAACGCGTGGCGATGGACACGACCTACGAGTCCAAACAACCCAACCTCGTGGATTCCATCCTGGTGAGGTACCAGCCCGGCATCGAGTCGCTGATGGAAATCATTGCCTATTCCGAAGTGGAAATGGACAAACACAAACCCGAAAGCAGCCTGAGTAACCTGGCAGCCGACATCATCCTCGATGCCGCGAAGGCCTACACCGAGCCGGATGATCTGGTCTGGTCCCTGACCAATTTCGGCGGTATCCGCAGTTCGTTGCCCAAAGGTGCCGTGCGGATCTACGATGTATTTTCCATTTTTCCTTTTGAAAACAGCATCGTCATTGTGACGGTTTCGGGTGCGGATGTACGCAAACAGCTCGAACGCTTTGCCTCCCGCAACAACTACGAAGCCTTGGGCGGTATTGAAATGGAAGTGCACGACGGAAAAATTACCCGTTGTCTGGTGGGAGGCCAACCCCTGGATGACAACAAAGAATACAAACTGGCTACCATCGACTTCTTGCTGGGTGGTGGCGACAAGGTCTTCATCGGCTCCCGCGCCATTCCCAACAGCCTGGTGGAAACGGGCATCGTCTTGCGGGATGCGGTGGTGAATTACCTCAAACGCGAGACCGCAGAAGGCCGGAAGTTGACCGACCGCAAAGACGGACGCATCGTTGTTCACAAAAACTAGTCGGACCCTGAAACGAAAGAAATCATGAAACGATATGCATTGTTATTGTGCGGATTCCTGGCCGCACTCGCTGTTCAAGCGCAAGATTTGATCATTTTGCACACCAACGATACCCATAGCCAGCTCGAAGTCATTTCGGTGGGCAAAGGCAAGGACAAAGGAGGCGTGAGCCGCCGGATGGAATACTTCAACGCTGTTCGCAGCGAAGGTCCGGATGTGCTGGTTCTTGACGCAGGGGACTACAACCAAGGTACCCCGTATTTCACTGTCTTCAAAGGGGACGTGGAAGTGGACCTGATGAATGCCCTGGGATACGACGTTGTTGCTTTGGGTAACCACGAATTTGACAACGGAATGGAAGAGTTGGCCCGTCGCCTCTCCAAAGCCCAATACACCACCGTTTGTGCCAACTATGATTTTGCTGGTACCCCGCTGGAAGGCTACATCGAACCGTATACCATCGTGGAAAAAGCCGGCCGCCGCATCGGAATCATCGGTGTGACCACCAACTTGAAAGGCGTGGTGTCTGCCCATTGCCGCGAAGGCCTGGAATACCAGGATCCGATTCCGGTTGCCAACCGTTATGCCGAAATGTTGCGCAAAGAGATGGGTTGTGACCTCATCATTGCCTTGAGCCACTTGGGTTACAGCGGAAAAGATTCGGACATCGAACTGGCGGAGAATTCCCGGAACATCGACATCGTGGTCGGGGGCCACTCGCACACCTTCCTCAAATCGGAACGTGTGTATAAAAATTTGGACAACCAGGAAGTCCTAGTTGTCCAGGATGGTGCCCAAGGGGAATGGGTCGGTCGATTTGATATTGACTTTCAGTAATCTTTACTTGCTGTCTTTCGACTCCTTGGAGTCATTCTCCTTGTTGGTGTAGAGATAGCGTTTGATTTTCTTGGTAGCAGTTTTCTCGAACTCATCTTCCTGATGATGGATGGTGCTGATTCGGGAGAACTTGCTTACTTTTTCGTTCACGTACTGGATCAACTCAGCTTTGAGTTCTTCCAGTTTTTCTTTGGCTTCCTTGCTGTAGTCTTCGAAGGATTCCATCTTTTCGTCCAACCAAGCATTGAGCTTTTCTTTGTTGAAGTGAACGAGGGCTTCCAAACGGCCTTTGTTTTCTTTGACGAGGGATTCTTCAACCAGGTCGTGGCTGTTGATCACGGACTCAATCTCTTCGGGGTAGATGTTTTCCCCGCTGGGACCCAGAATCATGTTGCCCACGCGGCCTTTGATGTACAACCAGCCGTCTTTGTCAAACGCACCCAAGTCTTTGGTACGGAACCAGCCGTCGGGGGTGAAGGTTTCTGCGGTGGCCTCCTCGTTTTTGTAGTAACCCATCATCACGTTGTCGCCGCGGCAAACGATTTCGCCTTCGCCATTCTCGTTCAGGTTGATGAGTTTTACCTCGGTACCGTACACCGCCGGACCGGTGGATTTCCAACGCACCATTTCCGGGGCAGCACCGGCTACCAACGGAGAGGTTTCGGTCAAACCGTAACCGATGGCGTAGGGGAACTTGGCTTCTGCCAGGAATCTTTCCACCTCGCTGTCCAGTTTGGCACCACCGATGCCGAAGAAACGGATGCGGCCACCGAATTTTTCCATCAACTTCTTACCGGCTATGCGGTTGAGGAGTTTACGGAACGGAGGGATGGCGTACAAGGTGCGGGTGACTGCACTTTTTTGGAAGGTCGGCAACACGGCCGAACGGTAGATCTTTTCAATGATCAAAGGTACCGACAACATGGTCGTCGGTCGCACGGTTTGGAAGGCCTTCATCAAGATGCTCGGGGTCGGAGCCTTCTCCAAGAAATAGACACAGCTACCGGACATCATCGGCAGCAACATACTCAAGCTGCATTCCAAGGTGTGTGACAAGGGAAGGATGGACAACCAAACGTCCCATTCGTAGCCCGGGCGCAAGATTTGTGCGGCCCGCAAGGTGGTACACAGGTTCTTGTGGCTGAGCATTACACCTTTGGACTTGCCGGTGGTACCGGATGTGTAGATGATGGTTGCCAGGTCTTCGGCTTTGATTTGTTCGGGGCCGATGAGCGGGAGCGGATTTTCTACTTTTTCCGGGGTCTTGATTTCTTTGAAACCGTCCAGGGAAACAATCAGGCTCAACCGATCGCGGGCTTTCTCCTTGATCCGGGGGTAAATCTTGTCCGAGACAAAGAGGGCTTTCGCTTCCGAGTGTTTCAAAATGTGCTTTAATTCGCTTTCAGAGAAGTCGGGGAGCATCGGGACAACGATGTAGCCGTAAGCAACGCAGGCAAAGTAAGCCGCGACCCAGTTCGGGGAGTTTTGGCCCACCAAACCCACGCGGTCACCCGGCTCAACGCCGTAGCTTGCCAGCATTTCGGCTGTTTCTACCACCTTTTCGCCCAATTCCTGGAAGGTGTAACCGTCGCCTCCTACGTTGAAGAAGGCTTTGTTTTGCCAGAATTGGCTGGTGGCTTTGTCCAACAAGACCCGAAGATTCTCCAATCTTTCAGGGATGTTCTTTAGGTTCATAACAATTACATATAGGTATTGGTTCGTACGTTTTTCGTACGTCTATTCCAAGTCTGTGCCGGTGCTGAATTTTTCTGGATATTTTCCGACTACGCCTCTGTCCTTGTACCATTGGCGGGCGCGTTTCAAGTCGGCCTTTGCATCGTCGGTGAGTTCGAGTTTCGGTCCTACGCCGACGGTCTTGGTGCCCCAATCGAAGAACCCGAGGTAAACCGGTACGTTTACGGTCTTCGCAATGAGGTGGAAGCCGGTCTTCCAGTGATCATTGCGCGAGCGGGTGCCTTCCGGAGCGATGGCCAATTGGAGTTGCGGGTGCTCCTTAAATGCCTTGATGATCTGGCGCACAAAAACGGCCCGGTTGTTTTGGGTCACCGGAATGCCACCCATGCCTTTCAAGATCCAACCCAGGGGCGGGAAGAAGAAGGTGCTTTTGATCATGCAATAGGCTTTGCCGCCCAAGGTAGCATAGAACAAATAGGAGACGATGAAGTCCCAAATGGTGGTATGCGGGGCGCCGAGGATGATGCATTGTTTGTCGGGAATGACATTCCCTTCCATTTTCCAGCCCATCATGCGGAGCAGTCCTTTGCAGAATTTTTGTTTACAGCTCATAGCGTTGTATTGGTTATGCGTTGCCTTCAATGGCTTCGGAACGCAGGTTCTCTCGAATGAAGTTTTGACGGTCCAGGGTATTCTTGCCCATGTAGAATTCCAACAACTCCGGAATCAGGTCCTCCTGGCTGAGGTGGACCTTGTCCAGGCGCATCTTGTCCCCGATGAAGTGACGGAATTCGTCCGGTGAGATTTCACCCAAACCTTTGAATCGGGTGATTTCCGGCTTGTTGCCCAACTTGGCAATGGCCTTGTCTTTCTCGTCTTCGCTGTAACAGTAGATCGTCTCTTTGTTGTTGCGGACACGGAAGAGGGGCGTTTGCAGGATGTACACGTGGCTGCGACGAATGAGTTCCGGGTAGAACTTCAGGAAGAACGTCAGGATGAGCAGACGGATGTGCATACCGTCCACGTCGGCATCGGTTGCAATGACGATCTTGCCGTAGCGCAGGTTTTCCAGGTCCTCGTCGATGTTCAAGGCGGATTTCAACAGTAGCAGTTCTTCGTTGGCGTAGATCTCGCGGTTGTTCTTCTGGTAGCAGTTCAGCGGCTTACCGCGCAGACTGAAGACCGCTTGGGTGTTGGGGTTCCGGCTTTTGGTGATGGAACCACTCGCAGAGTCCCCCTCGGTGATGAAGAGGGTGGAGTTGATCGCCTCGGCGTGTTTGTCCGTGAAGTGAATCCGGCAATCGCGGAGCTTGCGGTTGTGCAGGCTGGCCTTTTTAACCTTCTCGCGGGTGCTCTTTTGGAGGTTGGAGATGGCTTTGCGCTCTTTTTCGGATTCCTGGATCTTTTTCTGAATGATGTCGGCTACCGCCAAGTTCTTATACAGGTAGTCGTCGAGTCGTTCTTTCAGAAAATCACCGATGAAGGCACGGATGGTCGGGCCCTTGTCTTTGGTATTGGTCGAGCCGAGTTTGGTCTTGGTCTGGTTGGTGAAGATCGGCGCATCGATGCGGATGCTGACTGCGCCTACCAGGGACTGACGGATGTCGGCCGGATCGTAGTCTTTTTTGAAAAACTCCTTCAGGGTCTTGGTGACCGCTTCCTTGAAGGCAGAGAGGTGGGTACCCCCGTCACGGGTGTTCTGGCCGTTGACGAAGGTGGCAATGTTCTCGCCGGTACCGGAACCGTGGGTGATGACAATTTCAATGTCTTCGCCCAGCAGGTGGATCGGAGCGTAACGCGGTTCGGAATCCAGGCTGTCCTGAATCAGGTCTAGCAAACCGTTCTTCGATTTGAACTCTTGGTCGTTGAAACGCAGGGTCAGGCCGGTGTTCAGGTAGGAGTAATTCCGCATCATCTCATCGATGAATTCCTGGTTGTATTGGTATTCCGGGAAGATCTCGTTGTCTGCGGTCCAGCGTACCATCGTGCCGTTTTTCTCGGTCGTGGTGTCGTAGGCTTCTTCCAGCAGCTCGCCCTTTGCGAAGCGGGCCCAGTGTGTCTGGCCGTCGCGGAACGACTGGATGTAGAATTCGGAAGAGGTTGCATTCACGGCTTTCAGACCGACACCGTTGAGGCCGACGCTCTTTTTGAACGCCCGCATTTCCTCTTCTTCCGGGTCAAACTTACCCCCGGTGTTCATGGTGTTGGCAGCTTCCACCAGGACTTCCAACGGAATGCCCCGGCCGTAGTCCCGTACGGTCATCTCCCGGTCTTGGAGCCGGATTTCAATCAGCTTGCCCGTGCCGTTGGCGAACTCGTCGACCGAGTTGTCAACCACTTCTTTGAGCAATACATAAATCCCTGAATCCGGAGCTGAACCGTCGCCGGTGTTGCCAATGTACATCCCAGGGCGTTGTCGGATGTGTTCGTTCCATTTCAGGGTCTTGAACGAGTCTTTTGTGTATTCTGCCATCGTGTGTTATACCTCTTTATAGAATCCGCAAAATTACGAAAAATAAGGGTAATCGCAAAAATCGGACTATTCTTGGCCTCTGGGGGCGGTTTGTTGCGAGAAATACTTATCTTTGTTCTAATTTTCTTGAAAATAACCAAAAATTAATCTGTATGAATACAACCAAAAAACAAAGTGCAGCCCTTCCGATTGCGATGATGTTTGCACTCTTCTTCATGATTTCCTTCGTAACGGGCTTGCAAAACCCGATGGGTGTCATTGTAAAAAACCAATTTCAAGTCAGCAACTTGATGAGCCAACTCGGTAACTTTGCGAATTTCATCGCTTATGCCGTTATCGGGATTCCGGCTGGTTTGATCCTGAAAAAACGGGGTTACAAATTCACCGCTCTCGGTGCTTGTGTCGTAGGTTTTGTTGGTGTTGGCGTCAGCGCTTTGTCCGGTTATATTTATGATCCGGCTATCAACAACGTGGGTTTGACCTTCTCCATCTACTTGTTGGGTACTTTCATTGCCGGTTTGTCCATGTGTATGTTGAACACCGTGGTCAACCCGATGTTGAACACCTTGGCTGGTGGTGGTAACAAAGGTAACCAACTCATTCAATTGGGTGGTACTTTGAACTCTGTCGGCGCAACCATCGTTCCCATCTTCGTAGGTGCTTTGATGGGCAATGCAGCGACTGCACAATTGGCCGATGCCCGTCCTGCTTTGTGGATTGCCATGGGTATCTTTGCCTTGGTGTTCTGCGTGTTGTTCTTCGTACGCATCCCGGAACCCCACATTGAAAAGAATGCCGTTGCCAAAGAAAAAGACGCACACAGTCCGTACTCTTTCCGTCACTTTGTCTTGGGTGCCATTGCCATCTTCATCTACGTGGGTGTTGAGGTAGGGATTCCGAACATCGGCAACTTGTTGATGACCAAAGACCTGGCTATGGATGCTGCGACTGCAGGTACCATCGTGGGTACGTACTGGTTCCTGATGATGATCGGTCGTTTGATCGGAGCCGCTGTAGGAGCAAAAGTTTCCAGCAAAGCGATGTTGAGCACCGTTTCCATCCTCGGTATCCTCTTCGTCCTCCTCGGTATCTTCATGCCGTTGACCACTGCTGTCAAAATGCCCGTCTTCCAATCTGATTTGTCTTTTGCCTTGGTAAGTGTTCCGGCGTCCATCATGTTCTTCACCCTCTGCGGTCTCTGTACATCTGTGATGTGGGGCGGTATCTTCAACCTGGCCGTTGAAGGTCTGGGTAAATACACTCCGGCTGCTTCCGGTATTTTCATGGTGATGGTTTGCGGTGGCGGTGTGCTTCCGTTGGTACAAGGCGCGTTGGCCGATGCTACTTCTTATGTAAGCAGTTACTGGGTGATTGTTGCCGGTCTTGCCTTCTTGTTGTTCTATGCGTTGATCGGTTCGAAAAACGTGAACAAAGACATCCCGGTAGAATAGTGATTGATAGACCTTATTAATAGCATACTTTGAATATGGAAAAATACGTTGTAGGGATTGACATTGGAGGTCAGTCTACCAAATTGGGCATCGTCGATGCACGTGGCAACATCTTGTGCCAAAGTGTGATTTCTTCGTTGCAAACCCGTCTGGACGATTTTCTGGACGATTTGACCCGCGCCTTGGAAGAACTCATTGCCAAAGCCGGTGGTAAAGAATTGATTCGCGGTATCGGTGTCGGTGCTCCGAATGGCAACTACTACAAAAGCTCCATCGAGTTCGCTCCCAACCTCAAATGGGGATACGATGACAGCGGAAACCCGATGATCATCCAATTGGGCAAGATCCTGTCGGATCGCATTGGTGTGCCGGTAGCAGTTACCAACGATGCCAATGCAGCTGCCCAAGGAGAAATGACTTACGGTGTGGCCCGAGGTATGAAAAACTTCATCATGATCACCCTCGGTACCGGCGTCGGCAGTGGTATCGTGATCAACGGTCAGGTGTTGTACGGCCACGATGGCTTTGCCGGAGAGTTGGGACACACCATTGCCGTTCGTGGTGGTCGTCCTTGCAACTGCGGTCGCGTAGGCTGTCTGGAGACTTATACCTCTGCCATCGGGGTAGCCCGCACAGCCCGCGAGTTCTTGGCCAACAGCGAAGCGCCTTCGTTGCTCCGCGAATTGGATCCGGAACGCATTTCCTCAAAAGACATTTACGAGGCAGCCGAGAAAGGCGATGCGTTGGCTGTGGAAATTTTTGAATACACAGGCAAGATCTTGGGCCAAAGTTTGGCAGACTTCGTTGCTTTCAGTGCGCCGGAAGCCATTGTGTTGTTCGGTGGTCTGACCAAGGCGCGCAAATACATCGAAGAGCCTATTTTGCGTCATATGAACGATAACCTTTTGAATATCTGGAAGAACAAGATCCGTTTGGAGTTCTCTCAACTCAAGGATTCGGACGCGGCCATCCTCGGTGCATCCGCTTTGGCGTGGGAACTTTAAAAAAATATTTGGAGGTTCAGAAAAAATAGCTACCTTTGCGGTCCGATTCGGGATGTGGCGCAGTTGGCTAGCGCACTACGTTAGGGACGTAGGGGTCGGGTGTTCGAGTCACCTCATCCCGACAAATGAATCGGCGGGATGTAGCACAGTTGGCTAGCGCGCCACGTTCGGGACGTGGAGGTCGGGTGTTCGAGTCACCTCATCCCGACAAAATTTGAGAGAATCTAGGTTGAAAAATCTGGATTCTCTTTTTTTGTACCCGCTAGCCAGCACTCAGGGGCTCCGAAATCGGGTGTTTTTGTGGATGGGAGCCTTGTCAGACGGTGGCTATCCATAAATCAGGCGGTTTTCGTGGATGGGAGGCGCTTTTCGGGTCGCGTATCCATGAAATTAGGCGCTTTCGTGGACGGGAGGCGCTTTTAAGGTTGCGTATCCATGAAATCGGGTGATTTTGAGGACGGGAGCCTCGTTAGGCGGTGGCTATCCATAAATTAGGCGGTTTTCGTGGACGGGAGGCTCGTTAGACGGTGGCTATCCATAAATCAGGCGGTTTTTGTGGATGGGAGCCTCGTTAGGCGGCCGGTATCCATAAATCAGGCGATTTTTGTGGATTGACGATTAGAAAGGCGGGCCTGTGGAGATGACGGAGGAGGACTTCGTTCGCTTCGCTCTCTCCGGCCCCTCCCACCGTATCCTGTGTGGTCTAATCGACCACTTGTCTGCGGCGGGCCCCTCCCCCTACACGAGTCCGAGGGTGGACACGCCTCCTCCTGTCATCTCCACGGGCCAAGAAATTACTCATTGCAGGTGAATATTTAGCGAAAGGCGGTGGCTATCCATAAATCAGGCGGTTTTTGTGGATGGGAGGCGCTTTTCGGGTCGCGTATCCATGAAATTAGGCGCTTTCGTGGACGGAAGGCGCTTTTAAGGTTGCGTATCCATGAATCAGGCGGTTTTCGTGGATAGAAGCCTCGTCAGGCGACCGGTATCCATAAATCAGGCGATTTTTGTGGATGGACGATTAGAAAGGCGGGCCTGTGGAGATGACGGAGGAGGACTCCGTTCGCTTCGCTCTCTCCGGCCCCTCCCACCGTATCCTGCGTGGTCTAATCGACCACTTGTCTGC
>JAGCJX010000028.1 GCA_017647795.1 Bacteroidales bacterium | reverse complement strand
TATTCATGGATATAATTTATACTACATCCATTTTCAAGCATATGCATATACTTCAATCGTTCTGCATAGCCATGTTTCTTTCTCTTTTTAGACATAACAAAACCCCGAAAGTTTTTTGTCTAACTTTCGGGGTTCATGTCATTTAGCCCGTCTCTTTTTTTGATAGCATCCAATTCGTTATTCCTGAGTACAGAAATAAAAGAGGGATATCAGGTCTTGCTTATTACGGAAGTTAATATCGTGGTCATCCACAAACTTCTTGATGGCCTTTTTCTTCTCCGGGAAAAGTTTGGTAAAATTTGACTCCTTTGCGGCATAGACTTTTTCACCCTTCACCAAAACATACTTGTATTTGAGTGTATAGGGAATCTCGGTCTCATAGTCATAAGCACGGGAATGGTTGTATTCGCGTGTTGACATCTGCACAGCTGTTGAAGTCTTGGGTGCAGATCCATAGCCGGTCGAGATTTCGGGCTCTTTGAACTCAAAATGTTTCTCTTCCGACAAAGAAATGGCTCCATATACCATCATCTGGCGATAGAAACGGTCGTTGATCTGCACAAACAAAGCAGAATCCGCAATGATGCGTTCAACCTCCTTGGCATTGGACATCAATAAAGTATCCCCGGTAGCATTGATCAACCGAAGGGAGTTGTCCACCAAGCAAATGTTCATCACTGCCTCAATGCGGGAACCATTCTTGTACAGCAAAGTTACGGGTTCAAACTGATCATTGAGGTAAGCAACATGCACCGGCAATTGTTTAAGGATGTCCTGACGGGATTTCGCAATCACGGTTCCTTTGATTTCTCCAGACTCGTCTGCGGTTTGAGCAACAGCAGAAAAGCTAGCGATCAAGAAGAAAAAGAAAGAAAATAAAGGGATACGCATAGTCATTTATTTAATACGGATATAAAAAAAGGGTACCCTAAGGTTTTAGGATACCCCTTTGAATAGACTAGATATTAGAGTCTGGCAGCTTCGTCACCAGGCATGCAAACGAAGAAGTATTTCCATCCACCATCGTTGAAACCACAGAAAATACCATTGTCAGAAGTGAATCCGGCAGGTGATATAGTCCATGTACATTGGTTGTCAGGATACAAGTACGAACCATCGAAAGGACAAGCGATGATAGCTGCACCATTGTAATCGTACTCAGTGTTAGCCGCATTTGACAAAGTGAAGGTAGGCTCAGCATAAGTACCAGTGAAGCCAGGTACGGTATCTTGACCACCTACGAGACCCATAACTTGGAATGCAGTCGGATCACCGTCTACTGCGAGGATGGTAACCACAGTTGATTCACCATCAAATGAAGATACCAAGTCGTATTGACCAGCCACTGCACCTTTTTCAGGAGCCTTAGCTACAAATGTAGTGGTAGCATATTGACCTGCATTTCCAGAAGTGATAGAGAAGTTCATGGTAACTTCTTTGAATTCACGGAAATTAGGGATACGAACTTCGATGCTATTGGTAGGAAGACCATCCTCACCGTCAGCTTCTTCGTCATAACCACCGATATACAACTCAGTGGTAGTAATTAAGATGTGCTCATCCAACAAGATTTGAGCAGTTACATCTTCGTTAGTAGTGAAGGTACCGCCGTCAAATTGAACGGTTACTTTCGCTGCTTTTTCGGATTGCTCCACCATTTGGAGGGGAATGTAGAGGTATTCACCAGTCAAAACTACTTCGGTAGTCGGATTGACAAACTCTACATTCGTGTTGCCGAGTACAGGAGTAAAATCCTTTTCTGAGCATGATGCAAAGAAACCGAGAACGGCAACCATCAAAACAGATAATTTAATGTGTTTCATAGTTTCTCAATTAGTTTCCGGAGTAACCGGGGTTTTGTTGGTTTTTGATTTGCGGGTTAGCGTCCACTTCTGATTGCGGAATAGGCCACAAGAAACGGTAGTCGCTGTTCGCTTTGTAGAATGTTTCGTAAGTGTCAGGCAAGTAGATGGCAGAGCGAACTTGAGCAGCGCCGCGTTGTACATCCTTACCATAACGTTTGATATCCAAGAAACGGAAACCTTCACCGATCAACTCACGAGTACGTTCTTTCAAGATTTCATCGAGCAAGTTACCGCTGGTGTATGCTGAAGCACCACGAGCAGCTTTCAATACATTCAAAGCTGCGATAGCGCTCGCGTCTTGACCTGAACGAGCATAAGCTTCAGCCAAGATCAAGTGCATTTCAGCGATACGGAAGATCTTAGTTTTGTGAACGTAGTTTTGGTTAGACTCGCTGGTACGCAAAGCGGGGTTACCCGGGAATTTGTTGAATACGAACAAGTCATAGGTGCTACCACCGGTGATGGAGATGGTTTTTTCGTCAAAGAACAAATCTTTACGCAAGTCAGAATCTTCGTACAAATCGATCACCCATTGTTCAGGAACGTAGTCAGGTTTGTAGATACCTTGGTTTGCATCGTATGACAAGTAAGCATAGTCATTGCTCGGGGGCAAAGAGCTAGTAGCCAAGTCAGCATCGGACAACCACAGACATTCTTTACCGTTGTCATCAATGAACATAGCTTTCAAACCAGCTGCAGAGTTGATCAAAGGATAACGACCACCGTCGATCAAAGATTTAGCTTTGTTGATAGCAGTGTCGTAGTCACCCATGTACAAAGCAACACGAGCTTGGAATGCTTTTACCAAGTCAGAAGTTACGAAGATAGAACCTTCTGCAGGAGTGGTAGTGATCTTTTGTGCTGCCAAATCCAAATCATCTACGATGCTAGCATAGGTAGCTTCCAAAGTACCACGACCCGGGTATTTAGAAGAGTCTGAGGTCGGAGCGTAAACGGTTACATACGGAACACCGAATTCGTCTTTGTTAGCACCTTCGTTGTAAGCCAAGCAGAAACGCTCAACCAACAAGTGGTGATAGTAAGCACGGAAGAAGTGAGCTTCACCTACAAAAACTTGCAATTGTGCTTTTGCCTCTTCAGACCATTCGGTTTGATCAACTTTTGCAGCTTCTTGCAAGAAGTAGTTTACGTTTTTCAAGTTGCTGTAGCAACCAGCCCAAACGCCTTCTGCAGTACCGTAACCGGTAGTGTAAGTCCATTCATACTCTTCACCACCACGGTTACCGAAGGAAGTAGTTGCATGGAAAAGGTCAGTGTGAAGTTCCAATGAAGACATGATACCGCCACCAGTGTAACCTCTAAATGCGATGTACATACCCGTACGAAGTTTTTGGGCGTCATCGATGGTGGTAAAAGCGTTTTCCGGATCAATTGTATTGATCGGTCTCAGGTCCATATCGCAAGAAACGATACTAGCCAAGAGCGCTACCACAAAGGATAATTTAAATATTTTTTTCATCATTTACTTCTAATTAAAAGGTTAATTCAACACCTACAGTATATTGTTTTGAGTTCGGATATACACCCAATTGCAAGTTTGAGTCAACTTCAGGGTCATAACCTGAGTAACCAGTGAAGGTCAACAAGTTACGTCCAATAGCATAGATACGGAGGTTGCCCAAGAAACCAGTTTTTTGGATCCATTTTTGAGGCAAGGTGTATGAAATTTGGAGGTTCTTGAGACGCAAGAATGAAGCGTTTTCAAGGAGGGTGTCGTCGAATTCACGGGGTGAGTTCAAACCAGGAACGTCGGTTACTTGACCAGGAGTTGTCCAGATGTTCAACAAATCAGCTGCACCGTTCATATCTGAAGTGACGAATTTCGGGTTCATCAAGAAGTAACGGTCGTTGTTGATGGTCCATTTGCCAGCTACCCAAGAGAAGTCAGCACCAATGTACAAACCTTTCCAATCCAAGTTCAATTGGAAACCACCAGCCCAAGGAGCGAAACGTTGTTTTCCGGTCATTACGGCATAGTCGTCAGAGAATTGTTTGGTCGGGTTGCCATCCAAGTCGTACCACATTTGCATACCGTCGCGAGGGTCAACACCTGCAGAACGTACGTAGAACATTTCACCGTAAGGATAACCTACTTGGTATTTGATACCGGTGTTAGGAACTACGAATTCGTCACGACCACCGAACAAAGCAGTGATTTCGTTGCGGTTGTAGTTGAAGTTAGCCTTCACGTTGAAGAACAAGTCTTGAGTTTGGATGATATCGAAACCGATTTCCAAGTCGAAACCACGGTTCAACATGTCACCGATGTTACCCCAACCTGCACTGTGACCAGTGGTGAAAGAGTAAGGGATAGACATCAACATGTCACGGGTCATCTTGTTGTAGAACTCGAGGTTGAAGGTGATGAAGTCGAATGCACGACCGTTCAAACCAATGTTCAAAGTTTCAACAGTTTCCCAAGTCAAGTCAGCGTTGGACGGGTTAGAAAGGCCCCAACCGGCTTGTCCGTTGTAGAAAGTACCGTAAGTACCGATTGTACCGTAAGCCAAATAGTTGCTGATACCTGAGTTACCAGTAGTACCGTAGCTGGCTTTCAAACGCAATTCGCTCAACCAGTTGGTAGAAGCCATGAAGTCTTCACGTTTGATATCCCACATACCACCGATAGAGTAGAAGTTAGCATAACGTTTGTTTGCACCGAAGAGTGAAGAACCGTCACGACGGAACGATGCATCCAAGAAATACTTGCTACCGAAGTCGTAAGAAACGCGAGCGAAGTAAGAGTTGTAAGTAGTTTCGCTTTCACCGTAAGAAGGAGCATTGTATTTGGTACCGCTGCTCAAATAAGCTTGACGCATATCGGTGATACCTTCTACATCAGCACCAAATGATGATGATTGTGAAAGGATAGCTTCTTGACCGGCCAACAATACGAAGTTGTGATCTTCAGCAACTGCGAATTTGTACTCAGCAGTGTTGGTGAAGGTGAATTGGTGGTAACGGCTGAAATCTTCAGAAGCTGTACCTGCACCACTGAAGGGACCAGTAGGCAATGCTTTGTAAGAACTACGGTAGTCGTAACCTTCCAATGCTTGTTGTGCACGGATGGTCAAACCTTTGATCGGGTTGATTTCTTGGTAAGTGTTACCGTTGAGACGGATGTAGTTTGCACCTGAAGGTTGGATTTCTTGGAGGTACAAGGTGTTGTACATACCCAATTCATTGAAGATTTGACGTTCGTTACCATCTTCGTCGTAAGGAGTGATCCACGGGAACAACCAGTTTGCTGCAGAAACCGGGTTGTACCAAGAGTTACCTGAGGTGATAAAACCAGCAGTGCGGTAGTCTTGGTAAGTCAAACCGAGGCTGATACCCATTTTCAACCAATCGTTCACGTTGGTGTTGATGTTAGAACGGATGCTGTAACGTTCCAAATCAGAGAAAGGTGCAGTACCAGTTTGATCGAAAGTACCCAAAGAGAAGTAGTAGTCAGATTTTTCTGAAGAACCAGAAACTGAAGCATCTACACTCCATACGGGAGCTTGTTCGTTGAAGAAGTATTCCAACCAGTTGAAGTTGGTACCTTTTTCACGAGCATCTTTCATGATGTCAGTCATAACGAATTGGTCACCCAATACTTTTTCGTTGAATTGGAACCATTCTTCGCTGTTCATCAAGTCCATTTTGTGTGTAACCAAAGAAGAGATACCGTATTGACCACGAACAGATACAACGGGTTTTTCACCACGTTTACCTTTTTTGGTGGTAATGTAGATAACACCGTTCGCTGCACGTGAACCGTAGATCGCGGTTGAAGATGCATCTTTCATAACGGTGATATTTTCGATATCGTTACTGTTCAATGAGTTGAAGATAGAAGCAGATACGGGAGCACCATCCAAGATGATCAAAGGTGTGCTGGAAGCGTTGATGGAGTTCACACCACGCATACGCATAGACACGTTTGACATAGGTTCACCAGTAGATGAGAAAATTTGCAAACCTGCTACTTGACCTTGCAAAGCGTCACCGGCGTTAGCGGTCGGACGGCTTGCCATAACTTTGGAGTTAACGGTTGAAGCAGAACCTACGATAGAGGTAATTTTCTTAGCTGTACCGTAACCAACTACGATTGCGTCTTCCAAAGCCTCAGCATCGGGGCTCAAAACAACGTTTACAACCGCACGGTTGTTGATGGGAACTTCAGTGGTTTTGTAACCAAGGAAGCTGATTACCAAAGTACCGTTACCGGGAGCCTGCAATGAGAATTGTCCCAGTTCATCGGTCGTCATACCGACCATTGTTCCTTTGATCTGTACAGAAGCATAAGGAACCGGTTCGCCGGTACTTTCATCAGTAACAGTACCTGATACTGTGATATTTTGCGCCATTGCGAACGGAGCAACTATCGCCAGTAGCAGACCTGCTAAAAGGAGTCTGACTTTTTTCATGTAGATAATTTTTAAAGGTTAATGAATGAATTTTAGTTTATAGTTTAATCTATATTTTTCTACAATTTCTCTATAACTGAATGAACTATTTGATTTTACCTCACACCTCTAGACAGTACACACAAAATTAATAACGCAAATATACGATTTTTTCAAAAACAAACTACTGAATTTTATTTTTTCTACAAAAATTAGAAAAAACTAACAGTTATCCTTTTCATTATTCTATGATTTACAGTAACTTTGCCTTAATAAACAAAACAAGATATGAAATCCACAACCCTGACCTGCATGCTCTTAGCATTGAGTACAATAAGCTATGCACAAGATCGCAAAGAAGGATCCATCCGAGCGAAATCCATGGAGGACTTCATCAAGCAGTTTCCAATGGAAGAAATCTACTTGATGCCAGCCTTTGAAGAATCCCTCCTGCTCTACAAAGACGGAACGCAGACCCAATCGGTCATCAACATCTGCTCGGCAGACAACTCCATCCGCTTCATTGACAAGAAGAAGGACACGCTGAAGATGATTCGTGCCGAAGAAGTCAAACGCATCGTCGCCGAGGAGAAAGTTTTCACACAGACCGACAAAGGCTTTGTTCAGGAGCTGATTATATTTGGCGGAAAGACCCTGGGCATCTGGCGCCGCTTTGATGTTGAGTTGGCTACGCAACACGAAGCCATTCCGGCAAGTTCAACCGCCAAGGTATACAAGCCGCACGAAATCTTTATGTACATGGGCTTCCCAACCGAACAAGATGTTTACTACACATCCCGCATTGTGTACGTCCTGGTGGAAGATGGAAAATCCGTACCGGCTACCGCCTCGAACTTCCGCAAAATGTTCCCGAACAAGAAAAAGACCATCAAGAGTTACATCAAGGAGAATGACTTGGATCTGAACACCAAAGAAGGCGTGGTCGCCCTGTTCACTTTCTGTACTGAGGAATAAAAAAAGGATCCGTACTACAGATCCAGACAAACAAATGAAAGATTCGGCAGATGGGAGAAATACCTGTCTGCCATTTTTTTGAGCATATCGGTAGAATCACCGGTAGTGCAGAAAGCAATGCTTCCGACACGAGGCTCCGACGGCAAAGAGGAGGGTTCCGCCTCGTGCGACGCCTGCAAAACACGCTGCGTCTGCACAGCGATGGCCGGTGCCGGATTCAGAATCTCAACCCGCGGGCCCACCAATTGACGCAAAACCGGAGTCAGGAACGGATAATGGGTACAGCCCAAGACGACAACATCCGCCGCTGCTGCCAACATCGGCTCCACACAACGACGTACCACGGCCTCGGTCTGGGGACCTTCGAGTTGTCCTTGTTCGACCAGTTCCACCAAGCCTTCGCCCACCCGTTCAATCACCGTCACCTCCGTTGCATACGTGTCCCGGGTATGGTGATAAAGAGAACCGTTGAAGGTATTGGCTGTCGCCAGAACACCGACCACGCCCGAACGGGAAAGGGCAGCTGCCGGTTTGATGGCCGGTTCCATGCCCACAAAAGGTACAGGAAAGGCCGACCGAAGCAAAGAAACAGAGGCTGCCGTGGCCGTATTGCAAGCGACCACGACAACCTCAGCACCTTTGTCGATTAAAAATTGGGAGATGACGGACGAACGTTCCCGGATCACGTCCACAGACTTGGGACCGTAGGGACAGTAGCGGGTATCTGCCACATAGACATAGTCCTGCTCAGGCATCAAACGCACCAGTTCGAGCAAAACAGACAAGCCCCCTACTCCGGAATCAAAAACGCCGATCATCGGTTTCCGAAAATTACTTTTGCAATTGTTCGGTCAAGAAGTCCACCATGTTTTCTTCTGCAATCACGCGGCCAATGATGATACCGTTTTGATCCACAAAGAGGTTTTGGGGAATGTAGCGGATAGCGTAAGTCTTCGCGATTTCAGAATCCCAGTATTTGAGTTCAGAAACTTGCGGCCAGGTCAAGTTGTCGGTTTTGATGGCATCCACCCATTTTGCGTGATCTTTGTCCAAAGAAACGCCCAACACTTCAAAACCTTGTTCGTGGAATTGTTTGTAAATTTCGACCAATTTCGGGTTGAACTGACGGCAAGGACCGCACCAACCAGCCCAGAAGTCGATCATGGTCACTTTGTTGTTCTTGTAGATGTCAGACAAGGTGATCGGATTTCCCTCAGGGTCGTTCAAAGTGAAGTCCGGAGCTTGTTTGCCCACTTGCAAACCTTCCAAACGATCCAATTGGGTTTTGATTTTTTCCATTTGGGTCAAGTTCTTGAATTTTGCTTGGCTTGCATAGTAGTTGTATTTTTCTTTGGCTGCTTCAAATTCCATGTAAGCATAACCGTTGTAGAATTCTTGGAAAGCAAAGTGAGTATTCGGGAATTTTGCCATCAACTCTTCTTTCTTCGCATCAATTTGGTCATTCACTTCTTGGAAAACAGCATAAATCGCTTCGCGTTGTTCCTCATCTTGGGTACGGTTGAACGCTTGAGCCAACGAATCCAAGTTGTGTTGTGCTTGAATTTCTTTGGAAATGGCTTTCATTTGGTTCAACAAATCTTGGGTTTCACCGCCGTTGATGACAGCTTCACGCAATTTGCCGATTTCACCTTCAACGGTGTAGTTTGCCGGCTCGATGAACAAGGGAATGTTTTCAGCACCTACCAACAAGTAATAGTTAGTCGGTTCAGCCAATTCGCCAGAGAAGGCAAATTCACCATTCACCATTTCGGTTGTATCCGAAGCGCCACCGCGTTGCATCAAATAAACGGGACCATTCAGTTGTTCTGCATTTTCAGCAGTCAGTTTACCTTTGAGTTGGAAACTGGTTTGAGGAGCACAAGCCACTACAAAAAGAGCTGCGCTCATTGCAATCAAAAACTTTTTCATATCAGTTAAATTAAATTGTTATTCTTCCTCGTTCAAGAACCATTCCTTGTACATCATGTAGCCGCCAGCGTTGCGATGAGCCGCTTCGGTCACCGCCTCACTACCTGGTTTGACTTGTTTTGCCGGGAGACCCGCATACACCCCGGGTTCGAGCTTCGCATTGCTCAAAACAACCGCACCGGCTGCAATGATGGAACCGTCTGCTACTTCCACATTGTCCATCAGAATCGCTCCCATACCCACGAGCACATCGTTGCCGACCTTGGCCCCGTGGATGATGGCATTGTGTCCCACAGAAACATCGTCACCGATCTCCACAATGGATTTTTTATGCAAGGTGTGAAGCACCGCTCCATCCTGGATATTGACCCGGTTGCCGACGCGGATGGGATTGACGTCCCCGCGCAAAACCGCACCGTACCAGATGCTGCAGTCATCACCGATGACCACATCGCCAACCAAAACCGCATTCTCTGCCAGGAAGCAGTTTTTACCAATTTTGGGTTCTATTCCGTTTAATTTTCGAATAATTGCCATAATTTTTTCGTTCTAACCTACAAATTTAGAACGAAAAGACGATATCCACAAAAAAAGGGAGGGTGACTTGCGTCATCCTCCCCTTGTTCAATTTGGAGTATCGGATTAGATAGTTCCTTGTTCCAACATTGCTTGAGCAACTTTCATGAAGCCGGCGATGTTAGCACCTTTCACGTAGTCTACGGTTCCGTCCGGGCGTTGACCGTATTTCACGCAAGCTTCGTGGATGCTTTCCATGATGAAGTGCAATTTTTCATCAACTTCTTTACCAGCCCAAGAGATGTGCATAGCATTTTGAGTCATTTCCAAACCTGAAGTAGCAACACCACCAGCGTTTACTGCTTTACCAGGAGCGAAGAGGATACCAGCGTCTTGGAATGCTTTGATAGCTTCCGGAGTACAACCCATGTTGGAAACTTCGCAGCAGCACCAAGTACCGTTAGCCAACAATTCTTTAGCATCGTCGCCGTTCAATTCGTTTTGGAATGCGCAAGGCAAAGCGATGTCACATTTGATGCTCCAAGCTTTTTTGCCAGGGATGAAGGTAACACCTTCGAATTTTTCTGCCATCGGAGCAACAACGTTGTTGTTAGATGCACGGAGAACCAACATGTAGTCGATCATTTCGTTGGTCAAACCAGCAGGTACGTGGCAAACGCCGTCCGGACCAGAAACTGCGATAACTTTAGCACCGAGAGCAGTTGCTTTTTGAGCAGCACCCCAAGCTACGTTACCGAAACCAGAGATAGCGATGGTAGAACCAGCCAATTGTTTGCCAGCACGGTTCAATACGTGTTCAGTGAAGTAGAGAGCACCGTAACCAGTTGCTTCAGGACGGAGGATAGAACCACCCCAGTTAGCACCTTTACCAGTCAATACACCTACGTTGTAGCGACGAGCCAATTTGGTGTACATACCGTAGAGGTAACCGATTTCACGTCCACCAACACCTACGTCACCAGCGGGAACGTCTTGTTCAGGACCGATGCAGTTCCACAATTCCAACATGAAAGCTTGGCAGAAGCGCATGATTTCAGCGTCTGATTTTCCAACGGGATCGAAGTCAGAACCACCTTTAGCACCACCCATAGGGAGAGTAGTCAAAGCGTTTTTGAAAGTTTGTTCGAAGCCCAAGAATTTCAACATTGAAGGGGTAACTGCTTTGTGGAAACGGAGACCACCTTTGTAGGGACCAATTGCGCTGTTGAATTGTACACGGTAACCGAGGTTGGTTTGTACATTACCGTTGTCGTCAACCCAAGTAACACGGAAAGTGAAGATACGATCGGGTTCTACGATACGTTCAACGATTTTAGCTTTTTCGAATTCAGGGTGTTGGTTGTAAACTTCTTCGATAGATTCCAACACTTCGTGAACCGCTTGAAGATACTCTTTTTCGTGACCATACTTTTGTTCAAGTCTGGCCATAATTTCTGCAGCTTTCATAATACTACGCTAATGTTTTTAAAAATGTATGAATTAAAGTTAATTATTTGACTTCCCAAGTGGCGCCGCTGCGCAAGAGTTCGTCCATCGAGTGGATGGGTGAATGTTCTTGTACATCGATCACCTGGTCACGTACATTGTCGTCATAGGTCTTGTCTGCCACGTCGCGGATCACGCCGAGCGCAACAGGCAATTCGGGGTATTTCATATCCACCAACATGCTGTGGATACCGATGTTCGGATCGTGTGCATCGTGCACCAACAAATCTTTTTCGGTAATGCCGTTTTCACCGATGGTCACGGATTTGATTTTCATACCGTCGAGGATCAAACCTTTGTCGCGGTTTTTACCATAAATCATCGGCTCGCCGTGGCGGAGTACGATGGTACGGTCAGCACGGTGTTCGCGATCCGAGAGGGTTGCGTGTGCACCGTCGTTGAAAATCATACAGTTCACCAACATTTCGGTAACAGAGGTACCGTCGTGTTTGGCAGAAGCCAACAAAATCTCTTGGTTGAGTTTCAACTCGCTGTCCAAGCTACGTGCGAAGAAAGTTCCTCGTGCGCCCAACACCAAAGAACCGGGGTTGAAAGGATGTTCTACGGTTCCGTAGGGAGAGGTTTTGGTCACCATTCCCAATTTGGAAGTCGGAGAATATTGTCCTTTGGTCAAACCGTAGATTTGGTTGTTGAATAGCACGATGTTGATGTCGATGTTACGACGGATCGCGTGGATGAAGTGGTTACCACCGATGGCCAAAGCATCACCGTCACCGGTTGCTTGCCAAATGGTCAAGTTCGGGTTGGCCACCTTCATACCGGTTGAAATCGCAGTTGCACGACCGTGAATACTGTGGAAACCATAGGTATTCATGTAGTAAGGCAAACGGGAAGAACAACCGATACCGGAAACGAACACGTAACGTTCCTTGTTATAACCCAAAGCTTCTGACACTTCAGGCAAAGCGCGTTGCAAGGATGCCAAAACAGCGTGGTCACCACAACCGGGGCACCATCTTACTTCTTGGTTACTCTTGAAATCTTGTGCAGTATATTTCATCTCAACTATATTTTCAGGATTATTACAATTCGTTAACAGCATCCAAGATGTCTTTCACCATGAAGGGTTGACCTTGAACTTTGTTGCATTGTTTGTATTCAAATTGAGGATGGAGTGCGCGGAGGTAGTTTGCAAACTGACCGCTGTTCAACTCGCATACCAGGATGTTCTTAAATTTAGAGAAGACTTCTGCAGTGTTCTTCGGCAGCGGGTTGATGTAGTCAAAGTGTGCCAAAGAAACGGATTTGCCAGCCCCTTGCAATTCTTTCACAGCAGAGTACAAGTGACCGAAGGTACCACCCCAGCCTACCAACAAGGTTTCGCCAGATTCTTCACCGATAACTTTCAATTCCGGAATGAAGTTCGCAGCACGAGCTACTTTTTCTGCACGAGCAGCCACCATCATTTCGTGGTTGAGCGGGTCAGAAGAAATCACACCTTCGGGGCTCTTTTCCAGACCACCAACGCGGTGTTCGAGACCCGGAGTTCCCGGAAGCGCCCATTTGCGAGCGAAACGCACTTCGTCACGAACATAAGGTTTGTATGCGCCTTCGCATTCGGTGATGATCGGAGGAACGATGGCCGGATAATCCTTCATGGAAGGAATGCGCCAAGGCTCCGAACCGTTGCCCAAGAAACCTTCTGTCAAGAGGATAACGGGCATCATGTGTTCCATTGCGAACTTACCTGCATAGAACGCAGCATCGAAACAGTGTGAGGGAGAGTGAGCCGCCATCACCATGATCGGACATTCCCCGTTACGACCGTACAACGCTTGGTTCAAGTCGGTTTGCTCGGTTTTGGTCGGGATACCGGTTGACGGGCCGGAACGTTGTACGTCCACAATCACCAACGGCAATTCGGTAATCATCGCCAAGCCCAAAGCTTCGGATTTGAGGGACAAACCGGGGCCGGAAGTGGTGGTCACAGCAAATGCACCCGCATAAGCCGCACCGATGGAAGTACAGATACCGGCGATTTCATCTTCGCATTGGAGGGTTTTGGCTCCCAATTCTTTGTGGATGGCCAATTCTTCCAAAATAGCGGTTGCCGGAGTGATGGGGTAAGAACCACAGAACAACGGACGACCTGATTTTTCTGCAGCAGCCAACAGACCCCAAGCAGTGGCCTGGTTACCATTGATGTTGCGGTACAAACCTTTCTCTTGTTGAGCCGGTTTGATGGTATAGGTATTCGCAATCGCGTGGATGTTGCTTGCGTAATTGAAACCGTCTTTGAGCACCTTCTTGTTGGTCTCAATCAACTGCGGTTTCTTTCTGAATTTGCGTTCCAAGTATTCGAACGTGTACTCCATCGGACGGTTGAACATGAAGTAGCACATACCGAGGGTAAACATATTTTTGGAACGGACGATGGCTTTGTTGTCCAAGCCACTGTCTTTCAAACTTTCCTTGGTCAAGGAAGTAATGGGCGCAAGAATGATGTTGCGGTCTTCGATTTGGAGTTCACGAATCGGATCATCGGTCTTGAAGCCAGCCTTTTCCAAACCTTTTTCGTCAAATGCGTCGGCATCCACAATGATGGTGGCAGTTGCTTTGGCCCATTTCGCATTGGCTTTCAAAGCGGCAGGGTTCATAGCAACGAGCACGTCGCATAAATCACCGGGAGTATTTACTTCCACACTACCAACGTGAACTTGGAATCCGGATACACCAGAAACAGTTCCTTGGGGTGCGCGAATTTCGGCGGGATAGTCCGGGAAAGTAGAGATTTCATTACCGTATAAGGCAGATGCATCTGCAAACAAAGTTCCGGTCAACTGCATACCGTCGCCGGAATCTCCTGCAAATCTGATAACAACGTCTTGTGCGTCAATTACTTTATGCTGCATAGGATAGATATTTTGTGTTACAAATGTAAGGAATATTCTTTAGGAAACGAAAACATTTGACGAAATCTTTTGGAAAGCGTCAGGATTCCTAAAAAAACAGTTCGGGGACTGCTAAAATTCTCTCCAGCAGCCCCCGAAAATTCGGTTATTGAATTAAAAAATTATTGCGCTTGTTGCATTTGTTGTGTCGGCAAAGCTTTGTCAAGCGGGATGTTCAATTCGTTCTTCAACGGAACGGTCAAATCCATGCTAGCTACTTCGTCCACGAAGAGCAAACCTTGTGCAGAAGTATCGAAAACATACACCAAACCGTTGGCTTTCGCTACTTTTTGGATGGCATCGCTCACCTTTTTGTAGATCGGCGCAAACAATTGGTTTTGTTTGTTTTGCATATCTTGGTAAGCACTTTGTTGGAACGATTGGAGACGAGATTCTGCGTCTTGCAATTCACGTACTTTTGCTTCCAAAACGGTTTGTGTCCAGTTAGCGGACAAAGCTTGGTAATCTGCCAATTTGTTTTGATACTCTTGTTGCATGCTGGTAAACATATCGTTCAATTCCTTGCCGTATTTTTCCAACACCACAGTTGCGGAATCCATGTCGGAAGTCAAGTAAACGATCTCTTGGAAACTAACGTGTCCAGATCTTTGTTGAGCGCTTGCTGTCATTGAGAGGCCCAACACCAGTGCAAAAATCAAAATACACTTTTTCATATCATCAAAAATTAAAATTGTTGTCCTAATACAAAGTGAGGCTGCCATCCTCCACGGTTACCGTTGACGTCGTTGTCAAAGCCGTAACCCAAGTCAATACCGAGCATACCGATCATCGGCAAGAAGATGCGGACACCCACACCGGCAGAACGTTTGATTTCGAAGGGATTGAAATCGCGGATGTCTGCCCACGCATTACCGCCTTCCAAGAAGGCCAGGAAGAAGATGGTCGAGGTCGGTTGCAACATCAACGGGTAACGCAATTCCAAGGTAAACTTGTCGTACACCCGACCGGCATACACACCGTTTTCCACCGGGGTCAGGGCATAGTTTTCATAACCGCGCAAACCGATGATTTCCGAACCGTAGGTGTTGTAACCCGACATACCGTCACCACCGACTTGGTATCCTTCGAAGGGTGAGTAACCCAAGTTGCGGTTGTAAGTACCCAAGTAACCGAATTGGGCACGGGTCATCAACACGAGGTCGTCCCAAATCTTGGTGTACAACGTACCTTTGAAAGTCCATTTATGATACTCAACCCAACGGTAACGTTGTTGGTCGGTCATTCCTTTGTAATTGGTATCCTTCGGACGGAAAGCCGAATAAGGAGGAGTCAATTGTGCCGACAATACGAAGTCTGAACCCTCACGCGGGTAAATCATCTGGTCGGTAGAGTTCCGGTTCAACGAAATCTTGTAACTCAAGTTGTGTGAGGTACCGTTGCTGAACAAGAAGTTGTAGTTCCAGTCGTGCAAACGGTAGGTTTGCCAAGACAATTCGTGGTACAAAACGAAGTAGTTGTCCGGCCATTTCAAACGGCTACCCAAACCGGCGGCCACCCCGTATACTTCGAAATATTCGTTCGTATTTTGGTAGAAATAGTAGGAGTTGGTCTGACGGCTGTAATAACCGGTCACGTTCAACGAAGTCGGTTTCTTACCAAACAACCAAGGTTCCTGGAAGCTGGCCGACAACGCCGTATAATACTTACCGTTGGTTTGGAAACGGAGGGAGAGCACTTGGGCATCCCCGAGCGGAACCGGTTTCCAAGCCGATTTATCAAAGAGACGACGGGTCGAGAAGTTGTTGAACGATACACCGACGGTACCCACGAACGAGTAACCACCCCAACCACCGGACAATTCCAAGGTCGAATTCGGTTTTTCCAACACATTGTAGGCAATATCCACCGTATTGTTCTTTGAATTCGGAATGACAGAGAAACCTTTTGAAGGATCCATCGCATGCTCTGCATCAAAGTGACCCATGGAAGAAATTTCTCGGATGGAACGTTCCAACAACGATTGGCTGTACAAATAACCCGGGCGGGTAAAGAGCTGACGGCGAACCACGCGTTCGTTGGTGATGGTGTTGCCGCTGATGATGATGTTGTTGAACGTTGCCGGTTTGCCCTCAATCATCCGCAATTCCACGTCCACCGAGTCTTTGTCGATGTTTACTTCCACCGGTGTGATGTTGAAGAACAGGTAACCCTGGTCGCGATACAACGACGAAACGTCCATTTCCATCTTCTTACCATCGCCGAAGAGACGTTTTTGCAAAAGCACCACGTCGTAGATGTCCCCTTTCTTGATTTGAAGAATGCTGTTCAAGTCTTCTTCGGTGTACAAGGAGTTACCGGTCCAGGTAATATTCCGGAAATAATACCGTTGGCCTTCGTCGATCACAAAGTGAATACCCATACGGCCCGGCTCCAGATAATACAAAGAATCTTTGACGATGCGAGCGTCACGGTAACCCGCTTCGCTGTATACATTCATCATCAAATCCTTGTCGTTTTCGTATTCTTTTTCGTTGAATTTCTTGGGTTTGAACAAACTGCGGAGACGACGGTCACTGGTTTTCTTCATCGCACCGACCAACTTGCCTTCGTCGATGTTATGGTTACCCTCCATGGTAATCTTACGCACCTTCACCTTTTCCCGGCGATTGACATTGAAGGTCACTTGTACCGCATTTGAAATCACACTGTCACGGCGTTGAACTACATCCACTTCCGCATTGATGAATCCTTTTTCGCGGTAATATTCCTTGATGATGCCGATGTTGGAACGAATCATGTATTCTGAGATAGCGGTACCGCGTTTGAGGTTCATCCGCTCACGCAAATCGCTTTGCTCCGAACTTTTTACGCCAGCAAAACTCCAGCGGGAAACACGGGGACGTTGTTTCAGATCCAATTTCAAATAAACGGTGTCCCGACGTGCTGACAAAGAATCGATGTAGAGCGCGATATCAGAAAAATACGATTGTTGCATGGAAATCCGGCGCAAACCGTCAGAAACCTCCATACTCGGAAGGGTCACACTTTGTCCCACCTGCAAACCGGACAAAGAAAGGATCTGGTCTGCACTCAAATACTTCATCCCCGCCACCTCAATGCCACCAATGACATAGCGCTGCGGGCGCTCATAACTAACTACGATGTCGTTTTTCTTCTCCTCGTTCGTTTCTTGTGCAAAAACGAAAAACGGGGAAAGAAACCACAACAACGTTAGAATCTTTCTCATTTTCATCGGATCTGTAGAATGTTTCTTCGTAAAAACTCGCAAATATACACTTATTTCTCGATAATTTGCTCACCTGTTAAACCAAAGCGACGTTTGCGTTGCTGAAAAGCCTCGATAGCCTTCGCGAAGTCCGCTCTACGAAAATCAGGCCAAAGCACATCCGTGAAATAAAATTCAGTGTACGCACATTGCCAAAGCATGTAGTTGCTGATGCGTTGTTCTCCGCTGGTACGGATCATCAAATCCGGATCCGGGATGCCGGCAGTCGACAGATAAGACGCATACAATTCGGGAGTTAAGGCCGGAACGGGTTGTTGGGCGAGGACCGCCTCGGTACAAGCCTGTGCATATTTTTCTGCAGCCTGCAACACATCCCATTTTCCGCTGTAACTCAAGAACACCAGCAGGGTCATGCGGGTACCCACTGCGGTGTCGCGCTCGGTCTGGCGAATGTCCTCTACCAGCGATGCATCCAGGCGAGAAAGATCGCCAATTGCCCGAAAACGGATGCCATTTTTCAGAAGGGTCGGTTTTTCGTCCACCATGGCTTTGGCCATCAGGCGCATCAAACCGTTCACTTCGGCTTCCGGACGGTTCCAGTTTTCTTCCGAAAAGGCAAACAAACTCAAGTATTCAACGCCCATTTCGGCGGCATACTCACAAGCCTGGCTCACACTTTCCTTGCCCGCCCTGTGGCCGAAAAGACGCTCCATACCCCGTTGTTTGGCCCAACGGCCGTTCCCATCCATGATGATGGTGATATGTTTAGGTACATTACTCATAATAAAACAGTTATAGTTAACAAGCCCTTAGTCTTCTGTGTGGTAGTTCCGACGGTCCATGCCCCAAAACAACTTCTCGCGCAACGCCGGAATGAAGGCGTCTCCCGACAAGGCAACGCGGCGCAACGGGAACGGTGCCCGAGTTACGCAAAGTACCGCCTCGTCCGGATACGGCACCGAACGGTTGTCGGCCGTCAGGGCCACTTCTCCAGCCCCCGAACGGGAAGACAAACGCACCTGAATCCGCGAGTCGTTGGGAACAATCAACGGACGGACGTTCAAGTTGTGCGGTGCGACGGGAGAAAGGATGATGGCTCCGGTTCCCGGCATCAGGATGGGACCGCCCACGCTCAACGAATAGGCAGTCGAACCGGTGGATGTCGAAATCAACAGACCATCCGCCTGAAACGGAGGAAGTTCTGCATCATCGATGGTCAACGCAATCTCCATCATCTGCGGACGGAAACGCTGCAAAGAAACCTCGTTGAGGGCAAAGGGATACAGTGGATCGATCGGAGCATCCACCTGCAATTGCAAGAGGAAACGCTCGTCAATGCGGTAGTTGCCGGCCAACAAATCCCGGATCCACGCATGATCATCGGCCGCATCCGCAATTTGCACCGTCGTTAAAAAGCCCAAGTGACCGAAGTTGATGCCAGCCACCGGAATACCGCGGTCCCGCACCCACGTCAACGACGACAAGAACGTACCGTCGCCGCCCAAGGCCAAAAACAGTTCGGTATCCGAAGGCAGTTGATCGGGTGTCGGCACATCGTTTAAAGCATCGCAAGCCAGACCGGCTTCGGCAAAAATGGCAACCAACTCGCCACAGCAGAACAATTCCACATCGTATCCCGACAGGGCCTCCACCAGACTGCGCAGGCGAGGATACCAGGAGCGGTCGATCTTTTTACCGTACAATGCCACTTTCTTCATGGGTCTCAAATTTCAGCGATTTATCATACAAAGATGTATTAAATTTCTCAGCTATTGATTATTTTTGTAAAAATTTAGACAAAAATGACGCGACTCAGTGTAAATATCAACAAGATTGCCACCCTCCGCAACGCCCGCGGTGGCAACCTCCCCGACGTCCTGAAAGCAGCTCTGGACTGTGAAAGATTTGGAGCAGAAGGTATTACAGTTCACCCCCGTCCGGACCAACGCCACATCCGCTATCAGGATGTTTATGACTTAAAACCCATCCTGACCACCGAATTCAACATCGAAGGAAACCCCATCGACGAATTCATGAACCTCGTTCTGGAAGTTCGTCCCGCCCAAGTGACCTTGGTTCCGGATGCCGAAAATGTCTTGACTTCCAACGCCGGTTGGGATACCAAAACCCACCATGCAAAACTGAAAACCATTTGTAACCGCCTGCACGAAGCCGGCATCCGCAGTTCCATTTTTGTGGATCCGGATCCGGAAATGGTGCGTTACGCCGTTGAAGCCGGTTGCCAACGGGTGGAACTGTACACCGAGGCTTATGCTTCCGGCTATGCGGCCAACCGTGAAGCAGCCATTGCCCCGTACGTACGTGCGGCCGAAGCTGCCCGGGAAGTCGGTCTGGAACTCAACGCCGGCCACGACTTGAACCTGGACAACCTGCGTTACTTCCGCACCTGCATCCCCTATTTGGCCGAAGTTTCCATCGGTCACGCCCTGATTTCCGACGCCCTGTACCTCGGACTTGAAAAAACCATCCAGGCATACCTGGCTTGTTTGTCTGAAAATGAATAACAATTCAAAAAAACAAGTTATCTTTGTCGCCTTATTAATTGGATATTATTTAGCATAAAAAAACAATGAAAAAATCAATTCTTTTCTCCCTTGCACTCGGCGCAATGCTTGTTGCGACCGTGGCATGCAATACCCCTGCCCAACAAAATCAGGTAACCAACGAACCGGTCGCTCAAACCACCGCAGCAACTTCCGGTGAGATCGTGTTCATCCAAATGGATACCTTGATCAACAACTACGATATGTTCAACGACTTGCGTTCCCAACTGGAAAGCAAATTCAACACCATCCAAAACGACTTGAACAAAAAGGGCCGTGCGTTTGAAAACGACGTGAAGGATTTCCAAGATAAAATGACCAAAGGTTTGTTGACCCGTTCTCAAGCAGAAACCCAACAAAACGAATTGCTCAAACGCGAACAAGAATTGCAACTCTTCACCCAACAAAAACAAGTGGAGATGGCTGAAGAAGAAACCGTGATGGTAAACCGCGTGATGGACGCCATCAAAACCTTCGTTGCTTCGTACAACGAAACCCACCAATACGCCATGATCCTCACCACTTCTGTTTCTGTCAACACTGTGTTGGCTGCTGATCCGAGCCGTGACATCACCCAAGACGTATTGAAAGGCTTGAACGAAGAATACATCAAGAACAGAAAGAAATAGTTCAGATTTGAAAATAGCCATCCTGTCCTGTTTCCATCCCTACCGGGGAGGTATTTCTCAGTTCAACGCATCCTTGTATCAAGAGCTGAGCCGGACCCACACGGTGGCTGCTTTCAATTTCAAGCGTCAGTACCCGAATTTCCTGTTTCCGGGGAAGACGCAATTTGTAACTGCAGAAGACGAGGCCGTAGCCATAGCGAATACTCCGCTGTTGGATACGGCCAATCCTTTTTCCTACCAGCAGACTGCGCGCCGGATCCGCGAATGGCAACCAGATTTGCTGCTGATGCGTTATTGGATGTCGTACTTTGCCCCGTCACAAGGCTGGGTAGCCCGCCACGTAGGGCCCCACTGCAAGGTCATTTCCATCGTGGACAACGTCATTCCCCACGAACCCCATTTCTTTGACAAACCCCTTACCCGCTGGTACCTCAAAGGCAACGATGCTTTTGTCACCTTGTGCGAGGCCGTGAATCAAGACTTAAAAGACCTGTACCCGACAGCCCGGACCATCGTCTCCCCCCACCCGCTCTACACCCATTTCGGCCAACGGATGGATGCGACACAGGCCCGTCAACAACTCGGCATTGATCCCGACAAACGCACCCTGCTTTTCTTCGGACTGATCCGGGACTACAAAGGACTGGACATCCTGCTGGAAGCCCTCAGCCAACTCGACGACCGCTACCAGCTCATCATCGCCGGAGAGCCCTACGGCAGTTACGACAAATACGAAAAAATCATCCGGGAACGGAACCTGCAATCCCGTATCCACACATGTCTGGAATACATCCCGGACGGACGCGTCAGCCCCTATTTCTCCGCGGCCGATGTCTGTGTCCTTCCGTACCGCAGTGCTACCCAAAGCGGCATCAGCTCCGTCTCCTACCATTTTGAGGTCCCGCTGATCACCACCGATGTGGGAGGACTCCGGGAAACCGTTGCGGACCGCAACACCGGCCTGGTCGTTCCTCCGGGTCAGCCCCAAGCCATTGCCCAAGCGATCGAACGGTATTTCGATGACCCCAACCTGCGGCCACAACTGGTCGAAGGCATCCGCCTGGAAAAAGAGCGCCTGTCGTGGAGCCGCTTCTGCGAGAACCTCATCAACTTGTATCACACCTTATAATCCATAAGCATTATGAAATCATTGACGCAAACCGCTTTCGAATTTCCGAAACAAACCCGCATATACAACGGGAAAGTAAGAGACGTGTACACCATCAACGATGATCTGATGGTCATGATCGCAACCGACCGTATCTCTGCTTTTGACGTTGTCCTCCCCAAAGGCATTCCCTACAAAGGACAAGTGTTGAACCAAATCGCATCGTTGTTCCTGGACAGCACCTCTGACATCGTCCCCAACTGGAAAATTGCCTCTCCGGACCCGATGGTCACCGTAGGTTACCGTTGCGAATCCTATCCCGTGGAAATGATCGTTCGCGGTTACCTGACCGGCAGCTCTTGGAGAACCTACCGTAGTGGCCAGCGCGAAATCTGTGGCGTACAAATCCCGGAAGGCATGCGCGAACACCAAAAATTTGAAAAACCCATCGTAACCCCGACCACCAAAGCAGAAATCGGAGAACACGATGCCGACATCTCCCGCGAAGAAATCATCGCCCGTGGCCTGGTAAGCGAAGAAGAATACAACGAATTGGAACGCATTGCTTTGGCCTTGTTCCAACGCGGTAGCGAAATGGCAGCAGAACGCGGCCTCATCCTCGTGGACACCAAGTACGAGTTCGGAAAACGCAACGGTCAGATCTACTTGATCGACGAAATCCACACCCCGGACTCCTCCCGTTATTTCTACGCAGACGGCTACCAAGAACGTTTCGACCAAGGACTCCAACAAAAGCAACTGTCCAAAGAATTCGTTCGAGAATGGTTGATGGACAACGGTTTCAGCGGACAAGAAGGTCAAAAACTTCCCGAAATGACCGACGAAATCATCCAATCGATTTCCGACCGCTACATCGAACTCTACGAAAACATCACGGGCAAGACCTTTGTTAAAGCCGAATACGGTGACAATGTGTACGAACGCATTGAAGCCAACGTGAAAAACTTATTGGCTCGTCTATGATCCGAAAACTCATCTTATTCCTGGCCCTGGGCTTTGTAACCGTACAAAAGCCCCTGCTGGCCCAGGAATTCATCCCCACCCCGGTTGAAATTTCTACCGAGAAGGTGCGGGTCAACGGCGCCGTGTATTATGCCCACGTGGTGCTCAAAGGCCAGACCTTGTTCTCCATTGGAAAGGCCTACCAAGTACACCTCGATGAACTGCGTCAAGTCAACCCCAAGCTGGCAGAAGGCTTGAAAGCGGGTGACTTGCTGCTCATCCCCGTTGAACCCCAAATGCCGGTAGAAGCAACCACCGAGGCTCCAGCCGAAGTCCCGGCCGCGGTTCCAGTACCCGTGACCGAAACCCCGGTGGCGGAAGTGCCTGAGACCGAATCGGCAAAAGCACCGGTGGCAGCAAGCACAACCCAAACGTTCACCGAAGAAGAGATGGAGAAACGTTTCTCCAAACACAAGGTGAAATGGTACGAGACCTTGGAAGACGTGGCGGAGAAATACGAAGTCCCGACAGGTGCCCTGATGGCTTTGAACAAACTCGAAACCGACAAGGTAAAACGTCGTCAGATCCTGTACATCCCCGATGCCGAGTACGTAGCTGCTTGGCAATGGGCGGCCCTGCGGTCAACCGCGGCCCCTCAGGAGGAAGCTGTCGATGAAAGACGTCTGTACCCCGATGTACCTGTACCGGACATCGGCCTGTACCCGGACCGTAGACGCACGGGAAAAATATCCCTCATCCTGCCCCTGTATGCCCAAAACCCCGACGTCCGCACCAACCGCACGAACGCGACCGACTTTTACTGCGGATTTCTGATGGGAATGAAACACTTGGAAGACCGACAAGGCATCAGCGAATACAACCTCCAGGTCATTGACCAAGGAGCCTACTTAAGTCTGGAAGAAATGGTGTACTCGGGTGTGCTGGACGGCAGCGAACTCATTGTGGGTCCTATAACCGCTTCGGACATAAGCATCGTGGCAGCCTACGCCCAATTGGAGCAAGTACCGATTGTTTCGCCGTTGGACGCGAAAGCCGATGAGTTGTTGAAAGACAATCCCTACCTATTCCAGTTCCCGGCCAACACCGAAGACCTTACCGACAACGTCCTCAAACGTCTGAGCGTTCGTGACAGTGCCCGCGTGACCTTGGTTTACGAACGCGGCTCGCGTCACAGCCAACTCGTGCAACACAAGTTTGACGAACTGAAACGGCTGAACATTCCCTTCGATTCGCTGACCTACGGAATTCTGGAAGGACGTGGCATGGACACCCTGATGGCGAAGAAGGTGCATACGAGGGCATTGAACCAATACGTGGTGGCTTCTGAAAACGAAGCCTTTGTATCGGACGTGCTCCGCAACCTGCATTTGTTGCACGGAAGCACCCAAGCACCGGTGCGTGTGTTCGGAGAAATCAAGTGGAAAAACTACACGACCATCGAACCGAACTACTACCACGAATTGAACCTGCAATTGCCGCAGTTGTACTACGTCAATTACAACGACCCGGCGACGGCTGCCTATGTAAAAGAATACTACGAAACATTTGGTACCGAACCGACTCCGTTCGCCTTCCAAGGATACGATATCGCCTGCTACTTCCTGCGCTTGTTGCGCACCTACGGCTGGTCGTTCCCGGTCCACGTAACCCAAATGGAAACGGAGCTCCTCCAATCAGGCGTTCATTTTGTGCCCATTGAAGAGAACTCCGGTTTCAAAAACACCAAAGGCCGAACGATTAGTTACGAGGCGAATTGGCAGATAAAGCAGTAAGAAACGCCATACATTCGGGTCCCAACTGATCAAAATCGATACACTTTCTGTCGAACGGAACTTGCGTCAAGGTTTCAAAACGATGGAAAGTGTTTTCGTTTTGTTGACCGTCCTCAACGACTGCAACCACATTTTCCAGACGGATGCCGTAGTGGCCGGGCCAGTAAATGGCCGGTTCGTTGGACAGGACATTGCCCAATTCGAGGGGCACGGGATTTTCCTCCATGCGGATGCTTTGGGGGCCTTCGTGCACACAAAGGTAGTGGCCAATGCCGTGGCTGGTACCGTGCAGGTAGGCATGGCCGCGTTTGAACACTTCTCCACGTGCCAACATATCCAGACTGGCTCCGCGGGTACCGGGCAAGAAACGGGCTGCAGACAACTGGAGCATTCCTTTCAAGACCGCCGTGTAATCGGCCTTTTCTTCGGCAGTCGGTTCGCCGGTGTGGATGGTACGGGTCGTATCCGTAGTTCCGTAAGTATAGTGGGCACCGGTGTCCATCAACAAGAATCCTCCACGACGGATTGGAGCGGCCTCTTCCGGCGACGCACAATGGTAGTGCGGCATCGCTCCGTGGGGACCAAAGGCTACGATGGGAGCAAAACTTTCGCCCCGGTAGTCCGGACACTCCTGACGGAAGGCGATGAGTTGTTGGGCCACGGTGTATTCGGTCAATTCTCCTTTATCAATCTCCGCTTCAATCCAGTCCAGGAGTTTCACCCAAGCCTTCGCATCTTCTTCGAAGGCTTTGCGGAAACCAGCCAGCTCGGTCGCGTTTTTGCGGGCTTTCATCCGCGCCAACACCCCACCCATCTCGGGATCGGCCAAGACCACCGGCGTCACGGGACGGTCCGGAATGTGTTCCAAAGCCAATTGGTAGTGCAATTCACAGATGCGGTTGCCTGAGAAGATCCGCACGCAGTTTTGCGGGATGCGTTTCAGGTATTGGCCAAAGTCAGCATAAGGTTGGATGTCCACTTGCTGGCTCACCAGACTGCGGTGTACTGCTTCCCCTACCGCCGCCGGATCCACAAACAAGGTCAGACGATCCGCGGTCAAGGCTGCGTAGCACAAGGGAACGGGGTTGTAGGGAATGTCCGTACCGCGGATGTTGCACAACCACGCCACTTCGTCGCAAGCCGTAATCAAATAAACATAAGGCAAACCCATGTCCAGGCGCTCGCGCAAACGGGCACATTTCGAAGTCACAGACTCGCCGGTAATGGTTTCATCCAAGGCAATCAAGGGATGAAATTCCAAAGCGGGACGACCCTTCCAAATGGCATCAAAAAGGCCTTCTTCGGTGATGAGGCAACCCGGAGGCAAGGCCTCTTCCAAAGCGACGTACTCGCTGTGGGGATAAAGTTCGGCATCCACCACGACGGTATCATCTTCGCCCAAGTGTTCTTGGAGCCACTGGGGAATGGACGGGGTACCGGCCACCTTCAGACGCATCAGTTCGATACCGGTGTCGGCCAATTGTTGTTCTGCCTGTTCAAAATAGCGGGAGTCTGTCCACAAAGCAGCGGCATCCAAGGTCACCACCAAGGTACCGGCACTGCCGGTAAAACCGCTGAGCCACTGGCGACATGCATAATGCGACGGCAAGTACTCCCCAGAATGGGGGTCTGCCGTCGGCACTACAGTCGCTTCGTACGATTCGCTACGCAAATACTCGCGCAAGCGAAGCAAAGCATCGGGGGTACTCATAATTAGCGAACCAACATCGATTGGGGATCCAAGTTATCTTTCTCGATGTCCTTGAAGTAGTTGAAAGTTCCCACTTTCAATTCCACAGTAGCCGCTTCGTCGCAAACGATGATTCCTTTCGGGTGCATTTGCAGGATGCTGATGGTCCAGTTGTGGTTCACAGCACCTTCGACTGCGTGGTACAAGGCGCGGGCTTTGTTGTGGCCGTTTACGAGGATCATGACTTCTTTCGCATCCATCACGGTGCCCACACCCACGGTCAAGGCACGACGGGGAACCAAGTTCACGTCGTTGTTGAAGAAACGGGAGTTGGCGATGATGGTGTCGGTGGTCAAGCTCTTCACGCGGGTGCGGGAAGACAAAGACGAGCAAGGTTCGTTGAAGGCAATGTGGCCATCCGGACCAATACCGCCCATGAACAAATCAATGCCACCGTAAGAAAGGATCTTTGCTTCGTAACGGGCACATTCTGCTTCCGGATCTTCTGCGTTGCCGTCGAGGATGTTCACGTTTTCCGGTTTCACATCCACGTGGTTGAAGAAGTTGGTCCACATGAATGAATGATAGCTTTCCGGATGGTCTTCGGGCAAGCCCATGTATTCGTCCATGTTGAAGGTCACCACGTTTGCAAAAGAAACCAGACCTTCTTTGTGCAAACGGATCAACTCACGGTAGGTACCGAGGGGGGTTGAACCGGTCGGCAGACCCAAGACAAACGGACGGTCTTCGGTCGGAGCAAAGTCATTGATTCTCTTTACAATGTATGCAGCAGCCCATTCTGACAACTGCGCATAATTACGATTGATAATCAGTCTCATATTTTCGTATTTTGATTAATTAATTCTTGTGCATTGGCCAACGAAGCGGCTGTGAGCTGCGCTCCGCTGAGCATCCGGGCAATCTCTTCCACACGCTCGCTGTCGGTCAACAGACGCAGACGGGTGTGGGCTTGGTGTTGCTCGTCGTATTCTTTGTACACCAAAAAGTGTGAAGCCGGCTTGCTGGCAATCTGCGGCAAGTGGGTGATGGCAAAAAGTTGCATCGCCTTGCCCATCCGACCGATGAGTTCTCCCATCTTGTCGGCTGCCCGGCCGGACACTCCGGTGTCTATTTCGTCAAAAATCAAGGTCGGCATCGCTGCATGCTCGGCCATCAGGGCCTTGAGTACCAGCATCAAGCGGGACAACTCCCCACCCGAAGCCACCTTTGCCACATCGGACGGTGCATCACCGTTCGCCGAAAACAAGAAGACAAAGGCATCTTGTCCTTGCTCCGTGAAACGGGATTCGAGGCGGTGTTGGATCTCAAACTGCGCATACGGCATCTCCAAATCCCGGATTTGGGTCTCAATCTGCGAAGCCAAGTCGGACAAGACCGCACAACGGGCCTTCGTCAAAGCCGCAGCCTTGACTTCCAACTGCTGTTGCATCGTGGTTTGCTGCGCCCGCAATTGCTCCAACCGCACTTCTCCGTCGGAGGCATCGGCCAACGATTCGTCCAAGCGGTCGCGGACCGCGATGAGCTCTGCCAGGGTGGAGCAATCATAACGCTTCAACAAGCCGTACAACTGCGACAGCCTTTCGTCCACCTGCATCAGCCGTTCCGGTGACACTTCCACCGAATCTGTTGCCATTTGGATCTCCGACGCAATGTCATCCAATTCGATGCGGCAGGACTGCAGACGTTCTACCAATGCCTCCAACGAAGACAAGTGACGTGCACAACGTTCCAGTTGCTGGATGCTGGCCTTCAGACCTTGCGACAAAGGCACTTCCCCAGCCTCAAAGGGCTGGCTGGCTTGCGATAAACCGGCCAACAGGTCCTCGGCGTGTGCCAAGCGTTTTTGTTCCAGTTCGAGTTCTTCCAACTCTCCGTCCACCAAGCGGGCCTCGCTCAACTGACGGAACTGGAATTCCCGAAAATCCTGTTCCTTGCGCTGCTCGGCCAACTGACGTTCCAAGCGGTGCAAAGTCTCTTCCAGCAATTTCTTTTCTTCAAAGACACGGCGGTAATCCTGCATCAGATCGGCGGTCTCGGCAAAACAATCCACGACAGCCAATTGAAATTGCGGATCCGCCAGGCGCAAATGCTGGTGTTGCGCGTGGATGTCGATGCGCCGTTGTCCCTGTTCCGCCATTTCCCCCAGCGGAAGGGGTTCGTCGTTCAGAAAGGAGCGGGAACGGCCGGAGGGAGCCACCACCCGACGCAACAAGGTACCGTCGGTAAATTCGGCCTCCACCACGCAGTTCTTCTCCGGCAAACGCAAGACCGACACATCGGCCTTGGCCCCCAACAACAAAGACAAGGCACCGAGTAAGATGGACTTACCGGCACCCGTTTCTCCAGACAGGATGATGAGCCCGCTCGGGAACTCAATCTCCAAGTCTTCAATCAGTGCATAGTTCTGTATTGTCAGTCTTTGCAACATAACAACTCATCAATCCGTTGTACAATGTCAAGGGCAACTTGTTGCTTGGATTTCAAACTTCCGGTCCGGGTCTCCCCGTCGCGGGATATCAAGGTCACGCGGTTGGTATCGGTTGCGAAGCCTGCACCGGGATCTTCCAGCGAGTTCATCACAATCATATCCAAATTCTTGCGTTGCAATTTGTCTTGTGCATGGGCCACAGCGTCGTTGGTCTCCAAAGCAAAACCAACGGTGAGCGTGTTGGGCTTCTTGATCTGTCCAATGGCCGCTGCAATATCTACGGTCGGGACCAGTTCCAGGGCATAGGCCCCTTTCTTTTCGCGTTTGATCTTCTGATCCTGGCGTTCGGCCGGGGTATAGTCAGCCACCGCGGCACACAACACCGTCACGTCGGGGCAAGTCTCGTACAAGGCCAAGGTCTTCTCCGCCATCTGCGCGGCAGAAACGACGTTGTGAACGGTAATGTTCGGAGACTGTGCCTTGATTGACACCGGACCACTGACCAGCTCTACCTGAGCACCCTGGTCCGCAAAGGCCTCTGCCAAGGCATAGCCCATCTTGCCGGTGGAATGGTTCGTGATGTAACGGACCGGATCAATTTCTTCCCGGGTCGGACCTACGGTCAACAAGACGCGACGCCCCTTCCAGGCACCTTCACGGGCAAACAACGCCTTCACGGCCCGAACAATGCCCTCCGGCTCTTCCATCCGACCCTTGCCGATCAAACCGCTGGCCAGTTCACCCGACTCCGGTTCGATGATTGCCACCCCACGTTCCCGCAGGGTATTCAAATTCGTCTGCGTAGCGACGTGGGCATACATATCCAGGTCCATGGCCGGAGCAATGGCCACCGGACATTTCGCAGAAAGGTAGGTTGTCAACAGCAGGTTATCCGCCACCCCTGTCGCCATCTTGGCCAAGGTGTTGGCGGAAGCCGGTGCAATCAAAAACAGATCCGCCCAGATTCCGAGGGACACGTGGCTGTTCCAATCACCGTTCTCCGGGTTGTAGAACTCCACCAGAACGGGATTTTTGGAGAGCGTTGCCATCGTCAGCGGGGTAATGAAGTGCTTGGCCATCTCGGTCATCATCACTTTTACCTCAGCCCCCTCTTTAACGAGCAAACGGACCAACGTTGCTGCCTTATAAGCTGCAATGCTGCCCGTTACGCCCAATACGATGTGCTTACCTTTCAGCATACTATTCCTCAACTTTGCGGGAATAGATCTCGCCGTTTTGGAATTCTGCTACAGCAACCAAAGTCGGTTTCGGCAAGCGCTCGTAATGTTTAGAAATCTCGATTTGTTCGCGATTTTCAAAAGTTTCTTCAAATGTATCCGCAAACGAAGAGAACTCTTCCAATTTTTGGTTCAGCTCTTGTTTTACAGCTGCGGCAATTTGATTGGCACGTTTCGCCATAATCATGGTTGACTCGTAAATGTTACCGGTCACTTTTGCCAAATCCACCAAGTCACGGGTTACAGTGTCGTTGGCCACTTCTTTTCTATCCATATACGGTTATTGGTTAATGTTTCTTATTTGATGTATTTCTGAATCTTCTCAAAAAGTCCGTCCAACTCCTTGCGGTGGCTGGATTCGGGGAACTCGCCAATGAAGTTGTAGTACTCGTCGGCAAACGTCATGAAACGTTCCTTTTGTTTGGAAGTCACACTGTTGGAAGCATATTTGTACGCTGCCATTGCGGTGTAGTAACGGATCTCTTCGCGATAAACGTTCGCCGCGTCGTTTTTCAAAACGTTCTTCAACGCATAGTGTGCTGCCTTGTATTCTTCGATGGTGTAATACAGCTTCGCAGCCTCAAAATCCTTGCGATCCATCCGTTCGTTCAAATCGGCAATCATGGCCTCGCAGTTGCCTCGGAAAGGGGTTGACGGGTGCTCGTACAAATATTGGTGCATCACGTTCAACGCCTTCACCGACGGAGTCTGATCCAGTTCGTAACGCAGGGTCTGGCGGTACAGACAGTCAATGCGCAAGAACTTCGCACGTTCGGTAAACGGACTCAAGGGAAAGACACCGATGAAACTTTCGAAGGCCGGCTCAGCCGAATAGATGTCTCCGTATTCGTAGTGAGACAATGCCGTATAAAACTGCACGGTATCGTCTTGGGGAGTACCACTCGTTGCCAGTTTCAGGTTTTCGAACATACGGGCCGCCTTAGCATACTTACCGGTGTTGAACATCTCAAACGCGGTCTGGTACTTCAAAGGCACATCGTCCCCGGACAAAATCATCTCGAACTGACTCTTACAAGCCGTCAGTCCCAGCACGCCCAAGAACAACAAAAGGAAAATGGATCGTTTTTGCATAATCTTAAAGGCTCTTCAAAAAGCGTTCCACGTCGAGAGCCGCACGGCAACCGGAAGCGGCTGCGTTGATGGCTTGACGGTAGTGGGGATCTTGAACGTCACCGGCTGCGAACACGCCCGGTACGTTGGTTGCAGAAGAGACGCCGTCGGTGATGATGTAACCTTCTTCGTTGGTTTTTACCCACGGTTGCACCAATTCTGAGTTCGGGTGGTGACCGATGGCCAAGAAGAAACCGTCGATCTTCTTCTCGATGATTTCACCTGATTTGTGCAAGAGACGCATTCCGTTCACGCCCATTTCGTCACCCAACAATTCTTGGGTATTGCAGTTCCACAACACTTCGATGTTCGGAGTTTCGAACACGCGTTCTGCGGAAGCTTTGGAAGCGCGAAGCACGTCACGACGCACAATCATGTATACTTTTTCGCACAAACCTGCCAAGTAAGTAGCTTCTTCGCAAGCAGTGTCACCACCACCTACAACGGCTACGGTCTTACCACGGTAGAAGAAACCGTCGCAAGTAGCACAAGCGGAAACGCCTTGACCTTTGTATTTTTCTTCGGATTCCAGACCCAAGTATTTTGCAGTCGCACCGGTAGAAATGATCAACGCATCTGCCAAAATTTCTTTTGAATCATCGATGGTCACGCGGAACGGACGTTGGTCCAGATTCACAGCGGTTGCCACACCCCAACGCACATCAGCGCCCAAGCGAACAGCTTGTTGCTTCATACGGTCCATCAACTCGTTGCCGGTGATACCTTCCGGGAAGCCCGGGAAGTTTTCAATTTCGGTGGTGGTGGTCAATTGTCCACCCGGTTGCAAACCTTCGTACAAAACAGGAGACAAATTCGCACGGGAAGCATAAATCGCGGCAGTGTATCCCGCAGGACCGCTACCGATGATCAAACATTTTACAGATTCAGTACTCATCTTATTTTCGTTTATTATCAATTTTCACAAACGGTTATTTATCAACTCGCAAAGATAGGTATTTATTTCGAATTAATAAAACTCGAAAAGGCCTACGCGGAAACGTGCGAGGAATGGAGGTGCAACCAGGCGCGGTAACCCCATACCAGGAGCAGGGATAGGATCCAGCGGGAAAGGAGGACAATCCACCAGATGGCGCCAATGGAGGCGATGAGGACGAGGTCCTCGAGGTTGCTGTGGGAGATGCCGATGTGGAGGTTGAGCAGGTCGATGTCTTCTTGGGAGAGGTCTCCGCGTTCGACTTCTTCGAGCATGGCAGCGCCACCGTAGGCCAGGCCGAGGGTGTTTGCGACAATCCATAAGAAGGAGCAGCGGGCCGGCAGGCCAAAGACCCGCAGAAAAGGTGCGAGGATGCGCGATAAGGCCTGAGTCACTCCGAATTCGGCCAAGAGTTTTTGGAGGATGTTCAACAGAAAAATCAAGAGGGCCATCTTGGCGGCGAGCTTTAGGGTCGTCTGGGCCCAAGCCCAAAAGGCTTCGACAAAAGTCACCCCGGCTTCTCCCACACCGTCCGCTGCGGCGAAGACGGCCGAGGCGCCGGTCATCTCCACGACGTCCTCAGGGGGCAAGACCAGGTTGAGGGCCAAGGCGAGCAGGATTCCACTGAGGGTGCGGACGACGACGGTCCTCACCCACGGTGTGCCGGTCTTGCGTTGGATGGCTGTCTCGACAAACATGTTGTGGGAACACAGGACCATTACGCCCAAGATCGTCATTGCGCGCGGGCCGAGGTCCAAGGTCACCCCTACGGCAATGGCCGAATAGACATTGACAAAATATCCGGAAACATAAGCCAGGGCTGCTTCACCGGGCAAGCCCAAAGTCGAGAAGACGGGCTGCAGCCACTCGGAGAAGTAGGGCAAGAGCCGAAAATAATCCAACAAGAAGACCAGAAACGAGACTCCTACGGTCAACCGCACCATCCACCAGCACGTCCGTGCGGTAGAGGGCAATACCGAACGAATGGCCGAAAAAGATTGCTGCATCCACTTTTGCATAAGGCATCTTAAATTTGCGCTGCAAAGATAGGGATCAAATCACAATCTCCCAACGGATTGCCGTGCTAGTGCGTTATGACTGGTTCGAGCGGGGATCTTTCCCTTGCCTGCGGACGAAAATTTCCCGTCTGGCTAAAAATCATCCTGCGGACGAAAATTTCCCGTCTGGCTAAAAATCATCCTACGGACGCAGAGATTTTCAGAAAGAAGTTCGGTCGCAAGCTCCCTCGCACATTCTGAAAATCTCTCGTCCTGCCGGATGAGGGGAACTCTTGAGGGAGGCATCTGCCGGTGGGAATGACTGACGCCCCACATGCAAGCCTTCGTGAACATACACCTTTGATGGAACGGCTTATTACTCGAGGTGGAATGCGCGAAGGTTTGGAGAGGCATAAAAATCAAGGTTGCACCGGTAAAATGATGCAACCTTTTCGTTTGGCTAATACATACGGGAGGATTACAACGCCTCAATCTCTTTGAGTGTCAAGCCAGTCGCTTTAGCGATATCTGCAAAGGAGATTCCCAAGGACTTAAAGTTCTTCGCGACGGCGAGGCGTTCTTCAGCACGGCCTTCCTCGCGACCTTCTCGGCGACCTTCCTTGCGAACTTCCTCGCGGCCTTCTCGGCGGGCGGTGCTTTTGATATTTTCCCAATCGCGTTCTGTAATCATGTCTT
>JAGCJX010000027.1 GCA_017647795.1 Bacteroidales bacterium | reverse complement strand
TATAATATATTGATGTCGTTTCCCTATGGAAAATCTTAGCTAATTGTTGTTGGTTTCAAGATACTTCAGAATCCAGTCGGCGAGGTCGATGTGGGCTGCTCGATCGGCTGGGGTGGCGTTGTCTTCGAGGAGGCGGGAGATGCGGATATCGAGGTGTGGGAAGGTGAAGATCTTCTGCTGCCAGTCTTTGAAGGCGTCGATATCGGGGAAGACGATGATCTTTCTCCCTTTGAGGGAATTAAGGCGTTCTGATGTGAGTCCGGATTTGCCTCCGGTGGCGAGCCATAGGTATTGGGGCATCATTGCGGAGCAGATGATGGCGGTTTTTTCGGATTCTACGAGGGCGACGGTTTTGTCCTGATGCTGGGGCAGGAGGTGTTCTCCGAAGAGGCATTGGGTGAGTTGCCAGTCCGGGGGAAGTTGTTTTCTTCTCTTGAGTACTGAGTGGAGCCAATTGATTCTGCCTGGTTTGTTGGGGTCTTTGATTCTATGGCCGGTGGCTGGGTCATATTGCATGATCTTTCCTGTGCGGCATTGGTTGTCTTGGTCTATCTGCAGGAAGATGATTGCCTGGTCCGAGGTGGAGGCGAGGCGGTAGTCTGCGATGATGCGGTCTATGGCTGAGGATGGGATCATGGTTTTCAAATATGATATGAGGTGGTTGGTGGCTGATGGTGGTGGGATGAGGTTATGAGGGATGATGCTGGGGGATGCCCGATCGGGGCGGGCATGACGATAGTGGAGGAGATTCCTCGACTCGCTGCGCTCGCTCGGAATGACAAAGTGGCGATGTTCCGGATGATCGTGGAAGTATTGGCGTGGGGTACGGTGGTAGCCGCAGGATGATTCGTGATCGCAGCGGCCGACGGTTGGATGAAGGATGTTGCCGTTGTCATCGATGTAGAGTGTGAAACAGCGGGGGCGTTCGCAAGCTGGACAGGTGTGACGGCTGCTTGGATTGGTGTATTTCTGAAGGGTGTAGTAGTGTGACATGACGGTCATTTTTGTTCTGTCCCAGGTGTCCCATTTGTCCCGGGTGTCCCATCGGCTGGGACAGTGGGACAGGTTGGGACACTTGGTAGTGGTGTATGGATGAGGCGATCTACTTTGGACTTACTGAGACCGAGGTAGGCTGCTATTTCTCTGGTAGATTTACCTTGGGATTTGAGTTCGTGAACGTTACGATGCGTAGATGTTATTTCTTTTTCCGTGCGTTCTTTGAGGTGTTCTTTTTCAGTGGAGAATTCTTTGAATTCGAAGTGGACGAATCCGTCGGTCTTTTCGATTTCATAGACTATGACATTGGAGGAATCGTAGCGGAATTCTCCGGCTCGGACCTTGAGTTGCTTTACATATCTTAGGCGACTGTCCTTTGCGGATTTTCCGATGGCGAAGACGCTGTCGAAGAAGTTGTAGAGTTTCTTGGATCCTGCAAGATCGTTCTGTGTGATGGGGCTCATCAATGATCTTTTGGGAGTATGTGCAATGATGAGTAGGCTCCAGCCATATTTCTTTTTTAGGTTCATGAGTTTCATCATAAAGAGTCCGGCATCTACGCCTTTGTCTGATGAGTTGCATAGATAGGTAAGGTTGTCAATGATTATGATGTTGCATTTCATGTGCTGGGCAGCAGCTTCGATATGGTGGAAGATTTTAGTTTCGTAGTCTTTCACATCGAGGGTGTTGGGATTGATTTCTGCGCGATAGAGCATTTCTGGAAATATGTGCATTACTCCGGTGTCAATATCGGTGTAGCGCATCTGGAATTGTTTGTCTGTGAGTTCGCAGTCAACCAGGAGGACAGGACGTAGGGTGGCGATAGTGTCGGCCATCTGTACGGCATAGATGGATTTTCCAAGGTTGGAGTCTGAGAAGAGGCAGCAGACTTCGCCTTCGTACCAGAGTTCTTGATATAGTTGTCGTGGGTTTGGACGCATGGCTGCTTCGGCTATGGTGCGGTTAGCCGTACGAATGGTGAACATGCCGATATTGTCCGTCTCTTGAGAGGATTCGAGTTCAGCTATTATAGCTGTTATTGGGTCGTTCATCGTCTGCCCTCCTCGATTTCAATGATGTCGCTTTCTTTATAGCGGACTTTCTTGCCAAATCGGATCGGCACCAGATAGTTTTCTTTTTCCCATCTCCATAGAGTGGATCTGTCAACTCCAATGCGTTCTGCTACCTGCTTTTTGGAGAGAAGGCGATCTTTTTTAGTTGTTTCGTATTCTTCAATTTTATCGGCGATGATATCGCGGATGATGTGGCTGAGGTCTTCTTTGTTTACCACATATTGAATTATCGGTGTGTCTTGTTCTCTTGTCTGTGCATGTATGCTTGGTTTCATGGTTTGTCTGAAATCCGCTGGTGCTCTTGCTCGTCAGAGCCCACGGATTGCGACCAATGTTCCGATACATCGAGCAGCCGTCCGGATTTGGTGTTGCAAGTGTAGCGAGAAGTTTTGATTTATGCTACCATGAGGCATTGACATTCATTGTGTTGCTAATGAATGTCAATGGATGCTGATGTTTATTGTTGTGTATGATGTTATTTTAAGAGAGTTTTGATTTCGTCCGTTATGGTCTTAAGGGTTTCCTGGTGCTGACGGAAGTTGCGGGAGCTGCCGATATAGGAGTCATAGTTGGCTCGCTTTCCTATGTTGGGGAATTCCGCTACAGCGATTTTATATGGTGGTCTCTCAATGACTTTGGCTTCGATTGCTGCCTGGATGTAGAGAAAGGCTGGTACTCCTGTGCGACTGTTGATGTTTTTGTGGAGGTACCGGAGCAGAGAGCTGCTGTGTTCTTTGTTGTAGATACAGGTGTGGAATCCTGCTGGCTGAGGTTTAGTGTAAGATAAGAGATCGGCTGCGATATTTTTGCGTATGATCTTAAAGACATCTTGTGCAAAGTATATCAGTTCTTGGTTGCCTGTGGAATTTATTATCTGTTCGGAATGTGATATCCATTGGCTGCTATGCTGGATAATTTGATCTTTTTCGAGGGATTTTAACCTGGTTACATAATCAGAATGGAGGTTCTGAAGCCAGCGGGATCGGGTTTTCAGATAGGTGTTGCTGTCTATATTGTTGGTTTGGTTGTCGCATAGTGCATCTGTGATCCTTCGGATGTGTTCTGTGAAGAGCTGAGTATTGGCTTCTTGGTCTATAATGGCTCTGTCAGGATAAGGCACTCCAAGGCGGTCTTGGAGTGCTTTGCGTTTCTGCTGATATTGTATCCCCCATAGGTTATAATATATGTCCATTCTCATGCTTTTCTGATTTTAAGGTTCTTGTCAGCTTTGTATGAGGGTTGGCCAAAGGCGGTACACATGAGGGCGAAGCGGTCTTTTAGTTCAAGCTTGGTGTAACGGGTGACGGCTCCGCTACCTTCTTTGTGAAGTCCTGCAGCATACATATTTACCTGTACTTTGTTCATTATGTCTACATGAGTTTTTCTGCAGAGTTTGCTGCTTGCGATGTCATGTATTGCTTTGTATGTGTTGTCCTTGATTGTGTCGTCGTATATTGGGACTTTTCTGTCTATCTTGCATACCCTGAGCAATGTTTTTATTTTGGCATTATAGCCGCTTTGGCCACATGGGTATTTGGTTATGGGGAAGTTGAATTTTGTTCTTTTAACTATCTCAAGGGCGAAGCGTACAAGTGGTGTCTGGACTTCGATGTTTGTTTCCTGGCCATCACGAGTCTTATCGGGAAGATAATGAATGTATGCGATCCCTTCCGGAGAGACAGCGACGTTTTCCATAGACAAAGATTGGAAGTCTCCGATTCTGCAGCCGAGGGCACATTGAAGGAGAAAGGCGTCTTTGACTTCCTGAAGATCTTCAGATACCTTCGTGTTAAGTACTTTCTGCAGTTCAGCACTATATAAAAAGTATGGTTCATCGAACATTGTGCGCATGACGGCTTTCTTTCTCTCGGTTCCAATCTTGCGAAATGGAGATTTGATGATTTCGTCTCTGCTTTCGAGTTCGTTGAAGAATGTCTGGAGTTTCTTTAGGTGAGTTGTTACAGTGTTGAGGTTGAGGCGTTGTTTGGGCTTGTTTCTCTCGTTGCACTCTTTGTAGAGTTTCGGGTATTTGTCAACGTATTTGTATTCGTCGAAGATGAACAGACGGAAGTTGAGGATGTTTTCTTCGGTGAATTCTGCCGGTGCCATTTGCGACATGCCGTTGATTGTGAGATAACGATGGAGTTTTGTCAGTACGGCTCTGTAGTGTTTGTAACGAAGTTCGCATATGATTCCGTCTCGGAAGGAGTCGTCAATGAATCTTTCAAAACGCTGCAACAGTGTCATACCAGCTGCTTTGCGTTCTGCCTGCTTGGGGTTCTTTAGGTCAGCAATTTCCTTTTCGAAAATATCGCTTGTCATGTCGAGACCTTTTTCTTTCATGTTGGAGTAGGCTTCGTGCATGTAGCGAATCTCTTCTTCAAGGGATCTGGCAAGTTCGTAGTTATAGACTGAGACTCGCTGCTTGAGTCTTCCGTCTATGTCAAATTTTGCCAGGTCGGCAGCGGTTGCTTTAATTCCTGTTTTGTGGAATAAGGCCACTTCTCTTCCTTCTGTCAGTCTAAGTCTGACTTTGATTTCTCCCGACTTTGCAGGAGTCCTCAGATACAAAATTATTCTCTCCATATTTTCCGTATTCCGTTGTGCAAATTTAATAAAATTGCACAACCAAAACAAGATTTAATGCAATATGGATGAGATTTGTTGCAACATTTACCCTTTGTAAGTCATTGATATATAATGTTGTATGATTTTGGTGTTATTTTATGGTGTTGCATTGAATGAATCCTGTCGGAGTCACTTCTTGGGAAACGCAAATCGAAAGGTTTGCGTTTCTTTTTTTATTGAAATCGATGAAGAAAACCCCAAAAGTTCTTGTCTGACTTTTGGGGTTCCTTCATTCTGGCTCTCGGGGTTCCTATCACAATTTTCGCAAGCAGGCCAGGTAGTCGTAGTGCTCGCCTTCGGCTAGCTTTTCAGCGTGGTAACCATTTTTGTTTGCGTAGTAGCGCAAGGTTTCAAAATCCACATACAGCCAGTCAAAGGTTTCTCCGTGGATGCGTTTGTACACCATTTTGTAATCGACCTCTCCGTAGTAGTCGCTGTTCAAGTCGATGACGAAGCTGCCGTCTTCATCTTCGTAGAGGTAACGCAGGTCACTCGAGTCCATCAGAATCTGTCCCCCGGGGAGAAGCAGTTCGTTCATCCGTTGGAAGAAGGCATCCATCCGTTCTACTTTGCCGATGATGCCGGAGCCGTTCATCAGTAGCAGAATGGTGTCGAAACGTTCTTTGAACTCGGGATCAAAGAGGTTGGTTTGTGTTGCTGACAAACCTTGTTCCTGCATCACTTGTACCGACAGGGAGGAGATGTCAATCGCAGTTACGTCTTGGTTTTGTGCTTTTAGCTCGCGCGAGTGGCAGCCGCTGCCGGCCCCCACATCCAGAATACGGCCTCGGCAATGGTCCAGAGCGGTGCGTTCCAGAGGCGACATTTCTTCTTTTGTCCGGAAGAGGGTAGCTACCGGAATCTCGTCTTCGTCGAACATCGATGACAGCACACGGAGTTTTCCGGCCTTGCCTTTTTTGTAGTAGTCCAGGATTGCATTGCCCATCGGATCGCGGTCGGGAGTGAGTAAAAAGTTCATCTGATTCGGATTGTTTGAGCGGCTAAGTTAGGAAATTTCTTGTTTCTTTGAAAAAAGTGCTATTTTCGTAAGATGTATTTGAAAAATCCTAATAGTATGAAACATAATCGTCGTATTTTGCATCTTTTTGCTTTTTGTTTGGCTTATTGTGCTTTCTTGTTGCAGTTTTCTGCTCAGGCGGCTCCGGCCTATCCTCGTCCGATTCGCGTAACCCAACCGGATGGAACCGTTTTGACCGTTCAGCTTCACGGGGACGAGTTTTTGCATTGGACTACTTGCAACAATCGTCTGGTGACTCGGGCTTCGGATGGATTCTACTATTATGCAAACTTTAATGCAGACGGTACCATACAACGCACTTCGACACGGGCCACTCAGCAAGATGTTTCTTTGCAGTCTTTTGGAAGTGAAGCAGTTGTGCCTCCGGTGGCGGCTCAGTTACGTGCTACTCAATTGCGATTTGAACGTGCTTCTGAGGCGATGGCTACCCAAATGGGAGCTGAGCAGATGAATTTCTTCACCCACGGTAGTTTCCCTTTCTTGGCCATCCTGGTGAACTTCAAGGATGTGAAGTTTGTTTCAGAAACCGCCAATGCTGATTTCTTCAACCTCCTGAACGAAGATGGTTATTCCGCAAACGGAGGTACCGGTTCTTGCCGTGACTATTATTATGATAACTCCAACGGTGTTTTTTCTCCGACCTACGAGGTGTATGGTCCGGTTGAATTGCCCAACAAGATGGCTTATTATGGGGAGAATGATAGTTATGGCAGTGATGTGAATCCTCGGGCCATGGTGTATGATGCAGTGAAAGAAGCGATTGACAATCATGGTTTGGACATTACCCGTTTTGACTGCAATGACGACGGTGTTTTGGATAATGTGTTCATCTTTTATGCCGGTTATGGCGAGTCCCAAGGGGGACCTGCAGATTCTATCTGGCCGCACAAATGGGTCGGTTACGGTACTTTCCAAGGGGTGAGCATTGAGACGTATGCCTGTGGTTCTGAGTTGCGGGGTGCCGATGGTACGTTGATGGACGGTATCGGTACCTTTACCCACGAATTTGGTCACGTGTTGGGTCTGCCGGATTTTTATGATGTCGATTACGATACGAATGGATATGCTCGCGCTTTGGGATATTATTCGTTAATGGACTCCGGTTGTTACAACAACGACAGCAGTACTCCTCCGTATTTGACCTCGATGGAGCGTCATTTGTTGAACTGGTCCGAAGGACCGGTTGAGTTGACGCAGAGCGGTGATTATGCGTTGGATCCTGTGCAGGAAAATTCCTCATTTTGGACGCCGACTGATAATCCGGGTGAATATTTTATGTACGAGTACCGTGATAAAACCGGTTGGGACGCTTACATTCCTGAGAAAGGACTTTTGATTTACCACGTGGACCAATCTCAAAACAACATCGGAGGCTGGTTGACAGCAGCAGCGTTGTGGTCTTATGGGAACATCAACAGTTATGCTAGCCACCAATGCTTTAACTTGATCGAAGCGGTGGGAGAGGAAAATGTGCAAGATGAACGTCAGGTGCCTTTCCCAGGTTTGTCAAACAATACCACCTTTGATGCAGATTCTTATCCTCCGGCATGGGATTGGGCCGGTAATCCGACGAACTACAACTTGACCAACATCACCGAAAACGGTACATTCCATTTGACCGTCTCGCAAGGTATGCGGGTGTCCGGACGCGTAAGGAATCTGTCAAACGAAGGTTTGGCCGATGCAACGGTAGAACTTTTGGATGAGGTGTTGAAAGAAACCTATGCGACTACGACCGATGAAGAAGGTGAATATCTGTTTGATGTGCCTAGAAATCCTGCTTTTGTGCAAGCGACCGCTCGCGGTTATTTGCGTTATGTGCGTCGGTTGGAAGGAACCCGATCGAACTATGCTAAAACGGACTTCCTGATGAATGAAATCTTGGAAGAGCCGTCGTTGCGAATTGAGAAATTTGAAGGTCTTCCGGCGGCAACCGTTAAGGCCGATGCCAATGCCTATGTGGGTGTGGGTATTTCAGCAGAAGAATTGACTGTCTATGAAGGATATACGATTTCGGGTGTAGAATTCTCGATGAATCCCTCAATGTCCCGTCCGTCCAAAATGGGTGTTTTTGTGTACGACCGTACTGCCTCATCCATGTTGGTAGAACGTGAAATTACTGTGCCGATGTCGTTTGAATCGGCAGTCTGGGTTGATTTGTCCGATGTGCGTTTGCGTTTGGATGCCAGTCATTCCTATGTGTTTGGTTACTTCTATGAAGGAAGCCAAACCGAGGATCCGGTGTTGGTGGATAAACGGGCTTCTGCTTCAGAAGGAGCTTTGGTTTCTGAAGACGGACGTGTTTGGAAGACTTTGTCCGGTGGTGATGTGCTGGTATCGTTGGGCGTCAACAAACCCGAAGCACCGTCCGTGTTCCCGATGATCTATGTGGATCGCACGACGTACCAAACCGGAGACCGTTTGCGTCTTCGTTTGCGCGATTGTCCCATTGAACCGCAAGAGATTTTGTGGATGGTCAATGGTCGTGTGTGTCAAACCAATGATCGCGTGGTCCTGGAATCCGGTACGGTACAAATCCGTGCAATCCTGACCTTCTCGGATGGCTCCCGCCAAACGCTGGTTCAGGAGATTGAGGTAATCTAGTAGATATTTGCAGCGAGTTTTTCGACCAAAAGTTGACGCGCTTCTACGCTGGCCCAGCCGATGTGCGGGGTCAGCAGGAGGCGTTCGCCGACTTTGAGGTAGGGGTGGTCCGCCGGTACAGGCTCTTGTTCAAAGACATCGGTGGCAGCTCCTGCGAGGATGCCGTCTTGTACGGCTTGTGCCAAGTCTTTTTCAACGACAATACCGCCACGTCCTAGGTTGATCAGGAAGGCGGTTTTTTTCATTTTCTTCAAGTGCTCCAACGTCAGCATGCCTTTGGTTGTGGCATTCAGCGGGGCGTGGATGGAGATCACGTCGCTTTCTTTGAGCAAGGTTTCCAAGCTAACCGAGGGGTAATCCGTGCAATGGGAAGTGCCGGAAGTGGAGAAGTAGTGTACCCGCATGCCGAAGGCACTGGCGATTTGGGCAACGCGTTGACCGATGGTCCCCATTCCGATGATACCCAGAGTTTTGCCGCGGATTTCGTTGAAGGAGCGGCTGAGGTCGGTGAACAGCCCTTCGCGGGTGTAGGTGCCGTCTTTGACGCGGCTATCAAAGTAGTTGCCTTGTCCAAAGAGGTTGAGCAGGTGCATAAAGGTAACTTGTACCACGCTTTCGGTGGAATAGCCGGCTACGTTGCGTACCGGAATGCCTTTCTGTGCAGCATATTCCACGTCCACGTTGTTCACTCCTGTTGCTGCAACGCAGATGAGTTTGAGGTTCGGGGCCGCATCGATTTCCGGTTGGCGGATCAAGACTTTGTTGGTGATGATAACGTCGCAGTCAGCAATGCGTTCGGCGACCTGGTGCGGTTGGGTTCTCGGGTATAAGGTGAGTTCACCGCGTTCGCGGATGGGGTCCAGGGAAGTGTCTCCCAATGTATCGGCGTCCAGAAAAACGATTTTATACATCTTCTCTAAATTTAGTTTGGTACGAAATTTTCAATGCTTAAAGATAGAAATTTCTTTCGAGATATTATGAAGAGGAAATCAGCATCGGGCAAAAAAAATGAGCGACTAAACTTAGTCGCTCTCCCTATTTGTGTGCCCAGAACAAGACTCGAACTTGCACACCGTAACCGGCACCACCCCCTCAAAGTGGCGTGTCTACCAATTTCACCATCTGGGCTTGAGGTTTGGGAGTGCAAATATACAACCATTTCTTGAACTTCAAAAAAAATTAGTATATTTACGAAAAAAATTAGCTTATGAAGAACGCTCATAACTATTTTCAGAGCAAAGGTGAGACGCTTTATCTGTTGAAAAGCAAGCAAGCCGAACAATACATGAAAGATGCTGCCAACACGGATTATGTTTCTTGTTACCGGAAGATTGGCGCGGACGGACTCTTTCGTACGTTGGTGGAATGCAGTCGTCCCCATCAATTGGGATTCGAGATAGAGACGCTTTTGGAAATTGAAGCACAACAGTTCTTGCATGGCAAGACTGACTATGTGGGCGTCATCTCGGTGAACGATGACCAGGAAAAGGATTTCGTTTCTTTCATGCTGAATCACGGCATCGGAATTACCTTGTTGGGGCACGTGACCAAAGGCGAGTTTCGTGTGGACGGTCAGTCCCACGGTTTTGTTCAAGATCTCTAGAACGGCGGCATGTCATTTTTTGCGATACTTGGAGCGGTGCTGTATGGGGTCAACCTGGTGTTGTCCATTACAGCATCTGCACTGCTGATTTACAAACGTGAAAATCCGGTCAAGACCCTGTCTTGGGTCATCGTGATTCTGGCACTCCCGTACATCGGCCTGATTTGTTACATCTTTCTGGGTCGTAATTTTCGAAAGGAGAAGATGTTCAGCCGAAAGGGATCGGGGGACCGTATCTATCGGAAACACCGGGTGATGCGGGAGGATTTGGATCGTCTTTTGGAGACGGCTCCAGAGGCTACGCAGTTGCTTCCTTACTCCAAGATCATTCTGCAGAACTTCAACTCCAGTCGGAGCATGTTGTTGAGCGCTCGGCACATTGATATTTATTTTTCGGGAAAAGAGGCCTTGGCCTCCATGATCGATGCGATGGAGAAAGCGGTCAACCATATCCACCTGCAGTCCTACATTTTGGAGGAGGATCAAGTGGGCAAGACGATTCAGGAACTCTTGGTGCGTAAGGCCCAGGAGGGCGTTGAGGTCCGATTGATGTTTGATGGCTTTGGTAGCCGGGGGTTGAGCAAGGCTTATTTGCAGACCTTGCAGCAGGCAGGGGTGGAGGTTTTGAATTTTTCTCCGTTCCGTCTTTTCTTCCCTCCACCGGTGGTGAATTACCGGAACCACCGGAAGATTCTGGTGATTGATGGCGAAGTCGGTTTCTTGGGCGGTGTTAATCTCGCTGACCGGTATTACGATGGGGGTGATTTCCCCGAGTGGCGTGATACGCACATCAAGATCGAAGGTCCTGCAGTATATGCTTTGCAGGAGAGTTTTTTGTTGGACCGTTTCTTCATTTTGAACAAGAAACTCAAACGTCGTAAGAAATATTATCCGGATTTGAATCTGTCAGGTCCGAAATCGGATCAGGAGGTTCCTCCTTATTTGATGCAGACCATTTCGTCGGGTCCGGACAGTGACTGGTCCGGTATTTTGCAGTGTTTCCTGTCGGCCATTGTGCAGGCCCATCATCACATCTACATCATTACTCCGTATTTTGTTCCTTCGGATTCCTTGTTGGTGGCGATCAAGAATGCAGCTCTGTCCGGGGTGGAAGTGAATTTGATGATTCCGGAACGTTCGGATACGTGGTTGACGTATTGGGGAACGATGTCCTATGTGAGTGAATTGTTGTTTGCTGGTGTGAAGATCTATTTGTTCAAAGATGGTTTCAACCACTCCAAAGTCCTGTCGGTGGACTCTGAATTCTGCATCATCGGTTCTGCCAACATGGACAACCGTAGCATGGAACACAATTTTGAGGTGACGTCTGTCATCTACAATGCGGAATGTGCGCAAACGATCGAGGCGCAGTTCCACAAAGACAAGAGCCGTTGTCAAATGGTGACGCGGGCGCAATGGAAAACGCGCAGCGTCCAAAATCGGATTTTTGAAGCAGCTGCGCGTTTGATCAGTCCTCTTTTGTAGGAAGTCTATTCCCACTCAATGGTTGCAGGCGGTTTCGACGAGATGTCGTACACTACGCGGTTCACGCCGCGTACTTTGTTGATGATATCGTTCGAAACTTTTGCCATGAATTCATACGGGAGGTGAACCCAGTCTGCGGTCATACCGTCGGTTGAGGTGACCGCGCGCAAGGCGATGGTGTATTCGTAGGTACGTTCGTCACCCATTACGCCGACGCTTCGGATCGGGAGCAGGATGGCTCCAGCTTGCCAGATTGTGTCGTACAAGGTGAGGACATCGCCGGAGGGAATGGCGCCGGAAGCCGGTTGCCAGCCTTCGGGTGCCGGGGTGTCGCGCAAGGCTTGGGTATAAATCGCATCCGCATCTTTGAGGATGTTGAGTTTCTCACGGGTAATTTCTCCCAACAGACGAATGGCCAGACCCGGACCCGGGAAGGGGTGGCGGGAGATCAATTCGCTCTTGATACCCAACGTCTTACCTACACGACGAACTTCGTCTTTGAACAGGGTGCGGAGCGGTTCCACAATCTTCAAGTTCATCTTTTCAGGGAGACCCCCTACGTTGTGGTGAGATTTGATGGTGGAAGAAGGTCCGTTTACCGATACGGATTCGATCACATCGGGGTAGATGGTACCTTGAGCCAACCATTTTGCGTTGGTAACTTTCTTCGCTTCTGCGTCAAAGACTTCGATGAACGTACGGCCGATGGCTTTGCGTTTTTGTTCGGGATCCGATACGCCGGAGAGGACATCCAGGAATTGGTTGGAGGCGTCCACGCCGATGACGTTGAGTCCCATGTCGCGGTAGGATTCCAATACGGATTCGAATTCGTTTTTGCGGAGCAGACCGTTGTCAACGAAGATACAGATCAAGTTTTGACCGATGGCTTTGTTGAGCAATACAGCGGCAACGGTTGAGTCAACCCCTCCGGAGAGACCGAGGATCACGCGGTCGTCACCCAATTGGGCACGCAAAGATTCTACGGTGTTTTCAATGAACGAAGCCGGAGTCCATTCTCCGTGGCATTCGCAGATGTTCATTACGAAGTTTTCCAACATCTTCGGACCGAAGGTCGAGTGGAATACTTCCGGGTGGAATTGTACGCAGTAGGTGCGTTTGTCGTCGATGGAGTAAGCGGCATTTACCACATCTTCGGTTGAGGCAATGACGTGTGCCCCTTCGGGAAGACGGGCGATGGTGTCGCCGTGTGACATCCACACTTGGGATTCGAAAGGAATGCCTTTGAAGAGGGGAGAGTCGATGTCAACGACTTTCAAATTGGCACGGCCGTATTCGCGGGCCAAGGATGCGTTGACCTCTCCGCCGTTGTGGTAGGCGAGGTATTGAGCGCCGTAGCAGATGCCCAACACGGGAACTTTGCCTAAGAACGGTGTGGTGTCAATGGTCGGAGCTTTCTCGTCCCGAACGGAGTGGGGACTGCCCGACAAAATCACCCCTTTGACGGTTTCGTCCAATTGCGGGGCTTTGTTATAAGGGTGGATTTCGCAGTACACATTCAACTCACGAACGCGGCGTCCAATCAATTGGGTCACTTGTGAACCGAAATCCAAAATGATGATTTTTTCTGTCATACGCTTGTCGTATTTTTTTGCGAAGATAGTAAAAAATATAGACATAGGTAGCGGTTTTTTTGTACTTTTGCCATTCCTATGCAAAACATTAGAAATATAGCAATTATTGCCCACGTCGACCATGGAAAGACGACCTTGGTGGACCGCATGATTTACCAGGCCCGTATGGCCCGGGATGCCGAGAAATTGGGCGAACTGATTTTGGACAACAACGACCTGGAACGTGAACGGGGGATTACCATCCTTTCCAAGAACGTTTCGGTTCCTTATAAGGGCAATAAGATCAACATCATTGACACCCCTGGCCACGCCGACTTCGGTGGGGAAGTGGAACGGGTGTTGAACATGACCGATGGGGTTTTGTTGCTGGTGGATGCCTTTGAAGGTACCATGCCTCAGACCCGTTTCGTGTTGCAAAAGGCCATCGAAATGGGCAAGAAACCCATTGTGGTGGTGAACAAGGTGGACAAACCGAACTGCCGTCCGGATGAAGTGAACGAGCAGGTGTTTGACCTGATGTTCTCCTTGAATGCGACCGAAGAACAATTGGATTTCAAGACGGTGTATGGCAGTGCCAAACAAGGATGGATGTCTTTGGATTGGAAGCAACCGACCAACGACATCACCGCTTTGTTGGATACCATTCTCGAAGAGATTCCGGGTCCGGAAGTGTTGGAAGGTACGCCGCAGATGTTGATTTCTTCGTTGGAATATTCTCCGTACGTGGGTCGGATTGCGGTAGGACGTGTGAACCGCGGTGTGCTGAAACCGGGCATGTGGATCACCCTCTGCAAACGGGATGGAACGACAGAACGTCAGAAAATCAAAGACTTGATGGTCTTCGAAGGCCTGGAAAAACGCAAGGCGGACGAAGTGTACAGCGGCGATATTTGTGCGGTAGTGGGTATCGAAGGATTTGAGATTGGAGACACCATCGCTGACTTGGAAAATCCGGAAGCTCTGCCTCCGATCTCGGTGGACGAGCCGACGATGAGTATGTTGTTTACCATCAACGACTCTCCGTTCTTTGGAAAAGAAGGAAAATACGTGACTTCCCGTCACTTGAAAGACCGTTTGGAAAAAGAGCTGGAGAAAAACCTGGCCTTGCGGGTGAAGGAAGGTCTGACTGCCGATTCCTTCATCGTCTATGGGCGCGGTGTGTTACACTTGTCGGTGTTGATTGAAACGATGCGTCGTGAAGGTTTTGAATTGCAAGTTGGTCAGCCGAAGGTGTTGGATAAAAACATCAACGGTGTCCGTTGCGAACCGATTGAGCACTTGACCATCGACCTTCCGGAAGAAATGGTCGGACGTGCAATTGAAATTTCTACCCGTCGCAAAGCTTCCTTGTTGCACATGGAGACCCGTGGTGACCGTGCTCATTTGGATTTTGATATTCCGTCGCGCGGTTTGATCGGATTGCGGAGCAACTTGTTGACCGCAACGCAAGGAGAGGCTGTGGTGGCTCACCGTTTCAAGGGCTACGAGCCTTACAAGGGAGAAATCGAAAAACGGAACAACGGTTCGTTGGTGGCTATCGAGACCGGTACAGCGGTGGCTTATGCCATGGACAAACTGCAAGACCGTGGTAAGTTCTTCATTCCTCCGGGAGAGGATATCTACGCCGGTCAGGTAGTGGGCGAACACACCCGCGCGGACGATTTGAACATCAATATTTGCAAAACCAAGAAGTTGAGCAACGTTCGGGCTGCCGGTAGTGATGAAAAAGTAATGCTTCCTCCTCCCATTGTTTTCTCTTTGGAAGAGGCCTTGGAATACATCCAGGAGGACGAATTGGTGGAAGTAACTCCCAAATCCATGCGCATCCGAAAAATTATTTTGGATGAGATTGAAAGAAAACGCAGAAAAGGTTGATTCATTTCTAAAAAAAATTTATATCTTTGCCGCCCATTATGGACAAAGGAGAACAATTGTACCGCATTGACCTCAAGGGTTTACAGCCCGGAAAGCATCGGATGGAGTTCCCGATCGAAACGTCATTTTTTGCTGAATTTGGTGAAAATCCGATACTTGCAGCAGATTTGAAAGCAGACGTTGAGTTGGAAAAGACCGGTTTGTGTATGCGATTGGGGCTAAAAATTGAGGGGGACGTGACGGTGGCTTGTGATCGTTGTTTGAGTGATTTGCAACTTCCAGTAGAGGTGGATGAAACGATAGCGGTGACATTTTCGGGAGCGTCTCGGGTTCGGGACGAGGAAGAAGAGAGACCGGACGGTGATATCATCGAGTTGGAACGCAATGAAACCGAATTGGATTTGAGTCAGGTTTTTTACGATTATGTATGTTTGAGCCTGCCGATTCAGAAAGTACACGAGGACGGCGAATGTGATCCGGACATGATGGAACGGATGAAAGAAATTTTGAAATAATTAAGACAATAAAAATAGAAAGCAATGGCACATCCTAAACACAGAGTTTCAAAACAACGTAGAAACAAACGTAGAACCCACGACAAGGCAGTTATGCCTACCTTGGCTACTTGCTCAAACTGCGGAGCAGCAGTATTGTACCACCGCGTATGTCCTGAATGCGGATTCTATCGCGGACGCTTGGTGATCGACAAGACCAACGAGTAAGCGTAGCTACGCCATGCTGCGGATCGGTGTCGACGCAATGGGTGGCGATTTCGCCCCTGTTCAAGTTATCTTGGGAGCCGCCGACGCTATGCAGCAATTGTCCGGCTTAGCAACACTTGTGTTGTTGGGTGATGCGGATAAAATTACCGGAATCTGCCGTGAAAACGGAATAGATCCCGGTATTTTTGTCATTTGTCCCTGTTCACAGGTGTTGGAAATGCACGAACAACCGGTCATCGCTTACAAACATAAACCGGATTCTTCGATGGCGAGGGGCTTTCAGATGTTGGCAGAGGGCCAACTCGATGCCTTTGCCAGTGCGGGCAATACGGGGGCGATGTTGGTGGGATCGGTGACTACTGTTGGGTCCTTGACGGGCGTCATCCGTCCTTGTATCTCGGCTGAAATTCCTTTGTTGAATGGGGGCAAGATGTTGTTGTTGGACGTAGGATTCAACACCGATGCGAAACCGGATGTTCTGTATCAGTTTGCTGAGCTCGGTACCGTTTATGCGCAAACCATTATGGGTATTGACCAGCCCTGTGTCGCGTTGTTGAACATCGGTGAGGAGTCGGAAAAGGGCAACATGACAACCCGGGAGGCCTACAAGATGTTGGAAGAATCTCCGATGGTCAATTTTGTTGGCAATATGGAGGCCAATTACCTGTACGATGGAGGAAAGGCGGATGTTCTGGTCTGCGATGGGTTTGTCGGCAATATCTGCCTCAAACAATCGGAGGCTTTGTACAGCGTATGTGCGCGGTTGGGTCTGAATCGGGAGTTCTTGAACCGCTTCAATTACGAAGAGTACGGAGGAACACCGGTGTTGGGCATCAAAGCTCCGGTGGTCATTGGTCACGGAGCCTCTTCTCCGCGGGCGATTTCCCGTATGATCCTCAAGGCCTACGACGTAGCTAGTTCCGGTCTGGTGCAGCGCATCCAGCAGCAAATGTTGGATTAACCACAAATTATTTCTGCCCTCATAGTTCAAGGGATAGAACGAAAGTTTCCTAAACTTTAAATACAGGTTCGAGTCCTGTTGGGGGTACTATCTACGATGAAAGCTTCTTTTCAGCGTCAATGGCAGTTGGTGTTGTCTGAATACCAAGTCTATCTGCAGTTGGAGCGGTCGCTGTCCAAGCACACCGTTTCGGCTTATTGTGCGGACATTCAACGATTGGTTGTTTATTTGGAAACGCAGGTTGGGGGATCCTTGCCTGAGCAGGTTTCTTTTGAGCATTTGTCGTTGTTTTTGGGAACTTGTTCCGATTCGTTGTCCAAACGGTCGCAGTCCCGGCTGTTGAGTTCGTTGCATTCGTTTTTTGCTTTTCTGAAACTCTCCGGCCACATCCAGGAAGATCCTTCGGAACGCTTGGAAGCACCGCGGTTGCACAAGCATCTGCCCGTTGTGCTGACGGTGGAAGAGGTGGTGGCAATTTTGGAATCCGTGGATTTGTCGCATCCCCAGGGACATCGCGATCGTGCGATGTTGGAGATGTTGTATTCTTGCGGGTTGCGGGTGAGCGAGCTGGTGAACCTGCGTTTGTCGGACCTGTTTTTTGAGCAGGGTTTTGTGCGAGTGGTCGGGAAGGGCAACAAGCAGCGCCTGGTGCCGGTGGGTGAGCCAGCCATCCGTTCGGTGGAGCTTTATCTGGAGCAGCGTCGCATCGGACCTTGTCAGCCGCAATATTCAGATTGTCTGTTTTTGAACCGTCGTGGGGCTCGGTTGACCCGGGAGATGGTTTTCTTGGTAGTTCGTCGGCAGGCGGAAAAGGCGGGTATCCAGAAGGAGGTTTCGCCACATACCTTCCGCCATTCGTTTGCGACGCACCTGGTGGAAAATGGGGCGGACTTGCGGGTGGTGCAGGAGATGTTGGGCCACGAGTCCATCCTGACGACTGAGATTTATATGCACGTGAGTCGGGACAAATGGCAGAAGGAAATCATCGGCCACCATCCGTTTGCGGAGGGGTTGCCGGAGAGTGCGTCGTAGTCTTATTTGTGTTCCGTTTGGTAGGTATCGCAGTACGGTTGGAGACCGCAAGTCTCACATTTGGGTTTGCGGGCTACGCAGGTGTAGCGGCCGTGTAGAATGAGCCAATGGTGGGCAATGGGCCGGAGTTCTTCCGGGAAGAGGGCGGTCAAATCTGCCTCCACTTCATCCACATTTTTTCCTTGGGATAATCCGAGACGTTTGGAAAGACGAAAGACGTGGGTATCAACAGCAATAACAGGTTTGTTGTAGATGACCGAGGCGATGACGTTGGCGGTTTTTCGGCCGACGCCGGGCAGGGTTTGCAGGGCGTCTACGTCGTCGGGAACGATGCTGTTGAAATCATCTCGCAACCGGGTCGCCATGCCGATGAGGTGATGGGTCTTGTTGTTCGGAAAGGAGATGGACTTGATGTAGTCGAAGACTTCTTCATAGGAGGCTTCGGCCAGGGAAGCCGGATCGGGGAAGCGTTCGAACAGCGGGGGTGTGACGAGGTTGACCCGTTTGTCGGTGCATTGGGCCGAAAGGATGACGGCGATGAGCAGGTGGAACGGGCTGTCGTAGTTGAGTTCTGATTCCGCAACCGGCATGTGCTCCTGGAACCAGGCGATGAGGTGGGCGACCTTTGTTTGTTTCATGGGAAAGGGTTACCAGGGGGTGAATTCGGTGAGGTCGATGCCGTCACCGTAATCGTCTTTTTCTTCGTTGAGGGTGCCTTGTTCGCAGACCACAATCCGGCCCGGGTACTGGCGGAAAAGCTGGCGGTTGTGGGTCACCATCAGGAAGGCCGTTTGTTGCTTTTCGTGCAGTTCCATCAGCAGGGTCATGATGTCGTTGGCGGTGTCGTTGTCCAGGTTGCCAGTGGGCTCGTCTGCCAAAATGAGTTTGGGGCGGTTGAGGAGGGCCCGGGCGATGGCAATGCGTTGTTGTTCGCCGCCGGACAGCTGATGGGGCATTTTGTGGGCCTTGGTTTGCATACCCACTTGTTGCAGGACTTCTTCGATGCGGAGTTTCATGTTGCGACGGTCTTTCCAGCCTGTGCAACGCAGGACGAACAGCAGGTTGTCAAAGACCGAGCGGTCCATCAGGAGTTGGAAATCTTGAAAGATGACGCCGATGCTGCGACGCAGGTAGGGAATGTCGCGCTTCTTGAGTTGGTTCAGCGAGAAGTCGCCGACGCGTCCTTGGCCCTTGCGTAAGGGAACCTCTCCAATGAGGGTTCGGATGATGGAGGTCTTGCCGCTGCCGACCTTGCCGATCAGGTACACAAATTCGCCCGGTTGGATGCTGAGGTTGACGTCGGACAGGACCAGGTTGTCGGTGTTGGCAATGTCTGCGCCGATCAGTTCGACCAGGGGTTGGGAGGGTTTGTTTGTAGTTGCGTCGCTCATTGTTTTTTGTTCATTTAACGGCCCACAAATGTAGTTATATTGCCTCTTTTTTCCTAATTTTGCTACTTTATAAAAGCATGATTGATATGAAGAAATCTAACCTGTGGATCTTGAATATTTGCTTGGGAATCCTCTGTTGTCCGCTCTTTCTCGGATCGGCTGCAGCACAGTCTCAAGTCTATGATTTACAGACACGTTTGCATACTGCGAAGCAGTTGTTTGAAAACGATATGTACGTTGCTGCGGAGAAGGAGTTTGCCCGTCTGCTGGAGCTCCAGGAGACAGAAGGCTTGTCCCGTTGTGAATTGGAGGGATACCGCCTGTTGTGCCAGATTCTGCTGAAGCGTCCGAACCTGGACGGCCTGATCGCTGAATTTGCGGAGCAGTATCCGTATTCGCCGGAACTGGCTCGGATTCTTTTCCATCAGTCGGTGTACTATTTTGAGCGTGGTGAGTATGCCCGTTCGTTGCAAATCATGGAAGGTTTGCAGGATGCCTATTTGCGCAAAGATGAGCGGATCGAGTATATGTTCAACCGAGCTTTCTGCGATATGCGGACCGGGAATTATGTGCGTTCGGAAGCTGGCTTCTCCAAACTCGTGAGTTTTCAGCGCAATGCCTTCACCAACTCGTCGGTCTATTATCTGGGCTATGTTTATTATGTAGGTCAAAAATTTGAGCAGGCTCTTCCGATGTTTGAACGTTTGTTTTCGGACATGCGTTATGGGGTGATGGCCCGTTATTTTTGGATTGAGTCGAAGTTTATGTTGGAGGACAACGATGCCGTGGTGGCGGAAGGACCGGATCTCTACCCGGATTTGGACAAGGAATACCAGTCCCGCCTGGCCCGCATTGTGTCGGAAGCTTATTTCGCTTTGGACAATGCACAAGAGGCGCAAAAATACTTGTCGCTGTACCAGAAAAGTGGGGGATCGATGTCGCGCCGGGACCATTACTATGCGGGCATTGTTTCCTATTCGTTGGGCGGTTACAATGCTGCGGCAGATTCGTTCTTGAAGGTGGTGGGCCTCCGGGATTCCATTGGACAGAGTGCCAGCTACTATTTGGGTGATACGTATCTGCAGTTGAAGAACAAACTCAGTGCGATGGATTCTTTCCGGACAGCGGCGGAGAGTGACTACGACAAGGTTTTGCGGGAAGATGCCCTCTTCCAGTATGCGAAACTGATGTTTGATGTGAACAACGACATCAATCCGTTCTATGCCTACCTGGATCAATATCCTTCTTCCAAACGGGCGGATGAGATCCATGCCTACATTGCGACCTCGTATCTGTTGGCCAAGGATTACCGTCCGGCATTGGAGTCATTGGCCAGGATTCGTTCGCTGACGACAGAAATGCGCGCCAACTACCAGAAAGCAGCGTATTTCCGGGGAATGCAGTTGTTGGAACGGGGTGGTTACCGTGCTGCTTCCGAACAATTTGCCCTGTCTCTGAATTATGCCGACTGCAATGCTGCATTGGCGAATTTGACCCGTTTCTGGTTGGCTGAAACCTTCTTCCGGATCGAAGATTACCCGCGGGCGGTGCAACTCAACGAGCAGTTGCTCCAACAGGCCGGTTATGACCAAACCGATGAATATCCTGCAACATTGTACAATTTGGCCTATGCTCTGTACAGCCAGCAGCGCTACAATCAGGCAGAGCCCTGGTTCAAACAATACTTGTCCCTGGCTCCTTCGAAACGTCAGTTTACGGCGGATGCCCAAACCCGTTTGGCCGACTGTTATTTCATGATGCGGGATTATGAGCGTTCCGCGGAGTTGTATGAACAGGTGGCCAATACCAACTACGATCGCAATGATTTGTATCCTCGATACCAAGGGGCTATGTCCTATGGGCTGTTGTCTCAGTTTGACAAGAAAATTGATTTGCTGCGCAACATCACGGATCTGAGTCCGAAATCTCCGATCTATCCGATGGCCTTGTACGAATTGGGTCGTACCTACGTGCAGACCGGTAAGAACGAGCGGGCCAAGAAGTGTTACGAGAAGTTGATGAGCGATGTGCGTGATAGTGTGTACTTTACAAAGGCACTGTTGGAGATGGGTATGATTGCTTCCAACGAAGGGGATACGAAGAAGGCCTTGTCGTATTACAGTACGTTGGTGGAACAACATCCTCTGTCGGAGGAATCGACGAGTGCTTTGGCAGGTATCGAGAGTCTGTACCAAAGCATGAACAAGCCGGAAGAGTACCTGGCTTACCTGGACCGCATCGGTATGTCATCGTTGAAAACGGCGGATGAAAAGGAACTGATGTTCTTCAATGCCGCAGAACAATTGTTCTTGGCAGGTAACTACCGGGAGGCGTTGGTGTCGTTGAAAAACTATTTGACCAAATATCCGAAAGGATCGCGGTTGTCACAGGCTTATTTCTATGAGGCAGAATGTTTGAAGATGACCGGTTCGATCGAAGCGGCGGCCGATGCTTATCATCAGGTCATGTTGATTGGTGAAGGTTCCTTCTCAGAGTTGGCAACCTTGAACTATGCCAACCTTTGCCTGGTTTTGGAAAAGAATCAGGAGGCGGTCCTCGCTTACGAAACCCTTTCCAGCATTGCGAAGTTGGACAACAACCGCCAATTGGCCGAGGTCGGCAAGATGCGTGCTTATTTCCGAGCTGGCAATGCGGCCAAAGCCTTGGCTTGTGCAGAGAGAGTACGGAAGTTGGAAACCGGTGCTGAGATTGCGGCTTTGCACCGGGAAGCGGAATACATCCAAGCGAAATCCTTGTTGGCATTGGGCGAACGGGAAAAGGCGAAAGAAATCCTGTCGTTGTTGGCACAGCAGTACAGTGTGCTTCCGGAAGGGGCTGAGGCGGCTTATTTGCTGGCGCAAGATGCCTACGATGAAGGAAACTTTGAACTGGTGGAAGAACGGGTTTATGCCTTGTCGGATACCGGTACACCGCAAACCTACTGGTTGGCCCGTGCGTTCATCGTGTTGGGCGACTCGTTTGCGGAACGCGAAGAGTGGGAGCAGGCCGATGCAACCTTCCGCAGTATTTTGGAAGAATACCAGCCGACCGGGGATCGGGATGATATTTTGGAACAAGTGCGCATGCGGGTGAACCGTTTGCCGCAAACCGCAACCGTAGTAGAATAAAAGATTGCTTATGAAATACAAATTGCTTTTGGGTCTTTTGACCTTTGTTGCAAGCTGCTCGTTGGCGGTTGCACAACAGGATTTGAACCAAACGGTCCAAGTGAGTCGGGAATACGAAGCCCGTTTGATGACGACGACGAAACCGACCTTACCCGTGCGCTATTCGGATACATTGAACCGTTTCAAATTGCACTTTGATTACAAGTTCGCCGAACGTCCTTACCGGGATCTGTACGAGTTTACACCGGTGCATTTTGCTACATACCAGGGTGCGGGTGTGGTGGCTTATCCGACGGTGTTTGCCAACTTGTCGATGGCTTATCCCTGGTTGCCGGTGGCGGATGTGTACTTTCAGCCGAATTTGGGTGAACGTTGGTCTTTGGTGGCCTATGGCAATCACCGCTCTTTCTGGGGAAAACGTTCGACGGACGACCGGATGACCAACCGTTTGGGAAGCCGGGTGGGTTGTGCCTGGAAGGGAGGCGATGTGTCCCTGGGAGTGGATTTTGAGAATAATTTCCGTTCTTTTTTGCCGGACAGCCTCTCGCATCATTTCAACAAATTGTCGGCAGATTTGAAGTTGCGCTCTTCCAAGGCGGACCGGAAGGCCTTGTATTATGCTTTGGATATTCGTTATACGCAGACCCGTCAGCAGATGAGTCGTTCGGTCGCTTTGTTGCAAGAGGCCGTTGTTGAAGATTTGGTGGAAGCCACGGCAGAAGTCGGATATACCTTTGCGGGTGATCATCGTGTGTTGTTGGGCATTGAAAGTGTGAACTCGTTTGCGGCCGAAAACAACGGTTTGCTGCAGTTTGAACCCCGTTACCGGTACGAAAGTGGCCGATGGCTGGTGGATGCTGGGGTAGGTCTGGCCGGTATGTATACGACGGCGGCTCACGATCTGGAACTTGCACACATCTATCCCGATGTAAGCGCTTACTTCGAGGTGGTTTACGATAAACTGTGGGTGTATGCCCACTTGGACGGGGAAAATGTGCTGAATACCTGGTCTTCTCTGTTTGCCTTTAACCCGTGGTTGACCCCGGGGGCGAATGTTCTGGTGACGCAGGTTCCGGTTCGCGCGAAGCTGGGGGCTCAAGGTGTGCTTTGGAATGTGTTTACCTACAACATCGGAATGTCGTATGCTGATATCAAAAACCGTCTTGTTGCGACGGGGGATATGCTGCATCCCATTCAGTATGATTCATATACGGGCAAGATGTCGGCTGTGGCATCGTTGCTCTTGAAAACCAAGAATATTGAGGCAGGAATGGAGTTGAACTATTCGCATTATTTGCCGCAATCCAACCAGGGTTCGGAACCGGCTACGGTGACGTTGATGGCGCCGGCTTGGGAAGGAAATGCGTTTGTCCGTTACAATTTGCGGGAACGGTTCATCTTTTCTGCAGAGGCGGATTACCGCAGTGCTGTGGATGCAAGGATGGGACCGGAGGGCGTTGTTCAGTTGCCCGCTTACTTGGATGTGGAAGCCCGTGTTTCGTATGTTTACAACCGAAAAATGACGTTTTATTTGAACGCAGACAACCTCTTGAATGCCGAAATTCAATACATCCCGGGCTATCGTGAACCGGGCATCAATTTTGGCTTGGGAGTATGTTATAAGTTCTAAATTTTTCGTATCTTTGTTTGTTTTAATGAATACAGAATTTAAGTCTAGATAGAAGATGAGTGATCAAGAAAATTTGAAACAAGAGCAGCAATATTCTGCCGACAGCATCCAGGTCTTGGAAGGTTTGGAAGCGGTGAGAAAACGCCCTTCTATGTACATTGGTGACGTAGGGGCCCGCGGTTTGCACCACTTGGTTTACGAGGTGGTGGACAACTCCATTGACGAAGCCTTGGCGGGTTATTGCTCGGATATTCAAGTGAGCATCAATCCCGATGGCTCCATTACCGTGGCCGATAACGGTCGTGGTATCCCGACGGGCATGCACGAGAAAGAAGGCCGTTCTGCATTGGAAGTGGTGTTGACCGTGCTGCACGCTGGGGGTAAATTCAGCAAGGACAGTTACAAAGTCTCCGGTGGTTTGCACGGGGTCGGTGTTTCTTGTGTGAATGCTTTGTCCATTTGGTTGAAAGCCGAGATCCATCGTGAAGGAAAGATTTTTGTTCAAGAATTCTCCCGTGGGGTTCCGCAATATTCGGTTAAAGTCGTGGGTGAGTGCTCCGACACCGGTACCATCATCAGCTTCAAACCGGATGCTGAGATTTTTGCGTTGACGACGACCTACGATTATGCGACCTTGGCGGCTCGTTTGCGTGAGTTGGCATATTTGAACAAGGGCGTTCGTCTTTCGTTGACCGACTTCCGTGTGGAAGTTCCGGAGGAACCGGTTGAAGGCGATGCTCCTGTGACCGAGGGAGAAACCGTTGCAGACGTTGTTGCAGAAGGACCGAAATACCTGTCTGAAACCTTCTACTCCGAAAGAGGTCTGATGGAGTTCGTGACTTACCTGGATGGCAACCGCGAACGTTTGACCGCAAGTCCGATTTATTTGGAAACGGACCGTACCGGTATTCCGATCGAGATTGCAATGCAATACAACACGGCCTTCACGGAAAATATTTATTCGTACGTAAACAACATCAATACCCACGAAGGGGGTACCCACTTGACCGGTTTCCGTCGTGGTCTGACTTCAACTTTGAAATCGTATGCAGAGAAGAACGGTTTCTTGTCCAAACTGAAATTTGACTTGGACGCGTCCGACTTCCGCGAAGGTCTGACTGCTGTGATTTCGGTGAAAGTGGCAGAGCCTCAATTTGAAGGTCAGACGAAGACCAAATTGGGTAATAGTGAAGTGGATGCTGCGGTTTCGCAAGCAACCAAGGCTGCATTGGAAGCCTATTTGGAAGAGAATCCGAAGGATGCCCGCTCCATTGTGGAAAAAGTGATTTTGGCGGCTACCGCACGCCACGCTGCCCGCAAGGCCCGTGACCTCGTGCAACGTAAGACCGTGATGTCCGGTGCCGGCTTGCCCGGAAAATTGGCCGACTGTTCGGACCGCAACCCGGAAAACTGCGAGTTGTTCCTCGTCGAAGGGGACTCTGCAGGGGGTACAGCAAAGACCGGTCGTGACCGGACCTTCCAAGCAATTTTGCCTTTGCGCGGTAAGATCTTGAACGTGGAAAAAGCCATGGACCACAAGATCTTTGAGAGCGACACCATCCGCAACATCTACATGGCTTTGGGTGTGACCGTTGGCACAGAAGAAGACAGCAAGGCGTTGAACATGAGCAAACTCCGTTATCACAAGGTAATCATCATGACCGATGCCGACGTGGACGGAAGCCACATCACCACGTTGATTCTGACGTTCTTCTTCCGCTACATGCAAGAACTCATCCGCAACGGTTATGTTTACATTGCAACACCTCCGTTGTACCGCGTTAAGAAAGGTGCCAAAGAAATCTATTGCTGGACAGAGGACGAACGCAAGGCAGCCATTGTCGAATTGAATCCTTCTGGCTCAGACAAGGGGGTTGAAGTACAACGATACAAAGGTTTGGGTGAAATGAACGAAGTGCAATTGCGCGATACGACCATGGATCCGAAAACCCGTCTTTTGAAACAAGTGACTATCGAGAACGCGGCAGAGGCCGATCGTATCTTCTCGATGTTGATGGGTGACGATGTCTTGCCGCGTCGTGAGTTCATCGAAGCCAATGCAAAATATGCGAACGTAGATGCTTAATCCGAAGGTTTATGTCCAGTCGTTTCAACAGCATTCGTAATCCGAAGGTGTACATCGCCTTTGTGGTGGCTTTCCTGGTGGTACTGTTTTTCTACCCCATGGAATTGCGGTTCAAATACGAGTACCAGCGTGGTCGCCCGTGGATGTACGAGACCTTGATTGCCCCCATCGATTTTCCGATCTTGAAGACCGATGCAGAATTGCTCGAAGAGATCAACGAGGCGGCCGACCGCGTCTTGCCGGTGTTCCGGTACGACCGTGCGATTGTCTTGGAACAGATGAAGGCGTTGAACGTCTGGATGGATTCCCTTCAATTGGCCGATCAATGGATTGATACCCTCAATCAAACGGTCGGACGTATTTACGACAAGGGTTTGTTGCCGTATTTCGAAGATGCTTCGGAATATCCGATGATTGTGATGCTGCGCGACCGCAACATCACTGAGCTTCCTTATGCGGAGGTGTACAACGAACGTACCTTGCCCTTGTATTTGCGGTTTGCCTTGTCCGATGCGGAGAACCATCCGCAGGCAGATAGCGTTGTGGATGCCATCATCCGCAACAAACTCGTGCAACCCAACCTGGTCTATGACGAAAAACGCACGGATCAGATGCACAAAGAGGCGATTGATTATGTGTCTCCGACCAAGGGGATGTATTATACGGGACAGTTGATCGTTACCGAAGGAGAGACTGTTACCCCGCAAATTGAACAATTGTTGGATTCGTACAAAGCGGAATACGAACAAAGTATTGGTATGAGTGCGGAGTCCTGGGTGTTGTGGATCGGTCACTCTGCGATTTTGCTGATCATCCTCTTCCTGTTGTTCATGGCCATGTTCTATGCTGAACGGGATGTGTTCGGTAATCGGAACAATGTCCATTTCATCCTCCTGCTTTTTGTTCTGTCGTTCCTGGTGACCATCTTCATGGATGGGGATTCTCCGTTCCTGATGTACCTGACTCCGTATGCGGTGTTTGCCTTGTACCTGGTGTCGTTTTATCCGGCCGGCTTTGCTTTCCGGATCTATTCCATCATCCTGCTCCCGTTGTTGATTTTGCCGACGTTGGGTTTGGAACTGTATGTGGCAAACCTGTTGGCAGGGGCGATTGGTATCCTTTGTTTTGCCCATTTTAACCGGGGTTGGTTGCAGTTCCTCAATGCGACGTTCTCCGTGCTTGGGTTGGTTCTTTCGTACTTGTCTTTCCGCCTGATTACAGAAGGTACTTTGAGTACCGTCAATTTTGAGATTGTTCTGTTCTCGGTGTTGAATGGATTCCTGATTGTTTCGGCTTATCCGTTGGTGTACCTTTTTGAGAAGATTTTCTCTTTTGTTTCCGAAGCTTCGTTGAAGGAGTTGACGAACACCAACAGCAAGCTCCTTTTGGAACTTGCTCGCAAGGCGCCCGGAACCTTCCAGCACTCGTTGCAAGTGGCCAATCTTTCCGAGGCGGCAGTGCGTGAGATCGGGGGAAATGTTTTGGTCGTTCGTGCCGGTGCCTTGTATCACGATGTGGGAAAAATCAACAATCCCCAATGCTTCATCGAGAACCAGGCAGTGGGCATCAATTACCACGCGAACCTGACCCCGATGGAGAGTGCCATGCAAATCATCCAGCACGTGGATGATGGTTTGGAAATTGCCAAGAAACACAAGTTGCCCAAGGAGGTGACCGACTTCATTGAAACACACCACGCCAAGTCGCTGACGGCTTATTTCTACAATACTTATTGCAACAACGGAGGGGATCCGGAGAATAAAGAGCCGTTCATGTACCACGGTCAGTATCCGACGACCCGAGAGCAAGTGATTGTGATGATGGCCGATGCGGTTGAGGCTGCCTCCCGTTCGTTGAAGGACTATTCGTACGAGAGCATTTCGAAGTTGGTGGATGGTATCATTGGTACACGTCTGGAAGGTAATCAATTGCTGGAGGCCAACATTTCCATGCGGGATGTGCATCTGGTGAAAGAGGTCTTCAAGCAACAGTTGGCACAAATTTACCACGCCCGCATCAGTTATCCGGAACGCAAATAATTTGGCATTCTCTTTGTTTTTGATTTCCTTTGCAATCTATACTTACGGGGATGTTTTGGTTTTGACAGCGTAAGACATCGGTTTGTAAGCACGTCGAGCCTGGGAAGGCGCTCGTTAATCCGGTCCCACGCCTATAACTGGCAACAACAACTATGCACTCGCTGCGTAATAAGCCAAGCTTATTAGCTTAATCCGCGCCGCCAAGGGCTGCGCCGACGAGTATCCCGCTGTTCCTCTACCTTCTTCGAACAGCACTCGGGGTATCATTTAAGAGGGTTGCTGACGTTTACTCCTCTACGGCGTCCTAAGATTTAGAGGATAAGGTCAAGGTGGTTTGTCTGTCAACAGCCTTGATTCGAAAACCAGGTGCAGACTAAGCGTGTAGAAAGCATTCGGATGCTACGTTTGGACGGCGGTTCGAGTCCGCCCATCTCCACAAATAACGCTGATTATCAGTAAATTAGATAATCAACAAACACATTTACACACATTTTATACACGAAATGGTGTTTAAACGAAACAGCCACTCTTATCATTTGAGTGGCTGTTTCGTTTATTAGTAGTTTCAATGTTGTTGAGATATTACATCAAGAACCTCATCAGTTCCGCTGGAGTTACACACTCGAAGCTTGCATCAGGGTATGCAGCTGTGAAAGAGGCAGGGGCGCCCACTCGTTTGCCTTCCTTCCTTTTAATTTCATATCCGGCCATTACGCCGTCCTCAATCTCAATGAGATCTACCTCTTTCTTCTGCTGGGTACGCCAAAAGTA
>JAGCJX010000026.1 GCA_017647795.1 Bacteroidales bacterium | reverse complement strand
TAACTAAAGGTCTGGAGATCAATTTTTTCATGGATTCTTGGTTTAGAAGACAAACACTAGATTGATGGCGGCCTTTGTCGGACCTACGTAGTGGTGACTATCTTTCGCCACCCGACGTCCGCAACCGTCGCATTCATAAATATCGTAGTCCAGATACAGGTAACCGAAACCCGCCTCCAGTTCAAGATTCAGGTGCTTGGACAACATGAATGCGAAGCCATAAGCGACTCCGCAACCGTATGCATAGCCTTGATAACGAAGATCCGTCAACTTTGAAAAGTCGGTTCCCAGAAATGAAAGGCTGTTGTTTATGTTTCCGAAATTGAAAGCCCCCCCAATCAGGTGAGCACCGATGAAATGGCGTGAGAATCGGTCGCAAAACCAGTAACGGGCCTCCGGCTGAACCATACAATGTTTCCACTTGGTATGGTCATTTTTGCTCCATGCATTCAGGTTCCCGGACAGGTCAAGCGTCCACTTCGGTGCCAATCCAATCTCGGCTCCGAGATTGACTGTCGATGTGGCGTCGTAAACGAGGTTCGTTTTTACGGCAACGTGCTGCGCGTTGGCCGGTAAAAACAGGCCGGCATGCAGTCCGATAACAACGCAAAAACATATTTTTTTGAGGTCCATCATGAGTGGGATAAATTATCCCACAAAGGTATGGATTTTTTGTTCCCATTGTATCCCTTATATGGTAAAATACAGCAGGCACCCTGGCTTGGTCTGCAGATTCCATCGAAAATCGTAATTTTTTGATTGGATCTAATTCGACTTCCGGTAAGCGGCTTTCCATCGTACAAATGCAATCAGGGAGACGATAACGGCCAGACCGGTGACGAGGTAGGAAGGTGTGGCAGGAATGCTGAAACCTTCGGGTGCCATCAGGATGTAGCAGAGGGTGACAGCAGTCATGAACAGGGCTGGAATGAGTGTGATGAAGTAGTTCTTGCCTTTCATCACCAGGTGTACGGTGATGGCCCAGAGGGTGAAGACCGCCAGGGTCTGGTTGCACCAGGCAAAGTATCGCCAGATGATCTTGAATCCATCGGCATTGACCAGGCTGAAGACCAGAATCCCCATGGTCAGGAGAAAGAGGGGAATGCAGATGAGCAGGCGTTTGCGTATGCTTTTTTGTTCGATTTTAAGCATATCGGCGGTGATCAGGCGGGCCGAACGCAGGGCGGTATCGCCGCTGGTGATGGGTGCCGCTACAATTCCCAAGATGGCGACAATGCCGCCGAGGGTGCCCAACCATTCGTAGGAGATGCGGGTGGCCACCATGGCGCCACTGTACGGTGCACCGGTGGCAGTATCCACGGTACCGTATTCGCCATAAAACCAGGTGGCAGCGGCTGCCCATATCAGTGCGACAATTCCTTCGGTGACCATGGCTCCATAGAATACCGGTCGGGCATGTTTCTCATTCTTCATGCACCGGGCCATCATGGGAGACTGGGTGGCATGGAAGCCGCTGATCGCTCCGCAGGCAATGCTGATGAACATCATCGGGAAGATGGGATTGCTGTCGTATTTTGTGCCGAAACCGTTCCATATTTCCGGCAAGGTGGGCCATTTTACAAAGAGGACTACCAAAATGCCAAAGGCCATGAAGAGCAGGGCTCCCGCAAAGAGCGGGTAGATCTTGCCGATGATTTTGTCAATCGGCAGGAGGGTGGCCAGCAGGTAGTACAGGAAGATGACTCCCATCCAGAAAAAGGCATTGAGGTAACTGGGTGTCATGGCGGCCAGCAGTTCTGCCGGCCCAGAAACAAAAACAGCTCCCACCAGTACCATCAGTATCAGGATGAAGACAATCATGATCTTCCGGGTCTTTTCCCCGAGGTACATTCCAATGATCTCCGGCAGGTTGGCCCCGCGGTTGCGCAGGGAAATGGCTCCCGAAAAGAAGTCGTGGACCGCCCCTGCGAAAATGGTTCCGAAGACGATCCACAGGTAGGAGGCAGTTCCAAACTGGGCACCCATGATGGCCCCAAAAATCGGACCCAGTCCAGCGATGTTGAGGAACTGGATCATGAACAGTTTCCACGTGGGCATGGGGATGTAATCAACTCCGTCGGCCATTTCGACCGCCGGTGTTTTTCGATTGGGGTCGGGACCAAACAACTTGGTTACGTATTTGCCGTAAACAAAGTAGCCGACAATGAGCAGGAGCAGGGCGAGCAGGAAGGTGATCATCGGTGTTTATCTTAGCAGTTTTCTTTCATTTGTTTTCTCCACATCGCAAATCCGAAGAAAGCGAGGATGAGGTAGCCGAAGCTGACCATGGGCATGAAGACCAGGCCGGCTTTGATGTAGAGGGTGATGTTGGTGACATTGACTACGAGCCAAGCGCCCCAACAATCGATTTTCTTTTGAGCCGAGAGGTACTGGGCCAGGAGGATGAAGGCGGTGACAAAGGCATCGAGGTAGGGCGTCCGGGCCATCGGGAAGGTGTCGGGCCACCACACATTCAATTGGCCGAGCAGGGTGCCCCAGCCGAGGGAGAAGATGGCGACAAGGGCCAGGAGTCCGATGCGTTCCTTGTTGGTCAGCACGGTAATTTTCAGTTGTTCCTTGCGGTCCTTTTCGTCTTGGGCCGGGTGGGTCCACCGGTAGTGGCCGAAGAAGTTGATGACGAAGGAAATGGGTTGCACGAGCATGCTGGAATACAGGTGCTTTTGCAGGAACATAAAGAACAGCAGGATGTTGTACAAGTAGCCGACCCAAAAGTTGAGGACCTTGCCTCTCGTCGCGAGGAAGACACAACTCAGTCCGGCAACCACGGCCAGCAGTTCGAGCAGACTTACGCCTTGTCCGCCCAGCGTAAACAAAATATTATCAATGCGAAACATAGGAATGAGATCAAGGGTTAGAGGTTTGACTTAGGATACTTTTCGTTCAATTTCCCGGAGGTTCTCCATTTTTTTCTTTTCCAAGAAGTCATACACCCCACCGAGGTGTTCGATGACGCGTTTGTTCGAGAACTCATAGACCTTGCTGACCAGACCATCCAAGAAATCCCGGTCGTGGGAAACAATGATGAGCGTTCCGTCGAAGTTTACCAAGGCTTCTTTGAGGATGTCTTTGGTCTTGAGGTCGAGGTGGTTGGTCGGTTCGTCGAGGATGAGCAGGTTGACCGGTTCCAGCAGGAGTTTGATCATGGCCAATCGGGTCCGTTCCCCTCCGGATAGGACATTGACGAGTTTGTCGGAATCGTCTCGGCCAAACATAAAGGCTCCCAGGATGTCCCGGATCTTGGTCCGAATTTCGCCCACTGCCACGTCGTCGATGGTCTTAAAGACGGTCTTTTCTTCATCCAGCAAGGAGGCTTCGTTCTGGGCGAAGTAGCCGATTTTCAGGTTGTGGCCCAGCGTGAGCTTGCCTTCAAAGTCAATCTCGTTCATGATGGCTTTTACCATCGTTGATTTTCCTTCGCCGTTCTTGCCTACGAAGGCAACTTTGTCTCCCCGTTCGATGGTCATGGAGGCGTTGTTGAAGACGTTGTGGTCGCCGTAGGATTTGGAAAGACCATCCGTAATGACGGGATAGGAGCCTGAACGGGGCGCTGGGGGAAAACGCAGGTTCAAGGCACTGCGGTCTTCCGGATCCACCTCCAGGATCTCGAGTTTTTCCAACATCCGGACGCGGGATTGGACTTGGTTGGTCTTTGAATAGGTTCCCTTGAAGCGTTCGATGAACTCTTTGGTTTCTGCGATCATCTTCTGTTGGTTGTCGTAGGCCGCTTGTTGTTGCTGTCTGCGTTCGGCTCTCAATTCCAGGTATTTGGAGTAGTTGACTTTGTAATCGTAGATCTTGCCCATGGTGATCTCGATGGTCCGGGTGGTGATGTGGTCCACGAAGGCTTTGTCGTGGGAAATGACCATCACGGAGTTGGCCGAGTTGATGATGAAGCTTTCAAGCCACTCAATGGATTCGATGTCCAGGTGGTTGGTGGGCTCATCGAGCAGGAGCAAAGTCGGTTTCTGCAAGAGGATTTTGGCCAATTCGATGCGCATGCGCCAGCCACCGGAGAACTCCGTGGTTTGTCGTTGCAGGTCGTCGCGGACGAAGCCCAGACCCATCAAGGTCCGTTCGACATCTTCCTGGTAGTTGGTCAGGTCGATGCGGTAGAATTTCTCTGATAGGGCGGTGACCTTTTCGATCAGCCCCATGTATTCGTCGCTGTCGTAGTCGGTCCGGGTTGTCAGTTCTTCGTTGATTTTGGCAATCTCCCGTTCGATCTCAAACAAGTGTTCAAAGGCCAGACAGGCTTCTTCAAACACGGTACGGCCGTTTTCGACCATCAGGTGTTGGGGCAGGTAGCCAATCTTGCCGCCGTCGGTAACGGTGACCTTGCCCCGGTTGGGCGTTTTGACTCCGGCCAGAATTTTGAGCAGGGTGGATTTGCCGGCTCCGTTCTTGCCCATCAGGGCGATCCGGTCCTTGTCGTTGATGACAAATGAAATATCTTTGAAAAGCGTTGTTCCGCTAAATTCTACAGTTAATCCGTCTACTGAAACCATACGTGTGTGTTAAAACACGCAAATTTACGGAATTTCCAGTAGATGTGAGCCGGTTTTCGGAGCTATTCGTCTTTCAGGGCCTCCAGGTAGAAGGAGAAGGGGCGGAATCCATCGTTGCAACTGATGAGCGCACTCATCGGATTTTTCATCCAGCCGTCGAAGAAATTGCCCTCGCCCCGGGACAGGGCGGTTACAAATTCTTGCATCGACGACCAAGCCGAAGGGCACAGACCCTCCGGACGTTCTCCTGCCATTGAAATCCATTGCTGACCCTCCCGAACGTCGCAGGCATGTTCGATTGGATTTTCGTAGAGTTCCATCAGATCGTGGTAGATTGTCTGACGGAGAGCGGTGATGCGTACTTTCATGATCTGTTTCTAGTTAATGGCGAGTGCGTGCAGCCGGAAGGAGATGTAGCCTTTGTGGTCCAGGTAAGCCAGGGCGTCCTTAAGGAGTTGCTGTTTCCGACCTTCCTCCAAGTCTGAATGGAACAGCAGGTCCACCAGGACTTCAATACTTTCATCGGACAGACGGGCTTGCTCCACCAAGTAACAGATTGGGTTGTCTTGTTGAAGGACTTCCTCCAGGTTGATCGGGAGGTCTTCCACGGTCAGTTCTGCCTGGATAGCAGCCTGAGGGATCTCCTCCACCGCGCCCCCGTACAGGCCCAACTTCTGCGCTATCGCCTGCAATAGCTTGCCAATTTTATCAATTTCTCGGATTAAGTAGTCTTCCATGGGTTCTTGGATTATTAAGCAAGTTACGCACATTTTCTAACAAAGACTTGCGAAAAACACTTTCACAATATGTCTGTCCCACGAAAAATCCGTAAGACGCTACAAATGTAAGAAAAATAATTCAGCCGGTTAACACTCACTGGGGTATTGCGCAGGGAGTATATAAAAACTAATTTTGTCAGTTAGTAATATTTGAATAAACGTATTAGTATGAAAAAATTATTTCTTTTGGTGTGCGCGGTGTGTGCATCTTTTTGGGTGAATAATACGGTTGCAGTGGCACAGGACAAGCCGTCGAGAGAGTTGTCGGTGGGCCAAGCAATGCCGGAGTTTGTGTTGGAGTCCGCCGAGTTGGGACGGTTGTCTTCGGCGGATCTGAAGGGCAAAGTGGTGCTGATGACTTTCTTTGCGACGTGGTGTTCGCCGTGTCAGCAGGAACTGGGCGATGTACATTCGCAGTTGTGGCCGGCGCTGCAGTCTGAGAAGGATTTTGTGTTGCTGGTCGTAGGCCGGGAGCATACGGAAGATGCCTTAGTTTCGTACAAGGAGTTCAAGGGGTTTACGTTCCCGATTTATCCGGATCCGAAACGCGAGGTGTATGCGAAGTTTGCGGATGTGACTATTCCTCGGACTTACTTGTTTGGTAAGGATGGTAAGCTTATTCATGCTTCCAAGGGTTATGAGGAAGGTGATGTGCAAAAGGTTATGGAAATGATCCGTAAGGCCTTGAAGAAGTAGTGGGATTTCAAACTGCATGATGAACATCTTTGTAGTGATTTCTAATTTCCGGCATCTAATGGGGAAAACAATCAGTTGAGTTATGCACATAAAAGCACAAGAGCAAGCATTTACCGATTTGGTCCAAGAACACAAGGGGACCATTTACACGGTCTGTTACATGTTCTCGAAGGATGTTGATGAGGTGTCGGATTTGTTCCAGGAGATTCTTGTCAACATCTGGCGGGGAATGGGTTCGTTTCGAGGAGACAGTTCAGTCCGGACGTGGATTTGGCGAATCAGTTTCAATACCTGTGTGTCCTTTGAACGGAAGAAATCCCGACGTCTGAAGCCTATCCCGTTGACGATGGATATCAATTTGTTCGACGATTCGGAGGAGGAGTTGCGGCAGATCCAACTTCTGCAACGACGGATTCGGAACCTGGGTCCGTTCGACCGGGCCATTGTCCTGCTGTGGTTGGAGAACCTGACCTATGCCGAAATTGGGGAAATTGTCGGTATTTCGGAGAAGAATGTGTCTGTACGTCTGGTCCGAATCAAGGAGAAATTGAAGAATATGAACAACATTGAATAGGAGGAAGTTACTATGATGTATGAAAACGATATGCCGGCATTGGAAGAAATGCGTCAACAATTGGATTTGTTGAAGAAGAAACTGGATAATCAAGAGATTGTTAACAAAAAGATGTTGAAAAATGCCATGCGGAAAGAATTGGATCACTTGAACCGGATGGGCAGTACACTGACCCTTGTCGGCATTCTGGTGGCCATCACGGTACCGATGTTCTTTTATTATGGATTAGGGGCATCCGTGTGGTTTTGTGGGGCGACCTTTCTGATGCTGGTCTTTTGTGCTTACAAGACCTGTCAGTACCATACCGAGTTGCGGAGGATTGACCTTGCAACCGTGCCTCTGGTGCAGGTAGGCAAACAGGTGGCAACCTTCCGGAACCAATACAAAAACTGGGAACGCATCGCCATTCCGATGATCCTGGTATGGTTGCTGTGGTGTGCGTACGAGGTGTACAAGGTGATGGGTGAATTGGCCATGTACATGTGGATGGGTATGGCCGTAGGGGCCCTCATCGGTGGTTTGGTTGGGACCCGTATCAACAAAAAAGTCATCCGCTCCGCAGACAGTCTGCTGGAACAAATCCGTGAATACGAAGTGAAGGAAGCTTAGATTTTCTTCTTCTCCCACTTTGCGAACTTCATGTACAGGAGGCTGAAGGTGCCCAGCAGGACCCCGTATAGGATTTCAGCCGTCCACACCCATTCCACGTGCGTAGTCCAGTGTGTCATGCCCACGATGAACAGGACATAAATTACCAGGATGATTGCCTCCAGGTACAAGGCAACCGATGTGTTTCCTGTGCCCGAAACGGCGTCAAAGTATGCATTGCCGAAGCCTTGGAACAAGGTGGCACTGCAGATGATGAGAATCGAAGGAACCACCAGTTGTGCGAAATTCAAATCATTGGTATAGATTCGTGCCATCTCTGTCGGGAAAATTGCGACCAGGATTATGATAGGTACAGTGCAGAGCAGGCAATTCTTGAGCACTTTGGCGATGGTCGGGAATACCTGTTCGGGGTATCCCGCTCCAATGATTCTGCTGACCAACGTGTTGGTGGTCGTGGAGAAGGCAAAACATGGCGTAATCAGGATCATGTAAACACTTCGGGTAATGGAGGAGATGCCGGCAGCCGTTTCCCCCATTTTTTCAATCAGGACAAAGAAGATGAACCAGACACCGAACGAAAAGAGTTTCTGGAGCATCGTCGGTGTCGAAATTTTCAGGATATTTCCCATCAGGCTGCGTTCGATCTTGTGGATTTTGAACAGGCCGAATTCCTTGTTCCTCAGGCTTGCATAACTGTATATCGAGAAAAACAGGAAGGCGGACACCTCTGCACAGAACGACGCGATGGCGGCTCCGGCGATGCCCATTTCCGGGAACCCGCTTTTGCCGAAAATCAGGCAATAGTCCAGGACGATGTTGACCACCGCCATGATGAGAGTAGAGTATGTAATGACCTTGGTGTTGGAGATCCCGACGTACAAGGAGCGGTACAGGAAGTTGAAACATACGAAAGCAATACCAAATTGGCGGTACCGGATGTACTCGATGGAGGCATCGTAAATGTTGGGAGAATCAATCAGCCAAAGCAGCAACTGGTCCGAACAGAAATACAGGATCGAGAACAGGATTGATCCCAAGATCAGTACGAAAAGGGAACCGTGTCCAAAAATGACACCCACCTGGTCGTATTTTTTCTCGCCAAAGCGGCGGGCCACAATGATTTGGATACCAATGGCAAAACCGGTAGCAATGGTGGTGAACACAAAATAAAAGAGTCCGGCCAGCATAGACGCACCCAAGGCCACCACCCCGAGATGACCCAGAAAAGCCGTGTCGGTAAAGTTGATGATGGTCTGGGCCAGGTTGCCCAACATGATCGGCAACGCAATCCTCCATATTTCCTTGTTTGTAATCTGTGCTTTCATTTTTTACAGAATCGGAAACCAGATAAAGACGGCGCAGTCCCAGAGCGCGTGCGATAGAATGATGGCACCCAGTTTCTGCGGGAAGAAGCGGTAGGCGAGCCCCCAGACCAGGCCGGCCACCAAGGCGGCCATGATGAGCATAAAGTTGAATTTCGCGAGGTGAACCAACGCGTAGGCCAGGGTTGTCAATACAAATCCTAAGTTCGGGTTCCAGCGGGCACTCAAGCGGTTTTGTAAACAGCCTCTCCAGAAGATTTCCTCCGCGGGACCGATGATGAACAGCATCAGCAAGGTCAATACGACCGGATTTTCCCCCTCCTTCATTCCGTAGATGGAATCTACTTGTGGGCGGGCAAAGTCAAACATCCAGGTGGAGAGGAACTCTCCTAACCAGAAGATGCCCCATAGGATTGCTGCCAATCCGATGCCGAGCAGGATGTTTTCCAAATCCAGGCGGATTTCTTTCCACCATCCCGGCCGGGCCCAGCAAGTATAGAGGGTCAGGGTCGCACCAGAGCACGTCATCATGATCCAGAAATTGACATGCGGGGCGGTCCAGGGAGAAAACATGATGGTCCACAGCACTGCTGCGATGCCGATGCCGAGGAAGGGTTTGCTGAGGGGAATGCGTTTATCAGCCATGTCTTTAGATAAATCTTGCAACGATAAAGGCCAGCGACAGCAAGGCCGAGAACATCAGTTGCAGGTTGGCGGTTTTGACATCCAGGTCGGAGATGATGTTCCGGTCTCCCTGCAGGGAGTTCATCATGGTGCGGGCACATCCGAAGGCCATCATCCCAGTCAGAAAGGTGATGAATACGGTTAGCGGAAAGTGTCCGAGGATGGCGAGTGCACCCATCCATGCGTACGGAAAGAGGACTTCAAATCCGTAAAGAATGGCAGACGCCCTGGCTCCGATGGCCATGGCCATGGTCTTGATTCCTGCTCGTTTGTCCGTGTCGGTGTCGCGTGTATTGTTGGCGTGAAGGATACCATCGGTAATCAAACCCACTGGCAATGCAAGCAGGAGCACGCTCCAGTCGATAGCCCCTGTTGCTACAAAGGAGGTGCCGATGGTCGGAAGAAAGGCGTATGCCAGCAGAATGACCAGGTCTCCCAATGCGTTGAACTTTAAGAAGGGATAGAGGAGGGTGCAGCCGATCCCGCCGAGTCCGATCCATAGCAGGGGCAGTCCGGTCAGACAAAGCAGTCCGATACCGCCAATTGCAGCAACAAGGGTCAATCCCAGGGACAAGTTTAGAATTTCCTTGGGAGAGAACATCCCTTGAGTCAGGGTCTTGGCTCCGAAGGTGTCCTCCGCATCGACTTGCTTGCGGAAGTCAAAGTAATCGCTCCAGGTATTGCCTGCCGCGTGGAAGATTACGATGTTCAGCAACGCCCAAAGGGCCAGTAACCCATTGATGTCGGCACCCTTCCAGAACAGGTAGGCCGTTGCTGTGATGACGGGCATGGCCGATGCAGGAAAGGACCAGGGCCGTATGGCGATCATCCATTCTCTGAATGTGTGTTTTCGTGTGTTCATTCTGTCGTTTTTTTCAAAATTCAAGGGCTGCAAAGATAGTGAATTCTTGTAGATGCCCGACCTGTCTGGACTGTTTGCTGGCTTCTTGTGCGTGGTTCTGATGCCGGATTTCGATTCGATTGTGGGACCGGACATTCTGGAATTCTTCACATAGCTTGTTCGTTGTTTGTTTACATAATAGTTTACATATAGCTTTTTTAATCCATTAAATTGATGTGTAAAATGAAATGTATTCACTGATTATTTGCACGAGGGTGATTGTTATTCAATCTTTGTGGTCTGTTTGAAAATTGGATCAAGCGAGGCAGTTCTCATGCCAGCCAGTCTTTCATATGATGAGGAACGTAAATAAACCTTGTATTAACTTTATAATTTTAACACAATGAAGAAACTACCATTACTTTTCGCTGTTTCCATTGCAATCGCGCTTCTCGGCTCATCAGTGGCCACCGCACAGGAGTACGAGAGGGTTGTAACTGGAACGTTCAACCACATGACTCCCTCCCATGTAGAGGTCTTGGATGAGTACATTTCCAGCCAACTTTATCAAGGAGATGCTGTTTTCTCTGGACTCAATGTCAACCTTGGCTCTGTCTACAAGAAGAACCAAAATGTGTCTTGGGACCTTTACTATACCCAGTTCTCTCGAAATGCCGAAATGGCGGCAATGGACGATGTTCCCAAACTGATGAACCCGGCAAAAACGCAATATCTCCATTATCAATATTATAACTTCGGTTATGGTTCCTACTACCATTGGAATTTTGGAAATAAGTTGAAAGTGAAGGCCGGAGGCGTGTTTGATGTTTATGGCTCTATGAAAACGTCGAAGCCCGACGGTGTAAATAACTTCCTCAATATGGAAGCTCAAATCATGGTAAAGGCCTTGGGTGCCGTCAAATACGGATGGGATTTCAAGAAATGGGCCTTGGATATCCATGGGAAATTGAGTCTGCCTGTATTTGGTGTGATCAGTGCAGACCACCCGAGCGAACCCGCCATGTTCGCTTTCTTGGGCAACGACCATAACGTAATGGATCCGACATACAACCACGTTTTTATGGCTTTTTATCACAACTATATGTCGTTGGATTATGAGGTGGGTGTAGACTTCGTGTTCAGACCCTTTACCATTACTCTCGGTTTGGGTAGTATCAACAAATGGTGGAATGTGTACGATGTCCAAAATTTCCGCAAAATTAATTATGCTACCATCGGAATCTCGTTTGACTTAGCCTTGCGCAACAAGTTCAAGTCAACCATCAATAACTTCTAATTTTCTTCAGAAATGAAACGCATCTTCAATATTTTTACAATTGCTACTGCCCTCTTTGCTACTTCATGTATCAAGGACGATTACGTAAAGGAAGCCAACTATGATTTCAAGACCAACTACGAGGCTTTCTGGAATCTTGTCAACGAGAACTATTGCTATTTGGGAGACAACTACGGATATACCAAGAATGTGGATTGGTATAAAGTGTACGAAGAAATGATGCCGCAAGTGGAGAAAGCTACCACTGAGGAAGAATTGTTGGAAATCATGGGTAAATCCATTGACTACCTGAAAGATGGTCACGTTTGGTTGGATACCAAGTTCAAGCATCGTGGATGCTTTACTTTTTATTACGATGAAAACGGGGTCAAATACCCGACTAACTACATCCCCGGTCTTGTTGAAGAAAAATATCTGAGTTATAACTACAGAACCAGAAACGGTTTCCGTTTTGGGAACATCGTCCGTGGTGGCAAGACATTCTTCTACTTGCTCCACAATGACTTTACCAAGGAAATTGTTCCCGAAGATCTGGAGGTGATGCAGCCTCATATCGACAAGGCGGATGGTTTTATCTACGATATTCGGACCAATCCTGGCGGAAGTGCACAGTATTCTCTGGATATCGCAGGAAGATTTTTCAAAGAGAAAACACAAGTGGGTTACCAACTGGTAAAATCCGGTAAAGGATACAATGATCTCGCAGAACCCACTCCGCTGTATGTGGTTCCGATGAGCACAAAGCAGTACGATTGGACCAATATCAAGACCGTAGTGTTGACCAACCGCGATGTTTATTCTACTGCCAATATGTTTGCTTGCTTCATGAAAGAAGCACCCAATGCAACGTTGATCGGTGGCATCTCGGGTGGCGGTGGAGGAGACCCTACCTCATTCTATTTGCCCAACGGATGGACTGTGACGATGAGTGCCCATCGGATGACCTTGGATAAAAACAAGGTCCACATCGAACCCGGTGTAGAACCAGACTTCCCGGTAACCATTACCGACGAGGATATCCAAAACAAAGTCGATTCCATCCTGGAAAAGGCGATCGAAGTATTGTCTGAATAAGGTTATCCTGATTCAAAGCAAAGAAGCCGGCTAAAAGCAATTTTAGTCGGCTTCTTGTCAAACAGAAGCAGTAGTACAGGTATCACTCAGTTCCCCGGCTATCGGCTTTGTCATTGTTTCATTGAATGGCATAAAGAGGGTAGCCGGTCATTTGTCCCTGTTCAATACATCGCTTCATTGCTTCAAGCACATACTGCTCGGTCAAGCCACCCAGCAATGCGAGAAATGGCGTGTATTCACCGTTGTGAATTGCTTTTGAAATTACTATCTTTGACATGTTGATAACAACATATAATTTTTTTTCTATATTTGCCATCAGAAATAGCGACCCTTAGTTATCGTCAGTCTTCGGACACACGGCGAGGAAGACGAGGCGTCGCTATTTTCTTCTGATATAGTCATGTGAATTGCTTTCGAAATTTATATCGTTGACACGTTGACAACAACTAAAAAACTCAAATAATATTTGGATATAAAAAAATATATTATATTTGCAGCGGTATTGAAGCCGTAACAGACTTCTACACCTTCCACGTAAGAGTAGACTTCGGTCTACTCTTGCTATTTTGTGGCACTATGTTGTGAATTGCTTTCGAAATTTCTATCTTTGACACGTTGACAACAACTTACTTTTGTTGCACTATGGTAAAGGTTCCGCAAATAGTTAAAGATGCCGCACAAGATTTAATTGATCGGTTTGGTGACAATTTCATCTACCTTGGCAAGTTTGAGGGGGCGGATGCTTACATCCAACAAGTTCCTGACGATCTCTGCATTGGCTATCCGCATGTATATCTAGTTAAGGACGGAAAAGTTGATGATATTTCAGACTCGATTGCTTTGTTCATTATTGAATCACTTATTAAAGATCTCGACAAAGTCGGGTCTGAATAACTTGTTGTCTATTCGCATTATTCCGCGACATTATGGAAAAGGTTCCGCAAATAGTCAAGAACGCTGCAAAGGATCTTATCGAGATCTATGGCGACAAATTCGACTACCTCGGCAAATACGAGGGGGCGGATGTTTACGTATATCAATTCCCTGATGGGATTGTTACGGGATTCCCATTTGTTTATCTTGTTAAGGATGATAAGGTAGAGGAAATTTCAGAATTTCTTGCCGTTGACATTATAGGCTCATTTCGTGTCGAATGATGTGTAAAAGCTTAGAATCCTAAAAAGGTAAAAAGTGCAAAATATTTTGCCGATAAGGTTACAAGATGTTGTAACCTTTTGTATATTTGCAGCATGAAGCGGAAGATTATAACATTTCTTCATTTTTGATGAAGGAAAGATTGTAGTGTTGTTTAATGGATTTCAGAAGAAGACACAGAAAACGCCAACTAGTGAAATAACAAAGGCATTAAAGATCAAGGAGGAATATTATGAATACAAGCGAACCAATGATTCAGGATTATGATGTAGTCCTTGATGCACG
>JAGCJX010000025.1 GCA_017647795.1 Bacteroidales bacterium | reverse complement strand
GAATTCCAGCTTCGGTACCAGTGAACTCTGGCTTGTAAATTATGTAAAAGGTCAGGAAACTCTGATTCTGACAGACAAGAACAGAGGCTTTTCAAATCCGTGTGTGTCACCGGACGGGGAGTGGATTCTTTGCCAGGGCAACAGCAAGTCGACAATCTCCAAAAAGAATAACCTTGATATCTTTGTCGTAAAGAAGGATGGTACAGGTTTCATTCAGCTTACCTACCACCCTGCTGATGACTGCTGTCCGGTGTGGTCAAATGACGGAAAGTACATCTATTTCATTTCATCAAGAGCGAATGAAAAAGATGCTTTCAACATCTGGAAAATGAGATTTGAACTTTAGACTATGAAAAAGCTGTTTTTGTTGTGCTTGGTTTCGCTGTGTGCATTCCAGGCATCTGCTCAGTATTATGGGCATAGCGGTTATGGCAACAGATTCAACCGCGGTTCGTCAGGAGAGTATCTATCTACTGGCTATCGTGGAATGGTACAAATTGCAAATGGAGCCTGCTTTGATGGTGATTTTTCAACGTTATTCTCAACTACTCATGGTTATCAGTTCAATCAGCATATCTTTTTAGGCGCTTTTTGGGGGTTGGGACTGGGCTGCTGTGGAGATGGGTTTATTACTAACTTGGGAGTTGATTTCAGAGCATATTTTCTAAAAACTCGAATAACTCCATACCTGGGAGCGAAACTTGGTTACGAATATTGTTATGAATGTGGTTCTCTTCCACATATTGGTTCAGACATAGGTGTAAGATTTGGATTGAAAAATAAACTAGGACTCACTCTGGCTTTTAGTGTGGAATCAAATGTTGAATGTGATACTTATGGAAGGGTGAGAATTGGATTTGACTTTTAATTCAAATTGTCTCCGCCGGGTCCCTTCTATAAATGTCCGCGGGTTGACATCCTTTCTCAATTCCTACCATCATCCCTCTGGGAGCACCCAATCAAGAGGGTGACTAAAAAGTCTTATGACTGATTAGTCACCCGCTTTTCATATTAAATATGTCCTATCAAGTTTGAAAGATTTTACACAACATTGTGATATAAGAGGGGGTAAGGCAATCCCAATTCGCCGAAGGGGAAGCATCCGTCACTATCTTGCCCGGGGTCACAATCGGTGAAAGTGGTGCCACTGGTAAATGTATTCCTTATATCCTGCCGTATTGTCTCAATTGTATGTGAGTTGTTAGAGAATGTGCTGTCTACATATGAACTCATATGTAAATCCAGCCCGGAAAATCCATTGTTAGAAATGGTGCTTCAAATTTAATTTCGCTTTTTTACAACACGAAACGGCAAATGTTGCAATGTGACAAAAGAAGTGTCGCAATATTACAAAGCCAAAGATTGAGGCCGTTTAGCTATTTGAGATTTTCGAGATACTCCGTCAGAGTGACTCCCATTATTTTCTGAAAGTTCCTGTATGCTGTGGAACGCTGTCGGAATCCAGCGTAACTGAATAGAGCCTGCATATTTGCTTTAGGATTGCGCATGAGTTCTGACACGATAAACTCGATCCGTAGCTTTGCCACATATTCGCTGAATGTGCAGCCGGCAAATTTCTTGAATGCTTCGCCGAGAAAAGTGCGGTTGGATGCGAGTTCCTCAGACAGCGACTGGATACTCAGTTCTGGATTTCGCCAGCCTTGCTGCTCTATAAGCAGATGGGTCACATCCATCCACAACTTATCAATAATGTCATACGGCTTATCCTCAGCACCGGCTATGCTGTCATTTTCTGGTACCGGGAGACGTTCTTTCAACTCGTACCATATAAGCCAGGCAAAGAAGAAAAGCATGCTCAACTGATGTAGAATGGTGAAAATCCTTGCATGAGTAATAAATAGTCCAAAGAGCAGTAATCCTATCGAGCAGAATCCTAACGAATATTTAAGAATGAACTTTTTATCTGCTCCACTCTTCTGCCAGTCATATGGAACAAGGAAAAGGGCAAAAGAATATACAAGCATCATTGTAACTGCAAACAATCTGAACATGACATCCGGTTTCCAGATATTATGCAACAGATCTGCAAATGTGTCAAGTGCAGTGTACTGAATACCTGCGAACATTCCTACAGCTGCAATTGCTGCAAGAGGTGCAAAAAGGATGGTGAGGGTTCTGCATGGTTTTGAAATGGAACGGATGAACACTAAAGGATAGAAAAAGAATGTCATCTGCATTATGATCGAAGCAAAAGTAGACTCGGGTTCCAGCAAGCCTTTATTGACCACGATATTTCCAACCCAGTGACGGATGATGAAGAAAAAGGAATTCAGCGATGTAAACCAGCAGAAAATAGCCAGGACATAACGTGAATAATCATTTGTCTCCTTGCGTCGCATCCATAACATGATGCCGCCGACAACAAGCCCAAAAGTTATCAGCGCAGAAATTACAGATAAAATAAGTCTCAAAATGCAACAAGTTAATTGTTATATTTTACACTACCACAATAGGCAAAATTATGAATTTCTGATTTCATTCACAATAATTTCAATCAGAAATCATCTCGCTTCAATCAAGCGACAATTGCAGCAAGCAGGATCACCGGCTCGGCCAACAAAATCAGTGGGTTATGAGAAAAAAGAAAAAGGACAAATCTTCGGATATGAAGATTTGTCCAGTGTGGCTCCCCATCTAGGACTTGAACCTAGGACCCCCTGATTAACAGTCAGGTGCTCTAACCAACTGAGCTAATGAGGAATCTTTAACTATTTCCCTTTCGTTTGGGATTACAAAGGTAGTTACTTTTTTTTAATCTCCAAAAAAATCAGAGAAATTTTTTAAAAAAATTTAACTTTGTATTTGAATTAAGTACGAGTTGTTCCATGGATTTACAGCAATTATCAAACTATCTCCGTGAGTTACTGATTGATAATGATCGGGTTTCTTTGTTTGGCATTGGAAGCTTTGTGGCAGAGAATGCGCCGGCATTTTTTTCTGGAGACGGGAAAACTTTGTTTCCCCCGTCCCGCAAATTGACCTTCCGCCAACAGGAGTCGTGGGATGATGGCATGATTGCCTATTTGCACCAACGAAAAACCAGTCGTGATCTGGCGGATGTCCAACGTGAATTGGCGGATTATGCGAAGCAATTGCGGATGGAGCTTCAGGTCAAGAAGAGCCTTTTGATTCCGACGATTGGGGAATTGAAGGAGACCAAGGAGGGCAACATTTATTTTGTGGTGGATGCACAGTTGGACATCGATACGGAAGGAGTGGGTTTGCATACCATTCCGGTGCGGGTGTTGGACCAGAATCGTGCCGCCGTGCGTGAGCGTGCCCGCCAAATGCAGGAACTTCTGAAAGAGGCTGAAAAGAAAGAGTCAGCGGAGGTCATCGTGGAAGCAGAGCAGCCTGAGACAAATGTAGACAAGTCTCAACCGGCATCGGATGAGCAACCCCAATTGGAACCTGTGTTGGAAGATGAGGAGAAGAAGATGAACACCCGGAAACGGAACGTGGTCGGGTTGGTGTGGATCTTGGTGTTGTTGATTGTGGCTTTGACGCTCTTTTTGTTCTGGCCGTCGTTGGAGGCTGTTTTTGAGGGCTGGTTGTATTCGGAAGAGGAGTTGCGCTTGATTCAGTCACGGCATTGAGTCGCATGAGCATAAACCGATAAATAACAAGGACGAGGGTCATCTGACTCTCGTCCTTGTTGTTCGTTCGGCGGATTGAATTATCCGATTTGAGCTCCGTTTGCCAGTTTTTCTTCGGGTGTAACGATTCTCATTTTTCCGTCCTCTTCTTTGGCCATCAGGATCATGCCTTGTGATTCGATGCCTTTGATCTTTCTCGGTGCCAGGTTGGCAAGGATGCAGATTTGTTTGCCGACCATTTCTTCGGGGCTGTAGTATTCAGCAATACCGGAGACAATGGTGCGGGTGTCGATGCCGGTGTCAATGGTCAGCTTGAGCAACTTGTCGGTTTTGGGAACGCGTTCTGCTTCCAGGACGGTTGCGGTGCGGATGTCCATCTTCATGAAGTCGTCAAAGGTGCAGGCTTCTTTTTGAGGAGCAACAGCTGCCTTCGGGGCTTCTTCGGCTTGTTTGGCGAGGTTTTGTTGGCGGATGGCTTCGAGTTTGGCCATTTGTCCGTCGATGACTTCGTCTTCAATTTTGGCAAACAACAATTCGGCCGGATTCAATTGGTGGCCGCTCGGGAGCAAGGTTTCGTCGCAGAAACGGTCCCAACCCAAGTCTTCGTTGGGCAGGTTCAAGATACGGCGAAGTTTTTCTGCCGAGAAGGGAAGGAAGGGTGCAAAGGCAACAGCCAGGTCTGCACAAATGCGCAGGGAGACTTTCAAGATGGAGGCTACGCGATCCATATCGGTCTTGGCGATCTTCCAGGGTTCGGTGTCCGTCAGGTATTTGTTGCCGAGACGGGCCAGGTTCATGGCACAACGCAAGGCTTCGCGGAATTTGTAGTGTTCGAGGTTGTCTGCGATGGCTGCTTTCAATTCGGGAATGGCTGCCAGTGTTTCTGCATCGATGGCTTCCGGTTTCAAATCTTCCGGGACGATGCCGTTGAAGTATTTGTGGGTCAAGACCACGGCACGGTTGACAAAGTTACCGAAGATGGCTACCAACTCGGAGTTGTTGCGGGTTTGGAAGTCTTTCCAGGTAAAGTCGTTGTCTTTGGTTTCCGGTGCGTTGGCGCAGAGTACGTAACGGAGCACGTCTTGTTGGTCCGGGAACTCACGGAGGTATTCGTGCAACCAAATAGCCCAGTTACGGGAGGTGGAAATCTTGTCGCCTTCGAGGTTCAAGAATTCGTTGGCCGGTACGTTTTCCGGGAGGATGTAGTCACCGTGTGCTTTCAGCATGGACGGGAATACGATGCAGTGGAATACGATGTTGTCTTTTCCGATGAAGTGGACCATCTTGGTGTCTTCATCTTTCCACCAGGTTTCCCAGGTCTCGGGCAACAGTTCTACGGTGTTGGAGATGTAACCGATCGGTGCATCGAACCATACGTACAAAACTTTGCCATCAGCTCCTTCTACCGGAACCGGAACACCCCAATCCAAGTCGCGGCTTACGGCACGCGGTTGGAGGCCTCCGTCGATCCAGGATTTGCATTGGCCGTACACGTTGACTTTCCATTCTTTGTGACCTTCCAGGATCCATTCTTTCAACCACGGTTCGTATTGGTCCAAAGGCAGGTACCAGTGTTTGGTTTTGCGTTTCACCGGGGTACTGCCGCTAATAGCGGAATGCGGGTTGATCAGTTCTTCCGGACTGAGGGTACTTCCGCATTTTTCACATTGGTCACCGTAGGCTCCTTCGGCGCCACATTTCGGGCAAGTACCGACGATGTAGCGGTCCGCCAGGAATTGGTTGGATGCTTCGTCGAAGTATTGTTCCGATTCTTTTTCGATGAACTTGCCTTCTTCGTAGAGTTTGCGGAAGAAGTCAGAAGCAATCTTGTGGTGCGTTTTGGATGAGGTTCTGGAATAGATATCGAAGGAAATACCAAATTCTTTGAAGGAATCGCGGATCAAGGTGTGGTATTTGTCCACGACGTCTTGCGGGGTGCAGCCGAGTTGTTTGGCTTTGATGGTAATCGGAACCCCGTGTTCGTCAGATCCGCCGATGAAGATTACATCCTTGCCGCACATTCGCAGGTAGCGTACATAGATGTCGGCAGGTACATAAACACCCGCCAAGTGTCCAATGTGAACGGCTCCGTTTGCGTAGGGAAGTGCGGAGGTGATGAGATAGCGTTTGTAATCTTTCATAGTGTTTCTATGTTTATGAACGTTGTTTAATAAAATAAGACCGCAAAGTTAGCAAAAATGCGGCTATGTTGTTATAAGCGATTGAGTTCGTTTGAGAATTCGCGTCGCATTTGCACCAGGATCCGGATGTTGGTCAGCAACTCCTGTTGCCGAGCTTCGTCTCCAGCACTCTGGGCTTGTGCCAGTTCCTTCATCACGCTTTGGTACGTGTGGTCCACAAACTTGGCTTTGAAGATCAGAATCACCTTCGGAACCACGGTTCCCAGGACGTTCTCTTCAGGAATCAGGGCCTTGTTGTATTCTTTGATGGTGATGGTGTGCTCTTCGGTGATGAGGTTGGTGATCAACTTGGTGATTTCCGGGTCGTTCCAGTTGATCAGACGGTGTTGGATCCGGTTCTGGTCGGTCAGTCCATCCTTTTGGATTTCGTAGTATAGGTCGTACACCTTTTTGAAAAGCGGTGTGATCAGTTCCAGTCCGTCGTTGGTCAGTTCGGCCGCAATGTACTCGGCAACCGTGATCCGTTGGACGGGTTGTTCTGCGTTGTATTTCTGTTCTTCTTCGAAGTGCAGGATGTTTTCTCCAAACCGAATCAGGTAATACAAGATCTCTTTCTCTATCGGCTCCATGATGGGGGTCGGTTGGAGTCGGGCTGATGCCGCTTTGCGGGTCGGTTGTTCGGCCGGCAAGTGGGGGACAAGGTCCCATGTCGGCTGACTTACGGGTTCTTGCGCCTGTTGTTGGGCTTGCTTCTGTTGGTAAAGACCCGATTCTACGTATTGTTTCCGGGCTTTGTTGATGCCGTTGGTCAGGATGTCCTGCTTCATTCCGAGGCGGTTGGCACACTCTTCTGCATAGACGGTGCGTGCAATCTGGTCGGGAATCAGCGAGATGGTGCGGATGATTTCGTGGATGAATTCAGCGCGACGCATCGGGTCCTTGGCCATTTCGGCGGAAAGCAGGTCGTATTTGAAGGAAATGAAGTCTTGTTCGCTGTTGTGGAGGAAGTTCTCAATCTCTTCGGCGGTGTGTTTGTGGGCAAAAGAGTCCGGGTCGTCGCCGTCGGGGAAGAGCGCTACCTTGATTTCCATGCCTTCTTCCAGGAGCATGTCGATCCCCCGAATGGACGCTTTGATGCCGGCGGCATCGCCGTCGTACAGGACGGTGACTTTGTTGGTGAAGCGTTTGATGAGGCGGATCTGGCCGGAGGTCAAGGAGGTGCCGGAGGAGGCTACCACGTTTTCAATGCCGGCCTGGTGGAACGAGATGACGTCGGTGTAACCTTCTACCAGGTAGCATTTGTCCAACCGGCTGATGGCATTCTTCGCTTGGAACAGGCCGTAGAGCGAGTGACTTTTTTTGTAAATCTCTGTCTCCGGTGAGTTGACGTATTTTGCCAGGCTTTTGTCGGTACGCAAGGTGCGTCCACCGAAGGCGATGACGCGTCCGCTCAAGGAGTGGATCGGGAAGATGACCCGTTCGTAGAAGCGGTCGGCCAGGGTGTTGTTGTTGCGTTCGATGGCGAGACCGGCTCCGGTCAGGTATTCGGCTTTGTAGCCGGCTGCCAGGGCTTTTTCGGTGAGTTGGTTGCCGCTGGGGGCAAAACCTAGACCGAATTTCTGGATGGTCTGTTCGGAGAAGCCCCGGTTGTCGCGTAGGTAGGTCAGTCCGACCGAGCGACTCATCGGGTCGTTGAACAAGGTCTCTGCGAAAAACTGGGCAGCAAATTCGGAGACAGCCCAAAGGCTTTCGTTGCGTTGGCGTTGGGCGATTTCTTCGGCCGTTTCTTCTTTTTCGTGGACCTCAATGCCGTATTTGCGGGCCAGGAACTTGAGGGCCTCGGTGTAGGAGAGGTGCTCGTGTTCCATGATGAACGTCACGACGTTACCGGACTTGCCGCAGCCAAAGCATTTGAAGATGCCTTTGCTGGGGGAGACGGAGAAGGAGGGGGTCTTTTCGTTGTGGAATGGACAGCACGCAACGAAGTTGCCTCCTCTTCTGCGAAGGGAAACAAAGCCGCCGATCACATCAGCGATGGCGGCTGTATCCAGAATCCGGTCAACGGTGGCGCGGTCGATCATCGTGAGAATCCTACGGCCTTGCGGGCTAATTTTAAGGTTGCAGCTGCGCTTTCGCGGGCTTTTTCGCAACCCATACGGGTCACACGATTCAAGTAGTCTTCGTCTTGGTAGATGGCATCGATGCGTTCGCGGATAGGACGTACGCATTCGCAGATGTCCGCTGCCAATTGTTTCTTCAAATCACCGTAGCGAATGCTGCAGTCGTTCCACTTTTCATCAAAGTATTGAACCGTATCCGGGGTGGATACCAGCGAGAGCAGGGTGAAGAGGTTTTGGATCACTTCCGGTTTTTCGCTGTTCGGTTCGGTCGGGCCGGAGTCGGTCACGGCTTTCATGACCTTCTTGGTGATGGCCTTGTCGTCTTCGAAGAGGTAGATGCCGTTGCCTTCGCTCTTGCCCATTTTTCCGCTGCCGTCCAGACCGGGTACTTTGACCAGGTTCTTGCCGAACACCAGGGCTTTGGGTTCCGGGAAAACTTCTTCGTTGTATAGGTTGTTGAAACGACGGGCGAGCACACGGGCGATTTCCAAGTGTTGTTCCTGGTCTTTGCCGACGGGAACCCAGTTGGCACGGTGCATGAGGATGTCGGATGCCATCAGAACCGGGTAGGTGAGCAGGCCGGCATTCACATTCTCAGGATTCTTGCGTACTTTGTCTTTGAAAGAAGCGGTGCGTTCGAGTTCCCCTTTGTAGGCCAACATATTCAACAATACGTACAATTCGCTGATTTCCGGTACGTCGCTTTGCACAAAGATGGTGGATTTCTCCGGGTCCAGACCAGCTGCCAGGTATTCTGCCAAAATGGTTTTGACAGATGCGTGGAAGTCACCCGGTTTCGGGTGGGTGGTCAGGGAGTGCAAGTCGGCGATGAAGAAATAACAATTGTATTGCTCTTGGATGGCAACGAAGTTGCGCAAGGCGCCAAAGTAGTTGCCCAAGTGCAGGTGTCCTGTGGATCGGATGCCACTAACTACAGTTTCCATATCGTTTCTTCGCTGCGGTTATTCTTGGTTTTCTTTCATTACTTCACGAATACGTGCTTCGATTTCTTCGGTCATTTCCGGGTTGTCCATCAGAATTTGTTTGACAGCCTCGCGACCTTGGCCGATGCGTTGTTCACCGTAGCTGAACCAAGAACCGCTCTTGCGGATGATTTCAAATTCAACGCCCAAGTCCAGGATTTCGCCGATGCGAGAGATGCCTTCACCGAAGATGATGTCAAACTCTGCTTTGCGGAACGGTGGAGCCATTTTGTTTTTCACGATTTTCACGCGGGTACGGCTACCGGTTGCTTCTTCTCCGTCTTTGATTTGGGTGACGCGGCGTACGTCAATCCGTACGGATGCGTAGAACTTGAGGGCGTTACCCCCGGTTGTGGTTTCGGGGTTGCCGAACAAGACACCGATCTTGTCACGCAATTGGTTGATGAAGATGCAGCAGGTGTTGGTGCGGCTGATGTTGGCGGTGAGTTTACGCAAGGCTTGGCTCATCAAGCGGGCGTGGAGTCCCATTTTGGAGTCACCCATTTCGCCTTCGATTTCGGCTTTCGGTGTCAAGGCGGCCACAGAGTCGATGACGATGATGTCGATGGCACCGCTGCGAATGAGGTTGTCAGCCACTTCCAAAGCTTGTTCTCCGTTGTCAGGTTGGGAGATCAGCAAGGTGTCTACGTTGACGCCGAGTTTCTTGGCGTAGGTGATGTCGAAGGCGTGTTCCGCATCGATGATGGCGGCAATGCCTCCGTTCTTTTGTGCTTGAGCAATGGCGTGGATGGCCAAGGTGGTCTTACCGCTGGATTCCGGACCATATATTTCGATGACACGTCCCCGGGGGTATCCGCCGATTCCCAAGGCGTGGTCCAAAGCTATCGAGCCTGAAGCGATGGTGGACACTTCCAACTCCGGCTTATCTCCCATCTTCATAATGGTCCCTTTACCGAAATCCTTCTCAATCTTGTCAATGGTCGCTTGCAAAGCTTTCAATTTCTCCGGACTGATTTCGGCTGTGTTTTTTACTTCTACTTGTTCTTTAGCCATAATTTATTGGTTTTAAGTAATTTAATTTTGATGCAAAACAGACGTCCACATCGGTACAAAGATAGTAACATTTTGATAAAAATATCTGTTCTTTTTCCTACTTTTGCAGAATGAGAAAAACATTGCTTGGTAAGAACCTGGTCGAGTTGCAGGAGGTTGCCCGTTCTTGTGGGATGCCTGCCTTCGCTGGAAAACAAATGGCCGATTGGCTTTATCGCAAGAAGGTCACCGATTTGTCGCAGATGACGAACCTGTCAAAGGCTGCCCGGGAAAAGTTGGCTCAGGAGGGCTACGAAGTCGGACGCAGTGACTGGTCGATTGTGACCGAGTCCACCGACGGTACGAAAAAGTACTTGTTCGGAGGCGTGGAGGCTGTCATGATTCCCGATGATGACCGTTACACCTTGTGTGTGTCGTCACAGAAAGGATGCAAGATGTCCTGCCGTTTTTGTATGACCGGTCGCCAAGGCTTTCATGGAAATCTGACCGCGGCAGAAATCATTTCCCAATACCTGGGCGTTGAGGAGGCGGACCGTTTGACCAATACTGTTTTCATGGGAATGGGTGAGCCGTTGGACAATTATCCGGAGGTGATGCGGACCATTGAGATCCTGACCGCTGATTGGGGATTCGGATGGAGTCCCAAACGCATTACCCTGTCTACCATCGGCGTTCTTCCAACCTTGAAGCGCTACCTGGAAGAGACCCGTTGCCATTTGGCTGTCAGCTTGCACAACCCGTTTGATGAAGAACGTCGCGCCTTGATGCCGGTACAGAAGGCTTTCCCGATTGAAGATGTGGTGGCCTTGATCAAGCAATATGATTTTACCGGCCAACGTCGCGTTAGCTTTGAATACATTATGTTTGATGGGGTAAACGATACCAAACGTCACGCAGATGCGTTGTTGCGGATGTTGCGGGGTCTGGAATGCCGCATCAACCTCATCCGTTTTCACAAGATCCCGGACAGTGACCTGGCACCGTCTCCGATGGAACAGATCTTGTGGTTCCAGAAACGCCTCAATGACGGTGGTATTGTGACCACGCTGCGTGCCTCCCGGGGGGAAGATATCCTGGCTGCTTGTGGCATGTTGGCAGGACGTACCCGTCAGGAAAGTCAAAAGTAAGAACATGAAATCGTTGTATAAAATTTTACTTGGGGCCCTGCTGTGTTGGTTGGGCCTTTCCAGTATGTTGTGGGCAAGCCCGGTGCCGCAAGACACGGTGAGGGTGCCGCGTGTTGGCTTGGTTTTGTCCGGAGGGGGAGCCAAGGGTGCGGCTCACATCGGTGTGTTGAAGTACCTGGAAGAAATCGGAATGCCGGTTGATGTGGTCGTCGGTACCAGCATGGGTTCCATCGTGGGAAGTTTGTATGCCCTCGGCTACAGTGCCCAGGAATTGGACAGTCTGATCCGGGCCATGGACTGGTCGTACTTTATGAGCGACCGTATCTCCCGGGACCACCTGTCGTCCCGCAATAAGACCTACGGTTCGCAATACCAATTCTCCCTGCCTTTTGATGCCATCCGTTCGGTCGATACTTTGTCGTCGGAGAAGGGAAGCTTCGATCTGATGAGTTCGTTGCCGTCGGGATTTATCTCCGGTCAGCATGTGTACAATTATTTTACTTCCTTGTGCGGTGGGTATCAGGACTCTGTGGATTTTACCAAGGATTTGCCGATCCCCTTTGCTTGTGTTTCGTTTGATTTGGTTTCCGGAAAGACGGTGGTGATGAAGGAAGGAAGTCTGCCCTTGGCGGTCCGTTCCAGCATGGCCATTCCGGGGGTCTTTGCTCCGGTCCGTATGGGTGAGCAGATTCTGGTGGACGGGATGATGGGCAACAACTATCCGGTGGATGTTTGCCGGCAGTTGGGTGCAGACGTCGTCATCGGTGTGGACGTAGGAGGTAAGTTGAGGACCGCGGAAGAAATGCGTTCGTTGCCGCAGATTTTGACGCAGTTGTTGGAGGTGGTAACCAATGACCTGGTCGCTGACAATATTCGCAAGACAGATGTTTATCTCCGTCCCGATGTGTTGGATTTTTCGGCGATGAGTTTTGATAGCCAGACGATTGATACGGTTTTGACCCTGGGCTACCAGGCAGCATTGCAGCACCAGGAGGCCTTGTTGTCCTTGCGGGATTCGCTGCGGCAAGTGGGAAAGATTTCTGCGCCCCGTGTGCATCCGAAGGCAGTGGACCTGTATCAGGACACGGTGGCCATTGCTTCCATTGAATTGTCGGGGTTGGATCCGAAGGACAGTCAGTGGCTGATGCGAAAATCCGGTCTGCAGGGCAAGCAGTCGGTGAGTGGGACAGACATCGATCAGGCCCTCCGTTCTTTTTATGGATCGAACAGTTTTTCCAGCGTGACGTACGAGTTGCTGGGCGAGGCAGAACCTTACCGTCTGGTCTTTTCGTTCGTGCCCAGTCCGCCTCACCGGGTGGGCATTGGATTCCGTTTTGATTCGGAAGAGACTGCTGGTATTTTGCTCAACCTGGGTTGGAATGCCCGGCGTCTGCGGGGACTCAAGTTTGACTTGACGGGGGAACTGAGTTACAACCCCTGGGCGGAATTGAAGGCCATGTACCTGCCCCGAGGTTTTGCTCAAATGAACCTCTCCTATCGGATGAAGAAGGTGGATATGAACATGTTTGACCGCGGAGATGTTCAAGCCAACATTTTGTATTACAACCATACGGCCCGCGTGAGTCTTTCGGATTCCTATTTCAAAAAGCTCGAACTGGAGGCCGGTTTGCAGTACGACCATTATCGGTTTGGCCGCTTGTTGACGGCCGATCCTGGACAGGAGGGTTCGAGACAAAGTCCTGGTGATTTTCTGGGTGCCTTCCTAATGGCAAACATCAACACCGAGGACCAAAATTATTTTCCGACGCGGGGAACCCGTTTCAGGGCGGAACTGGATTATGTTTTTGCGGGGAGACAATCGGATTTTGAACCTTTTGCAGCGTGCCTGATCGATTGGCGGATGTATGTGCCGCTTTGGCGTGGCATGACCTGGATACCGGCATTGTCGGGACGTTTCCTGGTCGGCGACCGCATCCCGGTTTCGTATGTGAATTTGATCGGCGGCATGGTTCCGGGTCGGTATGTGGATCATCAGTTGCCGTTTGTGGGCATTGCCAATGCAGAAACGGCCGAAAACAACCTCTTTGTTGCAAGAATGGACCTTCGTCAGCGATTGGGTAAAAAACATTATGTATCTTTGGTCGGAAATTTCCTGCACGACTCTCCGCAGCTAACCGAATGGTCGGCTGCACGAGGTCATTGGGGCGTTGGTTTGCAGTATGCCTACCATTTCTCAATCGGACCGTTGATGTTTGATTTGCATTGGTCGGATTTGACGCAGACGTTGGGCTATTATTTTAGTTTTGGCTATCAGTTTTAGGATGGAAGAGGAACAATTGGCACTGCGTCAGCGGGCGTTGGTACGGATGATGGGTTTGTGTGCCCGTCGGGAGTGGGCCGCCTCCGATTTGGTTGCCAAGTTGCAAAAGATGGAACTGTCGCCGCAGTCCATTGCTTGGGTGATGGAACAGTTGCAACGCGAAAAGTACCAGAGCGACCTGCGTTATGCGGTTGCCTTCTCGAGGGACAAGGCCCGTTTGTCGGCCTGGGGAGCACGGAAGATTGCCTTCGCTTTGCGTCAGAAAGGCATTGATGCCGAGGTGATTCGGGAGGCTTGGGCAGAAGTGGACGAACCGGAAGCGCAAAAACGCATGGCGACCGCGTTGGATGCCAAGTGGGCGGCTCTGGAACGGCAAGGAAAAGCCGGTGATGACCTGTATCGGCGACTGGTTGCCTATGCGACGCAACGGGGCTACGGCTGGGAAGAAGTACAACACTATTGGAAAGAAAAGAATAAAAAATAACCGAGTTATGATTACTACCGAGCAAATGAAAGATTTGCATCAGCGTCTGGCTACGCTGGGGAGGTGTCTTTGACGTCGCTGGAAAGCGATCTGTTTTGAGCGAGCGCGAAGCGCATAGCCAGCAACCCGATTTCTGGGACAATCCGAAAGAGGCAGAAGCCTATCTGAAAGCTTCTGCGGGCATCCGCTATTGGGTGGCTGCCTACGACCGTCTGGCCCAAGGCCTGGAAGACCTGGAGGTCTTGGCTGATTTTGCCAAAGAGGATGAATCCGTCGTGGCCGAATTGGATCAGCAATATGCACAATACCTCGGTGATCTGGAGGCCCTCGAACTCCGGAACATGTTGGGTGAAGAGGGGGACAACCTCGGCGCCTTGCTGAAAATCAACTCCGGAGCAGGAGGAACCGAGAGCAACGACTGGTCGGCCATGCTGATGCGGATGTACATCCGTTGGGGCGAACGCAATGGCTACAAAGTGCACGTCTCGGACTTGATTGATGGGGAAGAGGCCGGTATCAAATCCGTGACCTTGGAATTCGAAGGGGACTTTGGCTTCGGTTACCTGAAGGCGGAAAGCGGGGTGCACCGGTTGGTACGGATTTCTCCGTTCAATGCACAGGGTAAGCGTCAGACGACTTTCTCCTCGGTCTTTGTCTATCCCCTTGTGGATGAAACCATAGAAATTGAGATCAATCCTGCCGATTTGGAATGGGATACCTACCGTTCCAGCGGGGCCGGTGGACAGAACGTCAACAAGGTAGAAACTGGCGTGCGCGTCCGCCACATCCCGACCGGTATTGTGGTGGAAAATACGGAGACCCGTTCGCAACTGGACAACCGTCAGAATGCCTTGCGGATTTTGAAATCCCACCTCTACGACCTGGAATTGAAGAAACGTCAGGAGAAGAAGGCGGAATTGGAAGGTCAAAAGAAGAAAATCGAATGGGGGTCCCAAATCCGGAGTTACGTCCTGCATCCGTACAAAATGGTCAAGGATCTGCGCACCGGTTACGAGACCTCGGACACCCAAGCGGTCCTCGATGGAGATTTGAACGAATTCATGAAAGTCTTCCTGATGCAGGGAGACAACAACCCGCAGTAACAGAAATATATCACACTCAAATACAGTAACAAAATGAGCTTTAAGTATCAAGAACTTTTCCAAATGGGAAAAGAAACCACCCAGTATCATCTCCTGACCAAGGAGTATGTTTCTACGGAAATGTTTAACGGAGAAGAAGTGTTGAAAGTGCAACCGGAAGGTTTGAGACTTTTGGCGCGCCAAGCTTTCCACGATGTGGCATTCATGCTCCGTCCGGAACACAACGAAATGGTTGCTAAAATTTTGAACGACCCCGAAGCCAGCAAAAACGACAAAGCCGTGGCATTGACCATGTTGTTGAACGCTGACGTGGCATCCAAAGGCAAATTGCCGTTCTGCCAAGATACAGGAACTGCCACCATCGTTGCGAAAAAAGGTCAACGTGTTTGGACCGGTGGCGGTGACGAAGAGGCTTTGCAACACGGGGTGTACGATACTTACACCACCGACAACTTGCGTTATTCTCAAACCTTGCCGTTGGATATGTACAACGAAAAGAACTCGGGCAACAACTTGCCGGCTCAAGTGGATATTTACGCAACCGACGGCGACGAATACAAATTCTTGTTTGTGGCCAAAGGTGGTGGATCGGCTAACAAAACCTACCTCTTCCAAGAAACCAAAGCTCTGTTGAATCCGGATACCTTGGAAAAATTCTTGGTAGAAAAGATGAAAACTTTGGGTACTGCCGCCTGCCCTCCGTACCACATTGCTTTCGTAATTGGTGGTACTTCTGCGGAAATGTGTCTGAAAACCGTGAAATTGGCTTCTACCAAATACTACGACACCATCCCGACCACCGGAAACGAGTTGGGACGTGCTTTCCGTGATATCGATATGGAACAACGTCTGTTGAAAGCCGCTCAAAACATTGGTTTGGGTGCACAGTTCGGTGGTAAATACCTGGCACACGACATCCGCGTGATCCGTTTGCCGCGTCACGGTGCTTCTTGCCCCGTGGGTATGGGTGTGTCTTGCAGCGCAGACCGCAACGTGAAAGCTAAAATCAACAAAGAAGGTATCTGGATTGAAACCTTGGACAGCAACCCGATCCGCCTGGTACCGGAACAATTCCGTACCGGTGCAGCTCACTCATCCGGTGTACGCATCGACTTGAACCGCCCGATGAAGGAAGTTTTGGCAGACCTTTCCCAATACCCGGTTTCCACCTTCCTCTTGCTCAACGGTACCATCATTGTGGGTCGTGACATTGCACACGCAAAACTGAAAGAACGCATTGACCGTGGTGAAGGTCTTCCGCAATACATCAAAGACCACCCGATTTACTACGCAGGTCCGGCGAAGACTCCGGAAGGAATGCCTTCAGGTTCATTCGGTCCGACTACGGCAGGTCGTATGGACAGCTACGTGGACTTGTTCCAAGAAAATGGTGGTAGCATGATTATGATTGCCAAAGGTAACCGTAGCCAACAAGTAACCGACGCTTGCCACAAACACGGTGGTTTCTACTTGGGTTCTATCGGGGGTCCTGCAGCGATCCTGGCTCAAGACAACATCAAGAAGGTTGAGTTGTTGGAGTACCCGGAATTGGGTATGGAAGCTATCTGGAAAATTGAAGTGGAAAACTTCCCGGCATTTATCCTGGTAGACGACAAGGGTAACGACTTCTTTCAACAATTGAACAAATAGGCTCTGCCCTTGTAAAGAATGACCAACTTCACACGGCTGTGTGGAGTTGGTTTTTTTATGGAAATTCAGGAAACTCCCAAAACAAAAAAGCAGAAACCTTTCGATTTCTGCTTTTGTTAGTAGCGGAGGGAGGACTCGAACCTCCGGCCTCCGGGTTATGAGCCCGACGAGCTGCCAACTGCTCTACTCCGCGGTATGGATTGCAAAAGTATGTATCTTTTTTATAATCTCCAAATTTTCTTGCTAAAACTGCGAAACTTTTTAATTTTCTGCAACAGTTTTGAGGATTTGTTCCAAGTTGTTTCGCTCGATAACGTCTTGTTTTCCAGTGCTTAAGTCTTTGAAATTCAAGACTTGGTTTTGAACCTCTGTTTCGCCGGCGATGACCAGGTAGCGAATGCCTTTCTTTTCCGCGTAGTCAAATTGTTTCTTCAATTTGGTGGCTTCGGGGTAGAGTTCTACGGCGAGACCTGCTTGGCGAAGTTCCTGCATGATGGGCAGGGCGTAGCGGACACCGGCGGCGTCCATGTTTGCGAAGAGGATGTTGGTTCCGCGGACAGCACCTTCGGGGAAGAGGTTCAAGCCGCTCAATACGTCGTAGATCCGATCGGCTCCAAACGAGATGCCGACACCCGAGGTATCGGGCAGACCGAAGATGCCCGTGAGATCGTCGTAGCGTCCACCACCACAGATACTGCCAATTTGGAAGTCTTTGGCTTTGACTTCGAAAATAGCCCCTGTGTAGTAGTTGAGGCCGCGGGCCAAGGAGAGGTCGATCTCGATCTCTTGGTGGAAGCCGGCTGCGGTTACGTAGCCGAAGAGTTCTTCCAACTCATCCAAGCCGCGCATACCGATTTCGGAGTTTGCCAGGATCGGACGCATGGCTGCGATTTTTTCTTCGTTGGTGCCTTGCAAGGTGAGCACCGGTTCAATGAGATCAATGGCTTTTTGTTCAAGACCGCGCTCCAGCAGTTCTGCTTTTACAGCATCGAGTCCGATCTTGTCGATCTTGTCAATGGCGACGGTGATGTCAATGAGCTTGTCCGGATGACCACAGACTTCTGCCAAACCAGAGAGTACTTTGCGGTTGTTGATTTTCAGGACAATGCGTACTCCCAAGGCTGCAAAAACATCGTCCACGATTTGGATGAGTTCCAATTCGTAGAGTTGTGACCGGCTGCCGATAACGTCCACGTCGCATTGGTAGAATTCGCGGTAGCGGCCCTTTTGAGGGCGGTCAGCACGCCAAACCGGTTGGATCTGGTAGCGTTTGAACGGGAATACGAGTTCGTTGCGGTGTTGTACCACGTAGCGGGCAAAGGGTACGGTCAAGTCGTAGCGCAGACCTTTTTCGCACACTTGCAGGGCCAGGGCGTTGCTGTTGATGCCTTCCTCGGTGCGGACCTTCTCCCAATCTACTTTGGCAAAAGCGTCGCCGGAGTTCAAAATCTTGAACAAGAGTTTGTCCCCTTCTTCTCCGTACTTGCCCAACAGGGTAGAAAGGTTCTCCATGGAAGGAGTCTCGATGGGTGCATAACCGTATTTGCGGAACACGGAACGAACCGTATCAAAGATGTAATTTCTACCAGCCATTTCTGCCGGACCGAAATCCCGGGTGCCTTTCGGGATGGAAGGTTTTTGAACTGCCATAATCTATCAAGTCTAATAAACGTACAAAGATACAACAAAGATTGGGGAAACAATGATTACATCGTCTTTTCCGGGTCGATCAATTTGTCTTCGAAGTACACTTCGTAGTGCAAGTGGTTGCCGGTACTTTGACCGGTGGATCCGACATAACCGATCAAGTCACCTTTTTTCACCTTTTCGTTCTTCTTGGCTACGAGTTTTTCCATGTGGGCGTAGGCTGTTTTGTAACCGTTTTGGTGGTTGATCTTGATGAAGTTGCCATAACCGCCTTGGGTGCCAGAGAAGGTAACGGTACCGTCAGCCGTTGCGTAAATCGGGGTCATTTTGGGAGCTGCCAAGTCAACGCCTTTGTGTGTACTTTGTTTTTTGGTAATCGGGTGAATCCGGGGACCAAATTTTGAGGACAAACGGGTATAAGCGGTCGGCTTTCCTTCTGGAATGGAAATACTGGTTGTTTCCTTCTTCGGTTCCGCTTTGGGAGTCTCCTTCTTAGGCTCTTCTTTCTTTACGGTTTCCTTCTTGGGTTCCGCTTTGGGAGTTTCCTTCTTAGGCTCTTCTTTCTTTACGGTGTCCTTTTTCGGTTCCGCCTTGGGAGTTTCCTTCTTAGGCTCTTCTTTCTTTACGGTGTCCTTTTTCGGTTCCGCCTTGGGAGTTTCCTTCTTAGACTCTTCTTTCTTTACGGTTTCCTTTTTCGGTTCCGCCTTGGGTGTTTCTTTCTTAGGCTCTTCTTTGATGGGTTCTGTAGCCGGTGTCAGCACTTGTAATTTGCTGCCGTCTTTCTCCATATCTTCGTTCCATTTCTTCAATTGCTCCACACCGTCTTTGACTTGTTGGAGGGGATCCTTGGATTTGGACAAGTCTCCAAGCAGGTCTTCGGGTTTGCTGCGGGTGATGAACTTGATTTCGTTGTCAAGGGCTTTTTTCTCGTCTTTGACAGAGCTGACTACAGCTTTGGGACGTTGGTCCTTCGGGAGGGGAGTGATTTTGAGGTTGTCGTCAGAGGCCATCAGCTCCAGGACGCTTTTTTCGCCGTTGAGGTAAGCTAGGTAATTCTTTTTATAGCGTTCAAATTCAGCTTCATAAGCTGCTTTGAACTGTTTGTATTCTTCCTCGCGTTGTTTTTTGAAATTATCTTCCTGTTGGCGGAATTGTTTTTGTTCTTGTTCCCGTTGTTTGCGGAAGTCGTTGATGTTTTGACCGGTCAGGCTGGTGCAGAGGAGGCAGCCGATCAGAAGAATCCATATCTTTTTCATAGTCGTAAAATTTTCGGTTGATAATGCAGCTTTTCGGTTTTTGTTACAGGGTGGGGCTACAATTTGCTGGGAATGAGGTTGACATCGAAGCTGTAAGGGCCGAAGAGCAGGCGGTACTCAGGGAGTGGCCAGTGGCCCCAGGAGTTCATGCCGCCCAAGCCCATTTGCTTGTAGTCGAAGCAGAGGGTGTTGAACGGATCGGCTTCCAGTTCCGGAGAGTGGCGTTGGGCCTTGCTGCGCACCACTCCTTCGTCGAGTTTCTCGATGCTGTAAGGCAGGGTGGAGGCATTGAAGTATTCCGGGCTGGAGACTGTCAGTGCGATGCCCGCTTTCTTGTTTTCAACGGTCCACCAACGCAGGTCGCTCATCGTGCCGCTTTCTTGGGGTCGGATGTAGGGATAATAAAGGGCGTCAACGGTGTTTTGGTAGTGGCCAAAGTTGGCGCTGCCTTTTCGGTCTGCGTAGTTTTCCCACGGGCCCCGTCCGTAATAGGAAACGTTGTCAAAGGCTTTCGGAAGGGCCATGCGCATTCCGAAGCGGTACATCGGAGCTACCTTGCCGGCATCCGGGTTGGGTACCAGGGTTTGGTTGATGTGCAAGCCACCTTGAGGGTCTACACGATAGGTCAGGGCCAGGCGGGCCGGGATGCTGTCCAAGGCGAGGATGGCAACGACGCTCTGGTCTTCGTTGGCTTGGAGGGCTTCGACGCGGTAGGTCGGGTTGTTCCAGTGACGGAAGCGGAGTTGTTGGCCTGCCCCGAAGTCGTTGTCTGTCGCGCCACGCCAGAAGTTGGGACGGATGCTTTCACCTTCGTGCAGGAGGGCTTTGCCGTGCCATTCGTAATGGTCGATCAAACCGGTCTTGGCGTTGAGGCGGATTTCAAAATCCGCTTGTTTCCAGGTGTAGCCTTCTTCCGATGCGGTGGCCGCGGTGGCTTCCGGGTTGGTGGTTACGACCGGCATTTCTTGCAAAACAAATTGCTGGTAAGCGACGCGGTGGCCGGCGGGCAACAAGGGTTCTGCTTCAATGAGGTGGTAGGAAACGTTCAACAACAGGTCTGCTTGTGAGACTTCGGGAAGTGTGTATCCCAGGCAAAGGGTATCGGTGGTTTGAGCTGGGTTTTGCAGGGCTTGTTCGCCACGCGCCAGGACACTGCCGTTGGAGACCAGTTCCCATTGCAGGTGGTAATTCTTGATGTCACGGAAGAAATATTCGTTGTACACCGAGAGGGTGCCTTGGGTGGGATCGAGGAGTTCGGTCCAGACGGGTTGGTGGTAGTAGCGGACTTCGTACGCGTGCGGATTCGGAATGCGGTCCGGGTTGAAGAGTCCGTTGTCGCAGAAGTTCTTGTCACCGTTGCTGTCGTGGTCGTTGAAGTCTCCGGCATAGGCGAAAATATCGATGCCGTCAGGGTTGGTCCAGTGGAAGGATTGGTCAACAAAGTCCCAAATAAAACCGCCTTGGAACTGGTCGTAGGTACGAATCATGTCCCAATATTCTTTGAAACCGCCTTGGGAGTTGCCCATGGCGTGGGCGTATTCACAAGGGATGAGCGGTCGGGTCGGGTTGCTTTCCAAATATTCGCGGGCTTCGTTGTAGGTAATGTACATCGGAGAGTGTACTTCGGCTACTTGGAATTCGGTGTCCCGTTCGTACATGATCGGACGGGTCGGGTCAATTTCACGGACGTGTTCAGCTGCCAGGCGGAAGTTTTCTCCGTAGCCGGCTTCGTTGCCCAAAGACCAGAAGACGATGCTCGGGTGGTTGGCGAAGGCCAGCACGTTGCGTTCGTTGCGTTCAATGTGAGCTTGGGTGTAAGCCGGGTCGTGTGCCAGCGAGCCAGGGCCATAACCCATGCCGTGGGACTCGACGTTGGCTTCGGCTACAACGTACAAACCGTATTGGTCACAAAGTTTGTAGAAGTAGGGATCGTCGGGATAGTGGCAGGTACGGACGGCGTTGATGTTGAATTCTTTCATCCGTTGGATATCCTGGAGCATGCGCTCTTTGGAAACGACATAGCCGTTGTGCGGGTCCATTTCGTGGCGGTTGGCCCCTTTGAACAAAATGGGTTGTCCGTTGATGAAGTATTGGCCGTTTTTGATTTCAAGGTAGCGGAAGCCTACATCAAAGGCAGCCGCTTCCAGAACTTGGTTGTCGGATTTGCGAATCAGTTGGGTTACAGCGCGGTAGAGGGTCGGTGTTTCGGCTGTCCAGGTTTGTACCAGTCCGGCAAACATGTTCGCGGATTTTTGACCCGGTTTGAGGGTAAATCCGCCCAGGGAGTGTCCGTCAGGATGATCCAGGCGGACGAGGAGTTCATGGCCTTCGGGCACCTCTGTGGTAACGACGAGCAAACCTTGGGTGGTTCCGTTGATCAGGGTGCCTTCAACGCGGATGTCTCCGAGATGGACGGGTTGGCGGGCATAGAGGTAGGTCTCACGGGCCACACCGCTCAGCCGCCAGAAGTCCTGGTCTTCCAGGTAAGTGCCATCGCACCAGCGGAAGGTTTGGAAGGCAATGAGGTTCTTTTGTCCCGGGATCAGGTAGGGGGTGACGTTAAATTCGGCCGCCATTTTGCTGTCTTCGCTGTATCCTACAAACTGGCCGTTGATGTAGAGCCAGAGGTTGGAGGTTACGGAACCGAAGTGGATGTAGATGTTCTTGCCATTCCAGTCTTTCGGAATGCGGATTTCGCGGCGGTAAGAGCCGACGTGGTTTTCGGCGATGGGAACATTCGGCGGGTCGTTGCGGAATTTTTCACGCCAAGCATAGCCGACATTGACGTAGACAGGGTCGCCGTAGCCGTTCAATTCCCAGAGGCCGGGAACGGCCAAGCGGTCCCAATCGGAGTCATCCAAGTTGGGTTCGTAGAAGTTGATCGGTCGTTGGTCTGCATCTGCTACCCAATGAAATTTCCATTTTCCGTCCAGGGACAGGAAGTTGTTGCTATTTTCATAGCCGGCTTCGATGGCGGCTTCGTTCTCAAAGGGGAAGTAGTCTGCCCGCATCGGTAAGCGGTTGACTTGGTTGATTTGGGGATCCTGCCACTCGGTGTGGGTGGGGTCGGTACCATAAATTGGATCTATCTTTTCGGTGCACGAGCTGATGCCCAGGCCTGTCAGCAGGAGGGCGCAGGTGAATCGGAACAAAGGTTGCTTCATACAATCAATGTATTATTTGCGTTTTCAATCCCACAAATGTAACGAAATATGCTTACTTTTGCAAAGTTTGAATTTAAGCCGAAAAAATATGCAAATTGTCAAGACAGAATTGGACGGCGTCCTGATTGTGGAACCCAAGGTTTTTGGAGATTCTCGGGGTTATTTTTTTGAGAGTTTTTCGCAACGCGATTTTGAGCAGCAGACCGGTTTGACCGGGGTGCGCTTTGTGCAGGACAATGAGTCGTTCTCCGGCAAAGGCGTGTTGCGTGGTTTGCATTTTCAGAAGGGAGCATCGGCGCAGGCCAAGTTGGTGCGTGTCGTGCGTGGGGCTGTTCAGGATGTGGCCGTGGATCTGCGTCCGGATTCTCCGACATTCGGCCGTTCGGTATCGGTGATTCTTACCGGAGAAAACAAACGTAGTTTATTTATTCCCAAGGGGTTTGCACACGGGTTCCTCGTCCTGGAAGAGGGAACCATTTTCCAATACAAGTGCGATGCATTTTACGATCCTTCTGCCGAAGGGTCGGTGCGTTGGGACGATCCGGATCTGGCCATTGATTGGGCTTTGGACGGAATTGAACCGTTGTTGTCTGAGAAAGACAAACGGGCGCCGTTATTGCGCGAGTGTTTGCAGGAGCTCCGCTAGGCTCTCTTGCCATTGAGGGGTCTTCACCCCAAAGGTTTTTCTGATTTTTTCTTTGCTCAGTACGGAGTGCATCGGGCGCGCTGCGGCGGTGGGGTATTGTGCCGTTGTGATGGGGTGAACCGGGCAGGTCTTGCCGGCCAGTTCAAGCGTGGCTTTGGCCAAGTCGTACCACGAGCAGGTTCCTTCGTTGGAGAAGTGGAAGATCTCGCCGAAAAACGGCTTGGTGTCGAGTTGGGGAAGAATGTCGATAATGGCCTGAGCCAGGTCTTTGGCGTGGGTGGGAGAACCAATCTGGTCGCTGACAACTTGCAGGGCCGGCCGTTCATCCGCCAGGCGTAACATCGTTTTGACAAAGTTGTTGCCATAAGCAGAGTACAGCCAGGAGGTGCGGAGGGTGATGCCCCGGACGCCGATTTGCTGGATTCCGGTTTCTGCTTCCCGTTTGCTGCGTCCATACACCGATAGCGGGGCACAGGGATCGGACTCCAAACAAGGTCTGTTCAGGTTGCCCTCAAAGACATAATCGGTGGAGATGAAGACCAGGTTGGCCTGGTTTTCCAGGGCGATTCGGGCCAGTTGGAGGGTGGCCTGTGTGTTGACACGGTAGACTGTTTCTGGCTCAGATTCAGCCCGATCCACGGCTGTATAGGCAGCACAATGAACGATGGTTCGGATCCTTTGCTCGGTTACCCATGCGCGGCAGGCAGCCGCATCGCAGATGTCAATTTCCGGCAAGTCGGTAAAAAGCCAGTCTTTGTTCCCGGCGGTCATGGCACGGAGCTGCAAACCCAATTGTCCGTTGCCACCAGTTACCCAAATTTTTCCCATAAATCTCGACAAATCTTTTCGCAAATGTACCTCTATTTTCGTTATCTTTGTGCAAATTTTTATTGACAATGGACTACAATACCCAACGAAAAAAATTGCTGATGCCGGAGTATGGCAGAAACGTGCAGCGGATGATTGAACAAGTGATGCAGATTCCGGACAAAGAAAAACGCAACGAACAGATTCGTGCGGTTGTTTCCGTGATGGGTATTCTCAACCCGCAACTGCGTGATTTGAGTGACTTTAAGCATAAGTTATGGGACCACGTCCAAATCATCAGTGACTTCCAGCTGGACATCGACTCTCCCTATCCTTTGCCGACCCGCGAGGTGCTGCAGCGCAAGCCGCAACCCCTGCCTCTCCAAAACGAGCCCTTGAAGGAGATGCACTACGGTCGCAACATCCAGAACATGATCACTGCGATTGCGGCACAGGAAGACGGCGAGGAGAAGACTGCAAAGGTGCGTTCGTTGGCACACTACATGCGTCAACAATACTTGATCTGGAACAAGGATACGGTCTCGGATGAGTTGATTTTCAGGGACATCGTTCGGATGTCGGATGGAAAAATCCAAATTCCTGAAGACCTGCGTCTGAACCAGATTTCGGACAAGGAAACCTTCAACAAGCCGACACTGATGTTGAATACCGGAGAGGCGGTTGCCAAGAAGAACAACCAGAACAATCGGAACAAAAAGGGCAACCAGCAGAATAACAAATCAGCAAAGAACAACAAGAAACGTTGGAAACCAAATAAATAGACGATGAAGAAACGTGCAAAGCCGGCGAATCGGCCGACCCCTTGGTACAAAACAAAATACGCACGCTTTGGTTACGCCCTCGTGACCGGAGCGTTTGCTTTGTATCTCTTTATTTCGATGGCCTCATACCTCTTTACCTGGGGGGATGATCAAAGTCTGCTGTCCAATCCGGAATGGATGGATGCTTCGGTGTTGGCGGAGAACGAAGGGGGAAAGTTGGGTTTCCGCTGTGGAAAGTTCCTGGTATCGGACTTGTTCGGTTTCGGGGCCTTTCTGATTCCTATTTTCTTGGGCATTGTTTCGGCTGTATTGTTCCGGATTCGGAAGGTGAAGATTTTGCGTCTGTTCCTGGTTTCCTTGTACGGCTGTATTTTGGTGTCGTTGACCTTTGCGTTTATTTTTCATTTCTTCCCGGCTTCTGAATGGCTGATGAGTGGTGCCGGTGGTTCGTATGGTCACGCAGTGAATGCTTGGGCTTGTGCGACCCTTGGAGAGTGGGGTACGGGTCTGATTCTTCTGGTTTGTATGGCGGGTTGGATTTTCCTGTTGAACCCGCGCATCATTGATCGTCTCATTGTTTGGTTTGAACAGCCCAAGGAAGAGGCCGGTGAACCCGATGCTAAGGCCGGTGGCTGGATTGAGGATGATCCGACAGAGGATGATCCGGCAGAGGATACCGATGATGCTGGTGAAAACGGCGAGGAGGAAACCGACGATGCAGGAGAAGATGAGGAAGGAGCAGGGGATGCTTCGGATATGGATGGCGATGACGTTTCGGATACCGATGGAGATGATGCCTCGGAAGGTCCTGAATTTGTGGTGATCGATTTGCCGGATGAGGAACCTGAGACTCCAGTGGAACCCCAAGAACCGCAGGAACCGGAGGTGCCGTTGACTCCCGCAGTACCGGAAGAACCGGAGGCTCCGGAAATTCCTCCCATTGATGTGATTTCGGGGGATGATTATTCGGTGACCTTGACCGATGACCAGTGGCGGATGCGTTACGATCCTCGCTTGAGTCTGTCCAACTTCCAGTCTCCGACCACGGATCTGTTGGAGGAATACCGGGATCAGATTTCCCGTGTGTCCAAAATGGAGTTGGAGATGAACAACCGCAAGATCGTAACAACGCTGAAAAACTATAAGATTGAGATTGCGAAAATTTCAGCACGCATCGGGCCGACCGTGACCTTGTATGAGATTGTGCCGGCTCCGGGTGTTCGGGTATCGCAAATCAAGCGATTGGAGGAAGACATTGCTCTGTCTTTGGCTGCGCGCGGAGTGCGTGTTGTAACCCTGGTGGGTACCAACGCAATCGGAATCGAGGTAGCCAACGAAAAGCCGAGCATCGTATCCATGCGCTCGGTGTTGGAGGATCCTCGTTTCCAAAGTGCCAAGTACGAATTGCCGGTGGTGTTGGGACGGACCATTTCCAACGAAGCCCTTTCGTTTGACTTGGCGAAGATGCCGCACTTGCTGGTGGCAGGGGCTACCGGTCAAGGTAAGTCTGTCGGTTTGAATGCCATCATTGCATCCTTGTTGTACCGCAAGCATCCTTCGGAAATGAAGTTTGTGCTGGTGGATCCGAAGAAGGTGGAATTGTCGTTGTACGAGCCCTTGGAAAAACATTACCTGGCTAAATTGCCGGATGCTGATGAGGCCATCATTACTGATACCCAGAAAGTGATATATACCCTGCGCTCGTTGTGTAAATTGATGGACCACCGCTATGATTTGTTGAAGGCGGCCAGCGTACGCAACGTTCGGGAGTACAACGAAAAATTCCTGTCCCGTCGTTTGAATCCGTACAAGGGACACGAATACATGCCTTACATTGTGGTCATCATTGATGAGTTCGCGGACTTGTTGATGACGGCAGGCCGTGAGATCGAGGAACCTATTGCCCGTCTGGCACAGTTGGCTCGGGCGATTGGTATTCACCTGGTGATTGCGACCCAACGTCCGACCACCAACATCATCACCGGTACCATCAAAGCCAACTTCCCGGCGCGGATTGCATTCCGCGTGATTTCTGGGGTGGATTCCAAGACCATTTTGGACCAAACTGGAGCCAACCAGCTCATTGGTCGAGGCGATATGTTGTTCTACACCGGTAGTGATCTGACCCGTGTACAATGTGCCTTCATCGATACACCGGAGGTGGAACGTTTGACCCAGTTCATCAGTCGTCAGCCTGGTTTTGGAGGACCCTTCCTTTTGCCGGAGTATGTGCCCGAAGATGGGGGTGGCAGTTTGCCGATGAAGACCGAGGGAGATGCACAAGGTTATGATCCGCAAATCAAGGAAGCTGCCCGCCTGATTGTTCGCGAACAGCAGGGTTCTGCCTCTTTGTTGCAACGCAAAATGAGTTGGGGTTATCCCCGTTGTGCCCGGATCATGGATCAATTGGAAGAATTGGGCATTGTCGGTCCTTCGGAGGGAAGCAAGCCCCGTCAGGTGCGGGTGAGCAACCTGGATGCTTTGGAAACGATTTTGTCAGGTCTCAATGGATAAGCGGATGAAACTACGGGTACTTTGTTTATGGACTTTGGTCCTGGCTTCGCTACAGCCTTTGTCCGCCCAATCGGGGACAGAACTTCTGGCTGGATTGCGGAACCGTCTTCTCGGGGGAAAGGCCTGGGAAATCGAGTTGCACATCCTGGCGCAGCGGGACAATAAGATCGAGTTCTTTAACGACGAGGCGACCCTCACCCTGCAAGGGGAGTGCTACCGACTGGAGGGAGATTATTTTACTTTTTATGCCGATTCGGCAGCTGTGTGGTTGTTGGATCCGACTGCGGGTGAAATTACGGTCAGTGAACGGGTTGATAGTTACGATAATTTCTTGGAAAACCCTTTGGCAATTTTGCAGGAAGAAGCCTTGGATCTATTTGCGGTGTCCGAGCCTGTGGTCCGGACTTACCAGGGGGAACGAGTGCAGGTGGTGCTGTTGACCTCCTATTCTGTGCAGGGAGAGGAGCCTTGGGTGGTTGAGGTGGCTTTGGGCCCTCAAGCCGATCGTCTGCGCTACTTGAATTGCGTCCGGGAACGCGAGTCTTACCAGATCCAAATCTTGGGTTTGCGTGAGCGTGCCGAAGTTGCTGCGACCTATTTCTCTCCGGCTCCTGCCCAGCTGGAAGAAATGGAGGTGGTGGACCTGCGGTAAGGAGTTACTGCACCAGTCCCGCTTGTACAAAGACTTCCCGAATGGACGGGTAGGTGTTCGTTAGTCGTTCTGCCAATGCAGCTTCGTGTACCCACTCGATGTGGGTGATGCCTTCCTCGGTCTGAGGCTGAGGTTCTTCTTGGCCGGTATAGTCCATGGCATACCAATGTGTGGCTTTCAGACAGGTTTCTCCAAACATTTCGTAGGTGTGGTAGGTGGTGCAAATTTTTTCCTTGCGTTGAACCTGTGTCAGGCCGCATTCTTCTTCAACTTCCCGTACGGCGGTTTCTTCGATGCTTTCGCCGGCTTCGTGTTTGCCTTTGGGCAAGTCCCAACAACCGTTCCGGTAGATCATCAAATAAGCTCCGGTTGGATTTTGGACCAGTCCTCCTGCCGCATGGACTTCTTTGTGCAAGGCTGTTATTGCGGCAAGGGTTTTGATCGGGTCTTCTGTGGGAATGTACAATCGCTGGATCTTCGGGTGTGCTTCGAAAAAGGCGGGAAGGGGGCCGAGGTCCTGCAGGTCCTGACCGAAGCGACAAACGTCATCGGGACCAATGTGTTCAAGTTCCGTCGGATGGCAGAGGATCAGGCTTTGTTGCTGATAAAAGATTTGTACCATAATAAAATGGATGGCAGGTTATTTTCTAAATCAAAACAGTTTCGTAACTTTGTACAAATTTAAATAAAAACTCTATGATGGAAGTAGAAAAGATCGTTGCAAGATACTTGCTCGAAATTGGAGCCGTGAAATTGAACCCGGAAAACCCCTTCACTTGGGCTTCTGGATGGAAATCGCCGATTTACTGTGACAACCGTCGCATTCTCTCTTACCCTGAGATGAGAACAAAAATCGCAGAATTTTTGACCCAATCGGTGCAAGAAAACTTCGGTTCTGCTGAAACCGTTGCCGGTGTTGCTACCGGTGCGATTGCGTTGGGTACGCTGGTTGCAGACAAGATGCAAAAACCCTTCGTGTACGTTCGTCCGAAACCGAAGGATCACGGTATGGGTGCGCAAGTGGAAGGCGTAGTGGCAGAAGGTTCCCGCGTAGTCGTGGTGGAAGATTTGATTTCAACCGGCAAGAGCAGTTTGTCTGCTGTGGATGCTTTGAGCAAACAAGGTGTTCAAGTGACCGGTATGGTGGCCATCTTCTCCTATAATTTCGATCACGCTCGCAAATCGTTTGAAGATGCCAACGTAGAATTGCACACTTTGACCAATTACGATACTTTGATCGAAGAAGCTGTGGCTTGCAATTACATCAAAGAATCTGAATTGGAGCTGTTGCGCCAATGGCGTTATGCTCCTGACAAATGGGGAAGATAAACAAGCATGGCTGTTACAGAAGTTAAAGGTAAGGAGGTATTGCTGAAGCAATCTCCTTATCTTTTGTTCAATGCCTTCACGGACCTGCGGAACTTCGCTACCAACTTGCCGGCAGAGATGCAAGGCAAGGTGGAGGTGACGTACGATACGTTGGTCGCTGAGGTGCAAGGAATCAAGATGGGCGTGCGTGTGGATGACCGTTTGCCCTATTCTCAAATCCGTTTCAAAGAGGAAGGACAATCTCCGTTTCCCTTTACGGTAACCTTTCACTTCGAACCTGTCGGTTTGGATCAGACCCTCTTTCACATCGAGATGCGTGCTGAGATGAACATGATGATCAAGATGATGATTGGGGGTAAACTCAAGGAAATGGTGGATAAACTGACCGACGGAATTGAGCAAGCCGCTTCCGGTAAGATGCCGGAAAACATGCCGCAATACAGCTAATATGAATACAGACTTTGTTCGATTGCTAGAAAAATCGATGGGGGTTGATCGTGCTGCAGCTTTGGTAGCTGCGTTGGATCAGCCTCCTGTCGTATCGTTGCGTTTGAATCCTGCGAAACTCGCAAAATACAGTGCGGAGGCCTCAGGAGAGACGATGCAACCCGTACGTTGGGCCCAAGAAAATGGTTTGCCTGCTGACGGTCCTGTAACCTGGTGTCGGGATGGGGTGTACCTTTCTGACAAACCAAGCTTTACCACCGATCCTTTGTTTCATGCGGGTGCCTATTATGTGCAGGAAGCTTCGTCGATGGCAATCGAAAAGTTATTGGAATACTGGCAGCCCACGGGGCAGCCGCGTCTTTTGGACCTGTGCGCCTCTCCTGGCGGAAAATCTACGCACGGCATCTCGCTGATGCAGCGCCTGGAGCGAGAAGGAAAAATTACTGACTTTCTTTGGGTGGCCAACGAGGTCATTGCTTCCCGAGCGACTACGTTGGCAGACAACCTTGTGACATGGGGAGATCCGCGGGCCGTGGTTGCTTGCAACGATCCGGCAGATTTTAAGGACCTGGAGGATTTTTTTGATGTTGTCTTGGTGGATGCTCCTTGTTCCGGAGAGGGGATGTTCCGCAAGGACCACGCAGCTCGGGAGGAATGGACGGCAGACAGTCCAGCTTTCTGCGCGGCCCGACAACGTCGCATTCTGGAGGATGTGTGGCCCAGCCTCCGTCCTGGAGGAATGTTGGTTTATTCTACCTGTACATTCAATGCCCTGGAGAACGAGGAGAATGTTGCATTCATTGCCTCCCAACTGGGTGCCAATTGCCTGCTGTCGGAGCACTACTATCCCGGAGAACAACGTGGTGAAGGTTTCTTCCTGGCTATTTTACGCAAGGACGGAGAAGAAGCAACGGCCCCCATTCGTCTGCGTAAATCAGAAAAACGGTGGCCGTTGGTTAAAGAAAAATTGCCTTACGGGTGGGCGGCAATGCCCGTGGTGCTCCGCAATAAGGAGGGGCTGGTCAAGGCGATTCCGCAAACCTGGGACGATGCCATTACCTATCTGGAAGGTCGATTGCGTGTTTTGCGCTCCGGTACGGCCCTGGGCCGTTGGAAAGGCAAGGATTGGGTCCCCGAGCACGATTATGCGTTGTCTATGGGTTTTGATGTCACTACTTGTCCTTGCATAGCACTTTCTTTGGAGGATGCCCTGACTTACCTTCGGGGCGGTAGCCCTGATTTGTCCACCCATCCCAAGGGTTATGCTGTGATGACCTACCATGGATTCCCCTTAGGCTTTGCAAAGAATCTGGGCAATCGCAGCAACAATCTCTACCCTGCTCACTTGAGAATACGGAAATTCTAGAAGGTATAACCGATCCCAATAGATAGGGATTGAAGTGCCGATATATAATTGATGCCTTTGTAGAACTTGTAAAAGTCAAAGCCATAACTGATGTCAATTTGGAAGTGTTTATGTATGTCTAGCATTAGTCCAAGTTGGCTTCCAACCAGTGCTCTGTTGAATTTATCGGGATTATGCTTTAGTAGATCCGTTGTTACAGGAGCTTGTTGTTGCATTCTTCTTGTCGTTTCATATTGAACAACATACCTTCCATAAATTCCTGCGTAGGGGGATATAGAAAGAGTTGGTTTGACATCGAATTTATAAGCGATGTTTACAGGGATGAAAATGTTGCTAAACTGTAGGTCATTTCTGTTAAGTTCCTAGAAATTTTGGAATCTTTCTTGATTTAAAAACGGTATTGTAGAGAAGATGAAGATTTATATCTAGACAGACTTATTCTATAGGAATCATATGTACGATAATTGATACTACAATATATGTAATTACATAATTTGTACTATATTTGCAGTTGGATACTAAAGTTTGGATTATGGAGACTCCCTTTATCTTTGGTAAGATTGCGACAGAGAAAAATTTTACCGATCGTGAGCAGGAAACTGCCAATTTGGTTCAAAATTTCACATCGCAGATAAATACAATTATTATCTCTCCTCGTCGATGGGGGAAGAGTTCGTTAGTATGCAAGGCTACAAAGTTGGCGATGGAGCAGGATAGTAACTTGCGTATTTGTCATATCGACTTGTTTAATGTTCGCGATGAGGAGCATTTCTATTCGTTGCTCGCTCAGAAGGTAATTGCTGCGACATCGTCCAAATGGGAGGAGGCAGTCGAGAGTGCAAAGGCTTTCTTTTCGCATTTAGTGCCCAAGATTTCGATTGGCAGCGATCCCTCCAACGAAGTGTCAATCGATTTTGATTGGGAAACTGTTAAGCAGAACCCGGATGAGATCCTGGACCTTGCTGAGAAAATTGCAAAGAAAAAGCAGCTTAAAATCGTCATTTGTATTGATGAGTTCCAGAACATAGCGGAGTTTTCGGATCCGGATTATTTTCAGAAGAGGTTGCGCTCGCATTGGCAGCAGCATCAGCGAGTTGCTTACTGCCTTTATGGAAGCAAACGTCATATGATGATGGAAGTCTTTACCAATTCCTCCAAGCCCTTTTACAAGTTTGGTGATCTCATGTTCCTTAATAAAATCAGTACACCATATCTTGTGGCGTTCTTTAACACCCGGTTCGCAGATACAGGAAAATCAATCAGTGAGGATGCTGCTAACCTGATTGTGCAGCTCGTTGATAATCATCCTTACTATGCGCAACAACTCGCTCAGCAATCGTGGTTGCGTACAAGGGATGTGTGTACGGTCGAAATTGTACGTGAGGCTCATTCGGCATTGGTTGAGCAGTTGAGTTTGCTGTTTGTGACTATCACAGAGACCTTAACAGTTCAGCAGTTGAATTACCTGAAGGCCCTCATCGCTGGCGAAAAGGCTATCAGTTCTACCAAAGTAATGCACCGCTACAAAATATCGTCTACCACCTCAATCGCACGCTCAAAGGCTGCGCTGATCAAGAACGACGTTTTAGACAACAAGGCAGGGGAAATTTCGTTTCAAGATCCTATTTATGCCTACTGGTTAAAGACGGTGTATTTTGCGAACTAAACTACAAGTCGGAAAATAAAAAAAGTTGTATTCCTTGGTAAAACCTTGGAATACAACTTTTTTACTGTCACACAACAACCTCTATCCTGCGCATTTGAGGATTCGGAGGTTTTAGAATTTGTAGCCCAAACTTATTGAAAAAGTGTGGATTCGACTATACCCGACCCAGGATTTTGTGAATTTTGTAAAATCGAATCCGTACCCTAATTCAAGGATAAAATGATCACCCCCTTTAATTAACAATCCTAATTGTCCTCCTACTAATCCCCTGTTGATAACTTCGCCTTCTTCGATAGTTTTAAAAACATTAACGACAGTTGGGGATGATCCTTGCTCTGTGCTGTATTTGTATGAGTTGTAATGTAAGAAGTAACGAGCATATAAACCTGCGAATGGAGCTAGTGTAATAGATTGGTTTAATGGAATGTCATGGGATACACGTACCGGAAGATATACATTGCTCAAATCGGACTTGTAATACATGCTATCGTTAAAGAATAGGTAGTGAAATCCAAGACCCGTTTCAAGATTAAGGGAATATTTTGTTGAAATAGGGATATTGTATAGTGCATCCAATGATATGCCTGATCCACTCGTGTGGGAGTCTTCTCCCATTGTTGTTTGAGTGATGTCGATGATGGATGCTTTGTATCCTGCTCTGATGCTGATCTGGGCATAACCGGAAAGCGAGAATGCTGTTAATAGTAGGACGAAGAGTATGATTCTTTTCATAACATGTTCTATAATAAATCGGTTTTAATTACTGTGACTATCTACATTTTTGAGAACAATTAATTGTATATATGCTGTTAATTAAGGATGAATATTAATCAGTTCCTTTCTATCTCTTGAATAGTCGATGTCGGAATCATGGTAATATCCATTATCAGTACCACCCCATCCCCAATTCATATGTAGACCTTGACTGCTAGCAGTTGATGTGCTATAGCTATCTGCAGTTTCAAAGCAAAGAGGCTCCGCAGGAGAAAGTATTTTTAGTATATATGTGAAATTGCTGGAAGAACTTCTGTATCCGTCGCAGACCCATGCATGCCCAGAACGGGCTCTTTCTCTAAAGCCTTCCATATATACAGGACGTTGATTACTTAATGATCCAATTACTAGGTTGTTGTTGTGATTGATTTGTGTATATGAGTAATCGTTGTATGATAGGTAGTCTTTTACTTCTTCTAAAGAAGCTCCAGTGCCGGTTTCTCCAAATGAGGATTCTAAGCTATACGCTAAATCTTCAAGAAATGCCTGTCTGTGAGCCTCTCCTTGTAAAATAGAATCCCAGTTGAGAGAAATAGGGTTTCTGTGGTATGCTAATATTTGCCCAAGTGCAACGCTTACGCAGCCGACATAAACTGTGTCTCCGCTGTAAATGAATCTATGTTGGTTCCATGCAGTCTCAAGAAGAGGGCCGATATTTGTTTGCGAGTCAACACGACGTTCCAATATCACACAATTTTCGTAGATGTCATAATTCTCGTTGCTCATGCCTTCGGCAATCGATACAAATCGATTGTAGATGTCTTCGGGCAGATAATTTGGACATTGCCATAGGAAGTAATAATTGTAGCCCTCGGCTTCCCATTCTTCAATACTCGCCTCGAGGAGGGAAATCAGGTCATCGTTGGAGGATTTTGTTTTCGGTCTGATGGGTTCGATGTGTTCCTCATAAGGCGACCATTGCATTCTGATTTGAGCCAATTGATCTTCGGGTTGTTCCTGGCTAGATGCTATTGCGTTTTTGTATGCATCGTAATACAACGAGGCCCCGCTTTGTGAGATTTGGTTGGGATTGTATTCTCCATGTTCAACATCGACTAGGATGGGGTGGTAATTTTTAGTTGCTGATACGACCATGTAGCCTTGTTGGTCCGCATATTGAATAACATACATCAAGGTGTCACCATCTTCCCCAAGAATAGGAGATGTACTAGATACGGCGGTTCTGATCTCACTTTTTGTTTGTATTGCACCAAAGCGCTCCATGTATGCAACTATAGCGGCTTCCTCAGGTGAGATTTTAGTGGAGTTTTGGGATATACCAATTTGAGAGACTCTCTCCTTGGTATTGGAATCCAACAATCGTAATTCTTGCAGGTTTTCATGTGTACTGCATGATGCGACTAGTAGCATCGAAAACAATAAAGAAAATAGAGCTTTCATAATAATAAATAGATATTAATTCGTTAAACCTTTTGCAAAAATAAAAAAAACAAATAAATACGCAAAAAAATGAGATAAAAAATAAAAAAGTTGTATTCCTTGGTAAAACCTTGGAATACAACTTTTTTACTGTCACACAACAACCTCTATCCTGCTCACTTGAGGATTCGGAGATTTTAGAATGATGATTCCTCTAGAAACGATAACCGAGTCCTAGCGTGAGTGTGTGGAATCTTGGTTTGCCAAGAATGCAGAAATGGTAGCTTATCCCGATATTATTTTGCCATTCATAAATTTTATGTATTTTTGGAGTGTTATTCCAAATTTGCATAAAATGAATAAAGATTACATAGCACGAGACATTCAGGATCTGTTGATTGAAGCATCTCAATATTTTTCAGTCATCTGCATTACAGGGCCACGACAGTCAGGAAAGAGTACCATACTGAAAAAGATGTTCCCTCAGGCCGTAAAGTACTCATTGAAGGATGTGAACGTCAGGGAGTTTGCTCTTAACGATCCTATTGCATTTCTGAATCAGACACAGGAGATGATGTTCATCGACGAGGCTCAAAAGGCACCAGAACTCTTCGAATACATACAGGGAATAGTGGACAACAACCCCGACAGGAAGTTCCTTCTGTCAGGCAGCTCCAACTTCGAGCTGATGAAAGACCTGTCCGAGTCATTGGCAGGAAGGGCCGGCGTATTCGAACTGATGCCGATGTCGCTTAATGAGACCCGAACTGAATCATCAAGCAAATCACTTGACGACTTCCTCTATGACGGTCTCTTCCCGGCAATCTGTGCCGAAAAGAATATCGCAAAACTGCTCTATCCGTCATACGTAAAGACCTATCTGGAAAAGGATGTCAGAGACCTGCTCAAGATAAAGGACATCATGCAGTTTCTCAAGTTCATGAAACTGTGTGCGACACGAGTCGGCTCCGTATTCAACGCCTCGGAACTGGCTAACGAAGTAGGCGTTGACAGCAAGACCATCGCCTCATGGATGTCAGTACTGACTGCTTCTTATGTAGTATACCTGCTGCCACCATACTACGAGAACATTTCAAAGAGATTGATAAAGAGTCCCAAACTGTATTTCTGCGACCCGGGCCTCGCGTGCTACCTGCTCGACATCGAAAGTCCTAAACAGCTTTCAAGGGATAAGATGCGCGGCAACATATTCGAGAACTTCGTAGTGATGGAAGCTGTCAAACACAGAATGAATGCCGGCAAGGAGGGAGGCGTGTTCTTCTACCGCGACTCCAACATGAATGAGGTGGACGTACTCATCAAGGAGGAAGGCGAAATCACCGCCCTTGAGGTAAAGTCATCTATGACATACAACAAGGATTTTGAAAACACCCTGAAGAAACTGTCAGGATGGATAAAGACTCCAATCCGAAGGAAAGCCGTAGTATATACAGGAGACTTCGAGAACAATGCCGGAGACATTGAGATTGTAAACTACAAGAATCTTGCACTATAATTTTGCCCTTCATAAATCGCAATTTATGCGTCACAAATGATACCGTTGCGGCATCTAAGTATAGGACACAAAGTTTCTCAAACATTTATGGATTGAACGAAAAAGTCCTTTTTTGATTTACTGTAATGTAATATATAATTACCAACAATAAAAAAAGTTGTATTCCTTGGTAAAACCTTGGAATACAACTTTTTTATTGTTACACAACAACCTCTATCCTGCACATTTGAGGATTCGGAGATTCTAGAAGGAGTAGCCGACTTTTATCCCAAAGTTATACGGGAGAAGGTGGGTCATTTCCATTATTGCGGCAATCCACCAATCGCCGCCATCATTGGATTGATGACGGATGCGTGATCCCAGATTGAGGTTGTAATAGGGGATCAGTTCTCCATTTTTTGGAGCATATGCACCTCCAATGCTCATTCCGATGTAGGGAGATATTCTGCTTTCTGAAAAAGAGTACCTTACATCTGCATAGATCGGAATAGATGTGCCATTTGCGAAACGAATACCTGCACCGCCACCGAAGAACCAACGTTCATTGAGGTTGTAGCCAGCTACAATGTCAGCACCAACCGGAGGAGCAATGCTGCCGGATAGGTCCATTCGAAGCTCAAATCCCTCTTCGTGTTGAATGCTGAAGCCGTTTTGATAGCTTTCTCCAGCAATCCAAAACGGAGTGCCCAGAAGAGCAATAGCACCTCCTGCTGCGATTCCTGCCAGGCCAAACCCCGGGATGACATTGATGCCTTTGGTAGCATCGTCTGTTGTCCGGTTTGTGTTGAGCATCATTCCGATGCCAAATACACCTGCACTGACAATAGCAATACCACCACCAGTATATACCATTGTTTTCCCAAAATCTCGGGTGTGGCTTTGGGCGTGTAAAGAGGGTTCAAAGGCAATCATCGCAATGATGCACAAAAGAATGAGCTTTTTCATGGTTTGGAGATTTAAAATTACGGCCGAATGTAGCAAATATTGTTGGATAATTTTTTAATAAGTTAGTATTCTGAACCAGAAAGAGTATTGATTTTCTAAAAGGCTTAGTTGTGATGCGTTTGCTGAGTATTCGTCATATTCAACTGTCCCATCTATTGTGTCAAAAATCTTTGATTCATAATACCCTCGGCTAAAACTATTCTCAAGCATATGCATATACTTCAATCGTTCTGCATAGCCATGTTTCTTTCTCTTTTTAGACATAACAAAACCCCGAAAGTTTTTTGTCTAACTTTCGGGGTTCATATCAAAATTGTCGTGCTTTATCTGTTCAACCGGTTGAGGATTAACCTCCAAAGTTGTCGAAGAGGATGTTTTCCGGGGGAACGCCCAGGCTGTCCAACAGTTTGACAACGGAGTCGGACATCATCGGAGGACCGCACATCAGGTACAAAGCATCTTCGGGAGCCTCGTGGTTCTTCAAGTAGGTTTCGAACAATACGTTGTGAACGAAACCAGCGGTGTAAGCTACGCCAGCTGCATCAGCTTCGGGATCCGGACGGTCCAAAGCCAAGTGGAACTTGAAGTTCGGGAATTCTTTTTCGATGGCAGCGTAGTCTTCCAAATAGAAGGCTTCTTTCAAGCTGCGGGCACCGTAGAAGAAGTTGACTTTGCGGTTGGTCTTTTCGGTGTGGAACAAGTGCATGATGTGGCTGCGCATAGGAGCCATACCGGCACCACCCCCGATGAAGATCAATTCTTGTTCTGCCGGCAAGTTGTCGGGCAGGAAGAATTCGCCATAAGGACCTGAAATCATCACCTTGTCACCCGGTTTGAGTGAGTAGATGTACGATGAGCAAATACCCGGGTTGATGGGCAAGAATTTGCGGGTTTCGCGGTCGATCGGCGGGGTTGCGATGCGGACATTCAATTTGATGATGTCTCCTTCAGCCGGGTAGCAAGCCATACTGTAGGCACGCAAGGTCGGAGTCGGGTTGACCATCTTCAAGTCGAATACACCCATCTTTTCCCAGTCTTCGCGGTATTGTTCGTCCACGTCGATGTTTCTGTAATCCACGGTCATGGCCGGTACATCCACTTGGATGTATCCACCCGAACGGAAGTTGAGGTGTTCTCCTTCGGGGAGTTTTACCACAAACTCTTTGATGAAGGTTGCAACGTTGTTGTTGGAAACCACTTCGCATTCCCATTTCTTCACGCTCAATGCGGATTCAGGAACTTCGATTTTCAAATCTTCTTTCACTTTCACTTGGCAACCCAAACGCCAGTGGTTTTGGATTTGTTTGCGGGTGAAGAAGCCGACTTCGGTCGGAAGAATGGTTCCACCGCCTTCCAATACGCGGCATTTGCATTGGCCGCAGCTACCTTTACCACCGCAAGCGGAGGGCAGGAAGATTTTTTGTTCGGCCAAGGTGTTCAACAAATTGCCACCAGGAGTTACTTCAATTTCTTTGGAGCCTTCGTTGATGTTGATTTTAACTTTGCCAGAAGGAGTGAGTTTGGTTTTGATGAAGAGCAACAAAGCTACCAAAATCAAGGTCAAAGCCACTGTGGCAATGATTGCAGACGCAATAGTAGGTATCATGTTCATAATCTTTTCCTCCTAATCTTATAATTGAATACCCATAAACGTCATGAAGGCGATACCCATCAAACCTACGGTAATGAAGGTAATACCGAGACCACGGAGTGCTTTCGGAACGTGTGAGTAAGCCATTTTTTCACGAATTGCAGCCAAGGCAACGATCGCCAGGAACCAGCCGATACCCGAGCCAAGGGCAAATACGGTGGCTTCGCCGATGTTGGCATAACCGCGTTCTTGCATAAAGAGAGAACCTCCCAAGATGGCACAGTTTACCGCAATCAAGGGCAAGAAGATACCGAGGGAAGAGTAGAGTGCCGGCGCAAATTTTTCCACCACCATTTCCACGATTTGGACGATGCCCGCAATCACGGCAATGAAGAGGATGTAGCTCAAGAAGCTCAAATCTACGCTTGCATATTCAGGATTCAACCATGCCAATGCACCCGGTTGAAGAATGAATTTGTTCAACAGGTAGTTGATCGGCAAGGTGACCAAGAGAACAAAGATGACAGCAACACCCAAACCGGTAGCTGTTTTCACATTTTTAGATACCGCCAAGTAGGAGCACATACCCAAGAAATAGGCGAATATCATGTTGTCAACAAAAATTGACTTGACGAATAAGCTAATGTAATCCATATTGATTTGAGTTTACTGTTATTCTTTTTCTTGCAAGTCGGTTTGGATGCTGCGTTGTACCCAGATGATGCAACCCAAGAGGATCAGCGCCATCGGAGGCAAGATCATCAAACCGTTGTTCATGTAACCCATTTCGTAGAAGCTTTCCGGGATGATGCGGATGCCGAGCAATGTGCCGGATCCGAACAATTCACGGAAGAAAGCAACGATGACCAAAATCGCACCGTAACCGGCACCGTTTGCCAAACCGTCCAACAACGAAGGAAGGGGTTTGTTGCCCAAAGCGAAGGCTTCGATACGGCCCATTACGATACAGTTGGTGATGATCAGACCGATGTATACCGACAAGGTTTTGCTGATGCTGTAAGCATAAGCCTTCAGAATCTGATCCACCAGAATAACCATCATCGCCACGACAACAAGTTGTACGATGATACGAATCCGGTTCGGAATGCTGTTTCGGATCAACGAAACAACAAAGCTAGAAAGACCGGTAACAACGATAACGGACAAAGCCATTACCAAAGCTCCTTTCAATTGGACAGTAACCGCCAATGCAGAGCAGATACCCAAGACCAACACCGAAATCGGGTTGCCTTTGAAGATGGGTTTCAACAATAATTCTTTGTAATTGGTTTCCCCTTTCATGTTAGTTCTCCTCCACATGCTTTACAGTTTCAAAATAGGGACGGTAGCAGTTCAACCAGGTTGCGATGGTTTTTTCCAATGCTTGGGAAGTGATGGTACCACCGCTGATAGCGTCCACACCGTTGAGATCGCCTTCTGCAGCGCCGCCTTTCACAACAGCGATAGAAACGAACTCGTCACCTTTGAAAATTTGTTTTTGAACGAATTGGTCGTAGAATTTGGGTGAAGCAATTTCAGCACCCAAACCCGGAGTTTCGCCTTTGTGGTCAAACACGGCACTTGCAATGGTGTTCATGTCTTCTTCCAAAGCGATGTAACCCCAGATCGGTCCCCACAGACCGGCACCGTAGCAAGGTACAACGTGGAGGGTACGACCGTTTGCGTTGAAGATGTACACCGGCAATTTCACTTGGTCGTTCAAACCTTGTTTGAGCAAGTTGTTTTGTTCTGCCAAGTTTACTTTGAATTCAATGCTGCTTCCTTGGGTGTTCATTTGGTCGATTTGTTCACCTTTTGCATTGATGACAATGGCAGCTTGAATGTTGTCTTCGTAAGTTTTGATGGTGTAGGCATTTCCTTGGGCAGCCGCTTCTTCTGCGTTGTAGAGGCCGGCAGCAGTCAGGATCTTGCTGATGGTTTCAACTTTGACGTTCTCGTCTTGTTTGTCTTTCAGCACCAATGCTGTAAAAGCCAAAACCGCAGCAACCAATACGACCAGTACGGTCGAGTAAATCACAGTATAGGTATTGCTATTTGTATTCATAACTCTGAAAATTAAGCGATTTTAACTTTTTTAGCACGTCTCTTCAACGATGAGGAGATGACATAGTGGTCGATCAGCGGAGCGAAGGTGTTCATCAACAGAATCGCCAACATCATACCTTCCATGTAACCCGGGTTGAACAAACGAACCACAACGGTCAAGGCTCCGATCAGGAAACCATAGATCCATTTACCGGTTTCGGTTTGTGCAGAGGTTACGGGGTCGGTTGCCATGAAGACCGTACCGAAGGCAAAACCACCCAACAAGAGGTGATAGTAAGCCGGCATTTGGAGGTAAGGAGTTGCGTCGGTTGCCAAGGCGTTGCACAAGAAACCAACGGCCAATGCACCGATTACGGATGACAACATGATCTTCCAGCTGGCAACACCGGTCCAGATCAAAATGATGGCACCAATCAAGATGGCGATGACAGAAGTTTCACCCACGGCGCCCGGGATGAGACCACATACCAAGTCGCACAAGCTGGTACCTGCTTGGTTCAAACCTTCCAAACCATTGGCTTGGGCGTGTACCATCGGGGTTGCACCTGAGAATCCGTCCACAGCACCACCGTTGCTCAAACCAGCTACCCAAACATAGTCACCGGACATTTTGCTGGGGTAGGAGAAGAACAGGAAGGCACGTGCCAACAAAGCGGGGTTCCAGATGTTCATACCGGTACCACCGAACACTTCTTTGCCGATGATGACTGCAAAAGCCACAGCAATTGCCAACATCCAAAGCGGAACGTCTACCGGAACGATCAACGGAATCAACATACCGGATACCAAATAACCTTCGTTCACTTCGTGGCCTTGGATTTGTGCAGAGATGAACTCAATGCCCAAACCGACGATGTAGGACACCAGGTAAAGGGGAAGGATTTTCAGGAATCCGTACCATACCATCGCACCAAAACTCATTTCGCCACCGAAAGCGAGGTTGTGTTGGTAACCGATGTTGTAAATACCAAACAAGAAGGCGGGAACCAATGCGATTACCACCATAATCATCACTCGTTTGAGGTCGTTACAGTCCCGAACGTGAGAACCTTTGTGGGTCACGGTGTTCGGTACAAAGAGAAACGACTCGAATGCATCAAAAGTAGAATGCAGGAAACCGAGTTTTCCGCCTTTGCTGAAAGTCGGTTTGATCTTATCTGTGAGTTGTCTAAGTCCCATAGTCTTAAGCCATTTCTTTAATCATCATATCAATACCTTTGGACACAATGTCTTGGACCTCGATCTTGGAGGGACAAATGTATTCGCACAAGGCCAAATCTTCTTCGATTACTTCGTAGATACCGAACATCTCCATTTTGTCAATGTTGCCCGCCAAGATGGCTTTCAACAAGTAAACGGGGTAGATGTGCATCGGAAGCACTTTTTCGTAGTAGCCGCTCAATACAAACGCACGTTCGCCACCGTTGAGGTTGGAGTCCATTGCGTATTGTTTTTTGGGAGTGAGCCAAGAGAAATAAGAGCGGGAGAAACTGAATTTCTTGCAGCGGAAGGGTTTTGCCCAACCGAACATTTCGTAGTAGTTTCCTTCGGTAATCAAGGTTACTTGGTTGTCAAAGAAGCTCAAGAATCCGTTTGCTCCTACGTTGGTACCCGTCAAGACGTTGCCACTGATGAAGCGTACGGGGCAGCCGGCTTGGAGACCTTCTGCATCCGCGGTGGCTTGGTCAGCGATGGCTTGCATGGGCATACCAACAACGGCTTTTACGTAAGCGGGTTTGTTTGCACGGGGACCGGTCACGGCCACCAATTGCGAGAAGTCGCAAGCTCCGTTCAAGAACAGGCGGCCGATGAAGATCAATTGGTGCAGACCAACGGTCCAAACCACTTCTCCTTTTTGGATGGGAGCGACGTGGTGGATTTGGATACCGACGTTACCACTCGGGTGGGGACCTGAGAATACGTGGATCTTCACGTTGTCCAATTTGTGCAACGGGGTGCTGGCGTGGTTTGATTGGTGGAGTCCCAAGTGTACGCCGCCAGTGGTGAGTTTGTTCAAAGCATTGATACCCGCTTGGATGGCTTGCAGTTCCTCTTTGGCTACAAAGTCCAAATCTGCTGCCAAGGGAGCGGAGTTGAAACCGGAAACAAAGATGGCTTTCGGTTCGTCTTCCGGTTTTGCCAGGATGCCGTACGGACGTTGTTTCAGGCAAGCCCAAAGACCGCTTTGAAGCAACAGGTCGCGAACTTGTTCACGGGTTGCTTTTTCTGCTGCAGGTGCTTCGAATCGAACTGCAGTTTGTTGTTTGTCGTTGGTAATTCGGATTTCGAGCAATTTGCGCTTTTCTCCTCTGACCACTTCAGCCACCGTACCGCTGACGGGTGAGGTAAATTGAATCCGAGGATCCACCTTGCTGCAGAAAATCGGTGATCCGACCAGAACAGCATCCCCCTCTTTAACGAGGAGTCTCGGAACAAGACCTTTGAAGTCGGTAGGCTTAATGGCTATGACATCGGAGATTACATCCTTTTTAATTACCGGGTCCGGGGATCCCGCAATCGGGAGATCCAGCCCTTTCTTTAATCTAATATAATCTGTCATTTTGAGTGATGATTTAAACGGGTGCAAAGATAAGAAAATAATCCGTAGATTTGCAGGGCAATGGAAAATGAAAATAAATTGGATTTAACCGGTCTGAACCGGGTTCAAAAAGAGGCGGTATTGTACAACGAAGGACCCTCCCTGATTGTTGCTGGGGCGGGTTCGGGTAAAACACGTGTAATTACTTATAAGATAGCTTATTTGCTGGAGCAAGGATATGCTCCGCAAAGCATATTGGCGCTGACCTTTACCAACAAGGCGGCACGGGAAATGAAGGAGCGGATTTCGGAGCTTGTCGGACGTCGCAGTGGGGTCCGGATTTGGATGGGAACTTTCCACTCCATTTTCCTCCGAATTTTGCGGGAATATGCGGACCGGATCGGCTTCCCGCAAAACTTTACCATCTACGATACGACGGACTCCCGTAACATGATCAAGACCTGTGTGAAGGAGTTGAATCTGGACGATAAACTCTACAAACCGAAGGATGTGGCCGGCCGTATTTCCAGGGCCAAGAACAACCTCATTACGGCCAGCGCCTACCAAAATAGTGCGCAGTTGATGGAGGAAGACCGCAGCAACCGGAAACCCCGTTTGGGCGAGATTTATGGCCTGTATGCCCGCAAGTGCAAAACGGCCGGAGCTATGGATTTTGATGACATCCTGTTGTACATGAACATCCTGCTGCGCGACCATCCCGATGTGTGCGCGGCGTTGGCGGACCAGTTTCGTTTTATTCTGGTGGATGAGTACCAAGATACGAACTATGCCCAATACTTGATTGTCAAGAAGTTGTCTGCTGTTCACCGCAACGTGACGGTGGTGGGCGATGATTCGCAAAGTATCTATGCCTTCCGTGGGGCGCGGGTGGAGAACATCCTCACGTTCCAGAAGGATTTTCCGACGGTACGGACCTTCAAACTGGAACAGAACTACCGTTCTACCCAGACCATTGTGGATGCAGCGAACGCTGTCATCGAACACAACAGCAACCGCATTCAAAAAGTCTGCTTTTCGGAAGGAAATGCCGGAGAGAAACTCGAACTCATTGCTTCGTTCACCGAGCAGGAAGAAGGGGCGTTGGTTGCCTCTTCCATCAAGCGTCGCATCCTGCTTGAAAAGTCGGCCTACAGTGATTTTGCCATTTTGTACCGGACCAATGCCCAATCCCGGGTCATCGAAGAAAGTTTGCGCCGGGCCAACCTGCCGTACAAAGTCTATGCAGGTCACTCCTTCTACGAACGCAAGGAAATCAAGGAGATGCTGGCCTACTTCAAGCTGGTGATGAACCGTCAGGATGACGAGGCCTTTCGTCGGATTGTGAACGTCCCGGCCCGAGGCATTGGCGATACGACGATGGAGCGGCTGACCCAGGCGGCTGTTCAAAACCAGACTTCGTTGATGGGAGCTTTGGACTTGTCGAACGAGCAGTTGGAAGTCTTTGGTTTGAAAGGAGGGGCAATCCTGAAGTTACGGGATTTCTCGGCCATGATCCGCGAATTGTACGAGGCTTCGGTGGGCAAAAATGCGTACGAACTGGCTTTGACCATTGCCAATCGCACAGCCTATGTGCTTTATTTGAAAGAGGATAAATCCATTGAAGGGCAGTCCCGTGTGGAAAATGCAGAGGAGTTGCTGAACAGCGTTTCCTTGTTCATCAGCGATGCGCAGGAGAGTGCCCTGGAAGAGGACCGGGAATTGTCACCGGAAGACTTGTCCATGAATGCCTACCTGTCCAATGTGTCGTTGATTTCGGATTTGGATGTCGGGGAATCGGAAGAGGATGAAAACCGGATCAAGTTGATGACGGTCCACTCGTCCAAAGGCCTGGAGTTCCCGTATGTGTACCTGGTGGGGATGGAGGAAAGTTTGTTCCCGTCAACCAATACCTTGAGTACCGAGATGGATATCGAAGAGGAACGTCGATTGTTTTATGTGGGTATGACCCGGGCCATGACCGGTTTGGGACTGTCCTATGCCCGCGAACGTTTCCGTTGGGGAGAGCACACAACTTCGACACCCAGCCGTTTCTTGAAAGAAATCCCCCCTCACTTCTTGGACAAACCCTTGGCAAAGGAAGCGGGACCGGCACTGGGCGGTATGGACCGTTCTTTTGGTCGGCCGACCGGTTCGTCGTTTGGTCGTCCTGCAACACCGAGTCCGGGCCCTCGTCGCTTGACCCCGGTTGGCAGTCGTCCTGCCACGGCTTCACCCTCCGTACGACCGCTTGCTGCGACATCGCAACCCGGTCCGGCAGCTTCGGGTGAACGTTTCATCGTGGGCGAACGTGTGGAGCACGATCGCTTTGGTTACGGTACCATCCTTTCGTTGGAAGGCCAGGAACCGAACATCAAAGCAATGGTGCAGTTCGAGTCGGTGGGAGTCAAGACGCTCTTGTTGAAATATGCGAAATTGAGGAAATTAAATTAGTGCTTGGCACAGAAATTGTAAGAAAAATAACCGTTTTTCATAGTTTAAGTTTAGGTTAAGTAACGAGCCTGACCCCTTCAAAAGGAGCCAGGCTCGTTCGTCTTTTTGGGATACTGGACCGTCTGGGGTTAGAATCGCAGACCGACGCTCAGAACTGAGACGGGGCATTGGATACCGCCTTTGGTGTACAACCGTTCTACCATTTGCAATTTGAGGGCAACATCCAGCGCCAATTTTTCGGTCAAGAAATAGGCAATCCCGGCTTGTGCCGCAAAGTAGAATTTGTGGTCATAGAACATGTTGCCGGATTTTAATTTGGCAATCCCGGTGTTTGCACCAATCTCCAAACCTAGGTAATATTCCCGGTTGCTGAAACTCGGCAAGTAAAAACGGGGGTGCAACGCATAGTATACGAAGAAATCTTGTTCCCACGGTTGGTAACCGGCGTTGATTCCGATGAAGAAGGACGGTTGGCCGGCATCCTCGGTGTTGCTGAAACGGATCCCGTGGAGGGTTGAGAAAGCCAGTTCACACGGATAAAGGCTGACGTTGAGGTCCACATCCCCTTCGTATTGGCGATGGTTGAAGTTGAAAGTGGCCGTATTGCTGTCTACTTGCCCAAAGCATAAATAACTGGCAGAAAGTAAAATAGCTACTGCAATCAAAAGTCTTTTCATCATCTCGTTCAAATCTAAAATTTTTCAAAAATAGCGAATTGTGTCAGAAAAATACAAAAAAAGAAGAATTTGACGAGTTGGTTAGCAAGTCGCATGCCGTAGTTCTAATTTTGGAATGGCCTGCCCCGGGTAAACAATCATTAATTTGTGGACATGATGAAAAGACAAAGAAAGTACAGGATTCTCCTTCGGTGGGTTGGATTGCTGGGCAGTGTTTTGTGGGTTTCTTGTGGAAGACAAGGATCCGATTGGGAGCACCGTGGCTGTTTGACGTTGGGTGTGGATCGAGCGTCCGTGGAAAGCCTGCCGGGCTCGGACGGTGTGTCGGTCGGGCCAACAGCAGCCTCCGGGTTGGATACCAATGATTTTATACTGACATTGGCTTCGGTTGAGGCTTTGGATGAACCGCTCTACCAGGGGCGTTACGCCGATCGGCCGACGGAGTGGTTCCTGGATCCAGGAACGTATGAGGTGTCGGTTGTTTCGATTCCCTTTGTTGAGCCAGCCTTTGATGCTCCGCAGTACGGGGACAAACAACTGGTGGTGGTGACAGCGGGGCAGACCGTCGGGGTGACGTTTTGGGCGCATACCCTCAATGCGGGCCTGCGATTCCGTTTTACCGAGCCTTTTTCTACGGTGTACGCTGGGTGGAAGGTGCTGCTGACAGCAGAGTGCGGCAGTCTGGACTATGGCTTGCGGGAGCAACGCACGGCTTATTTTGCGCCGGGCCGGTTGGAAATGTTGTTGACGGATGGACAACAGCAGCAGTCTTTGGGCAGCCGTTTCTTGTACGAAGGCCAGGTGTTGACCTTGACGCTTTCTTCGACCGAACCGGTGGAGGATGTGGAGGCCGGATTTTCCATTGTCGTGGATACGTCTAAGGTCTGGATCAACGAGGATCTGAACCTGGGGGATTTGCACGACGGGAGCAGTCGGGAGTCGGCGTTGACTGTTCTGGAATTGTCGGATCATACTGGGAAACAGGATGTTTGGGTGGTTGGTTATGTGGTCGGTGGAGATTTGACTTCTTCTTCGGTTTGCTTCGATCCTCCGTTTGAAAAGATGACGAACCTGGCATTGGCAGCGGCTCCGACGGTCCGCAATCGTGAGGAATGTGCTTCGGTCGAACTGAAGTCCGGGGCGGTTCGGGAGGCTTTGAACCTGGTGGATCATCCGGAATTGTACGGTCGTCGAATCTGGATTTGTGGCGACGTCGTAGCCTCGTATTATGGATTGGTGGGTGTAAAATCGATTTCTGAGTGGATTTATGAATAAAATTACTACATTTGTGAAATTTCTGTATCAGAATGAGAAGGCATTTCGATTATCTGGTCGTAGGCAGCGGTTTAGCAGGGCTCTATTCCGCCTACTGTGCTGCACAGCACGGGAAAGTTGGCTTATTGACCAAATCCACACTGACCGAGAGCAATTCGTATTTCGCTCAGGGCGGCATTGCAGCCGTTACGGATAAAGACGACATTCCCCAATACCATTTTGAAGATACAATCATTGCCGGCCGCGGACTCTGCGATGCGCCGGCTGTCCGCATTTTGGTCAATGAAGGTCCGGAGCGCATTCAGGACATCATTCGCGCCGGGATGCAATTTGATGTTTCGGAGAGCGGGGAATTGGCTTTGGGACTCGAAGGGGGCCATCACCGACGTCGGATTTTGCATGCCGGCGGGGATGCGACAGGGCGGCTGGTGACCCAGTTTGTCTTGAATCAGGTCCGCGAACATCCCAACATCGAAGTTTTTCCGAATGGTACCTTGGTTGATTTGTTGGTGACGGACGGTCGATGCGACGGCGTTCGTTGCTGGAATTTCGATCGGGACGAGGAGGATGTGTTTACGGCTTCTCATACAATTTTGGCTTGTGGCGGTTCAGCCGCTATCTATAAACGTACGACCAACCCGCAAAGCACGACCGGAGACGGTGTCGCCATTGCTTGGCGTGCCGGTTGCGAGATCGAGGACATGGAGTTCATCCAATTCCATCCCACGGCCATCGTGCATCCGAAGGGCGACAGTTTCCTGGTGAGCGAGGCGGTCCGTGGAGAAGGGGCGTACCTGGTGAACATGCACGGCGAGCGCTTCATGGTTGGAGCCCACGAGTTGGCAGAACTGGCTCCCCGGGATGTGGTTGCCCAACACATTGATCAGCAAATCCGTCAAGAAGGAACCGGCTATGTGTACCTGTCCCTGCAACATTTGGATCCGCAAAAGATCCGTTCCCGCTTCCCTACCATTGATGCCAAATGCAAGGAACTGGGCATCGAAATGACGGATCGGATTCCGATTGCTCCGGCAGCCCACTACACCGTGGGTGGTATCCGGACCGGAGAGTACGGCCAGACGAACATTCCGCATTTGTATGTGTGCGGAGAATTGGCTTCGACCGGTATCATGGGGGCCAACCGATTGGCATCCAACTCTTTGATTGAGTGCCTGGTCTTTGGTAAACGGGCCATTGATTATACCTTGCCGGGACGACCGGGTTTCCGGGAACAGCCGGTGGCAGATTACGCGTTGACGTTGTCGGCTGACGCCCAAAAGGCGGGTTCTTATCAGGCGGTTCGCAACGAGGTAGCCACTTTGTTGTCAGACCATGCTGGACTGATCCGGACCGAAGAAGGGCTTCAGACAGCCTTGACCGAATTGGAGGCCGTACAGGCACGTTGCCAGGCAGAAACCGTTTCGTCGCGGGATGTGTACGATGAAATGAGTCGTAACCTGTGTGATACGGCCCGCTTGATTTTGACGGGAGCCTTGTGCCGTCGGGAAAGCCGGGGCTGTCATTACCGCAAGGACTTCCCGAAAGAGGAGGCCAGTTTCCGTGTTCACCTGATTCAACAGCAGGGTAAACCGGTACAGGAAATTCCAGTAAAGAAGAATTAAAAATCTGAAAATCAATACAAAGATGACAAATTATCAAGACTTGATCGACCGTTTGATCGACCTGGGGATTGAAGAAGATATCTCCACCGGGGACATCAGTACCAATGCAATCATTCCTGTTTATACCCGTGCCGTTGCCGAAATGAAGGCCAAAGCTCCTGGCGTAATTTCTGGCTTGAGCGTGATTCGTGCAGTGTATGAACGCTTTGAGAAAGACATTGTTTGGGAACCGCTTGTGGAAGATGGCGCCCGCGTGGAAGCTGGTGATATCATCTTGCGCATGGAGGCTAGCTACCGTTGTTTGTTGTGTGGAGAACGTCTGTCGTTGAATATTTTGCAACGTATGTCCGGTATCGCAACCGAAACGGCACGTTATGTGGATGCGTTGGAAGGTACCCGTACCCGTTTGTTGGATACCCGTAAGACCGTTCCCGGTATGCGCGTGTTGGACAAAATGGCCGTGAAACACGGGGGTGGAATGAACCACCGTATGGGGCTGTACGATATGGTGATGTTGAAAGATAACCACATCAAAATTGCAGGAGGGATCCCCAATGCCATTGCTGCGGTGAAACGGAACCAACCTTTGAGCATCCGTCTGGAGGTGGAAACCACCAACTTGGATGAAGTTCGTCAGGCCTTGGAAGGTGGTGCAGACATCATCATGTTGGACAACATGGACAATGCTGCAATGGCTGAGGCGGTTCGCATCATCGATGGACGTGCGAAGACCGAGGCTTCTGGTAACATGTCCTTGGAACGTCTTCGTTCGGTAGCTGAAGTAGGTGTGGACTACATCAGCGTGGGTGCATTGACCCATTCGGTGAAGGCGATGGATATCAGTATGAACATTAAAATTTTGCAATAATGACTCAATCCGAGATGGTGGCCCGGATTCAGGCCCTGAAGAAAGAGAAAAACGCGGTCATCCTGGCACATTACTATACCTTGCCGGAAATTCAAGATCTGGCAGATTACTTGGGTGACTCGTTGGGTTTGTCCAAACAAGCCGCTACGACCGATGCGGACATCATCGTGTTCTGTGGTGTGCATTTCATGGCAGAGACCGCTTCCATCATTGCTCCGCATAAGAAAGTGTTGTCTCCGGCTCCGGAGGCCGGTTGTTCGTTGGCCGACAGTGCGACCGGAGAAGGCCTGCGCCGTTGGAAAGAGGCACATCCGAACGGGCTGGTGGTGAGTTATGTGAATACCACTGCCGAAGTGAAGGCATGGACCGACTATTGCTGTACTTCTTCGAATGCCTTGAACGTAGTGCGTTCGTTGCCGAAGGACTGCGACATTCTTTTTGGTCCCGATCGGAACCTCGGTGCCTGGATTAACCATGAGACGGGTCGCAACATGGAATTGTGGGACGGATGTTGCTGTGTGCACGACGAGATCACTTCTGAAATGGTGCAACGCAAATTGGACGAATATCCGGATGCGGATGTTTTGATCCACCCGGAATCGATCTGTGCCAAGGATCCTGCCATCCTGGCCAATCCGCGTGCCTTCTTCTATTCGACCGCCGGTATTTTGGACCACTCCATTCGGGTTCCGAAAAAGCGTTTTGTCATTGCTACCGAAGAGGGAACTTTGCACGAACTTAAGAAACGTTCGCCGGAGAAAGAGTTCATTCCCATTGCCCCGAATACCATTTGTAAGGAAATGAAGAAGGTGACCTTGGAACGTCTGCTCGAGACGTTGGAAACCGAATGCGGTGAAGTGAAGGTCCCGGAAGACATTCGCCAACGTGCTCTCATTCCCATTGAACGGATGATGAGCTTATAATAGTAAGGTAAGATCAGCTTATGAAAATCATTGTAGCCGGAGCCGGAGAGGTGGGTACCCACTTGGCCAAGATGTTGAGTCAAGAATACCACGATATCGTGGTGATTGATGCCAACGAGGATCGTTTGAACCACGTTGCAGAAATCGCTGACGTGGTGACCATTTTGGGAAAACCGACCTCCATTGAGACTTTGGTGCAGGCTGGAGCCGATCAGGCTGATCTTTTTGTTGCGGTAAGCCCTGCTGCGGAGCAAGATGTGAACTTGGTGAGTGCGCTCCTGGCCAAGAAAATGGGAGCCAAACGGGTGACTGCCCGCATCAATACCGAAGAGTATCAGACCAACGAAAACAAGCTCTTGTTCATTGAGATGGGCATTGACTCCTTGTTTTATCCCGAGAAGATTGCTGCGAACGAAATTGTGAACCTGTTGCGGGAGTCGGCTACCTCTGAGTTCATGGATTATTCGCATGGAAAATTGCAATTGGTAGTGTTCCGTCTGGAAGACGGGGCTCCGCTGATTGGTAAGGCTCCGATGGATTTTATCAGCGACAAGCAGTTGTTGTACCGCTCGGTTGCCATTGCTCGCGACGGGGAAACCATCATCCCGCGTCCGGATACCCGTTTCAAATTGGGGGACATGGTGTACCTCATTGCCAAGAAAGCAGGGGTGGCAGAAGCCGTGAGCTATTCTGGGAAACCCTCGTTGTCTGTACGCAGCCTGATGATCTTGGGTGGAGGCCGCATCGGTGAGTTGGTTGCCCGAAAACTGGAGCGGACCGTGGATCAAATTAAGATCATAGAACAACGTCCCGAACGTTGTGAGGCCCTTTCTGAAACCCTGAGCAGGACCCTCGTTATCAACGGGGACGGTCGCAATTCGGACATCCTCATTGAAGAAAATGTGCGGGATTGCGATGCCTTCGTGGCCGTGACCAGCAGTTCTGAAACGAATATCCTTTCGTGTATGGTGGCGAAACGTATGGGCGTATCCAAGGTGATTGCCGAAGTGGAAAACTTCGAATACATCAAGTTGGCGGAAGGCATGGGGATTAATGCGGTTATCAATAAAAAGCTCATTACGGCGGGCCGGATTTTCCGATATACCTTGTCCAACAAAGTACGCTCCATCAAGGTACTCAACGGTACGGATGCAGAAGTACTCGAGTTCATTGTGAATCCCAACAGCCTCATTACTACCGGAAAATTGAGGGATTTGAACTTTCCGCAAGATGCGATCATCGGTGGGGTCATTCGAGGCAATGAAAGTTTTATCGCGGTTGGAGACAGTGTCATCCGGCCGTACGACCAGGTGGTCGTCTTTGCCCATCCTTCGGCAGTCGGTAAGGTCGACAAATTCTTCATGTAATGTTCGGATGATGCGTCGTTGTTTGCTCCTTTTCTTATGGCTTTGCCTCTCGACGCAACTTTTCGGTGTTAACGCAGTTCCTTCGGTGGTGAAGCGTTTGCAGCCGGATGGGTCGTTTGTTTCCTTGCAAATGCACGGGGACGAACGGTTTCATTATTGTACTACCTTGGGTGGACTTCCCGTTTGTCAGGGAGAAGACGGATTTTATTATGTGGCCGATTTGCAGGCCGACGGCATCCGACCTACCCAACAGCGAGTGGGATCGTGGACCGGAAGAGGTGTCCTGTCTCCGGAGTGGGAAGAGGGTGCTACCTTGCAGTTCCTCCGTCAGCAGGCGGTCTCCCGCTGGGATGGTACGTTTGAAAACGCTTCTCGTTTTTCGGCTCCATCACGGCGACGGCTTGCGGATTTGCAGCAGGTGCATGTTTTGGTTTTGCCGGTGTATTTTCAGGATGTGTCGTTCTCCATGGAGGATCCCCAAGTCTATTTTGACAACCTTTTGAATGCTTCCCGGGGTTTGGATCAGCATCCTTCTGCCAAGAATTATTTTTTGGACAACCTGGGCGATGACCTGGACCTTCAATTTGAAGTTCTGCATCCCATCCAGCTTCCTCGGTCCCGTGCTTATTATGGTAAGAACGATGCCGTGGGTCAGGACGCCAATCCCTCTACGATGGTCGATGAGGCGTGCCGAATGGCTGCACGCAGTGGGGTTGATTTCTCTCGGTACGATCTGGATGGTGATGGGGTATTGGATTATTTGTTTGTTTATTATGCTGGGCACAACGAGGCCGAAGGAGGACCGGAAGATTCGGTTTGGCCCCACGCTCATACGTTGGCCGATCGGGGCTTGGTGTTGAACGGTGTCCGCATTGGTCCTTATGCTTGTACCTCGGAGTTGCGAGGAGGTTATGGTCTGGAGTATGCGGGCATTGGTACCTTCTGTCATGAGTTTGCCCATTTGCTGGGACTGGTAGATTTGTATGACACTGACGGTTCGATAGGAGGTAGTTATAGTTCTTTGTGGGGGCCTATGGCATTGATGTACCACGGGGCCTACAACAACAAGGGCCTGACACCGCCGAATCTCTGTGCCGTGGACCTGGATATTTTGGGCATGGTGGATTACATCACCCTTTCCGAAGGAGAGACGGTTACGTTGCCCGAATTGACCGCCGAACGTCGCATCGTCAAGTTGGAAACGAACCAGCCCGGTGAGTATTATTTGTTCGAAGTCCGCCACAACATCGGTTGGGATGCCTACATTGGGGGAAATGGGATGTTGGTGTACCACATTGATAGGTCTGACCAGGTGGCCGATGGTATCCGGGCATCCAAACGCTGGGAAATCAACCGGGTGAACGGTAGTGCCTCGCATCCTTGTGCGGATTTGGTGGAGGCAAAAGACTGGGCTACGGATTTGCGGCAATTTTTCTTCCCCGGCGGTGGTCATGTATTTTCGCTGACCACCCAGAGCCGGCCAGCACTGGTGTCTTGGAGTGGGGAAGGTTGTGGCCTGGGCATTGATTCCATCCGGTTGTCGTTGGGCTATGATTATGTGACTTTTCGCGTTATTCGTGATATGGGCTATGCTTTGCCTCGCGTGACCCGCCATACGGTAACGGTCTATCAGCAGGAATTGGAGTTGGAATGGTTCACAGACATGTCTGCGGAAGTCGATTGGGTTGTGGAATGGCGGACTGTCGCGGATTCTTATTTTCAAAATGTGACCGTCTCACAAAACCGTCATCGCATTTCCGGTTTGAAATCCGATGAGACCTATTTGATTCGACTGACGCCCCGTACCCAGAAATACCTGGGCGATACCTATGAGTTCGATGCACGAACGGCCAGGGTGACTGCTCCTTTCCCCGCCATTGGAGGGATGGACCGTCTGTACGTCGTTGGCGATGTCCTGAACCTGCAAGTCATCAACCTGGCAGAGCCGGTCTCCCGAATTCGGTGGCTGGTCAATGATCACTTGATGTCTGAACCCCGGATGCAGTTGACCGAACCGGGGTCTTACCGAATCCGTGCTGAGTTGACGTACGAGAGTGATGGGGCCAAGGAATATTTGTACAAGACCTTGAATGTCCGCCCGAAGGAGGGGGCTTTCCGTGAATAAGCTCTTTTTGTTGATTCGGATGCTGTGTTATGGCATTGTACTGGGATGCTGTTTCTCCTGTTGTGAGGAACAGGAGGATCCGTATCTTGCCAATTCGATCCAGAAGCAATCCTTTTTGACGGAGACTTCTGAAGGTTTTTACTTGCGCGGTATCCAGATTCTTGTTTTTTCTGAGGCTGAGTTCCAGCAGGCTCTGTCCCCCAAACGGCGGATGTATCGTCTGCAGGACGATGTTCAGCAGCGCTATGCCCAATTTGTCTTCTTGGATTATCCGAGGAGCGAGGGCACGGTGGTCAATGTTGTCTGTGAGTATGTAGTCGGTGAGTTGCGCCGGAACCAATCAGTCCCGATGCTTTGTGCCAAGATTCAGGGGGAATTCTATTGGTTTTGGAACAACAATGAGCGCATGGGGATTGTGGTCCCTGCTGCTGTGTTTGAGTAGTCCTTTGCGCTGGTTCGGTGCAGGGCATAAAAAAAGGAGACACAACGGTCTCCCTTTATACTCTTTTGATTCGGGTTTTAGTTACTGACAGGAAACTATTTGCTAGCTTCTACAGAGGCTTTTCTAAAATCTTTCATCAATTTGCTGAGGTTCAAAGCAGCTTTGCGTGCGCGGGTACCGGCAGCTTTGTTTCCTTTTCCCAATTGAGCATCTGCGTTCACAACGAAGTTGTCAATTTCCACTTTAATTTGATCAAGAATCTCTTTCATAAAACTGATTTTTATAAATAGTTGCTAACTAACTGAGTGCAAGTTACAAAAAAAAATTAATAACAAGAAAAAAACAGATTTTTTTTATATTTGTAGGGAATAAAAAACAATTATATATGAATGTAGCTATAAATTTGAAAGAAATATTCAGTGTCTTTATGGTACTGTTTGCGGTGATTGATATTACGGGATCCATCCCCTTGATCATCGATATGAAGGTAAAAGGCAATCGCATCGAGAGTGGCAAGATTGCCTTGATTTCAACAGTAGTCTTTGTCCTGTTCCTCTTTTTGGGAGATGCTATCCTCTCGTTGTTCGGGGTGGACATTTCGTCCTTTGCGGTGGCCGGTGCACTGATCATCCTGATTCTGGCAGCCGAGATGGTGCTCGGAATTGAGATTTTCAAGAATGAGGGCCCGGGTTCTTCGGTGACGGTGGTCCCGTTGGTCTTTCCCCTCATTGCTGGAGCCGGTGCCTTGACGACCCTTTTGTCTCTTCGTGCGGAATATGCCCTGATCAACATCCTTATTGCGATTGCCCTGAACATGGCTGTTGTTTTTGTAGTTTTGTGGAAAATTGAATGGGTTGAGAAGCTGTTGGGCAAGGAGGGAATCTTTATTTTGCGTAAGTTCTTTGGTATCATTCTTTTGGCTGTTGGGGTTAAGCTCTTTACATCCAACATCGCCTCGTTGTTTTAACACGGAAGGAATGAAAATCTTTAGATTATAATCATTCAAAACAAATAAAAATTAAAATTTATTTGGAAGTTGTAATTTTTTACTATAATTTTGTATCAACTTAATAAAAACACAACACACTTAAAAAATATCATTATGGAAAAGAAATGGATTTGCACAATTTGTGGTTATGTACACGAAGGCCCTGAAGCGCCTGCAACTTGCCCCCAATGTAAACAACCCCAAGAAAAATTCAAAGAATTGGTAGAAACCGAAGGTGCTTTGCAATTTGTAGATGAGCACGTGATCGGAGTAGCAAAAGGATGTGATCCGGTAATCTGGGAAGGTTTGCAAGCTCACTTTATGGGTGAATGTACTGAAGTTGGTATGTACTTGGCGATGAGCCGTCAGGCAGATCGTGAAGGATATCCTGAAATCGCAGAAGCGTTCAAACGTTACGCTTGGGAAGAAGCAGAACACGCAGCTAAATTTGCAGAATTGATCGGTGATGTTGTTTGGGATACCAAAACCAACCTCAAAAAACGCATGGAAGCAGAAGCAGGTGCTTGCGAAGATAAAAAACGCATCGCTACCTTGGCGAAACAACAAAACTTGGATGCAATCCACGATACCGTTCACGAAATGTGCAAAGACGAAGCTCGTCACGGTAAAGGTTTCGAAGGCTTGTACAACAGATATTTCAAGAAATAATTCTTCACAATCTTGATACGGAAAGAGAGGCGTCGCTGCCTCTCTTTTTTTATGCTCGGAGATGACCGGTCGGTGCCGGTCATGACGTAGCGCACGTCATTGCCGGCTTGACCGGTAATCTCGGGGATGACCGCTCGGGGACGGTTATGGTTTGGCGCTTTCTCGGTTGCTGCACTTCTAAGTAAACCCTTCATGAACGCAAGGATGTGGTGGAGAGGTGTTGTGTGGGAGTGAGTGTTCACGAAGGGTTTTGTGCGGAGACCTTTGTGAACGTCGATTGCCCCCGAAATGTTCCCAGCATCGCACAGGCGTTCACGAAGGTTTGGGTAGGGGGAGGACTTTGCAAGTGTGTCCGTAGGTTTGCAGCCCGTGTCATTAGAATGGAGCTGCGGCAGATTTTTACGATATGGTTTGCAGAGACCGTTGGTATTTGCCAAATTTGTTGGGCCTGGGGAAGTACCTGTATCTTAGGTTTGGTACCAGGAAGTATTTTTTCTTAATTATAAATGTGTTGATGGATATGAGAGGAGTTTATTCTAGTGATTTTTTTCATGTGTGTACAGATGGAACAAAGCTCCCGTGGATGTTTCAAGATGATCAGGATTTCATTTTGGGCATGAACCGTGTAGGTATTTGTGCATATTCAGCAGGAATCTGTGTTGTTTCATTTATTTTAATGGATAATCATGTCCATTTCCTTTTGGAGGGAACTATGCCTGCCTGTAAGGATTTTATTAATAAGTATAAGTCTTTGACGGGAAGGTGGATAAGAAAAAAGTATGGGTTGTCAGATTACTTACACCACTTACCCACAAATATAATTCATGTGGAAGAAAAGGAAAGTCTGATGAATACGATTGCCTATATTGATCGAAATGCGTTGGTGGCAGGCTATCCGTATCTGGCTGGAGAATATCCTTGGGGATCAGCCAGATATGTGTTTCGAGATAAGCGAGTCTCTGATTCTGACTCATTCCACCAGGAAGGAAATCAATTACGTCCTTTGTCGGAGTATTCTCGGCGTATGCAACGGTCAATGTTGGGTTCTGCAGTTATCGTTCCTAGAGATTGGTTGATTGATGAGTTCGGGATGCTTGATCCTCGTTTTTTTGTAGATATTCCCAGGTTGGAGTCGATTTACAAGTCGTCAATGCAGTATTCTTATTTCTTAGCGAAGAGGTTGGAGGGGGTTGTGGAGCAGTCATTCGAGGGTTCTACAAAGCTGTTCTTTCGAGACAAGGAATTGCGTCAGATTCTTCATAAGTTGGTTCAGGAGACGTATGGACATCAGGATGTCTTTCGGCTTGGTGTGAAGGAGCGGCTGGTTCTTGCGCGAAAATTGAGATACAATTATGCTTCAACCTATAAGCAGATTGCGCGGATTCTGCATGTAGAGCAGGAGGCACTAGAGGCTTACTTGTAGGTTTTTTTGGGGGGGATTTTCGTGGGGCGATGGTGTCTTTGCGGTTTTCGCGCTGGCTGCCCCAACCCTTCATGAACGCAAGGATGTGGTGGAGAGGTGTTGTGTGGGGGTGAGTGTTCACGAAGGGTTTTGCGCGGAGACCTTCGTGAACGTCAATCGCCCCAGAAATGCTCCCAGCATCGCACAGGCGTTCACGAAGGTTTGGGCAGGGGGAGGACTTCGCAAGTAGGTCCATAGGTTTGCTGCCCGTGACATTGGAAAAGGGCTGCGGCAGACTCGTATGGGCGGTCATGACGTAGCGCTTTTTCGGGGACGGTTATGGTTTGGCGCTTTCTCAGGGCCGGTTATGACATACGCACGTCATTGCCGGCTTGACCGGCAATCTCGGAGATGACCGTGGGCAACAAAAAAGCGACGTGCTGTGAACACGTCGCTTGCTATTGTTTGAGGGAAATTCCTACAAGGTTTCGATTTTCTTGCTGAAGAGGCGTTGGCCTGCATCCGAAGAGTTGAAAGTAGCAGGACCGGTAACGCAACCGCCGGCGCAAGTCATCACTTCGATGAAGTTTGCGGGAGCTTTGCCGCTCTTGCCGTATGCTTTCAACAAACCGACAGTCTTCTTGTCCAAGTTGGCAATTTGAAGGCCGGTGTATTTGCCGGTGAATTCTTCGCCAAGGGCGTTCTTCACTGCGGTCATTACACCACCACCGATACCGAAGCGGTGAGCGTCGCGGATAGAAGAAACTTTCATCGGGTAGGGTTGTGCTCCGTGTACTTCGATGCCCATACCTGCAAGGATGCAGTTCAATTCTTCGTAAGTCATTACAAAGTCCACTTCTTCGTCGCGTTGTGCTTCTTTGCGTTTTGCTACGCAAGGGCCGATGAACACCATACGGCCGTCCGGGTATTGTTTGCGGGCAATGCGGGCGGTGTAGTACATCGGAGAACCGGTGTCAGAAATGTATTTTTGCAATTCAGGAGCGTGTTTGCGAGCCATTTCGATGTATGAAGGGCAGCAAGAGGTGGTCATGAAGGGTTGGCCTTCGTGCATTTTGTGCAAGAATTCGGCACCTTCGATGCGGATGGTTTCCATAGCACCTTCTGCAACTTCGATTACATCGGTGAAGCCGATGGCTTTGATAGCACCGTATACGTTTTCAAGGGGTGCATCGTATTGACCCAAGATTGCGGGAGCTACCATTGCGATTACTTTTTCACCGCGACGGATGGCTTGGAGTACATCGAATACTTGTGAAATTTCGAAAATTGCACCGAACGGGCAGCTGTTCAAACATTTTGCACAGTAGATACATTTGCTTTCGTCGATGTGCTCGATACCGCGTTCGTCTTTGCTGATGGCTTTTACCGGGCAAGCTTCTTCGCAAGGTACAGGAATGTGTACGATGGCGTGGTAAGGACAGCTCTTGTGGCAGATACCGCAGCTGATACACAAATCGTGGTCAATTTCTGCTTGACCGGTCTTGGTAATTTTAATGGCTTGTTTCGGGCAGTTTACAATACAAGTACGTGCCACGCAACCTTTACACAAGTTGGTGATTTGATATTGGCTTTGGATACAAGAAGAACATGCTTCGTCGATCACGCAAAGGATATTTTCTTTGATGACTTCGCGACGTTGCAGCGCTTTGCTTGCATATTCTGAAAGGGGTGTCAATTCATCGGTTTCATCGGACATATCAAAACCCATCAACGGGAGGGCTTTGTATTTCCATACAGCACGTTCTTTGTGGATGCAGCAGCGACCGTTTGCACGTGCATTTCTGGGACTGAGTTCGATCGGAAGACGGTCAATTTGTTCTACCAAACGATCTTCGTTCCAAAGTTTGATCAAATTGCGCAACAACTTTTGGCGCACGATCATCACGTTGTTGTTAAAAGCCATAATAAAATGTTAATTCAGGTTAATGGATGCAAAGATAATAAAAATTGGAGAAGTTGGGATTATTGCGTTTTTTTGCGCTCGGATTTTGAAAATTGATTTATTGAAATGAATAAAAATAAGCAAGTTAACCTTTGGTTTTTCCTCGTCCTTTTTTGGACGCTTGGAGCAACAGCGCTCCGGGCCAATCCCTCCTCTATGGATACCTGTGATTACCGCAGTTTTCGTGACAACCACGACATGGTTTTTCAGATGCGCGGTTCGATGATGCAGACAATGCGTCCGGGAGAAAAGTCATCCATTCGCTTCAAAATGAACAACTTCCGATGGAATGTGCAGGGGCAGGTCTCTGACCGTTTGTTTTACCACTTCCGTCAATCCTTCAATGCGAACTTCCGTTCCAACATGTACGACGGTCTGTTGGAGTCCATTGACTATGCTTATTTGCGCTGGCAGGTCTTTGACCGGTTCTCGTTGACGATGGGCAAGCAGGTCTTTGCCTTTGGGGGAGAAGAATGCTGGGCCGCTCCGGTATATGTCTTGCAGTACAGTGATTTTGGGAGTAGTTTGGCTTGTTACCAATTGGGGGTGACGGGTACCTTCCAATTGGCTGACCGTCACGAATTGTTGTTCCAGGTGGCCAATCTCCGCGGGGTGGAAGACGATGAATATTTTCACGCAGGTTTGCCGGAAGGCGTACAGTCTACCCGGGTGCCTTTGTTGTATACCTTGAATTGGAACGGTTCTTTCTTGGAAGATGCACGATTGGATTTCCGTTACTCGGCTTCCTGGGGCCAACAGGCTGTTGATCAGAATATTTATTACGTGACGATGGGCCAGTCTTTTCGGAAGAAGGACTGGGGAGTGTACCTGGATTTTAACTACAGCCGTCAGGATTTGGATGCCAATGGACTGATCAGCCGTTCGGCAGTATTTGCCGATGGAAAACAGCGGACGGTGGAAAATGTTGAGTATTATTCCATGGTCGGTTATTTTCATTGGAATTTTGATCCTTCGTGGGCCTTTTTCTTGAAAGGTGTTCGGGAGTACGGTGCCTTGTACGAGGACTATGAGGGCGTTTCTGCGGGTTTCTGCCGGGCGGACTGGAATGCGCAGGTCTGCTTGGAATACATGCCTACTCAAAGCAAAGATTTCCGGTTCTTTGTGCACTACAATTATTATCACCTGGATTCGATCGGCGTGGGCAAACAACTGCAATTGCCTCAGGATGAGGAGCACCGCCTTTCGTTGGGACTGATTTATATTATGCCTGTTTTTTAATCGAAGAAGAGAAACTTATAAATACAACCTAAATGAAAAAAATAGTTTTGATGGCAATCGTGCTGCTCGGTTTGGCAGCTTGTTCGGGTTCGGTGCAGTATTCGGATTGGAACGCTTTGCAAGGGGAATGGCAAATTGTACAAGTGGGTGCAGAACGTGTAGAATTGGATAAAGAGGGAGGCATTCCTCCGTTGCTGGGTTTTTCAAAAGAAGACAACCGGGTCTATGGATACTTGGGTTGTAACCAATTGACCGGTGCATTGGTGATCCATCCGGAGGATGTGACGGTAGCCGATTTCTCATCCGTAGGTCGAACCATGATGTTGTGTGAGGACATGGCCCTGGAAGATGCTATTTTGGCTGCTTTGGCTCAAGTCCGTCACTACCAGATCTCGGAAGAGAACCACTTGCAACTGTTCAATGCAGACGGCCAAGTCATGATGACGCTGAAAATGCGTTAGGGATAATCTTCGTCTCTTTGCGGATCCTCAATCGTCTTGACCATCGTTAGGATGTTCTTGCCATCTATGCGTCGGTATTCCACCTTCAGCATGAGGCGACGAATCAGAAAGATACCCAAACCGCCAACGGGGCGCTCCTCGAGCGGGAGGGTCACATCCGCATCGGGCTGAAGAGTGGGATCAAACTCCTTGCCCGAATCGATGACATTCAAGATAAGGCTGTTCTCCGCTTTGCGTACAGTGAGCATGAATTCGTGCTCTTCGTTCTCGGGGAAGGCATACATGATAACATTCGTAACCGCCTCTTCCAGTGCGAGATGAACATTGAATGAAACCTCAGGAGAGAGGTTGAACTCCTCCGCGAATTGCGTTATAAATTCCGACATGCGACTTATCTCCTCGGTCTTGTTGCGTAGCACAATTTGTCGGCAGCAATTCTTGTCACGGAGCTCACCGATACTACAACACAACATCGTGATATCGTCGTTCTGATCTGCATCCTTGACATGTTGCGCAATATCCTCAAGGACATGGTCGATAATCTGATGAGGAGTGAGATGAGCTTGACCCTGAAGAACAGATAGCAGACGCTGCTCGCCATACAGTTCTTTGTCGCAATTCTCTGCCTCTGTAACACCGTCAGTGTATATGAGCAGCGTTGAACCATTCTCAACAATACACGACTCGCCCTGGTACTCAAAGCCCTGCCATACACCCAATGCAAGATTGGGTACAATCTTCATCGGAAGGACATTGCCATCGGGTTGTAAAATAATGGGAGGATTGTGTCCGGCATTGCAATACCGGAGTTCTCCGCTCTTGAGATCCAGGATACCGACAAAGGCGGTGCAGAACATAAAAGACTCATTCGATTCCGAAAGTGCATCGTTAAGTGTGGCCACAATGCCCTCTGGAGTTTCTACGTTGTAAGCGATGGTCCTAAATAGGCGGCATGTAACAGCCATGACCAACGAAGCGGGGATCCCCTTGCCCGACACATCACCAACGATGAAATACAGCTTCTCCTTTTCAATAAAGAAGTCGTAAAGATCGCCACCCACTTCCCTTGCAGGGATCAACTTCGAATAGAGGTCAATATCCTCACGCTCAGGGAATGGAGGAAACAACTTGGGTACCATGCCCATCTGAATAGATCGCGCAATGCGCAACTCACTCTCAATCCGCTCCTTGTTTGCCGCAGTAAGCTGGAGTTCATCGACATACTTAAGCAACGACTTCTGCATGTTGGCAAACGAGTCGTTCAGCACGCACATCTCATCGTGGCCTTCGATTGAGGGGAGCTCAACCAAGAGATTTCCATTTGCAATCTCCGTAGCAGCACTTGCAATCTTCTTCAAGGGGCGAGTCATGCGACGGATGGTCATAAAGCAGATCGTCGCAACAAGCAACAAGCAGATAAAGCCTGCAGCATAGGAATACTTGCGCACACTCTCAACACCCGAGAAGATGTCGCTATGAAGACAGGCTACGGCTACAGACCAACCCGTAGCCTCGATGGGTGAGTAGAGAAGATAGAACTTCTTGCCTTGACGCTCGAACTCTCCCATTCCCTGTTCGCCATTTACCATACGACGGGCCGTCTCAACCATCTGTTCATCACCACTGGCTGTGGCCATGTGAAACATCGTCTCGTTGAGGATGTAGTCGTTGTTTTCGTGAACAAGGTAGGCTCCACTACGACCAATCATCAGGTTGTAGGCATTGGGATATGGTTTGATGCTGTTGACCAGTTCTGCAAACCACTCCAAAGACAGGTCGGCCGTGAAAATGGCTATAATTTTCCCCTCTTTGTCATAAATGGGATAGGAGTAGGTGGTCATAATGATATTGCTGCCACCCTTATCATAATAGGCTTCACTCCAATAGGGAGTCTTCCGTTCATGAGGTATCTTATACCAGTCCATATTATGATAGTCATAGTCGCTATTCCCCAACTGTTTGCTCTTGATCACACCCGCTTCGCGATAGGAGTATGGAGAGTAGTAGAGTCCCTTCTGATCGTAGTAGTAGGGCACAAAGGCGATGGCAGAACCGGAGATAAAGTCGTTGCTTTGGATGATGTGTTCCGTAATGGTATACAACTTATCAGGCTTGTCTAGAACCTCTTGCACCTGCCATGATAGGTTGTTGAGGGTTATCTCAACGGAGCGTAGCACGCTGTTGATGCGAAGAATGGTGTTGTCAAGTGCCGACTGCGCCCGTTCAATGGACTCATTCTGCACGTACCTACGTGCTGAACGTGTATTGCCAACGATGGTAGCCGTGAAGAGCACCGATACCAATACGAGAATCACCAAACTCAAACGTAGGGGGAATGAGCGGGAAAACAGCCTTGATATCTTGACAATCATACTCTTAAATGATATGTATTATTGCATATCTTGCCCGATCTTTGAGCGTTGCAAAAAGAATTTACACAGACACCATTAAAGACAGGGTCTGTGTAATTAGGCTCTGTGTTGATGATGGGTTACTCGATATTGAAAATATGGCTGAAGCCAGACATATCGAATACGCCTTTGACAAGAGGTTCCAAATTGCGAATGATTAACTTGCCTCCCTTAGCAACGATATTCTTGTTGAATCCAAGAAATACGCGAAGCCCAGAAGAACAGATATAACTCATTCCGTTGCAATCAATTACAACCACATCTCCTAAGTTGAGATCCAACTTGTCGATATCACTCTCCAGATCGCGAAGGTGAAGGGCATCCAAAGGATAATTTACGTAGATGTTATGAGTCTTAAAGTGATCAGCCATAAGGGTTCTTGATAAAAAGTTTTTAAGTAGCGCAAAGATAAACAAAAACCTGCTAACTATCTAATTCTGTGTATTTGCTGTAGAAAACAAAAAAGGCTTCACGATTTGTGAAACCTTTTTTGAGTGATCCGTCTGGGGCTCGAACCCAGGACCCCAACATTAAAAGTGTTGTGCTCTACCTGCTGAGCTAACGAATCATCCTGTTTCCCTATTTTCTCAAACGGGACTGCAAAGATAGAGCATTTTTCCAACAATGCAAAAATAATTTGAAGAATTTTCTTTATCTTGGCGAAAATTCTTGCAAAATGAGTGTTTGACCCAGAAAAATACCGTGATGACCAACGACTTTTTGAATTCCCTACAAAGCTTCCTGGACGAGGAAGGGGCGACCTACCGGATTGTGCAGGGGGTCTTGCACGTGGATGCTGAGCAGGGTTTGCGGGTAGAACCGGTCTCGTCGGAGCCCGTTGCTGGGGCACTGGTGTCCGTGCCTTTGGAGGTCTTTGTCCGAGGTTCGCTGACGGTGCCTGTTTTTCTGTTGCCGTCTTTTGCTGCAATGGCGCCCATTTTCCTGTACGAAGACCGGTGGTGGAACAACCCGGGCTACTGGAAGGAGCGACTGCGGGTGCGTTTGGGAAAGGCGGAGCGAATCTTTGCACGCAATTGTCGCATTGTTGAGCCGGATCCGGCAAGTTTGAAGATCTTTTTGGCCCAATGCCATACCTATGGATTCACCAAGGCAAAACATCGTTATGCGCTGCAGGACCGCGACGGTCGGGTGGTTGCCGTAGCTACATTTTCTGCGCCGCGACCGATGCAGCGAGGAGTGGAACTGGTGGAGTCTTGGGAGTGGGTTCGTTATGCATCGCTTCCGTCGTTGGTCGTGGTGGGGGGCATGAGCCGTCTGTTGTCGGCTTTTGTGCGGGATGTGCATCCGCAGGAGGTGATGACGTATGCCGACCGGGAGTGGTCCGTAGGAAATGCTTATCGGGACTTGGGTTTTGAGGCGGTGGACCGTCGTGCTCCCGTGGAATTTTGGGTTGATTCGGCGGATTGGTCCCGCCATTCGGTGGCCAAAATCAACAACGACCGTACCTATCGGGGTACAGTCGTTGATTATGCAAAGGGTTTTGTCATTCGGAACCTGGGTAGCGAAAAGTTCTTGAAACGCTACTGGTAACCTCCCCTTCTTGTCTTATTCGATGGCTGAAATCAGGATCTTGGTGCGCTCCTCGTTCAGGCGAGCCCGGTAGCCTTTGTCTTGTTTGGTGGCTCCGATGATGGCGTCGGCCAGCGGGTCTTCCAGGTACTCTTGGAGGGTGCGTTTGAGGGGTCTGGCTCCCCATTGCGGGTCGAACCCTTTTTCGCCTAGGAAAATCTTGGTTGCTTCGTCGATTTCCAGGGTATAACCCAAGTCTCCCAATCGTTTGGTGAGTTTGTTGAGTTCCAAATCTACAATGCGCAGCAGGTGTTGTTGATCGAGGGATTGGAAATAAATTTTTCCGTCAATTCGGTTGAGGAATTCGGGGGCGAATGCTTTTTGCAAAGCTTTGTCAATGATTGCTTTGCGTCGTGTTTCCTCGTCGCGCAGGGTGGTCGTCGCGTAGCCCAATCCGTTGCCTTGTGCCTTCATTTCTCGGCTTCCGATGTTGGACGTCATGATGAGGATGGTGTTCCGGAAATCAATTTCGCGTCCGGTGCTGTCTGTTAGACGACCTTCGTCCAAGATTTGCAACAGCAGGTTGAAGATGTCCGGGTGGGCCTTTTCAATCTCGTCGAGCAGGACGATGGAGTACGGGCGGCGGCGGACGCTTTCAGAGAGCTGGCCGGCTTGTTCGTATCCGACGTAACCGGGAGGCGCTCCAATCAGGCGGCTGACGGTGATTTTCTCCATATACTCGCTCATGTCCAGGCGGATGAGGTTGTCGGAGGAGTCAAAGAGTTCTTCGGCGAGGGTTTTGGCCAGGTGGGTCTTGCCGACCCCGGTCGGGCCGAAGAAAATGAAGGTTCCGATGGGACGGTTCGGATCTTTGAGGCCAGCACGGTTACGGCGGATGGCTCTGACAACCTGATCAATGGCTTCGTCTTGGCCGATGACTTTTCCCCGGATGTTTTCTTCCATCGAACTGAGTCGGTTCCGGTCTGTGCGGTTGAGTTTTTGGACTGGAATGCCGGTCATGGTGGCAACGATGGTCGCCATGGTTTCGGCTTCCACAACCGGTCGGTCGTAATCCGAGGCGGCTGCTTGCTGCTGGTAGGCTTCGATTTCTTTTTCTAGTTCGCGGGCCTTGAGCATCAGGGCTTCTGCACGGCTGTATTCTTCTTGGTCAACGGCTGTTAACTTTTGACTGCGGAGGTTCTCTTGTTCTTCGAGCAGTTGTGAAAGTCCCTCGTTGACACGGTTGTTTTTGAGGTAGAGGCTGGCGCCTGCTTCGTCCATCAGGTCGATGGCCTTGTCCGGCAGACAGCGGTCGCTTAAATAACGGACTGACAGGTTGATGGCGGCTTGGAGGGCTTCATCGCTGTAGGTCAGGTCGTATTGTTTTTCGTACAACGGGCGGATGGTCTTGAGGATGTTCAAGGTTTGTTCGTAGTCCGTGGGACGGATTTGCACCGTTTGGAAACGGCGTTCCAGCCCTTTGTCCGTTGCAATGTGTTTGCGGTATTCGTCGGGTGTGGTGGCACCGATGCAGCGGATTTCTCCACGGGAGAGGGCGGGTTTGAGTAGGTTCGCGGCATCCAGTGAGCCGGTCGGGGCTCCGGCTCCGACCAGGGTGTGCATCTCGTCAATGAAGAGGATGATGTCGTTGCGTTCGCGGATTTCTTCCAGGATTTGTTTGAGACGTTCTTCGAATTCTCCGCGGAATTTGGTGCCGGCTACCAAGGCGCCGGGATCCAAGGCAATGACCCGTTTGCCCAATAAGAATTGCGGGACCTGGTTGGTTTGGATGCGTTGGGCCAGGGCTTCCACGATGGCGTTCTTTCCGCTGCCGGCTTCTCCAATCAGGGCTGGGTTGTTTTTCTTGCGACGGGCCAGGATGCGGAAAATCTGTTCGAGTTCGTTGTCGCGTCCGTGGACCGGATCCAATTTTCCTTCTGCTGCCGCACGGGTGAGGTCGTAGCCGAAACGTTCCAATGCCGGTTTTTTGTGGCGGGCCGGGCCACGTTGGGGGAGGCCTTCTTCTGGAAATTCCTCTTCTGGGAATTCTTCGTCATACGGGGCCACCAGTTTGTTGCGTTGGTCTTCCGGGTTCGCCGGTAATTGACGTAAATTTTCCAGTAGTGATACTCTCAGTGATTTGATTTTGAACAGGTTGTCTTCTTGATTGGGGTCGAGAACCAGGTCGTTTTCGTGGTCGAGGAGGGAGAGCATCAGGTGGATTTCTGTCAGGTATTCGTGTCCGTATCGCAGAGCGGTTTGGTTGGCATCCACCAGGATGCGTTTGCTGTTCGATGAAAAGACGATTTCGTTGAGATCGGGTATGGAGGGAGTCGTTGTGGAGTCCGTCGGAGCACCCACCGCAGCGAAGAGGGTTTCGTCCAGTTTTTGTTTCAGGGCGGCCACTTCCATCACGAAGGCTTGGATCATTTCGCAGACCGGATTGGTCCGGTGACGTAAGATGCCGAGTAGCAGGTGTTTGGGAAGGATTTCCCGGTGTCCTGTACGTACGGTTTCTTCCATGGCGTAATGGAAAATGAGGTTCAATTCTTGGGTGGCTATCGGTTCGTTTCTCATCAGAAAAAGCAATCTGGATTTTATATTGGTTGCAAATGTAAACAAATTTGCGCGATATGCTTTTTATTCGTAACTTAGCAGGTCATTTTATAAGAAGTTTTTTTAAGATAAGATATGGAAAACGAGGAAGTTAAAGACGTTAACGGCAAAATTATCCAAATCAACATTGAGAATGAGATGAAGTCTGCCTACATCGATTATGCGATGTCGGTGATTGTTGCCCGTGCTTTGCCCGATGTTCGTGACGGTTTGAAACCGGTACACCGTCGTGTTTTGTACGGAATGTCTGAGTTGGGATTGGCCGCCAATAAGCCTTTTAAGAAATCCGCTCGTATTGTCGGGGAAGTGATGGGTAAGTACCACCCGCACGGGGATAGCAGTATTTATGAGACCATGGTCCGTATGGCGCAATACTGGAGCCTGCGTTACATGTTGGTGGAAGGCCAAGGTAACTTTGGTTCCATCGACGGTGACTCTCCTGCAGCCATGCGTTACACCGAAGCCCGTTTCCGTCGCCTGGCGGAAGATTCTTTGGCGGATTTGGACAAGAATACAGTTGATTTCAAGATGAACTTCGATGATACCTTGAAAGAACCGACCGTTTTGCCGGCAAAGGCTCCTTTGTTGTTGCTGAACGGTGCTTCTGGTATCGCGGTGGGTATGGCTACCAACATGGCACCCCACAACCTCACGGAAGTTTGTGACGCAATCAGTGCATACATCGATAACAACGAAATCACCGTGGACGAGTTGATGCAACACATCAAAGGTCCCGACTTCCCGACCGGTGGTATCATCCAAGGTTTGCAGGGTGTCCGTGAGGCCTTTGAAACCGGTCGTGGTCGCATTGTGGTCCGCTCCAAAACCGATTTGGAAGTTTCGTCCAGCGGACGTGAGACCATCGTGGTTTCTGAAATTCCGTACATGGTCAACAAAGCAGAGTTGATCGAGAAAATTGCAGAATTGGTTGAAACCAAGAAAATTGACGGAATTTCATACATCAACGACGAAACCGACCGCAACGGTATGCGCATCGTCATCAAGCTGAAGATGGGTGCTGTGGCCAATGTGGTGTTGAACACGTTGTTCAAATACACCCAATTGCAAAGCAGCTTCTCTGTAAACAACATTGCCTTGGTGGATGGAAGACCGCAGTTGCTGAACTTGAAACAATTGATCAAGCACTTTGTGAATCACCGTCACGAGGTGGTGGTACGTCGCGCCCGCTTTGAATTGGAACAAGCACAAAAACGTGCCCACATCCTCGAAGGTCTGTTGAAGGCGTTGGATGTGATTGACGAAATCATCGATCTCATCAAGAAATCCCGTACCCCGCAAGAGGCTCGTGAAGGCTTGATGGAACGTTTCGCCTTCTCTGAAATCCAAGCGGCTGCCATCGTGGAAATGCGTTTGCGTCAGTTGACCGGTCTGGAACGTGAAAAGCTCCAAGCTGAGTACGATGAGTTGATGCGATTGATTGCTGAATTGAACGCCTTCCTGGCGAGCTTCGATCTCCAAATGGCGAAGATCAAAGAGGAATTGCAAGAATTGAAAGAAGCTTACGGTGATGAACGTCGCACCGCCATCGAATTGTCGGCCGACGATTTCAACCCCGAAGACTTCTACCCGAACGAAGATGTGGTCATTACCATTTCTCACTTGGGATACATCAAACGTACGCCGTTGACCGAGTACCGTCTCCAAAACCGTGGCGGTGTCGGATCCAAAGGAAGTACCACCCGTGAAGAGGACTTCATCGAGCACATTTATGTGGCCAACATGCACAGTACGATGCTCTTCTTTACCCAAAAGGGACGTTGCTTCTGGCTCAAGGTTTACGAAATTCCGGAAGGAACGAAAACGTCAAAAGGTCGTGCCATCCAAAATGTAATCAACATCGAACCCGATGATAAGGTTTGTGCTTACATCAATGTGCCGAACTTGAACGACGAAGAATACATCAACAACCATTACATCATTCTGGCAACCCAACGCGGTACCGTGAAGAAGACTTCGTTGGAAGCCTACTCCCGTCCGCGCGTGAACGGTGTGAATGCCATCACGGTCCGCGAAGACGATCTGTTGTTGGATGCGGTGCTGACCGATGGTGACAGTGAATTGTTGTTGGCTGGCCGTCAAGGCAAGTGTGTCCGTTTCCACGAATCCAACGTTCGTCCCATCGGTCGTACCGGTACGGGTGTTCGTGGTATCACCATCGAAGACGATGATGAAGTGATTGGTATGGTTTGTGTACCGAGATCTCAGGCAGAGAACCGAACCATCCTGGTGGTGAGTGAAAACGGTTTCGGTAAACGTTCGGAATTGGAAGATTACCGCATTACCAACCGCGGTGGAAAAGGGGTGAAAACCCTGAACATCACCGACCGCACCGGATCGTTGATCGCACTGAAGGATGTGACCGATGAAAATGATTTGATGATCATCAACCGTTCCGGCATCACCATCCGTGTCGCTGTTTCCGATTTGCGGGTTGCAGGACGTGCGACCCAAGGCGTGCGTCTGATCAACTTGCGTGAGGGAGACAGCATCGCTGCTGTTTGTCGTGTGAACAAAAGCGAAGAGAAAACAGAAATGGCTGAAGTGGTAGAGGGAGCAGAAGCTCCGGTTACCGAAGTAGCTGCAACAACCGAAGAATAAAGAACCAACAATATTAATTAACAAACATTTTCAAGCGTATGAAAAGAGTATTATTCCTGATGTTCGCTTTGGCAGTGAGTGTTGTGTCTTTTGCACAATCCCCTGAAAAACTCGCCAAAAAATTGAACAGTGCTATCGAAGCATCAAACAATCCGAAAAAAGCAGCTAAGTATGCTACCTGGTTTAACTTGGGTGAAGCTTATGCAACCGCATTCCGTGCTCCGTCCAAAGACGTATGGCCGGGTATGCCGATGGATCAAGTAAAAATGATCTGGGGTAGCCAACGCGTGATCAGCAACGAACAACGCGAAGTACAAGGTGTTCCGTTCTTTGTTGACATCTACGAAGACAAAGAAGCTTACTACAACCAAGCAGGTGTGTTGGAAATGATCGTTGTTACCAAACCGGTAGCAGAAGGCGATTTGCTCCAATTGGCTTTTGAAGCATACATGAAGGCTTACGAATTGGACACCAAAGGTTCAAAACGTGAAGAATTGGCTGAAGTTGCTCAAAAACTGAAAGACGATGCAATGAACGACGCAGTTACCGCTTACATGTTGGGTGACTTCGCTTCTGCATCTGAAAAATTCGAAAAGACTGCTATTATCGGCGAAAGTCCGCTCTTGAACGCAGTTGACGCAATGGCTATCTATAACGCTGCTTTGACTGCTCAATTTGCAGGTCAATTGGAACGCGCAATCAAACTTTTTGACCGTTGCATCGAATTGGGTAACGTACAAGAAGGTGCGATTTACGCAAACCAAGCTGAAATCTTGAAACAATTGAACCGCATTGACGAAGCTAAAACTTTGTTGAACAAAGGTTTCCAAGAATTCCCTGGCAACCAAAACATCTTGGTTTCTTTGATTAACCTTTACATCGACACCAACGATGACCCGAACAAGATTTTGGAATTGATCCGTGCTGCTCAAGCCAACGAACCTCAAAATGCATCTTTGTACTATGCAGAAGGTAACGTTTACTTGAACATGAAAGACTACCAAGCAGCTATCGCTTGCTACAACAAATCTTTCGAAGTGGATCCCACTTACCTCTTCGGTATCTACTCTGTAGGTAACACCTACTTTGAAATGGCAATCGACGCTCAAAACCGCATGGATGCATTGGATTTCTCTGACGTGAAAGGTTACGAAGCCGTAAGCAAAGAGTTTGAATCTTATTTGCAACAAGCAATTCAACCCTTCGAAACTGCGTTCTCATTGGCAACCACTTTGGATTTCCAATACCCGATCGCTGACGGTTTGAAACAAATCTACTTCCGTTTCCGTGATAAAGGCGAAGAATACGCTGCTGGTTACGAAAAATACAACAAATTCTTGCAAGACAACGCAGCAGCTTTCAACGCTCAATAAGTCTCTTGCTTGATTGTACAAAAAAAGAGTTGACTCCGCGGAGTCAACTCTTTTTGTTTTTGTCAATACGGCTTACTTACAAATCATGATGTCAAGAATCACCGCATCGGTATTTTCCATACCCTTGCTGCCAATGTGGCCCAGGTTGCGGATGGTGTCTTCGATGTCGCGGTAAATGATACCGTCGCTTTCGGAGATGCAGATGTTTTCCAACGCGAGAACGGCAGATTGGACAGCGGAGGAAACACCGGAACCGACTTTCAAGGCACATCCTTCTTTGGCACCGTCGCAGAGCATACCGGTGATGTTACCAATCATGTTTTTGATGGCGTAGCATGCTTGTTCAAAGTTGCCACCTTTCAAACGGACAATGCCGCAGGCAGCTCCCGTAGAAGCGATGACACAACCACAGAGGGCGGATAATTTTCCCAGGTAGCCTTTGATGTGGATGGCTGTGAGGTGAGCCAGGATCAAGGCACGAGCCAAGGCTTCGCGGTCAGCTCCTACTTTTTGGGCAGTTGCTACTACCGGCATGGTCACGGTGATACCTTGGTTACCACTGCCAGAATTGGACATTGCGGGCAAGGTGCAACCGGCCATACGTGCATCCGATGCCGCTGCGGTCAGTGCCATGGCGTAGACCATCAAGCCATCTCCAAAGGTGCCGGAGTGCAGGTTGTCCATCAAGGTTTTTCCGACGCGGAGACCGTAACCGTTCAGACCTTCTTCGGCCAGGCGATGGTTGAGGGTCTCAGCTTCCAAGATGAATTCTATTTCGTCCATGCGGGCTTCTGCTGCGAAGTCCCAAATGGTTTGCATGTTCAGCTTGTAATCGAGGGTTTCTTTCTCTTGTTGGGCCGGTTGTTCGTTGCTGTTCTCATTTTGGGCGCGGAGATCCATCAGGACCGTTCCGTCATAGGAGGTGTAGATGATGGAGTCGTGGTTGGTCTGAATCAAGGTTTCTGCTTGATGACCTTGACCGTTAACGCGAGCCAGAATGTAGAGCTTCAGCGGTGTTTTGGCAAGTTGGATCCGTACCCGTTTGTCTGCAACGAGTTGTTTGGCTGTTTCAACAGCTTCCGGAGTCAGGTCTTTGAGGACTTCCAGACGGTATTCGGATTTTCCGCAGGCCAGGGCGAGGGCTGCAGCAATGTGCAGACCGACCATGCCCGTACCGGGAATACCGACACCCATCCCGTTTTTCAGGATGTTGGCACTGACTTCCACTTCGATGTTTTCCGGTTCGCTTCCGTGTTCCCGGAGGATTTCGCAGGCTTTGGCAACGGCCAAGGATACTGCGATGGGTTCCGTACAACCCAACGCCGGTTTTACTTCTTTCTTGATGAGTTCGAGGATCTCCTCTTTGCGTGCTTGTGATAGCATATCTTTTATCAATTATTTATTCAACAAAATCCATTTCTTCCAACAGGTGATCGGCATCAGCAACCTTGTCGATGATGAACAGGACGTAGCGGATGTCCAAAGAGATGTTGCGGCAAACTTCGGGGTCGAAGACAATGTCGCTCATGGTTCCTTCCCAGACGCGGTCGAAGTTCAGACCGATGAGGTGGCCTTCTGCGTTGATGACCGGGCTGCCCGAGTTGCCACCGGAAGTGTGGTTGTCGGCAATGAAGCAGACCGGAACACGGCCATTCTCTGCCCAGCGTCCGTAGTCTTTGGTGGCGTAAATGTCGCGCAGACGTTGCGGTATGTTGTAGTCAAAAATGTTCGGATTGTCTTTTTCCATGATGCCGTCGACGGTGGAAACGGGTTGGAAATACACGCCATCAGACGGTGAGTAACCTTGGATCTTTCCGTAGGCAACGCGGAGGGTCAGGTTGGCATCCGGATAGAAAGCTTTCAGGGGCTCGTATTCCATTTGACCACGCATGTAACTGCTGTACAAGTCGCGAATTTCGCCTTGGATGCGGCGGGTTACCGGAAGGATTTCTTCGTTGTACCAGGTTTGGAAGGCAATGCCCATTTCCAAAGCCGGATCAGAGCTTAAATCCCATTGTGGAGTGAGGGCTGCGGTGCGTTCCCGGTCAATAAACACCGATTGGGAGAAGAGGTGTTCCGCCCAAGCTTCGATGGATCCGTGTTTTTTGTACAAGGCTTGGTAGTACTCCGGTTTGAAGTTGTCCGGTACCGATTGGTGGTATTCGTTCATGATGGCCACAAAACAGTCCTTGTCGATGGGCAGGTAGTAATCCTTGTAGAAAGCTTCGATTTGGTTGGCGAGATCTTCCGGATGTTGGTTGAGGGTGTTTTGGCAGGTTTGCGCAAAACGGATCAATTCCACGGTGCGGACGGTTTCGTTGTAATAATCGGTTGCGAAAGAATAGGGTTCCAAGATTTGGTACAACGAATCAAGCTTGTTCACAATCGGAGCATAGCGGGTACCGCGGGCCCAGAGTTGGAAACGTTTTTCGTAGACCTTCTTGTTGGAGATGGTGTTCATCTTGCGGATGCCTTTCATTTCGCCTTGCCATTTTTTCCAGGCATTGGCAACTCCTGCATTTTTGGAAGAGTATTGGATGCGAACGGCTTGGTCTGCATCCATGTAGCGTTTCTGGATATCCAGACGCAGGGTGCGGAGTTTGATCTTGTGGGGGTTGGATACTTCCGCGATGTAATGTACTTCGCTGGAGTGGATGTATTCACGGGTGCTGCCCGGGAATCCATAGACAAATGTGAAATCGCCTTCTTTTACCCCTTTGAGGGAGATTTTGAAATGGCGTTTGGGTTGGTAGGGCACGTTGTCCGCTGCGTATTCTGCCGGGTTGTTGTTGGCATCGGCATAAATCCGGAAGATCGAGAAGTCGCCGGTATGACGCGGCCACATCCAGTTGTCGGTATCGCCCCCAAACTTACCGATGGAAGACGGGGGAGCTCCTACCAGACGTACGTCGCGGAATTCACGGTATACAAACAAAAAGTATTGGTTGCCATAGTACATGGCTTCCACGGTTGCGCGGAGGCCGTTGCCTTCGGCCGTGGCTTGGCGGATCAACCGTTTGGAGTTGGACCGGATGATGGAGTCGCGAAGGATATCGTTCATGGAGGAATTCGTGCCGACCAGGACTTGGTTGGTTACGTCTTCCATACGGTCCAGGAAGCTGACGCTCAGTCCCGGGTTCGGCAATTCTTCATCACGGGTCATGGCCCAGAATCCGTCTTTCAAGTAGTCGTGTTCAACGGAACTGTGGTATTGGATCTGACCGTAACCGCAGTGGTGGTTGGTCAACAGCAGGCCTTCGTCAGAAATCAGTTCGCCCGTGCAGCCCCTTCCGAACAGCACGACGGCGTCTTTGAGGGAGGCTTGGTTGATGCTGTAAATGTCGTTGGCATCCAATTTGAATCCTTTGGCTTGCATGTCTTGGATTCGTTGGGAAATCAGGGAGGGAAGCCACATACCTTCGTCGGCAATCAATGGCAACGACAGAAGGAGTGAAAAGAGGAAGCAAAGGCTTTTTTTCATTGATTTTCGGGTGTCTGGATAGGTGTTAATATATCGTACAAAAATAGCATTTTTCAATTATAATCTCTAATTTTGGTCATCAAAATAAACGAGTATGAACAAACTTTCACGTTATATTGTCGTCGCCCTCGCGGTCGCTGTCATTGCGTTTTTGGCGTGGTACTTCAGTTCTGTCCTGGTGTACATCGTCATTTCCGTGGTCATTTCCTTGATTGGAAAACCCTTGGTCCGTTACATGCGCCGCTTGAACATCGGTAAGTTCCAGATCCCGGCACCGTTGGCGGCCTTTGTCGCGCTGGTGTTGATTTTTGGCGTGTTGACCGGTTTCTTCGTCTTCCTGACTCCGATGGTGGTCAGCCTGTTTCAACAGATACACGGCTTGAACCTGGACGTGCTGGTACAGGATACAACCGGTCCGTTGGCAGAGCTCAATGCAACGTTGAAGGCCCTCATTCCGTCTTTGCCGGCTGATTTTTCAGTGGTTTCCTCTGTGGTGGAGGCCATTCGGGGATCGCTCTCGTTTTCGATGCTTTCCGATGTGATCGGTGGGGCTGCGACCTTCCTGATGGATTTTGCCATTGGTTTGTTCTCGGTAATCTTCATCTCCTATTTCTTTCTGTTGGATGAAAATACCTTTACCCGGATGTTGCAGGCGCTGGTGCCCGACAAGTTTGAACAGAACATTTCCCGGGCCTTGGATTCCATCAACAACCTCTTGATCCGTTATTTCTTGGGGATTTCGTTGGAGACCGTCCTGATTACGCTGTTGAATACGGTGGGATTGTATTACATTGCCGGTTTGGATTTTTCCATGTCGGTGGTGCTGGCTTTTATTTCCGGGGTGGTCAATGTCATTCCCTATGTCGGTCCGTTGACCGGAGGTGCCTTTGGATCCATCATCGGTTTTGTTTCTCAATACAGCCAGCTGACCGATACTTCGATGGTCTTTTATTTCCTGACCTTGGTGGCCATTTTTGTGGTAACTCACTTGGTGGATGTGTTTGTGTTCCAGCCTTATATCTATGCGAATAGCGTCAAGGCCCATCCCCTGGAAATTTTCATTGTCATCCTTTTGGCAGCCAACATTGGCGGAATCATCGGTATGCTCGTGGCCATTCCTTCCTATACGGTCATCCGGGTATTTGCCGCTGAATTTTTCTCGCAATTCAAACTGGTCCAACGCTTGACGGAAAACATAAAAGAAGAGGCTGAGTAATCAGCCTCTTCTTTTGTATTCTTGTCAGGAGCAATGTGCTATTCGTGACCGTAGCTGCTGCCGTCAAAGCAGTGGGTACAGATGCTGCATTTCGGGAGACCGATGGCTTCTACGATGTGTTCTACGGTGTTGAATTCCAAGGTTGCAACCTTCAATTCTTCGCGGATGTGTTCCACCAAACTGTTGTATTCCGGAGTGCCGGGGGTGGCATAGCGGTCCAAGTTGCGGTCGTGGGCCCCTTCTTTGCTTTCGATGAACCGGCGGGCAATGAGTTCCAGCGGTCCTTTGGAAGAGGAGAAGTTGAGGAAGGGACAAGGATGCAACAGGGGCGGACAACTGATGCGGATGTGGATGTCCTTGGCACCGTATTCGTACAAGTGGTTGACGTTGTCCTTAAGTTGGGTACCGCGAACAATGGAGTCGTCGCAGAAGACGATTTTCTTTTCACGCAGCAGCGAGATGTTCGGAATCAGTTTCATTTTGGCAATGAGTTTCCGAACGCTTTGATCTTGGGGAGTAAAGCTTCTCGGCCAGGTCGGGGTGTATTTTACAATTGCATTGCGGAAGGGAATGCCTTTTCCTTGGGCAAAACCGATGGCCATGCAGGTTCCTGAGTCCGGAATGGAGGCGGCAACATCGATGTCTGCTTTGTCTTGGCAACCCAAACTATATCCCAAATGGTAGCGGACTTGGTCCACGTTGATGTTTTCGTACGAGCTCGCAGGATAACCGTAGTACACCCACATGAACGAGCAGATTTGCATTTCTTTGCGGGCCGGAACACAAGTCTTGTATCCTTCGGAGGTGATGTGAACCGCTTCGCCCGGGCCTAAGATGTAGCATTGTTCATAACCCAGGTTGAGTAAACTGCAGGTCTCCGAAGCAATGGCGTAGTCTTTGCCCTCTTCGGTGACTTTCTCGGCCAAAATGAGCGGGGTGCGTCCGTAGCGGTCGCGGCTGGCAATGATGCCGTTCTCAGTCAGAATCAAGAACGAGCAGGAACCTTTGACTGAGTTCTGAACGTTCACAATGCCTTCTTCAAAGGTAGCCGACTCGGAGATCAAACGGGAAATCATTTCTGTCGGGTTGGTCTTGCCGGAACTCAGTTCGGTGAAGGCTTTGCCCCGAGAGAGCATTTCTTTTTCGAGCGCTTCGATGTTGGCAATCTTACCGACGGTTGCTACTGCGTAGCGTCCCAAGTGGGAATTTAGCAAGATGGGTTGGGCATCCGTGTCACTGATGACTCCGATGCCGGAGTTCCCGATGTATTTGGGTAGGTCTTCCTCAAACTTGATGCGGAAGTAGGAGTTTTCGATGTTGTGGATGTCGCGGGCAAAAACGCCGTTGCCGTTGTAAACAGCCATCCCGCCCCGTTTTGTTCCTAAATGTGAATGATAATCAGTACCGTAGAACAAGTCATTCCGGCAATTTTTTTTGGAAACTACGCCAAATAATCCTCCCATGGGTGTGATTCTTTAAATGTTAGGTGGCAAAGATAGAAAAAGATGCGTAAAATGGGTGGGGATTCTTTAGGAAAATTGTCGGATGATGGCGACAATTTTTAGGAGCAAATTCAGAGGAAATTGTAACACAACAAAGTAGCCGTCCCAAGTGGGAACCAATTTTTTTAGTAGAAGAACCAAGGGGAGGCATTGGATGACCCAGGCGGTGAGGGGTGCTGCCAGCAGGTTGGCCAGTTGGAAGGCTAGGGGGATGGAATGGAATCTTAGGAGGAGAATGGGTAGGGTGGAAAATTGGCAGGATAAGGTGATGCTCAGTGTTTTCCAAAGATGGTTTGCTCCTTGAAACAGTCGGTTTTGCCAGCGGTTGCAAGCCTCGATGTTGACTTGTTTTTCCAACAGTTTCTCCAGGATCGGATGGATGAGGAAGATGCCGAGCATGGCTAGGTATGATAGCTGAAATCCCAGGTCCAAAGGTGCCGTTGGGTTGCTGCAGATCAGTACGAGAGCGCTGATGGAAAGGGCTTGCAGGCCGTTTTTCGGTTCCTCTTGCCAGCCGGAAATTTCGTAGCAGGTGCACATGAGTACGGCTCTTGCAATCGAGGGGCTCAGGCCGGTCACCAAGGCATACAACCACAAGAGTAGGAGGGTGCAGCCGCCTCGGATTTTTGCGGCACGGCCGCCCCGTCCCGGCAGGAAGAATAGAAGTTTTTGCAGGAACTTATACAGGATGCCGATGTGCAGGCCGGAAAGGGCGAGCAGGTGGGCAACGCCGGTCGTTTGAAAGTCTTTTTTTGTCTCGGGTTGCAGGTGGGTCCTGTCGCCGCAGGTTAGGGCAATGATGACCCCGGTTTCTGATGGAGAACATTGAAAATGAGAAAGTTGTTCCTTAAGGTAATGGCAGGTTTGCTGGTGAATCCTTTCAAAGTGCTGCTCGATTGTAGAGGCTTCTTCAGGAAGGAGCTCGGACAGCCGAGCCTGGCAGCCGAATACCCCTCCGCAGAGGAGGGCCAACAAGAAGATTCGGTGTTGTTTTGGGACCTTTCGCAAGAGCATGAGCACACCCCCGGCCAATAGGAACAACGGCGTTCCAATCCAGGCGAGGGAGGAGGAGGTGATGCGGTGTGCGACCAGCAGGGAGAGAAGACAGATCCAGGTGAAATGGAAGAGATTGGGAAAGGGGGTCTGAGACGTTTTCATGAGCTCGCTTTTCCTGCGAAGGAAGGGCTTTTGGAACGAACGGCAAGGAATAATCATAAATATTTTGTCCTCGGCCCTATTCTTTGTATATTTGCGAGATTAGTGAGAGATTTAAAAATTAACTAAAAATATAAATTCAGATGATTATTCTTGTATTGAATTGCGGTAGCTCTTCTTTGAAGTACCAAGTACTTGATATGAAGGGAGACAATGATTTTGATCTTTTGGCAAAAGGTTTGGTTGAACGCATTGGCTTGGACATGGGCGCTGTTTCTCACAGAGCCACTGGCAAAGACAAATATGAGTTGGAAAAACCCATTCCGGATCATACCGAAGGTATTAAGACCGTCTTGGATTTGTTGGTGGATTCCCAATGGGGCGTTTTGGCTTCGTTGAACGATATTCAAGCCGTTGGTCACCGTGTTGCTCACGGTGGTGAAACCTTCCCGGTATCCCGCCTGGTGGACGAAGAAGTAATCGCCGGTATCGAACGTTTGTGCGAATTGGCACCCTTGCACAACCCGGCCAACCTCTTGGGTATCCGCGCGGTTGAGAAATTGATGCCTCAAACTCCTCAAGTAGCTGTGTTTGACACTTCATTCCACCAAACCATGCCGGATTATGCCTACATGTACGCAATTCCTTACAAATACTACGACAAATACAAAATCCGTCGTTACGGTTTCCACGGAACCAGCCACAAGTTCGTTGCTGAAAAAGGTTGCGAATTGGCAGGTTTGGACTTCCACAACAGCAAGGTGGTAACTTGCCACTTGGGTAACGGAGGTTCTGTTGCTGCGGTATTGAACGGCAAATCCATCGATACTTCTATGGGTTTCACCCCGATGGAAGGTGTGATCATGGGTACCCGTGCCGGTAACGTAGATGCTGGTCTGGTAACTTTCCTGCAAGAAAAAGAAGGTTTGGATGCTAACGGCATCAACGCTTTGTTGAACAAGAAGAGCGGTTTCTTGGGCGTTTCAGAACTTTCTTCAGACAGCCGTGACTTGGTGAACGCTGCAGCAGCCGGCAATGAAAAAGCTCGTTTGGTGCAAGAAATGTTCTACTACGGCGTGAAGAAATACGTAGGTGCTTATGCCGCTGCCATGGGGGGTCTGGATATGATCATCTTCACCGGTGGTATCGGTGAAAACGACTACCTCACCCGTCGTGAAGTTTGCAAAGGTTTGGAATTCTTGGGAGTTGAATTTGACGAAGCTGTCAACGAAGGCCTCCGTGGTAAAGACCAAATTTTGAGCAAACCGACTTCACGCGTGAAAGTTGCCTTGGTAACCACCAACGAAGAACTCGTAATTGCACGTGAAACCAAACACCTGGTAAAATAGAATATTAACCTAAAAGTCTTATAAAGATATGATTACTACTTTTGAAGAAATCTTTGAACAATTGCGTTCAAAAACTAAAAAAAGATTGGTAGCGGCTTGGGCCGTTGATGATCACACCATTCAAGCAGCTTACCAAGCTGTACAGTTGGGTATTGTTGAAGCTACTTTGGTAGGTGATGAAAACATGATCAAAGCGGTTTGCGAAGCTGAAAATATTGATATGTCTGTTTTCAAGATCGTGAACGTGGCAGAAGAAATGAAGGCAATCTCTACTGCAGTGGATTTGATCAACGCAGGCGAAGGTGACATCTTGATGAAAGGTCTTTGCTCAACTGACAAATACATGCGTGGTATCTTGAACAAAGAACGTGGTTTGTTGCCTGCAAAAGCTGTGTTGTCACACGTTGCAGTTATGCAAAACCCGAACTACCACAAATTGTTGGTGATCAGTGATATGGCTGTTATTCCTGCACCGGATTTGAAACAAAAACAAGCTATCATGGGTTACTTGGTGAACACTGCAAAAGCATTGGGAATCAAACAACCGAAAGTGGCTCTCATCACTGCAACCGAACAAATGTTGCCGGGTATGCCCGCTTGCGTAGATGCAGCAATTTTGTCAAAAATGGTAGAACGTGGCCAACTCGGTGGCGGTTGCTTGGCTGATGGTCCCTTGGCTTTGGACGTTGCTATTTCCAAAGAAGCGGCTCAAATCAAGAAACTCAAGAGCGAAGTGGCTGGTGACGCTGACTGCTTGTTGTTCCCCAACATCGAATCTGCAAACGTATTCTACAAAGTGAATACCCAAATGAGCGTAGGCGTACGTCAAGCAGCAATCGTAGCTGGTGCAAAAGCTCCGTGCGTGCTTTCTAGCCGTGCAGACAGCATCGACACCAAGTTGAACTCTATTGCTTTGGCAGCATTAACCGCAAAATAATTGACAAAGATGAGATACATTCTTGCCATCAACCCGGGATCCACTTCTACCAAAATTTCCATCTTTGAAAGTGGAAAAGAAGTGTTTACCAAGACCTTGCGTCACTCTAACGAAGAGTTGGCACCTTATGCATCTGTCATCGAACAATATGATTTCCGCAAAGGAACCATCTTGGCTGCTTTGAAGGAAAATCAAATTGAAGTATCGGATTTGGCTGCTGTGGTAGGTCGCGGTGGTCTTTTGCGTCCGATTCCCTCCGGTGTGTACGAAGTGAACGAAGCCATGATGGCTGACTTGCGTTCTGCACAATACGGAGAACACGCCAGCAACTTGGGTGGTATCATTGCAGATGCCCTGGCCAAAGAAGCCGGTTGCAAAGCATACATTGCAGACCCGGTTGTGGTGGATGAATTGGATGATGTAGCCCGTGTTTCCGGTCACCCCGAATTCCCGAGACTTTCCATTTTCCACGCATTGAACCAAAAAGCCATTGCAAAACAATTTGCTCGTGAACAACAAAAGGCTTACGAAGATTTGAACCTCATCGTTGTCCACATGGGTGGTGGTGTTTCTGTAGGTACGCACTGCGGCGGTCGCGTCATTGATGTGAACAACGCCTTGAACGGTGAAGGTCCCTTCAGCCCGGAACGTTCTGGTACATTGCCTGCCTTTGCATTGGCAAAAGCTTGCTTCTCTGGTAAATACACCTTGGCAGACATCAAAGCTATGATTGCTGGTAAAGGTGGTTTGGTTGCTTTGATGGGCACCAACTCCTTCCTCGAAGTTGAAAAACGTGAAGAAGCAGGTGATCCTGAAGCAATCTTCTTTACCCAAGCTTACGTTTACAACGTGGCCAAATACATCGGTGCTGCTGCTACCGTCCTTTCTGGTAAGGTAGATGCAATCCTGATTACCGGTGGTATCGCTTACGGTAAGAAATTGTGCGAAGACATCAAAGCTCGCGTAGGTTTCATCGCTCCGGTATTTGTTTACCCGGGTGAAGATGAAATGGCTGCTTTGGCTGGCAATGCACAAGCTGTTTTGGATGGCCAAGAAACTCCGAAAGAATACTAGTCCATTCGATACCATCATAAATAAGGGAGCTGATTTTTTTCAGTTCCCTTTTTTCTTTTTATACTTTTCTCGTCGCGAATGCAATAGTGGTGGTGATGCAATGAGATGACAGGAGGAGGCGTGTCCACCCGCGGACCCGTATAGCGGGAGGGGCCCGCCGCGTAGCGGTGGGAGGGCCGGAGTGAGCAAAGCGAACGGAGTCCTCCTCCGTCATCTCGTTGCTCTTTTCCTTCACCACTACTTCATGCGCGACAGGTCGATGGTCCCGTTGTCGATGTCGCGTATGATGTCCTGGTAGCCGATTTCGAAAATCTGCAGGGCATTTTCCAAGTCGAACATACCGTATTTCAAGGCTTCTTCCACTTCAATGAGAAGGTCGCAGGCCGCCTTGTCGTCCACCGTATTGGCTTTGGATATGTATTGGTACGAGCGTTCGGCAATGAATTTCAAGTTGTCTTTGTATTCCGATACGAGCGGACTGACGTTTACTCCGATGATGAAGTCGCATTCCTCACGGATGACGGAAACCGGAAAGTTTTTGAAAAGTCCTCCGTCGACGTAGTGCACCCCGTCGATCACGATCGGTTCAAAGAAAATAGGGACGCAGCAGGAGGCCATGATGCGCGGGGCTAACTCTCCTTGGTCAAACACGTGGTAGGTGCCGTTGTCGAAATCCGTAGCAACGATGCGCAAGGGCAGTTGCAGGTCTTCAAAATTTTGCACCGGAAGGCTATGCTGAAGGAAGTTGAGGGTGTCTTTGTGGGAGAAGATACCCGCTCCGAGCCGTAGGCCCGAGAGGTTCAAGAAATCTTTTTTGTCGTGCTTGATAAACTCCTCGCAGATTTGTTTGGGAGACAGCCCTGCCGCATAGAATGCGCCAACAATGGATCCGGCACTGGTACCCGCAATGATGTCCGGACGGATACCTGCTTCCTCCAAGGCTTGTAGTACTCCAGCGTGGGCAAATCCTTTGGCACCGCCGCCGCTGAGTACCAATCCAATTTTATACTTTTTATTAGGAATCATAATTCGTAAGCTTTGGTCAAAAGTACTGAAAAAATCATACCTTTGTGGCATGAACGGCAAAATTCCTTCTGAATTAGGGACCGCTAAGATTGGTAAGCTGCTTCGTCAGTATGCGATCCCTGCCATCATTGCAATGACGGCATCTTCTCTTTACAACATGGTGGACAGCATCTTCATTGGGCAAGGTGTGGGACCCTATGCAATTTCAGGATTGGCTTTGACCTTCCCGTTGATGAACCTGGCAACTGCCTTTGGGACCCTGGTGGGTGTCGGGGCCTCAACCTTGTTGTCAGTGCTGCTGGGACAGAAGAACTACGAGGTCGCCCGCCGCGTGTTGGGCAATGTGGTTATTCTGAACTGCATCATCGGGGTTGTGTTTGCAACCTTTACCTTGATCTTCCTGGATCCGATTCTGTATTTCTTTGGGGCCAGTGACCAGACCATCGGTTATGCGCGGGACTACATGGTCATCATCCTGTTGGGGAACGTGGTTACACACATTTATTTCGGTTTGAACTCGTTGCTCCGTTCATCCGGCCATCCCAAGCAGGCGATGGTAGCCACGATTTTGACGGTGTTGCTGAATGCTGTCCTCGACCCGATTTTCATCTTCGGTTTGGGTTGGGGTATCCAAGGGGCTGCGATTGCAACCGTATTGGCTCAATGTGTTTCTTTGGCTTGGATTGTGCGCCGCTTTATGGATCGCAACGAACTCATTCACTTTGAGAAAGGCAAGTTTGGTTTGGACTGGCAGATTGCCAAACGATCCATGTCCATCGGTTTGGCCCCCTTCCTGATGAACTTTGTTTCTTGTTTCATCGTCATTTTCCTGAACCAAAGTTTGAAGAAATACGGAGGAGACCTGGCCATTGGAGCCTATGGTATTGTCAACCGCATCATATTTTTGTTCCTGATGATTTGCATGGGCTTGACCCAAGGTATGCAGCCGATTGCCGGTTATAACTTTGGGGCCAAGCAGTACGATCGCGTCAAGGAAGTCTTGTGGAAGACCTTGGGCTTCGCTTTTGGCGTGATGTGCATCGGCTTTGTGATCTGTGAACTTTTTCCGAAGACCGTGGTAGCAATCTTTACCACCGACGACGAATTGATTCAGAATGCGGCCATCGGTTTGCGGACCGTTATGATGACCTTTCCTTTGGTAGGGATTCAGGTGGTAATCGGAAACTTCTTCCAAAGTTTGGGTTATGTCGGACGTGCCACCTTCTTGTCGTTGTCCCGTCAGTTGCTTTTCCTTTTGCCGTTGTTGATTTTCCTGCCGCAGTTCTTTGAAATCCGCGGCGTTTGGTTGTCTTTGCCGGTTTCCGATACCATCTCGTGTATCGTGGCGATTATTCTTCTTTGTAGATTTTTGAAAAACTTTAAAACCGAATAATATGAAAACGTGTAAATGCATTTGCATCGGTCGCGAACTGGGTAGTGGGGGGCGCGAAGTGGCTCGCCTGTTGTCGGAACGTTTGGGCATCCCTTGTTACGACCGGGAACTCTTGTCCCGTGCTTCCGAAGAAAGTGGTTTGGCAACGGAGTTTTTTGAAAATACCGACGAACGCACGTTTTTGAGTACCCTGCGCGGATGGTTGCAGGGGGGTATGGACGGTCGCGAACAAGCCACAGTTTTGTCGGAAGACCATCTTTTTCAACTGCAAAGTCAGACCATTGCGTCGATTGCAGAGGAGGGTCCGGCCATCTTTTTAGGCCGTTGTGCCGATTATGTCTTGCGGGATCGCTCGGATGTGATTTCTGTTTTCTTGACCGCCAAGTTGGAAGACCGCGTGGAGCGTTTGGTCCGGACCTTGGGTGTGAACGAAAAAGAAGCACGCGAGCTGATCGAAAAGGGAGATCGCAAGCGTGCTGCCTATTATAACTTCTACACCTTTAAGAAATGGGGAGCAGCTTCGTCCTATGACTTCTGCTTCAATACGTCTCTTTTGGGTGTTGAGAAAACGGTTGAACTGATTCAGAGTTTGCTTCACGATTAAAGCGAAGTGTCTTCTACCCAGATTTCGAAGAACAACGGTTCCCAAGCGGGTACACCACCGGTGGATGCGCTGCTGGTACTTCCATATCCCCAATCCGAGGAGAAGAAGGTGATGGCGCGTTCACCGTAGTTCATGTTGTGAATGGCTTTGACAAACCCTTTGACCATTTCGTTCTCTTCGTACATCGCTTCCAGGGAATCACGGTAGGTCAAGTCCAAGGTTTCGAATTCGCCATCCAAGTTAAAGCGGTAGCGTTTTGCTGTATCGGCAACGTTGGTGTCAAATACTTTGCCGGAGAGATAGCGGCCTACGTAACGTACGTGTACTTGGGAGTTGTCAGGAATGGTGTCGTGAGAACGGTCTTCCCCAATCCGTTGGAAGTAGAATCCTTTTTTCAGGGAATCCAAATTGTTGTGGTTCAGGTAAGAATATCGGGCCAATCGGTTGATTTCATACAATTGGCGGTCGCGGATGATGCTGTCCAATTGGATGTCATAGATGATGATGGATTCGCTGCCTGAGACGGTGATGTTGGCGTCATCGTTGTCCGAAGCCAACCACGGGGGGATGATGCCCCGGCTCTTGCCGCCGACACGGATGGTGCGGATCAATTCGTCCAAGCCGTCGTTCACGCCATCTTCACCAAGTTTCCACAAATGCCTTCCGTAGTATGCATTGGGTGCATAGGAGCCCATTTCCATGGCGGTGGATTCGTAGGAGGTCTCCAAAATAGCATTGTTCAAGGTACGAACTTCGTATTGGACTAGTACGTAGCACGAGTCGTAAAGGACTACGTTGCCGTAACCTGTTGTAATCGGAATGATGTACATGCCTGATTGTGTAGGTTGGTACATGTCACCGTAAGTGGTTTTGATGTATGCTTCCAGGATGCGGCGTTGTACTTCCTCTTCGGTTTCGCTCACTTCTTCTGCGCAGCCAACTGCCATCAGTCCGAACAGGACGAGCCACAGGGTGTTGAGATATTTATTCATCTTCATAGGTTTGTCTAATTTTTCTTCACGTCTTCGATCCAATATTCAAAAATCAAAGCCGAGAGTTTGGGTATGCTATAAAGGGATTCGTTGCCAAATCCGTATTTTGCTGAGAATACAATGTAGCCGTGCTCCCCGGTACGGACTCCGTACATGCCTCTTTCGAAACCGGGAATCCATTGATCCCGTTGGTACAACCAGGCTTCAATGTCAAAATTGGGGTCGGTGACTTTGAAGTTTTTCGCGGCAGCCGTTTGTTCGTGGTTGGTGGTAAACAAGGTGCCGGGTCCATTGCTGAAAATATAGCCGGCATAATAAAAGCGGACGGAGTCGTTGTATTGCAGGGAATCTCGGAGCAGTTCCCGGTTTTGATCCAGACCTTCGTTCATGACGATGCGGCTGGAGCCTTGGTTCCGAACGACACGAAAACGGTTTTGCTGACTGGTGACGAACCGTTCGATTTGTTCCTCTTGGGTAGCATATTTTGTTTCCAGCTCTTGTTTGGAGCAGGAAGCCAACAACGCCACTACGAGGAGGGGAAGGTATCGAAACAATTTTAAACGCATCTTTTACAAGTCAACGGGGTTCCACCTACAAAACTTGTGCCCGGTTTTCCGACTGCTCCATAAAGGCACGAACTGCATTTTCAAAATAGGCGGGTACCTCTTGAATCGGCAGGTACAAGCGGCCTCCTGCTGCATTTTCGTGGCCTCCTCCGTTGAAGTATTGTTGCGCCAGCCGGTTGGCTGAAAAACCTCGTTTGGAGCGAAGGGAAACGCGGACATATCCTTCGGTTGTTTCGGTAAACAAGCCCGAAAGATGTACTTGTTTTGTTTGCAGGGGCAAATTTACAAAACCCTCGGATTCTCCCGACAAATAATCGAACTTTTTCTGATCCGCCAGGGAGAATGTCATGATTTCGGCACCCAATTCCGGGAAACGGAGTCTGCGTTCGTTCAGCAGGTAACCCATCAGGTCCAAACGGTTGGGGCGGCTGGACCGGTAGAGACGGCCGGTAATTTCATCCAGGTCGATGCCTTGTTCGCAAACATCGGCGGCCATCCGGAAGGTGGCCGGGGTGGTGGAGTTGTTGAAGTTGTTGGTATCGGTCAGCAGGCCGGTCGTGAGGCTGTACAAGGTTTGGAAGGGGAGGTTTTGGGCCTTTCCATTTACGTCCGGCTGTTGCAACAACAAGTAATAGACGAGTTCGCAGGTAGAAGAACGTACGGGTTCCGAATACACTTCCTCAAAGGCCGTCCGTTCCGGATTGATGTGATGATCCACCAGGATCTTCTTCGCTTGGGAGCGCGTCGCTGCGGCTTCTGCGCTGCCGCTTCGTTTTAACTGATTGAAGTCCAAACAAACGAGTAAATCGCAATTTTCCAGGAGAGCGTCGCCTTGTTCGGGATCTTGGTTGTGTATGCACAATCGTTCCGGCAATAAGTGTTGCAAATTTTCCGGGCAAGCGTCGGGTAGCACGAGTGTAGGTCGGTGTCCCAGGTGTTCCAAATAGTGGTAGAGACCGGTTGTGGAACCGACGGCATCCCCATCAGGATGGGTGTGGGTAAGGAGGGTAATCCGGAGGTTTTGTTCTTTCATCTTCTTGTTTTTCTGATGCAAAATTAAAAATATATTGCAAGTGCTAATTATTATTTTTACTTTTGTAGGTCCTTTTGATAATACTGAAATATAGATAATTGATTCACAATATGTTAAAGAAATTACTTACTTATTTGATCTTCCCGGCCATCATCGTAGTTTTGGCTTATTTGATTTTTGACAGTATCATGACTCCCGTTCGTTTCGAAAGCGAATTGGATCGTAGGGAAGAAGTAGCAATCCAACGCTTGAAAGACATTCGTGACTTGCAAGTGATGTTCAAATCTGTAAATGGTCGCTACACTGCTGATGTTGACAGTTTGATTGACCTTTACAACAATGGTCAAATGACCGTTGTTCGCCAAATTGGTTCTATGGACGACTCTTTGGCTGTGGCTCAAAAACGCGTGTTCCGTGACAGCGTGAAAATCGCAATCAAGGATACCTTGTTCAACAGCCGTACCAACTTCATCGCTGACTCTTTGCGTTACATTCCTTTCTCTGGCAAAGAACCTGTTCAACTCGAAGCTTTGGTTCGTATCGTTTCTGGTGTGAACGTTCCTTTGTTTGAAGCTCGTATGCCTTACCAATTGTTGTTGAAAGGCATGGATGAACAATTGATCATTAACTTGAATGCTGATCAAGAAGCTATGCACCGTTACACCGGTTTGATGGTAGGTAGCGTAACCAGTCCGAACAACAACGCCGGTAACTGGGAATAATCAAGAAATACAATGGCTGTACTGCTAACCAAACGGTTGAGCAAGGATACGGTCCAATACGGATTAACCATTCAAGTCGGCTTGAGTGGTTTTTCTTTTAAGGTAAGGGACCGTAAGGGGAATTTGCTCCACCACGAGACTGTTCAATATCCGCATCGGGTGTATTCTTTGATGGATGTGGAACTGCCTTTGAAGAAGGCGGTTGTTTCCCATCCCCTGTTGCGTCAGCCCTATGGGTCAATTAAGGTGTACCTCGATACCGAGAAACATACCTTGGTCCCGGTGGATGCTGCGCAACCCGAATTGCCCCAACTGCAAACTTTGTTTGATATCCACGAGCATGACGAAGTGAACCACCTTCCAGTGCCGGAGTCTGAGGCAGCGTTGTTGTATGCCCTGCCGGCTGCTGTGACTTCTTTGCGAAACCGGTTGAACTCGGAGCAATTTGAGTTTTATCCGGTCATTGCAGGCTTGTTGCAGGATGTGGTACATGCCTCCGACCACAACCGGGTTTTGTGCGCTTATGATGGAAATTTTGTTCACGTAGTGGCTTCCGAGGGTGGCGCTTTGCGAATGGCGGTATCCTATCCGGTTGCAGACTTTGAGACGGCCTGCTATTACCTTTTTGCCGTAATGCGTGAAGTGATGTTCAACCCGGGTCTGACCACCCTGCAGTACTACGGTCCTCTTTCCGAAAATAGAGAGACTTTGTTGAAACGTTATTTTTCAGGAGTACAACGATGCGAATTGTAGGAGGTAAATTAAAAGGCCGGTCGTTTGATCCCCCGGCGCGCTTCGGATCGCGTCCGACGACGGACTTTGCGAAGGAAGGTTTGTTTAACATTGTCTCCAATGAGTGGGATCTGGAGGGATGTGCTGTATTGGATCTATTTGCCGGAACCGGCGCCATTTCGTTTGAGTTTGCTTCTCGGGGAGCAAATCCGGTTTACGCCATTGAGATGAACAGTCTGCATGCGACAACCCTGCGGAAAAATGTCGGCATACTGGGTTTGGACAAGGTGGTGCAAGTGGTCCGAAACAATGTTTTTGATTTCATTCCACTCTGCCGGATGCAGTATGATTTGATTTTTGCAGACCCTCCGTACGACTTGGATCAGTTGGAATTGATTCCTGAAAAAATTTTTTCTGCCAATTTGCTCAAAGAAGGGGGACAATTTATTTTAGAGCATCCGGAGATGTATTGCTTTGATAATCATCCGTTTTTCATTAAAGAACGAAAATATGGAAATGTCCACTTCACTTTTTTTGAGAAAAAAGTTTAAAAAAAGTGCGATTTTTTTTGGAGTTTGAAAAATAGTATCTATATTTGCAATCCCAAACGGGAACCAGACGAATTGGTGCGGTAGTTCAGCTGGTTAGAATACCGGCCTGTCACGCCGGGGGTCGCGGGTTCGAGTCCCGTCCGCACCGCAAGAGGTCAGCAAATCGCTGGCCTCTTTTTTTTATTTATCCCGACCCTCTTTTCCTCCATTCGTACAGATTCTGGCGAATAATTTGTACCTTGTGCAAAATTTAATAACCCTTGATTGAATACACGATGAAAAAATTGTATGCCATCCTGCTTTGCTTACTTGGTTCCACCTTCCTGCTGCATGCGGAAACCTTGGAAAAACAGATCCAGGTCGCTTCGTTCAATCGGATTGATGCCAGCTCCATTTATCACATAGAGGTACAACAGGGTTCTTCTCGCGCTGTTGATTTGGTCTATTCTGAGAAGTTGCAATCTTACCTGGAGGTTTATGTGTCCAACGGTACTTTGTATCTGCGTTTGGATTTGCCCTTGCTTTCCAAGCACCTGCTGCTCTCGGAAGAGAAAATTCAGGTAAAGGTGCAGACAAACGAACTTACATCTGTTGTCCTTTCCGGAGCCGCTTCTATTTCGGTAGAGGGGGAATATGAGGCAGACCGATTTACATTGGATTTGTCGGGAGCCAGTCAAGTTGAGGGTGAGTTGCAGATCGATGCAGATCGCTTTGATTATGCGTTGAGTGGGGCCAGCGAGGCGTCTGTTCGTGGTGACTTTGATGTGGTTCGTGGAGAGGTGTCAGGTGCGTCTTCCTTCTATTTATACGGTGATGCAGACGAATTGGACATTGAGTGCAGTGGGGCATCCAATGTGGTGTATGCTGGCGATGTCTCCGAACGGATCAAGGTCGATTGTTCGGGCGCATCGGCTACCCGTTTGACGGGAAAGACCCGTGAAATTGTTGTCGACTGTTCGGGAGCATCGACGGTCGAGGCTGCAGAAATGATTGCTGAGGACGGTACGGCCAATGCTTCGGGACTTTCGTCGGTACGAATCTATGGCAGTCAATCGTTGAACTTGAAGAGCAGTTCCAACTCAAAAATCAAATACTACGGAGACCCCAAGAAATTGAGTCAGCCGCAAGCGCCGGTGCAACGTGGAAATTAAGCCTTTATTTGCTTTTCCAGACGAAGGCGATGGGATAGTGGTCCGAGATGAACGGAACGCCGAAATCGTGGTCTAAATTGTCAAAAACAAGAGGCTTGACTCCTGTGTAGAAGATGTGGTCAATGGCTGAGGGAGGATTTACTTTTCCCCAGCCGTTGTACGTATAGGGAACGTCTGTTTGCGAGGCGGTTTGTTGGGCCACCTGCAGGATCGCCAGCAGGGGTTCAAAGATCGGATCTTCGAGGGTGGAATTCATGTCTCCACTCAAGATCACCGGTAATTTTTCTTCTTCCAAAAGTTTTTCAATCCATTGAGTCAGCAGGAGAACGGATTCCTTGCGGGCTGTTTTCCCAATGTGGTCAAGGTGGGTGTTGATGTACCAGAAACACTCGCCCGACGTTTTGTTTTTCAGTTTGATCCAGGTAGCGGTCCGTTTGCAGGCTGCATCCCAGCCGAAGCTCGGCTGCTCCGGCGTTTCGCTCAACCAGAGGGTCTTGTGCTCCAGACATTCAAAATCTGCAGCTCGGTAGTAGATGTCACAGTGTTCGCCGCTTTCGTCCCCCAGATCCCTTCCGACACCGACCCGTTTGTAGGCGGTCAGGTTGCTGTCCAGGTAGGCCAATTGTTCCGGCATGGCTTCTTGCAAGCCAAAGGCTGCCGGTTGCTCACTTTCAATCATGCGCAGGGTTGCTTGTTTGCGGAGTTTCCAGTGGTTGGGGCCGTCGTCCACGGTGCTGAGCCGAATGTTGTAGGAGATGATTTTGGTGGGTTGGGGTTGGTGGCAGCTGTTCAGGCAGAGGACGAGTAAGGACGTCAGTAGGATCGAAAAACGGAGTTTCATGGTGAAATTTTTTGTAAAGATAGGAAAAATAAAAGAGGGCAGCTCCCGCGGAGTGCCCTCTTCTTGTATGAGGCAGGAAAAACTACCAGGACCAGCTGTAGCTGATCATGAAGGTGTTTTTCAATACTTCAGTTCCCAAGGGAAGCAGGTAAGAAATACCTACATTGTGTTGGCCGAATTTGCAGCCCAAACCAGCAGATGCATAGGTCGGGAGGGTTGCTTCAGCAGTTGCGTAGTGGAAACCTGCGCGAACGAAACCGGTCTCACGGTAACCCAATTCCAGACCCAAGCCCGCACCAACGGTAGCGTGGAACAAGTAGTAGTCCACTTCTGCAGCTGCGTTCAAGGTGAAATCAGAGAATTGTGCGCCGTAACCTACGCCTACGCGGCCAGCAGCGGGCAATTGATAGCCTTCGCCATCAATTACATACGCCATTTTGGTACCGATGTTGGTTACACCTGCAGAGAATTGCAAAGCGTTCAATTGGTACATCAAGGATACGTCACCGGCAAAGGCGGTTCCGTTTTGGTAAATATCCACAAATTCAGCATCTGACAAAGCAGAGTTGATGAATTTTGCGTTGATACCCAAAGCCAGGTTGTCACCCATGCGGAATGCAAAGCCAATACCGGCAGCCAATTCGCTCGGGTTGAAGTGGCTCAATACGTTGCCATTTTTGTCGTTGATGTCATAGCCCGGCATCATGGAGTATTTACCAAAGATGGACAAGCTGAAGTTGTCAGAGAGTTTGGTGAAACCAGCCAAGTTGAATTGGTTGGTCATGCCGCTCATCGGTTTGAGTCCCAAATAACCTACGTTGATGGAGGTTGAGTAGTCGCTCAATGCCATGGAAGCAGGGTTTACAGTGATGGTACCTGCGTCACCGGTCAGCCCCATGGTAGCACCACCCATTGCCATGCTGCGGGCGTCGTCCGGTTGATTCAAGAATCCACCGGTTTGTGCCATCGCAGAGGTCGCAGCAAACAAGGCTGCAATTGCGAATATTTTAAAGCTCTTCATAGTCTCAATTACAATTTAACGATGTTTTCAGTAATGGTTTTGCCATCGAAGTTCAAGGTCACGGTGTATGCACCAGCGGCCATTGCACTCATGTCGATTGCAGCCGGTTCAGTGGCTGAAATTTGGTAGTTGTTTTCGTGTACGGTTGCTCCGTTGGCATTTGACAAAATTACTTCAACGGTTTGACTGGCCAGGGTTGAAGTGCGAACGTACAAAGTGCCGTTGGTTACCGGGTTCGGGTAGCAGGTTACCTCTTTTCCCGGGTTCAAGACTACAACATCAAATTCGGTTTGTACGCGTTCACCAGCTTTGTCAGAAGCGGTTACGGTTACTTTGGTGTTACCATATTTGATTGCATAGATGCTGATGTTGTTGCCGTTGTTGGTTACGCGGACAACACCGGACGGGTTCATTGCAAAGGTGTAATTCAAGGTTTCTCCGTCAGCATCGAAGATGTAAGGAGTTGCGTCGAATTCTACGGTCTTACCGGTGTTTTCCAAGATAACAGCAGGAATAGCACCGTTCAATACGGGAGCTTGGTTGGTCACAATGGTGAAGTGGATATCCAAGGTGGTAGCAGCGCCGTAAGCGTCGGTTACCAAGAAGGTAGCATTGTATTCACCTGCCACGTCGTTCATACCGGTGAAGGTCAAGGTTACTTGGCCATATTCGTCTTCTTTGGCCATCAGGGCGGGGCTGGTCTTTTGCAATTCCCAGGTCATTTCGTCCATATCCGGGTCGCTGAAGTTCACCACTTCTTTGATCACGTCCGCATAACGAATTTGCAAATCGATGGGTTCTCTGTCGATTACCGGTGCGTTGTTGTCCGCTGTGGTGGCGTTCAATACTTCGTGCATTGCAGACGCGTTCTTGGAGTTGTCTTGTGCATCGATGGTCACGTAGTATTTTGTACCGGCATTCAGACCGGAGAGCAGGTAGCTGGTGCTTTCGTTGGCTTCCAACAGGTTGCTTACGCGGACGGTTTGGATGTGTTCCGGTTTGGCAGCACGGTCAAAGTCGTTCGAGAATTCGGTGGTGCTGTAATATACGTTGAAGAAACCGGGTTTCAAGTCGTCTTCGTCTGCGGGAACGGTCCAGGTCAACAACAGGTTGCGGCCTTTGGTTTCCACAGCGAGGTCGGTTACCGGATCCGGGGCAATTTTGCTGCCGGCAGCGATGGATGCGTTGGCATCAACGAGACCTTTACCCAATTTGTCAATGAATTTTTCGTTGCGACCGTTTTCGTAGATAACGGGGTTGGCGTTGTCCAACAACATGTCCCACAATTGTTCGCGGGTAAAGCCAGGACCACCGTGGCGGGATACGATCAAGGCAGCTACACCCGATACGTGCGGGCAGGCCATGGAGGTACCTTGTGCCATCGTGTAGGTGTTGTTCGGACCGGTACTCAAGATGTCGTTGTTTCCACCACCCGGAGCAGCGATGTCTGTCCAAGTACCGTAGTTGGAGTAGTAGGCACGGGTGTAGTCAGCACCGACAGAAGATACAGCGATGACGTCGTCAATCATACCCGGCGAGCCGTAAGGCAGGTTGCTGTTTCCGGCAGCGAAGATGACGAGACCACCGGCCATCGGACCAACTTGATTGCCGTTTTCGTCCATACCTGCATTCATATTGAAGTAGTCAACCGCTGCTTCGTCAGAGGGGTAGATGGTGCTGATACTGTTTCCTTCAGCATCTTGGTAACCCCAGCTGTTTTGTGAAATCACGGCACCGGCATCGGCACCGTATTTGATAGCCTTACCGAAGTTGGAGGCACTTTTGCTACCGGCAAATACTTGGGCAGATTGGATGCGGACACCCGGGATGTTGTTGAGGTAGTCACCACCACCGATACCGCAGACACCGATTTCGTTGTTGTTGACTGCACCGATGGTACCGGCTACGTGGGTACCGTGGCTGTCACCGATGATTTCTTTGTTGTCCACGAAGTCGTATCCGTTGATGTCATCAACAAAACCGTTGCGGTCGTCGTCCACACCGTCAGAACCGTTCAACTCTGCTTCGTTCACCCAAATGTTGTATTCCAAGTCTTCGTGGTCCAAATCTACACCACCGTCCACAACGCAGACAATCACGTCTTGGCTACCTACGGTGTAGTTTCTCCATACAGGTTCAACGTTCACGTCGCAACCGGCTTCACCGCGGTAGGTGCCGTCGTTGTAGTAGTGCCATTGTTGTTTGAGTTTCGGGTCATTGAAGAAGGTACTACCACCCATGCGTTCCGGAGTAGCAACGGTTTCTGCGTCGATGACTTGGAAATTGCCACGGGTGGCTTGGGGACGCAATTCAACCGCTACGACACCGTCGATCTTGGTGAAGTCGCTTTGGGCACGGGTCAACGGAACTTTTTCGTCAAAAGTTACGTCGTAGAAGAGGTGCAGTCCGGCTTTGCGGGTACGGGGTTCGAATTTGCCGGCGTACGGGAAGGTACGGGTCATGGATTTTACACCCATGCTCATGAGAATGTCGTCAGAAGATTTTACTCCGATGCTGGCTACTTCGCCTTTGGTATCGGTTTTTTCTTCGAGTCGGGCGGCCAGTTCTTCAGACACTTGAAGAATGACAAACCCTTGTTTGAAGGCAGCTGAGGTCAATTCTTCCTGATCCGGTTGACCGATTTCCACTTCCGTCTCATGGCTGCAGGAACCCATTGTGAAGGCTGCTGAGCACGCGAGGAGGGCATAAAGAAAACTTCTTTTTCGCATTTGTTTTGGTATTAATGATGTTAAAACTTTTGCAGTATAGGTTTTTAGTTTATGAAAAAACGGTCCAAGATAGAGAATTTTCTTCAAATTCTAACAAATATGTGTATTTTTTATAAAGAGCTTTCCATTCTCTGTTTTTTTGCTAACTTTGCGCGCTTATATTATAAAATAAAGGTAGGACAATATTTAAATACACTGATATGAACATTCAAGAACTCAAAAATGACGGTTTGGTAGCTCAAGTCGCATTGCAATTTGGCAAAGAAGATTATGCCGATAGAAAGAAAAAAGCCCTGAACAAATTCAGAAAAGATGCAGACATCCGCGGTTTCCGCAAAGGTCAAGCACCCCTTTCTTTGATCGAAAAAATGCACGGACAAGCAGCTTTGTCTGACGCGATCAACGAATTGATTTCAGAAGGTTTGAACAAATACATCCAAGACAACAACTTGACTGTAATCGGCGAACCCCTTCCGAACGAAGAAAAAGAAGCGCAAAACGACTGGATCAACGGCGAAAACTTCGAATTCGTATTCGACATCGCTTTGGCTCCCAAATTTGAATTGAACTTGAGCGCTGATGACAAAATTACTTATTACGAAGTATCTGCTACTGACAAAGCCTTCAAGGAATACAAAAACACCGTTTTGAAACAATACGGTAAATTGGACAACTGCGCAAAAGTAGTGAAAGACGGATTCATCGTAGCTGATTTCGTTCAAGGTGAAACCCGCATTGAAAATACCTACATTTCCCTCCAAACCTTGGCTGAAGAAGTGGCAAAAGACTTGTTCATTGGCAAGAAAGTAGGTGATACTTTGTCAGTAAACGTGAACGAAGTGTTCACCAACGAAACTGACCGTGCTGCGATGTTGAAGATGAAGAAAGAAGAATTGGCAGGCATCGACCCCAACTTCACCATCGAAATCAAAGAAACCAAATGCTTTGTGGCAGCAGAAGCCAACCAAGAATTGTTCGATCAAATGTTCGGTGCTGGCAACGTAGCTGACGAAGCTGCTTTCGACGCAAAATTGAAAGAACGTTTGGAAGAAGAAAACAAACAAGAAAGCGACTACCGCTTCATGTTGGATGCACGTCAATACTTGTTGGACAAAACCAACATCCAATTGCCGGAAGAATTCATGAAACGTTGGTTGTACATGGCTAACGAAGGCAAATTCACCATGGAAGAAATCGAAAAAGATTTCCCGCTCTTCTTGAAAGACTTCCGTTGGCAAAGCATCGCTCAACGCATCATGAAAGAACAAAACTTGGAAGTAACTCGTGAAGCGTTGGTGCAACAAGCTTGCCGTTTGGCTGCTTACCAATTCGCTATGTATGGTTTGAACAATGTTCCGGAAGAACACTTGACCAAATATGCAGAAACCTTGTTGGCCAACGAAAAAGAAGGCCGTCGTATCTACGAAAAAGTAGAAGAAAACTTGGTTTTGGATTATGTACGCGCAACTGTAACGATCGAAAAGAAAAAAGCTACGATCGACAAATTGCGTAAAATGAACGAAGAATAATCGTCAATCTTTGATTTATGGCAACAGATTTTGAAAAATTTGCAAGATGTTGTCCGGGGGTAAGTTCGTTGGCTTTGCACCAATATGCCCGTGTGACAGCTGGATACATCAATCCTTCGATCATCGAAGAACGTCAATTGAACATTGCAACCATGGATGTGTTCTCACGTCTGATGATGGATCGCATCATCTTCTTGGGGGTGGGCATTGACACCGATGTAGCAAACATTGTTCAGGCTCAGTTGCTTTTCTTGGAATCAACTGATTCCGAATCCGACATTCAGATTTACATCAATTCCCCGGGCGGCGTAGTGTATGCCGGCCTGGGAATTTATGATACGATGCAGTTGGTGACACCGGATGTGGCGACGATCTGTACAGGGATGGCTGCTTCCATGGCCGCTGTTCTGCTGACCGCAGGTGCTACCGGCAAGCGTTCCGCCTTGCCCCACGCTCGGGTGATGATTCACCAGCCGATGGGGGGTGTGGAAGGACAAGCATCGGACATCGAAATCACAGCGCGTGAAATCAAGAAATTGAAGAACGACTTGTACACCATCATCTCCAACCACTCCGGTCAGACCCTCAAACAAATTGAGAAGGATGCCGACCGCGATTATTGGATGACGGCGGAAGAAGCTGTGAAATACGGTATGATTGATGAAATTTTGACCAAGGCAAACAAAGTAAATGGCAAAAGATAGCAAAAACCGTTGTTCTTTTTGCGGCAGAACTGAAGATCAAGTGGAGATGTTCCTCGGAACAAACTCCGCTTTTCTTTGTGTAGAATGCGCAATGACCATCTCCGACCACGTGCGTGGTTATTTCGGAGACGACCTCCCGAAGCCGGGCAAAAAGAAATCAAAGAAAGCCGATGCAACCGAGGCTTTGTTGATGAGTCCGCGTGAAATCAAGACCTTCTTGGATGACTATGTCATCGGTCAGGATGATGCGAAGAAATTTCTGTCGGTGGCGGTGTACAACCACTACAAACGCATCCAGGCAGCGAAAAATGCGGGTAAGTCGGAAGTGGAACTTGAGAAGTCCAACATCCTGCTTGTTGGTGCTACCGGTACGGGCAAGACCTTGCTGGCCAAGAGTATTGCCAAAATGTTGAATGTGCCCTTTGCCATTGTCGATGCCACGGTTCTGACCGAGGCCGGTTATGTCGGCGAAGACGTGGAAAGCATTTTGACCCGCCTGCTGCAGGAGGCCGATTACGACGTAGAACGTGCCGAACGCGGTATTGTTTTCATCGATGAGATTGACAAGATTGCCCGCAAGAGCGACAACCCTTCGATTACCCGGGATGTCTCTGGAGAAGGTGTGCAACAGGCGATGTTGAAACTGCTGGAAGGCAGTGTGGTGAATGTGCCGCCGAAAGGGGGACGCAAGCACCCGGAACAAGCGATGGTGGCCGTGAACACCCAAAACATCCTGTTCATCTGTGGCGGTGCTTTTGAAGGCATTGAGCGCAAGATCGCCCAACGCTTGAATACCCGGGTAGTGGGTTACGGTGCCCAACAGAAAAACGAGCGCATTGACAAGGAAAATTTGCTGCAATACATTGCTCCGCAAGACTTGCGTTCGTACGGTCTGATTCCGGAAATCATCGGTCGTATGCCGGTGTTGACCTATCTGAATCCCTTGGACCGCGAAGCCTTGTTGCGGATCCTGACCGAGCCGAAGAACGCGTTGATGAAGCAATATGAACGGATCTTTGCCTTGGACGGTGTCCAATTGACGGTCGAACAACCGGTCTTGGAATTCATCGTCGATACGGCCTTGAAGTACAACCTAGGAGCCCGTGGTCTACGTTCTATCTGCGAGGCCATCATGTTGGATCCGATGTACGATCTGCCGGGCAGCGATGCCAAGGAATTCGTTGTAACCTTGGAATTTGCACAAGAAAAGGTCACCCGATTCACCGGTACCTTGTGATGATTAACTACTTAATCATTAAAGAAGTCTGATGACTAATCAGTCATCAGACTCTAACATGAAGCCGAAAGATCCGACATGAACCCCGAAAGTTAGACAAAAAACTTTCGGGGTTTTGTTATGTTTACAGTCTCAACGAATATGCGTTTGATTGTTTCTATCATATTAAGATTCAGGTGTTTTTACTCTTTAAAATTGCTATACCCTACTATCACAGGACCGAATTGACCATTTCGGACCCTCAGGGGAGAATCGTCGGAATCCAAGCAATCCATTTCAAATACTCCCGATACATAGTAGTTGCTATACTCTTTATAGAAATCTGTGAATTCCACCCATCCGGAGATTACATAATGTGTTGTAGAAGCTGAGGAATATTCTCTCAAATAGCCAGCACCGAGATATTCATATTCTTCTGTCCTGACATTGATGGGATACTTCTTCCCTAACTCAAAGGACTCACTGATTTCTACATTGAGGACTATGAGGTATGATTTCTTATCAGAATCCACATATCGTCGCAACTCAAAGAAGAATCCCCAATCATGTTCAGAGAATTCATGAGCGACCCCCCCCCAATTCAATACTCTTTCTGGAGAACTCTTATATTCGATGCCGTCAATTGTACACGACACAGGATTATCTTCAGTGTGGTATATTAGATTATTCCTTTCACATCCAGACATAGACATCAAAAGTATACAACAAGATATCAATAATGCGATAATCCTAAGTTTCATATTTACCTCCTTATTTTTCCTTTAAATGTTCATTCAAACTATCGATATAGTCAAGATATTTGTCATATACATCCTCACTGACTCCGAGAAACAAGGCATCTTCCCTTTTTATAGCAAGAACAAATAGGCTATCATAACTGAGAATCAATAGTACTAGATAAAAAAATCGTTTCATTTGCAGCGTGTAGCTTTCTAAAAAAAACTTATTTTCAGCTAAAATACAAAATATTATTCAACCATAAAATCTTCCTGGATATCACACCAAAATTCAAACAGTAAAACAATAGTAGGATGACTAATCAGTCATCAGACTCTAACATGAAGCCGAAAGATCCGACATGAACCCCGAAAGTTAGACAAAAAACTTTCGGGGTTTTGTTATGAAGTTTTGTTTTAAATTCACGGTAAGCGCATATCTGTATTTATGGCAAGTCTCCCGCAACATGCACCTGCTGCTTGCCTTCGGTTTACGGTTCTAAGGAGAAAACCAAATTTGTCTGGCCAACCTTTAATTCTCCGGGAAATTTGGTTTGTAGATAATTACAAATGGAATTTCCTGTAGCTTTTCTTGATTCGTATTACATATTGCCAAGTGGAAATCTTTGATTATCCTCTCATTTTGGTTTGTTTGCACAAGAGCATCTTCCAACTCATCCAAAAACAATGCATGATTGAAGAAGTCAAATACCCACCGGCTATGGGCCGGCTGAAGGATTCCTTTCATATACCCAGTCATTCTAATGCCGTACGGATAAGATATATAGCAATCTCTACCTTTTAGGTATTTCTGTCTCAGATAAACAACATTCATTTTGTCTACTGAATTCATTAGGAGATTTCTAAATGTTGCTGAAAACTCCTCGGAAGGAAGTCCTATTTCATAGGTGTTATCGTCTGTTATGAAATAAATATTGTGTTCTGCATCGACAACAACATATCGATAATTCACAGACATGGGGGTTCTCAAGTTATAAGACAGACTTTTGACGGGACCTTTATCTCCTTCCACATTTACAAGACGGGCAACTATGGTAATTTCTTCATCCACACTCGGTAAATATGAAAACACATTGGAAGAAGTTGTTTTTGTTACCAGTTTTCCATCACCATCAATCAGTGACCATTCATATTGAAAGCCCCCTTTGGCAACCATTCGATTCAGTATTTGTGTCATATCATTATTGGTGCTCTCTGCGACGAACTGATAGCCAACACCAGCAGAATATGCACTTTTAATGACAATATCAGGGAAACCGACAAAGATGGTTTTTTTCTTTCGCAATAATTGGCCATCATTATAAGATTGGGCTGTTATCGTAACAAAACCATTTCCATGGGCCGTAAGTCTTCCGGAATCATCAATCGTTGCTACGTTACTGTCTGAGGTGCCCCATGTTACAGCGCCATCATAATCGGACAGCGTATATGCACTCCCGTTCCAAGCATTATTAGGACCTATTATATAAGCTGATAACTGGTTCTTAAGCCAATTATATATATCATCATCTATATGTATGTGATTTTGTACCGTATTGGTCAAAGAGTAGGCATCAAATGGACATTCAACTTCCGGAACAGGAGGGTATATATAATAGTCTCGCAAATAATCTGATTCCGTGGCATCATAAATACTGAGAGCACTTGCTGACGGGATGAACATAATACGATCGGTTAATCCATATTCAAAATCATATTTATAAAACCACGTGTCAGCATGTGGGCGTTTCATTTCAAGAGTATCTGCGACATTAAATTTTGAACCTGCGAAAGTATCGTAGCGTAAACCAGAAGGAGGTGCAAACGCTTTCTCTGAAAAGATTGTATAAGTTTTATTATTGCACCATAAAAACTTCTTTGTATACGTAATCGTTAAATCAGAGAGGAGCGTCCCGTAACTCATAAATGGGTTTACTTCGGCATGTATGTCAAATTTTGTTGTTCCCCAAAAAGAAATAGCATTAGCCAAATGTTCTGCTCCTAGAATTACGAAAATAAGATCTATCCCCGTAGCCGCTACAAATGGAGCGAGAATGTCTGTTAACACTGTAGTTTTAGCATATCCATCTAAATACAAATAATGCTGTCCTAATTCAGCGAAAATATCAGACTGATTGTTAGGGGCGCCATTAACAATGGCCAAGCGTTCTAAAGGATATCCAACATCCCCTAAAGGAAAGCCTGTCTCATCAAGAACCTGTTGCCAATAATCGTGATTAGAGTTGTCAAGTGTTCCGTCAGTATCAAGATGATTCACTAACATTTGTTGTACTGCTGGGGAATGAATCATTTCCCAGAATATTCTTTTTGCATCATCAATATCTTTTGTCAAGAAGATATCCGCTAAGTCAATTGCATTCTGATAACCATATATATATGATAATGCATGGTGGACAAAATATAAAGCACCTAATGGAACGTTAGCTCCTAAATGTGGGGAGTCATGAGATATGTATGTGGATATTCCGTGCGCTTCTCCTTCTTCTTCCATCATACATAAAGCAAGACGAGTCACTAATCCTCCCATACTCTGCCCCATAATTATAGTCCTCTCTGTACATCCATCTGCTGCCTTACGTTGATTGATTTCCTTGATTATCTTAATAAGTAAATGCGCGTTATCTCTAATGTCTTCTGTTGAATCGTACCAATCTACATATATGATATCATAATCATTACTAAAAGATGGTGTTAAATGATACTCAAAAAATCTCTTATGGTACGTACTCCCTAATTCATGTTTCTTAGATGAGTTGTCTAGTGAACTTGTAACACGCCAAGGGTCAAACCCTTCAACGACAATAAACGGTTTTGTAATTACATTGTACCCACTTCTCAGGTAAGTTGTAACTTGTGCAGTCACGCTTGTTCCAGTATAAGTTTCAGCCGTAGTAACATTGGTGGAATCAACCTGACACCCTATAAGACTAGCTTGCTGTTGATTACCAGATGTTCCGGCTGTTGAATCCAAAACATATATGGAAGAATGAGTTTCCAGAACAACTCCATCAGTAGTTTTAATATAAAATTTCAATTCTTTCCTACCCGGCGTAATATAATTAACGGTAATAGTATGTGTTGGCCCCAATTCTCTATAACCAACACCATCACCGGCATCGAACTTTATTAATGCTCGGGAGATATTATAAAAGGCATATGTTTCCGAAAACTTAAAATTAATAGCCCCTACTTTACACACATGCCTACTCGGAGTAAAAGCAAAGACATAAGCCTCATCATATGGATTCCGCCAAACGCCATTCACATACACATCGGACACTTTCCCTGATACATATGAAATTAGATTGTTTTCAAGAGCATTTTCTTTGATAAAGTTATATTTATAGCCAACATAGGCAATGTTAATATCGTTACTTGTAGTAGATGTAGAGAAATCTGTCATTATCTGACCAACATCATTGTATGGAGAAGACCCAACGGATGCAGATTTTATACTTAATAAAATCTCTTCAAAAATGGGAGATGTAACATAATTGCTATCAGTAAGTTCCATGCCATTGTAGCGATCGAACTCCACCAAGTCCATAGCATAATCAAGCAAGTACCCTGTAGGTACTTTGGATTTATCCAGATCTTCAAACATTTCATCTAATGAAGAACGGACTACCTCATTGCTCGTTATTGTTTGCGCTTGAGATTTAATCAGAAAAAGACATAGAGTAATCAAGCAAAGTATAATGTGTTTTGTTGCTTTCATAGTGATCTATGTGTTTCTCAATCGTTCATGTTATCATAATACACTCTTACTGGTCCAAATTGGCCATTTCGTAGAATTATAGGAGAATCGTCGTGATCAATGCATTCCATCTCAAATATTCCTGATACATAGTAATGATTACCTTGTGAAAAATCGGTAAATTCCACCCATCCAGATATTGCATAATGATAAATCCAATTGGAAGTATCTGTAAAATTATCCAATAAGCTGCTAGGCCCTAAATATTCACCAGTTGTCCCATCTTCTCCTTTTGATATAACAATGGGATACCTCTTTCCTATCTCCAATGGCTCTCGACTTTCCACATTAAGGTATAATATGTACGATTTTAACTTGGAATTGATACGACGGCGAATGTCAAATGCGAATCCCCAATCGTGCTCTATCAAATGGTGAATATCACCACCAACATTCAAAATCACTTCAGGAGAGCTCTCATATATGACGTCATCGATAATACACGAGACGGGATTTTCCACCGTATGATGAACGAGATTGTTTTTCTCACACTCTGACATAGACATCAAAAGTATACAACAAGATATCAATAATGCGATAATCCTAAGTTTCATATTTACCTCCTTATTTTTCCTTTAAATGTTCATTCAATCTATCGATATAGTCAAGATATTTGTCATATACATCCTCACTGACACCAAGAAATAGAGCGTCTTCCCTTTTTATAGCAAGAACAAATAGGCTGTCCTTTTTGATCACTCGCCCCATCATAAGATTGTCAACATCAGATTGAAGCTTGCTCATAATGGTCAAGCTGTCTTCTTGAGGAGTTGAGGGTGATTTCGTTATCAATGAGCGAAGGCCTCCCGTTTTTTCCTGCTCATCCAAATATTGTGGATCCATTGAATGATCCACACAAGAATAACTGAGAATCAATAGTACTAGATAAAAAAATCGTTTCATTTGCAGCGTGTAGATTTCTAAAAAAAAACTTATTTTCAGCTAAAATACAAAATATTATTCAACCATAAAATCTTCCTGGATATCACACCAAAATTCAAACAGTAAAACAATAGAAGGTAGACTAATATCCATCTGTACAAAAAAAGAACGAAAGAGATGTTACTCCTTCGTTCTTATTCTTGTTAGTTTGTTCTCAAGGGATTGTAGTGGCTACAAGTACGCAGCCATTTTTTCGGCGAGGATGCGGGCTTCGCGGCCGGCAGCTTCGGCGAAGTCTTCTCCTTTGGAAGCGAAGATGATGCCGCGGGAGGAGTTTACGAGCAAACCACAGTCTTTGTTCAAACCGTATTTGGCCACTTCTTCTACGGTACCACCTTGTGCACCGACACCCGGTACCAAGAAGAATGATTCCGGTGCCAGCTGGCGGATGTCCGCCAGTTTTTCAGGACGGGTTGCACCGACAACAAACATGATGCGTTCGCTGCCTTCGTAGCTGAGGCATTGGCGGATCACTTGTTCGTAGAGTTGGCCGCCGTTGGCGAGGGCTTGGGTTTCCAATTCTTCAGCAGAAGGGTTGGAGGTCAAGGCCAATACGATGGCATATTTGTTTTCGTACGCCAGGAACGGGGCGATGGAGTCTTTGCCCATGTATGGAGCCAAGGTAACTGCGTCGCAGTCCATTCTTTCAAAGAAGGCTTTGGCGTAGCGTTGGGCGGTATTTCCGATGTCGCCGCGTTTGGCATCCGCGATGACGAAGCATTCGGGATAGTTCTTTTTGATGTAGGCTACGGTGGCTTCCAATTGTTCCCAACCAGCAGCACCTTCGGCTTCGTAGAAGGCGGTGTTGGGTTTGTAGGCTATGGCATAAGGAGCCGTTGCATCAATGATGGCCTTGTTGAATTGGAAGATGGCATCTTTCTCACCTGCCAAATGAGCGGGGAGCAACTTGGGATCACTGTCCAAGCCGACGCACAAAAAACTTTTCTTTTTACGGATGGTTTCAATCAGTTGCATAGTCGTAAGCCTTAAAAATAACGGTAGAACAAAGCGATGGATTCCATTCCCTTGTAGAATTGGGAAAGCAGGTAACTTTCGTTCGGAGAGTGGATGGTGTCACGTTCCAAACCGAAGCCCATCAACAACGGATCCACGTTGAGGATTTGTTGCAAGTCAGCCAAAATCGGAATGCTACCACCACCGCGGCTCGGAACGGGCTCAATGCCATATACTTCGCCGATGGCGCGGGAGGCTGCTTGGTAAGCCGGTGAGGAAATCGGAATCAGGAAGCCGTTGCCACCGTGGTGCGGGGTTACTTTCACGCGAACGCCTTTGGGGGCAATGGACAAGAAATGTTCTTCAAACAGGCGAGCAATGGTTTCACAGTTTTGGTTGGGTACCAAACGCATGGAAATCTTTGCATGTGCTTTGGAAGGGAGTACGGTTTTCGCACCTTCGCCGGTGAAACCGCCCCAAATACCGTTTACGTCCAGGCACGGACGGATGCCGGTACGTTCTTGGGTGGTGTAGCCGGCTTCGCCATTTACATCGTCGATGTCCAGGAACTCTTTGTATTCTTCCATATCGAAGGGAGCACGGCCGAGTTGTTCGCGGTCCGCTTGGCTGAGTTCTACAACGTCGTCGTAGAAGCCTTTGACGGTGATGCGACCATTTTCGTCAATGAGTTGGTCGATCATTGAACACAAGGCGTTGATCGGGTTGACCACGGCACCGCCGTAGTGGCCGGAGTGCAGGTCTTTGTTGGGACCGGTGACTTCCACTTCCACATACGCCAAACCGCGCATACCGCAGTTGATGGACGGGGTGTTTTCTCCGATCATTGTGGTATCTGATACGAGCATGATGTCGCAGGCCAACAAGTCTTTGTGGTCTTTGGCCCATTGTGCCAAGCTCGGAGAACCGATTTCTTCTTCACCTTCGAGGATGAATTTGATGTTGTGACGCATCAGACCTTTGCGGACGAGGTATTCAAACGCCTTGATGTGCATAAAGGCTTGTCCTTTGTCGTCGTTGGCGCCACGGGCGTAGATGGCTCCGTTGCGAATTTCGGGTTCGAAGGGGGCAGAGTGCCACAATTCAATGGGGTCAACGGGTTGTACATCGTAGTGACCATAGATCAGGATGGTCTTCCACGAAGGATCCACGATTTTTTCACCGTAAACAACCGGGTGACCAGTGGTTTCGTACACCTCGGCACGTTCTGCGCCAGCTTCGAGCAAGAGGCTTTTGAGCTTTTCTGCGCAGCGGTACATATCAGGTTTGTGTTCAGACGAAGAACTGATGGAGGGAATCCGCAGTACTTCGAAGAGTTCGTTCAAGAATCTTTCTTGGTTTTCAGCAATGTATTGTTTCATAACGAATAAGTAGTATCAGGCTAATTTTCAGGAAGTTCTGCAATCAGGGTCTCGCCGCCCCGTACTTTGTCTCCGGTTTTGACAAGGATTTTGGCATCCAAAGGCAAGAAGAGGTCTGCGCGGGAACCGAACTTGATAAAGCCGGCTTGTTCGCGGGCCGGATCCACTGCTTTTTCAAATTCTGCATAGCAAACGATGCGTCGGGCTACGAAGCCGGCAATTTGGCGCATCAACAGGCGTTGTCCGTGTTCGTTGCGCAGAACGATGGTGGTCCGTTCGTTCTTTTCCGAGGATTTGGGATGCCAAGCAACCAAATACTCCCCAGCATGGTAGCGGAAGAATTCCACGACGCCACGAATCGGGTACCAGTTGACGTGTACATTCAGTGGCGACATGAAAATGGAGACTTGCATCATTTTTTCCTTGAAGTATTCTTTTTCAACAACTTCCTTGATAATGACGATTTTACCATCTGCGGGAGCGCAGACTTTGCGGTCAGTACCGATGGGGTGACGGACCGGGTCGCGGAAGAAGATGGTATTGAAGGCGGCAAAGACGAACGAAACGACAAACCAAGCCCAGGCGCCGAACGAGTCGAAACCGTAGAGGAGGAACAAGCCGAGGGTCAACGCAATACAGATAAAATAAGATCCGTATATGATGGTACGGCCTTCCTTGTGTAATTTCATAGTTTATAGGTTTTAAATGAGTCCAAAGCAAGCCAGGTAAACAGCCACGACCGGGATGGCAAGCAGTGCCCCGTCAAAACGGTCGAGCATGCCTCCGTGGCCGGGCATAATCTTACCCGAATCTTTGACCCCAAAATTACGCTTTATTTGTGATTCCACCAAATCCCCCCAGGTTCCGAACGAGGCAACCAAAGCACCCAGTACCATGCTATGAATCAGACCAAAAGGGAAGATGTTGATTTTGTGCATTACAAAGCCGGCCAGAACGGAGGTGGCCAGTCCTCCAAAGAAACCTTCCCAGGATTTTTTCGGGGAGATCGACGGGAAGAGGCGGTGTCCGTTTTTTTGACCGAAGAGGGTGCCGAAAATGTACGCTCCGGCATCCGAACACCACAATAGGATGAGGATTCCCAAGACAATGACGCCGCTATACCCCGATGCATTGATATCCCAGAAGAGGTGGAACAGGCTGAATGGCAGGGCCATGTACAAGATGGGAAGCAGCAGGTACGGGTATTGTTTGAAGGCCTCTTGATCTTTGTTGTAGAGTTGTAGGATGAAGAATCCTACGGGAAAGAGTACAAACAGCAACAGCTGTCCCAAGTCCAGGGGACAGCCGTAGCGTTGTAAGAAGGCCGCGCCAAAAAGGAAAAGCGAAGCGGCTGCAATGAGGAGCTTTTCTTTTCGGAAGCGAGCGCCGACAGTGATGTTCCAGTATTCGTATTCCATGACTACAAGGATGAAGCCAAAAACGGCTGCAAACGCAATGGGGTGCCACAGGGTGGCCAACAACATCAAGAGTACAAACACCACACTGCTGGCGGTTCTTACCAAAAAGTTCTTCATAGTTTATTCCGTTACTTGCTTTTTGCGGGGTCCAAATATGTTTTCAAGGTCTTCGCTGAAGATAACTTCGCGTTCCAAGAGCAATTCTGCCAAGGCAGTAAACCCTTCGCGGTTTTCACGCAGGATGCGCAAAGCGGTTTCGTGAGCCTGGTCGATGAAGGAGCGTGCCTCCCGGTCAATCAGTTCCGCCGTTTTTTCGCTGTAGGGTTTGTTGAAGTTGTATCCGCTTTCGGTAGAATCGTAGAAGGAGAGGTGGCCCACCTGTTCACTCATACCGAAGTAGGTTACCATGGCATAGGCTTGTTTGGTTACCTTTTCCAGGTCGCTCAAGGCTCCGGTGGAGATACGGCCGTTGATGATTTCTTCAGCGGCACGTCCCCCCAAGGTTGCTGCCATTTCATCCATCATTTGTTCGGTCGTGGTCAGTTGGCGTTCTTCCGGGAGGTACCAGGCTGCACCCAGGGCTTTTCCACGCGGGATGATGGTAACCTTGAGCAGGGGATTGGCATTTGGTAAGAGCCAGCTGACGGTAGCGTGTCCGGCTTCGTGGAAGGCGATGGTCCGTTTTTCTTCGGGCGAAATGATTTTGTTGCGACGTTCCAAACCGCCGACGATGCGGTCGATGGCATCCAGGAAATCTTGTTTTTCGATGGCGGCTTTGTCCCGACGGGCCGCAATCAAGGCGGCCTCGTTGCAGACATTGGCGATGTCCGCACCCGAGAAGCCCGGTGTTTGTTTGGCCAGGAAGTCGATTTGCAATTCCGGATTCAGTTTGAGCTTGCGCAAGTGCACGTTGAAAATGGCTTCGCGTTCTTTCAGTTCCGGCAGGTCCACGTGGATCTGACGGTCAAAACGGCCGGCACGCATCAACGCTTTGTCTAGGATATCTGCCCGGTTGGTAGCGGCCAAGATGATGACACCGGAGTTCGAACCGAAGCCGTCCATTTCGGTCAGCAATTGGTTCAAGGTGTTTTCCCGTTCGTCGTTGGACGAGAAACCGGTGTTTTTGCCACGGGCACGGCCAACAGCGTCGATTTCATCGATGAAGACAATGCACGGGGCTTTCTCTTTCGCTTGGCGGAAGAGGTCACGTACGCGGGACGCACCCACGCCGACAAACATTTCAACAAAGTCAGAACCCGAGATGGAGAAGAAAGGAACGTTGGCTTCGCCGGCAACGGCTTTGGCCAGCAAGGTCTTACCAGTACCCGGAGGGCCTACCAGCAAGGCACCTTTGGGGATTTTTCCACCCAAGGCTGTGTATTTGGCCGGATTTTTCAGGAAGTCCACAATTTCCATCACTTCGATCTTTGCTTCGTCCAGACCTGCCACATCTTTGAAGGTGACTTTTGTATTGTTGTCTTTGTCAAACAGCTTGGCTTGTGATTTTCCCACATTGAAGAAGCCTCCTCCTCCTTGTGCACCGCCACCCATGCCTTTTTGCATCGGTCGGAACATGATGAAGTACAGCAGACCGAACATCAGCAGGGGGAAGAGCAACCATTCCAGGATGCTGCCGAAGTAGTCTTTGCGGGTTTCGGTGGTGATGGAAAAGCGTTTGTCCTCGGGCAGGCTGCGGCGAAGTTCGCCGAGTTGCTTCTCACCTTCAAATGCAGAAGATACTTGGAAATAGAAATGGGGACCGTATTTGGGAAGGCGTCCCGGGAAGTATTCTGCGTATTTTTCGAGGCTGTCTTGTTTGATGGTTACCTCACACCGGTTTTGGTTGGTGATGTAGGTGAGTTTTTCTACGTCGCCAGCAGGAACCATTTGTTCTTCAAATACATACAACTCACTTTGGACCGGATCGGTCTGCGTATAGGTGTTGGCCACATAAAAAGTACCGACGACCAGCAACAAATAAAACCACATCGAATTGAAGACGGGTTTGCGTTGCATCGGTTTGCCGGTTTTCTTTTTAGCGTTGGTTTTGTTGGGTGTCTTTTTCGTGTTTGTAGGGGCCATGGGATTATTCGTAGTCTTCGTATTCGGTTCTAGGAGCATCTGCCCAGAGGTCTTCGAGGCGGTAGAAATTGCGGTATTCGGTTTGGAAAATGTGGACCACGATGTCGGAGTAATCGAGGATGATCCAGAAGGAGTTCTCACGGCCTTGCATCCGCATTACTTTGCGGTTGCATTCCCGGTGCATGCATTCTTCTACATTATCGCAAATGGCGGATACGTTGGTGGTTGAATCCGCGTTGCAGATCACAAAATAGTCGGAAATAGCGGTACCTACACTTCTCAAATCCAAGGAACAAACGTGCTGGCCTTTTTTCTCCAGCATTGCGTTTGCAATTGTTTCTAATTCTTTCATCTGTTTTTTGTTTACATTTGTCCCTGCAAATATAGTGCAATTATGGGAAAGGATGTCATCATTCATTGGTACGAGGTCGTTGACTCGACCAATCGGTTGGCGAAAGAAGAAGCTGCAAATGCTTCGGATTCAACGGTTTGGGCGGCTGATATGCAGACGGCTGGCAGGGGTCAGCGGGGCAATACCTGGACGAGTGACCGGGGTAAAAATCTGACATTCTCCTGTTTGATCAAACCCGCCAATTTGTCACCCTCCCGTCAGTTCCTGATTTCCCAAGCGACGGCCTTGGGCATTTGTGCTTATTTGGCGGAGTGGGGGCTTGCACCCCAAATCAAATGGCCGAACGATATCTACCTCGGCGACAAAAAAATCTGTGGAATCCTCATTGAACACAGCCTGACTTCCGAACGCATCTTGTCTACGGTGGTGGGCATCGGACTCAACTTGTCGCAGACCGAGTTCCCGGCCTCCTTGCCGAATCCGACTTCTCTGCGCCTGGCCTTGGCCGAACATTTTCCGGACCGTCCGCTCCCGGAGTTGGACCCGAAGGAAGAACTTGTCAGCTTGCTGGGCCATTTGCACGCATTCCGTTCCCTGATTGATACAGAGTCGGGTGCAACTGCGTTGGGAACCGCTTACCTGGATCGTTTGTATCGGTTGGGAGTGTCTGCGCTTTACGAGGACAAGACGGTGACTCCGCCCCGTCGTTTTACCGGTCGCATCCTGGGCATAGACAAACGCTCTTGCCTACGTGTCTTGGATGAAGAACGCGGGCAAGAGCGTGTATTTTCGTTTCAGGAGATCGCCTACTTGAGGTAAGTCAGGCGGCTGATGGCTTCGGTCGGGTCCGGTGCAGAGAATACCGTGCTGCCGGCTACGACGATGTCGGCACCTGCTTCTGCCAATACTTTCACATTTTCAAAGTTGACACCACCATCCACTTCAATCAAGGTGTTCAAACCTTGGGCTTGGATCATGGCCTTGAGTTGGCGTACCTTTTCCACGGCACGGGGAATGAAGGACTGACCGCCAAAGCCCGGATTTACGGACATGATCAGGACAAAGTCACAGCAATCCAACACGTCTTCGATGAGTTGGACGTTGGTATGTGGATTGAGGGCCACCCCGGCTTTCATTCCCAGGTTTCGGATGTTGGTCAAGGAACGGTGCAAGTGGGTACAAGCTTCGTAGTGAACGCTCAGGTATTCCACTCCCATGTCAGCGAACTGGCTCACATAACGGTCCGGGTCCACAATCATCAGGTGGGCATCCATCGGTTTGCGGGCTGCTTTGGCAATGGATTTTACCACGGGGAAACCGTAAGAAATGTTCGGGACGAAAACGCCGTCCATGATGTCGAGGTGGAACAAACCGGCTTCCGATTCGTTCACCATTTCTACGTCGCGCTTCAAATTGCCGAAGTCGGCAGAAAGCATAGAGGGAGCTACTATCATACGCGTGCTAATTTTTCAATGACGTCGGTGAGGTGATCAACAAATTTATCCAAGGATGCGAGATCCAGACGTTCGCCAGGAGCGTGTACGCCACGGATGGTCGGTCCAAAGGAAATCATATCCATATCGGGGTATTTGTCCAAGAACAGGCCGCATTCCAGTCCGGCGTGGATGGCGCGAACAACGGGTTCTTGGTGGAAGAGTTCCTGGTAGCTGTTTTTGCAGACTTCCAAGAGGGGAGAGGTCAATCTCGGTTTCCAGCCCGGGTATTCTGATTCGTGGGTGACGGTTGCACCGGCCAGGCGGAACGCAGATTCCACGCGGCGGGATGCGTAGTAGCGGGCACTGTTGGTAGAACTGCGTTGGCTGGTGCCGATGCGGATCTTGTGCTCGGGTTGCATTTTGACCGAAGCCAGGTTGGTGGAGGTTTCTACCAGGCCGGCGATGTCAGCGCTCATATCGAGGACACCGTGCGCTACTGCATTCAAGGCCAGGATGAGACGACCGGTGGTGTCGGCATCAATGGCTTCGTTTTGAGCCTCGCAAGCTTCCCAGTAGAAGCGTACGTCAGGATCGCTGGTCGCAAATTCGTCTTGAATTTCTTGACCACGCAGTTGTGCCAAGGCGGAGGCTTCTGCTACGGCTGCTGCCGGCAGACCGATGATGGCTTCGGATTCACGGGCAATGGCGTTGCGTTTGTTACCGCCGTTGAGGGTACAGAGCGTCATTTCGAAACGGTCGTTCAAATCGAACAACACACGTGCGATGAGTTGGACTGCGTTGGAGCGGTTCTTGTTGATGTCGTCACCGCTGTGGCCGCCCATACCGCCTTTGAAGCCCAGTTTGAAGTATTGCAAACCGGCTGCCGGTTGGATGGCTTGGTAATCAAAGACCGCAGTGGTGTCGATACCACCTGCGCAGCCGATGAAGAGTTCTCCTTCGTCTTCGGAGTCCAGGTTGATCAACATACGGCCTTGCAGGAAATCCGGTTTCAAGGCAAATGCCCCGTCCAAACCGGTTTCTTCTGAAACGGTAAACAAGGCTTCGAGGGGTCCGTGTTGCAGGCTTTCATCGGTCAAGGCTGCCATTTGGGCTGCCATACCAATGCCGCAGTCGGCTCCAAGGGTGGTGTCTTTGGCAATCAACCAGCCATCTTCGATGACCGCACGGATCGGGTCTTTGGCAAAGTCGTGCTCCACCCCGTTGTTTTTCTCACATACCATATCGGAGTGACTTTGGAGGACAACGACGGGTGCTTTTTCGCAACCTTGGGAAGCAGGTTTGGTGATCAACACGTTGCCGGCTTCGTCGGTTTTGCATTCCAGGTTGTTTTTGCGGGCAAAATCTTGGAGATATTGGATAATAAGCTCCTCGTGGCCGGATTCTCTCGGAACGGCCATAATCTCGCTGAAATAGGCGAGTACTTGTTTACTGTCCATATCGGGTTAGTTGTTGGTGTTCAGATGGAGGGACTTCTCTATGTCTCGAACGTAGGTACGGAACAAATCGTCCGTGTGCATCAAGTCCCGAACGGTCTTGCAAGAGTGAAGAACCGTTGCATGCGTCTTGCCTCCCAAGCTGGCACCAATCTCAGCCAAGGATTGTTCGGTGTATTGGCGACCGAGGTACATGGCAATTTGGCGGGCTTGTGAGATTTCCCGTTTGCGGGAAGCAGAAAGGAAGGTTTCGGAAGTCAAACCGAAGTATTGGCAAACCTTTTCGTTGATGGTATCCATCGTGAGTTCCTCCTTTTCTTCGGTAGGAACCAGGGCGCCTGTCAAGGTGCGAGCCAACTCTACGGTGATGGGGCGGTGCATCAAGGTTGCATTGGCCATCAAGGAAATCAACGATCCTTCGAGTTCGCGAACGTTGCTGGTGATGGCGGATGCAAGGTAATGCAACACATCTTCCGAGAGGGCGATGCCTTCGCGGCTGCATTTTGCCTTCAAAATGGCAAGACGGGTTTTGTAATCCGGTTTTGTCAATTCGGCTGTCAATCCCCATTTGAATCGGGACAGCAGGCGGGCTTCCAAACCTTGGAGTTCCACCGGCGGGCGGTCGCAAGTGAGGATGAGCTGTTTGCCGGACATGTGCAGGTGGTTGAAGATGTGGAAGAAGGCATTTTGGGTACCCGGTTTCTCCGCAAATTCTTGCACGTCGTCCAAGATCAAAACGTCAATGGATTGGTAGAAGTGGAGGAAGTCGTTCAATTTGTTTTTGAATTTGACTGCATCCACATATTGGGTTTGGAATTTGTTGGCGCTCACATAGAGCACAACTTTTTCCGGATGTTTTTCTTTGATGCCGATACCGATGGCTTGTGCCAAGTGGGTTTTTCCAAGTCCCGGGCCTCCAAACAGGAACAACGGGTTGAAGGCGTTGTTACCCGGTTTTTCGGAAATTTGTACCCCAGCACTTCTTCCCAGCAAGTTGCATTCGCCTTGGATGAAATTTTCAAAGGTGTAATTGGGGTTCAAATTCGGGTTTACTTCCATTCTTCTCAATCCGGGAGCAACACGGGAATCCACTTCGTCGGGATTGACCGGAGCCGGGATGGTCGGATTGCTCAAATCCCGGTAGGTTTTTTGGGGATAAGTGACAGAAGCATCTTGAACGGTGTTGACCTGATAGTATAATTTTGCATCAGGACCGATTTCGCGTTGAAGGACGCTGCTGAGCAGTGAAAGGAAGTGTTCTTCGATGTATTCTTTGAAGAATTCGGAAGGAATGCCCAACGTCAGGGTTTTGTCTTCCAAGGAAATGACTTCGATCGGCTTGAACCAAGTGGAATAGCGGGACTCACCAAGGTTGTCCTTGATGATTTCCAGGCACTTAGCCCATACTTGTTTGTGATTTTGATCGGTCATTTAATTGAAAGTTTCAATTGGGTTCGGTCTGCAAAGTTGAGGCAATTTTTCTTGAAATGAAAATAAAATTGACGTAAAAATGCTCGAAAAATCCTAACTCACTCATACAGAAGAAGAATAATTTTTAGGCCAATTTTTGAAGTCAAAAATCCCAATTTTTCAAATTTTTTGAGCAGAAAAAGAGGATTTTTTTTGGTCTTATTTCGAAATCTGCGTTACAAAGGCCTCTGGGAAGTATTGACGCACATAAGGGAGGTCTTTTCGGGCTTCGGTTTCGGAAGCGTAGCGGCCAAAGGTGTATTTGAACATCGAGTTGGCGGTAATCGCTTCGCAGTCCTTCAGTCCTTTGAAGGCTGGATCGTTCGGCGAAAGCTGTTTGGTTGAGGCAAAAATCTGGATCCGGTATTTGCCTTGTTCGTTCTGTTCGCCTTGGGGTTTGATCGTTGTCGGGGAGGTGACCACGTCCAAGTCGCGCTCGTAGGCTTGTTTGTATTTTTTGATGGCCTCAAAGATGCTGCCGGCCATTTTGTCGCGTTGGGCAGCACTGCGCATTACCTTGAGGTCTTCCGCATTGGACATGAAGCCGATTTCGGTCAAAACGGCGGGCATGGTGCATTTCCACAGCACGAGGAGCCCTCCTTGCTTGATGCCACGGTCCTTCTTGATGGCTCCGGCCCGGAACTGGGTCTGCATTTTGTCTGCTAGGTCGAGGCTTTGTTCCAGGTGGGCATTTTGTAGGAGTGAGAAGATGATATAAGATTCGGGATTGTTGGGATCAAATCCCTGGTAGTTGGAGGAATAATCTTCTTCCAGCACAATCACCGAGTTTTCCAGTTTACAGACCTCGAAGTTCGAAGCACTTTTGTGCATCCCCATGACCCAGGTTTCGGTGCCGCGGGCCGAGGCGTTGTTTTTGACGGAATTGACGTGGATGGAAATGAACAGGTCTGCGTTGTTCTTGTTGGCGATGGCGGCACGTTGGTCCAACGGGATGAATTTGTCAGTGGACCGGGTGTAGATGACCTTGACATCGGGATAGGCCTCTTCAATGCGTTTGCCCAACTTGAGGGCGACGTCCAGTACTACGTTCTTTTCCAGGGTTTTGCCATCCCGGCTGACACAACCGGCATCTTTCCCTCCGTGTCCGGGGTCAATGACGATGGTGTTGATTCGGACTCCGGTGCTTTGGGCAAACAGCGGGGCTGTTGGGATTAAAATAAGTCCCAAGAGGAGCGTCAACAGAAATCTTCTTGTATTGGATGGCATATTTCTTGCAAAATTTTTTTAGTTTTGCAGTTTGCAAAGTTAAGTAAAATTTTGATGTCCAAAACGCATCTTCGTCATAGAATCCTGATTCTCCTTCTGTCGCTCTGTTTGTTGCCGCAAGCAGGAGCTACGGCTGGCGTTGCACGCACCCTGCTCCAAAAGCAGCTTGACAGCCTCCCGTTGCGGATGCCCCGTCCTGATAGCTTGCAAAGCCGGGTTGTACGTCCCGACAGCTTGTCCACCCGAGTGGGACTGGATTCGTCGGCTGTGTCTGCAGCCCTGATTGACTCAGCCGCGCTATCGACGCCTTGGGAAGATACGTCTTCGGTGCAGCAGGCCATCCAACAGCCGACGGGGATGCTGCAGATGCCGGCTTTCTCCACGGCCCGGGACTCCATCATCGAAGATTTTTCGAACGGCAAGAAGATGCTGTATTATTATGGTGACGTACAGGTGACCTACGGAAGCATGTCGCTGAAGGCGGGTTACATGGCCTACGATGTGGATTCGAAGACGGTTTTCGCCAGCGGTTTCCGGGATTCGACCGGGAAATGGGATGGCAAGCCGGAAATGCAGGACAACGGCAAGACTTATACGATGGAATCCATCTTGTACAATTTTGAGACGAACAAGATGCGGATCTGGAACATGATTACCCAGGAGGAAGAAGGTTTCCTGCACGGGGAGAAAATGAAGATGATGCCGGACAAGTCCATCAACATCCAACAGGGCAAATACACCGTTTGTGAACACGAGCACCCCCACTATTATTTGCAAATGACGGTTGCCAAGACGGTGACCCAGCCTACACAAAAAACGGTCTTCGGTCCGGCTTACCTGGTGTTGGCGGACGTACCCCTGCCTTTGGGGCTGCCTTTTGGTTTTGTGCCGAAACGTCCGGATCGAGCCAGCGGTTTGTTGTTCCCTTCGTACGGGGAAGAGGTGGCCCGCGGTTTTTACTTGAAGGACTTGGGGTATTATTTTGTGTTGGGGGATTATTTTGACATCGCCTTGACTGGGGATATTTATACCAAAGGTTCCTGGGCCATTGACTTGAACTCACGCTACAAGGTGCGTTACAAATACAACGGTAGTTTTGGATTGACTTATTCGGCCGATGTGGCTGGCGAACGGGGAAGTACGGACTTCTCGGAGTCACGCAACTTCTCGGTGAAATGGTCGCATGCTCAGGATCCGAAGGCCCGTCCGGGAACCTCCTTCCGGGCTTCGGTGAACTTCTCCAGCCCCTCCAACAACCGGTACAACTCGACTTCCATCAACGAAGCCTTGCAGAGCCAGGTTTCTTCGTCCATCTCCTATTCGAAGACTTGGAGCAAGATGAGTATGTCTATCAACGCCTTGCACAGCCAGAACTCCCGCGACAGTTCGTACAACATCACCCTCCCGAACTTGACGTTCAACGTGAACCGTTTTTATCCGTTCAAACGTCAGATACGTGTCGGCAAGGAGCGGTTCTACGAAAAAATTGCCTTGACCTACAACACTACCTTCCAGAACAAGATTAGTTTCAAGGCCAGCGAGGTCAATGATCCGGATTTCTGGAGCAAGATGAAGAACGGGATGAACCACAAGTTTAGCATTGCCCTGCCTTCGTTTACGCTGTTGAAATACTTGAACTTCTCGCCCTCGGTCAACTACGGTATGAACTGGTATTTCCAGGAAAGCTACCGGGAATACAACCCTGAAACCAACCGTGTGGATACGAAGATGACCGATGCCTTCAGTTCCTTCGGTTTGACCCAGGACTTCTCGGCGGGGATCTCCATGAGTACCCGGATTTACGGGATGTTCAACTTCCGTCCCGACCGCAAGATGCAGGCCATCCGTCACATGATCACCCCTTCCGTGTCCTTCAGTTATAAGCCGGAAATGGGAACGCCGGGCAACGGTTTCACCACCTACACTTACGAGGACAAGAACGGTGAGATCAAGACCGTGGAATACAACCGTTATTCCGGTGGGGTGTACAATCCTCCGTCCAAAGGAAAAACGGCCCGTCTCTCGTTTGAAATCGGGAACAACTTGGAGGCGAAGTTGAAGGACGAGCAGGATACGACCGGTGTTGGAACCAAGAAGATCAAACTCATTGACCAGCTGACCCTGCGTTCGGGTTACAACTTCCTGGCCGACTCCATGAACTTTGAGAACATCGGGTTGACGATGAATACAACCATCCTCAGCAAAATCAACCTTAGCGGTAACATGAACTTTGACCCCTATGCCATCAACGAACGTGGACAGCGCATCAACGAATACAGTGTGGTACGAAACGGTCTGAAGCAATTGGTCCGTTTGACCCGTGCCAGTGCTTCTTTGTCTTATACAATTTCTGGAGAAGGACGGATGTTGGGCAACGATGGTTCGATGGATCAGGGCGGCAATGATGCGGGAATGGGGGCGAGTCCCCGGGGCAATAACGCACCTGCCGGTCGTGGAGGCAATGCCCGTGGAGGTAACCGAGGTGGTGGCGCCAGTGGCAACCAACAATATTATCGGGTATATTACCATCCCGTAACGGGAGAGTACATACCCGGGGGGTGGGTGTATTACATGAATCCCAACGTGCCGTGGTCGTTGAACATGTCGGCTTCGTATTCGTACAGCAAGACGTATCAGTATTCCAACGAGCGTCTGATTGAAAAGAATGCGCATACGTTGACGATGAACATGGCGGGTCAAGTTCGGTTGACCAAGGATTTGAGCATCTCGGCCAATGCCAACTTTGACGTGATCAAAATGCAGATGTCCACTTCTCAAATCAGTGCGAACTACGATTTGCACTGCTTCCAGATATCGTTCTCTTGGGTGCCTACCGGTCAATGGAAGAGTTGGAGCTTCCGAATCAATGCGAAAGCGGCCGCTTTGGCAGACTTGTTGCAGTACAAGAAGAACGCGTCTTACCGAGATAATTTCTAACCCTAATAATAATATTACTATGAGCAAACGTGTTATCGCAAGTCCTTTGGCTCCCGCAGCTGTAGGACCTTACAGCCAAGCTATTGAAGCTAACGGCACTTTGTATGTATCGGGTCAACTTCCGATCGATGCCAAAACCGGAGAATTCCCGGAAGGTGGTGTACGTGAACAATTGGAACAAATTTTCCAAAACGTAGGTCACATCCTCCGCGAAGCTGGATACGATTTTTCGAACGTAGTGAAAACTACCGTTTATTTGACCGATATGAAGGATTTTGCAGTGTTGAACGAAGTGTATGCAAAATACTACTGCGAACCCTTCCCTGCACGTGTCGCTTACGCAGTAGCTGCTCTCCCGAAAGGAGCTTTGGCAGAAGCTGACGTGATCGCCGTGAAATAAGTTATTGGAACTTTCTGAAAAGTTTCCTATCTTTGTGTGTCGGAGAAACGCGACTCCGCTATACTCCGACGCACTTTTTCTTATTTATTCTATACTTTCTGTCCTAAACATTCTAAAGAATGTACGATATTATTCAACTGAATGGCAAAAGCCAAGAGGACTTGGTAGCCATTGCGCGCAATCTGCAAATTAAGAAAGCAGATTCCATGTCCCGCGAAGATTTGATTTACCAGATTTTGGATGAACAAGCGATTCAAGGTGCCAACCAACCGGCTCCGCGTCGTCGTACCCGCATCCAACGAGATGGCGCTCCCGTACCTGTATTTTCCACGGCAGAGGCTCCGGCCAAGGCTGTAGAGGTTGTTGCTGAATCGGAAAAGCCGGCTCAAGTGCAAGAGACTCCTGTTGCAGAAAAAGCCCAAAAACGTCGTGGACGTCCGGCCAAGAAGCAACAAGAAGGGGGCTCTTCCATAGAGACTGTGGCGAACGAGGAACCTCGTCAGGAATCGACAGTGGAGCCGAAAGCGGACCAATCTTCTGCTGAAGTTGCGGCCGACAAGCCTGCGCAACAGGACCGTCGTCGTGAACGGAACAACGACAGGAAACGCAAAGGAAAGAAAGTAACTGAAAATGCCGAAAATCCCGAAATCCAGGGTGAAACCATCGTGGAGCCGGTAGCCGAATCGGTGGCAGCGGCCCCGGCTGAAACCGTAGCCGAACCTGCTGAAGTGCAAGCAGAGGCTCCTAAAACCGAAGGTGCCCAAGCCCGTAAACGGAATCGGAAAAAGAAAAATGAGGCAGCCGCAGCACAACCGGTTGAGGAACAGGCTGCTGCCGTAGAAGGGGAAGAGCCCGTAGCTACCTCGGAAGAAGTACGTGAAGAACCCAAACAAAAACACCACAAAATTGAATTTGAAGCAGTCATTGAGGCTTCAGGTGTTCTTGAAATCATGCCCGATGGTTATGGTTTCCTTCGTTCCTCCGATTACAATTACCTCAACTCTCCGGACGACATTTACGTCTCTCAAAACCAAATCAAGACCTATGCTTTGAAAACGGGGGATACCGTATTTGGTGAAATCCGTCCGCCGCGTGAAGGTGACAAATATTTCCCGTTGGTGCGCATCAATACCATCAACGGACGATCTCCGGAATTCATCCGTGACCGTATTCCTTTTGACTACCTGACCCCTTTGTTCCCGGAAGAGAAATTCAACATCACGGACAAAGGTCACAACAACCTTTCTACCCGTATCGTAGACCTGTTTACACCGATCGGGAAAGGTCAACGGGGTTTGATCGTTGCTCAGCCGAAGACAGGTAAGACCATGTTGCTCAAGGCAATTGCCAATGCTATTGCCGATAACCACCCGGAAGTGTATATGATCGTTCTCCTGATCGACGAACGCCCGGAAGAGGTGACCGACATGGCCCGTTCGGTAAAAGCCGAAGTGGTGGCTTCTACCTTTGACGAGCCCGCAGAAAAACACGTAAAAGTGGCCAGCATCGTTTTGGAAAAAGCCAAACGGATGGTTGAATGTGGTCACGATGTGGTCATCGTCCTCGACTCCATTACCCGTCTGGCCCGTGCCTTCAATACCGTACAACCGGCTTCCGGTAAAGTGCTTTCCGGTGGGGTGGATGCCAATGCTCTCCACAAACCGAAACGCTTCTTTGGTGCTGCACGGAACATTGAGAACGGTGGTTCCTTGACCATCTTGGCCACCGCCTTGACCGAGACCGGTTCTAAGATGGACGAAGTAATCTTCGAAGAATTCAAGGGTACCGGTAACATGGAGTTGCAATTGGATCGCAAACTCTCCAACAAACGCATCTTCCCGGCAGTCGATGTAACTTTGAGCAGTACCCGTCGCGACGACTTGCTCTTGGAAAAAGACAAGTTGAACCGTTTGTGGATCTTGCGCAACTACCTGGCCGATATGACCTGCGTAGAAGCCATGGACTTCCTCAAAGGACGTATGGAAAAAACTCGCGACAACGACGAGTTCCTCATTTCGATGAACGGAGAATAATCCTGGTAAAATTTTCGTTATGGACGCAAAGCAAGAATCATTGGCGTTTGATATGGCTGTCAGAGCTCTGCAGCGGGGTGATCACACCGAGGCAGTTTCCCTGTTTCGCAAGGCAGCTGAGTTAGGTCATATCCAAGCACAATACCAAATGGGAGAGGCTTACTATTATGGTCAGGGTGTTGGAAAGGATTATGCGGAGGCTACTAGATGGTATTTCTTGTCTGCCACACAAGGTTATGCAGATGCACAATGTGATATCGCCTTTTGTTATGAAAGAGGTCTTGGAGGTAAGGCGAATCCAGAAGAGGCTGTTAAGTGGTATCGCAAGGCCGCAGATCAAGGTCTTGCCCGAGCCCAATACCTTCTGGCCCTTTGTTATAGTAGGGGCGTTGGGGTAAAGGCAAATCCGGAAGAAGCACTTCATTGGTTCCGGAAGGCTGCAGACCAAGGTGTAGCCAAGGCCCAGCACCAAATAGGAGAGTGTTATTATTTTGGCAAGGCTGTTGAAAAGGATTATGCGGAGGCGGTAAAATGGTATCTCTTGTCTGCTGAGCAAGGCTGTGCCGATGCCCAATGTGACTTGGCTTTTTGCTATGAAAGGGGGTATGGGGTCAAACAGAACATTGAAGAGGCTGTTAAGTGGTATCAAAAGGCTGCTGATCAAGGTCTTGCCCGGGCCCAATATTTTCTGGGTATTTGTTATAAAAAAGGTATTGGTGTTCAGGTCAATCTGAATGAGGCCGTTAAGTGGTTTCGAAAATCTGCGGAGCAAGGTTTGTCTCGAGCTCAATATCAAATGGGTGAATGTTACTATTTTGGTCAGGCGGTTGAAAAGGATTATGCAGAGGCTGCCAGATGGTATCTTAAATCTGCTGAACAGGGGTATGCTGATGCTCAATATGACTTGGCTTTGCTCTATGAACGGGGACTCGGTGTTGTGGCGAATCTTGAAGAGGCTGTTAAGTGGTATCAGAAGGCTGCGGATCAAGGTCTTGCCCGGGCCCAATTTAATCTGGGTATTTGCATTGAAAAAGGTCTTGGTGTTAAGGCTCATCCGGAAGAGGCTGTAAAGTGGTATCGCAAGGCTGCAGACCAGGGTCACGCCAAAGCACAGGGGAAACTTGGATATTGCTACGCACAAGGTATCGGAGTCAAATCTAATGCACAGGAGGCGGTTCAATGGTATCAGAAGTCAGCGGAGCAAGGAGATAAGACGGCCCAATACAATCTGGCTTGCCGTTACTATAGCGGAGCAGGCATTGAAAAGGATTATGTTGCGGCGGTTAAATACTTTCGTCCTTTGGCTGAGCAGGGGGATTCTGATGCTCAGTATTTTTTGGGACTTTGTTATTTGGATGGCCTTGGAGTAACGCGAGATCTTCCGAAAGCAATCGCTTTGTTTAAGAAATCTGCTGCTCAGGGTAAGGCTTTATCCAAGAAAATCCTTGTTTTAATTGGAGAAGAATAAGTCTGATTGACTAGAAACAATAAAGAATTATGAAACATATAAATACATTGATAACCACTGCATTGCTGGTTGTTTGTTCGGTTGCAGTGATTGGTGACAAAGAGTGGTTAGGATTGACAGCTGGTGTGGTGTTTTGGTTGTTTTCATTGTATGTTTACTATGGTATCTACAATACTCCCAGCAAAGATTCTGAGCGTTATCTCGCATGGAAAAAGATCTTGCCTGAGACAGGGCAAATTAATAGAAGATTGTGGACGTGGATTGCAATCTCTGTCCTCGCGTTGTTGTCTGTATTCTTGACTCGTTTAGTAGTCATGACTAAGGTTGCGTTCTTTGGTATGAGATACATTGATATCGTATTTGGGGCGCTGTTTGCGGTGATGATAGTCCTGAAAGGAAAGTGGCAGAAAAACAATGATTTGGAACGAAGTAAAGCGATCTTTGGGCAAATAGAACGGTATATTTCTGATTATGCCAGGCAAAATCCCAGTTTGATTGATCCCAAGAAAATTTACACGCCGGATACGCCTATGGACTTACAACTCACCTATCAGGGGCGAGCTTATCTGCTAGTCCACAACATCTTAGTCGACTTGCTTGATAAACATACGGTGAAGCAGAACTATGATTTAGCACTTTGGAAGTTGTTTGAGCAGAAGAACAACTTGAAAAGCAATGATGAGCTTTCTCGGCTGAGAGTTGCAGTAGCTATTGGCAAATACATGGCCACCAAGACCTCAACATTAGGGGGCTTGGCATTATGGGTGAATGATGCGCACCAATCCTATGAACGCGATAGCTTGAACGAGCAACTGTAATCTCGACGGTCTAATATCCAAGAAGCAAGAATAGCGCACCTACAACAATAGCCACCACAATGTTGATGAGTTTGGCGCGGACAAAGCTGCGTTTGCTTTGGGCCAACAGGGGTAATGTGGTGTGTCCGTCTTGGGAGATGGAGCTGGCCAACAGGACGGAAACCGGAACCATGCCGCTGGCGTAAAGCGAGATGAAGATCATGTGCGGACCGGATTCGGGGATGATGCCGATCAAGGCAGCCAGTATGATCATGAACAAGGTATTGGAACGGATCCAATGTTCAATGTCCAAGTATTGCAAACCGATCTGAATCAGGGCCAAGGCACCGAAGGTCCACAGGAAAATGGACAGGAAGTGTTTGCGAATCACGTGGTTCCAGATGTGTTCTTCTACAAAATGTTCGCTGGCGGTCATCGTCAGGAACAAAACCCCCAACGACAGGATGGCAAAGGCAATGTTCAGCCAACGTTCGCTGAAGATGTCCATCGTGTGCTCGTGTGCGTGTAGCTCGGTGTGTGTGTGCGAGTGGGTCTCCGCTTCGTAATGGTGCCCTTCGTGGTGGCAGTCGGCGGTGTGGACGTGCGCTTCGGTGGCGTGTGCTTCATGCACGTGAGCTGCGTGGTCGTGTTCGACAATCCCGTGAACGTGGGCGCTGTGGTCGTGTTCCAAGAGACCGGCAAACATGGCAACGATGAAGGCGGTAATGCCAACCAGTAAGATGATTTTGTGCCGGCTGGCCTGGCGCAATTTGCGGTAGGAGTCCAGTTTCCACGGGGAGGAAACGTCGGTGTGGTGGTGTTCGTCGTGGTGATGGATCTCAAAGTCCTGGTCACAACCTACAATGGGCAAGGGTTTTTTGAAAATCTTGTCGACCAGCAGACCGGCTATCAGCGCAATGGCAAACAGACCAAGGAAAATGAAGATCGCTTGTTTGGGAATCATGGCCAGCATTACAAAGGCCTCGTCTCCTGAGGAGCAGATCATCATAGCGACCAAAGCACCAAAACTCAGCAGCCGGTGGGAATACAAGGATACCGCGGCAAACCCTCCGATACAGCCCGGGACCAGTCCCAAAAGGGAGCCCAGCAGGACTTGTTTGGGTTTGGAGCCTTGTAGACGGGAAAACCACTTGCCGCCAGAGCCGACGTTGATGTATTCAATGCCGAGCATCATGATGATGACCAGGCAGGTAATGAGGATCGAGTTTCGGAGAACTTCGGTGAGCAGGTGAGCCATCGCAGGGGAACTTAGTTGCGTTTGTACAGGTCTAACAATTCACCGGCGGCAGTGAACGACTCCAGGTTACCTTGGAGCACTTGGTCTTCGTAGTCAGCAAGGAGTTTTTCAATGGCCGGGTTCTCGTAGAACATTTCTTTCAAGGATTCGTTGATGCTTTCGTACATCCAGAAACGGGCCTGTTCGCGACGTTTCTTTTCGTAGTAGCCGTTGCTTCGTACCAAGTCGAAGTATTCTTTGATTTTTGCCCAGATTTCGTTGAGCCCCACGCGGGTAACAGCGGAAGAAATCATCGCGGTCGGCACCCAGGTGGATTCGGTGGGCGGGAAGAGGTGCAGGGCATTGGCATATAGGGCACGGGCCATGTTGGCTTTGTCCACGTTGGTGCCGTCAGCCTTGGTGATGGCAATCAGGTCGGACATTTCCATGATACCGCGTTTGATGCCTTGGAGGTCGTCTCCGGCTCCGGAGAGCATCAGCAGGAGGAAGAAGTCGCTCATTGAGTGAACGGCAATCTCGGATTGGCCGACACCGACAGTTTCGATGAAGATGACGTCAAAACCTGCGGCCTCGCAAAGCAGGACGGTTTCACGGGTTTTGCGGGCAACCCCACCCAGGGATCCGGCGCTTGGACTGGGTCGGATGAAGACATCGGGATTGTTGGTCAGGGTCTCCATCCGGGTCTTGTCGCCCAAGATGCTGCCCTTGCTCTTTTCGGAACTCGGGTCAATGGCGAGGACGGCGAGTTTGTGGCCGTCTTGGGTTACGATGCCACCAAAGGATTCGATGAAAGTACTCTTGCCAGCACCCGGGACTCCGGTAATGCCGATGCGGATGGTCTTGGCTTGGTGTGACAGACTTTGGCATTGTTGGATGATCTTGCGCGCCAACTCTCGGTGTTCCGGCAATGAGCTTTCCACCAGTGTGATGGCCTGACTCAAAATAGTCCGGTTGCCCGAAGTAATGCCTTCCATGTATTCTTCAACGGAAAGCAGGGCAGGTCTTCTTTTGATGAACCGTTTGCGGTAAGGGTTGACGATCGGGGGTTGTTCAACGCCGTCGTTGATGACGAGAGCCGTGTCTTTGTTGTCGTATTCGTCGAAAAAGTCGCCTTGGTGTTGCATGGTATCGTGTTTTATTTTGTTCTTCAATTAAGGTAGCCGGTTATTCGATGATGCCAGAGATGAACAGGGACAGGATCGGACGAACCGGGGAATTGGTGATGACGGTCAGGATGATCAAGGCTTCCTCACCGGCCGGTACATCGTTTTGAAGTTCGGCTTGGAAGGTGGCTTTGATTGTGCCGCTCGCTCCCGGAGCTATTTCTTTCGGGTATTCAAATTGAATGCCTGGGATGCTTCCGTCAATTTTGTAAAGGAGAAGTTTCTCTTTTCCTCCGTTTTTGCAGGTGTAGGTGACGGTCGTCGTTGTTCCGGCTTTGACGCGGTTGAAGGTGGCTGTTGAGGTCTTGAACTGCGGTAGGGAACCGTTCCTGCGTTGTTGTTCGTTGTACGTTGTGAAGTTCTCTTTGATCAGGGCTTCGACGTTCAGTGCTTGTTTCTGGCTAGTGCCATTGGTTGAGACAACGGCAGAAAATGTGCTCTTTCCCCAAAGCTGTTCCCGGGTTTTGGCCGTCTCGATGCTGTAGGTCAGTGACGTTTTGCCACGACCCGGAATGGGGTTGTCGGCCAGACGGAGGTAGAGTCCCGGGGTGATTTCCAGAAATTCAATGCGGAGAGCCTTGTGTGAGAGGTTTGCCACTTCGATGGTTTCGGTGCGGCTGAGACCTTGTTCAATTTGACCCAAGTTCAGCGGGAGTTCCCGCAGGGCCAGGTTGCCGATTCGGATCGGGAAGAGTTCTTCCAGACTTTTGGCCTTTTCGTGGACATTGCCGCGGATGCGTAGAATCAGGGGTTTGTTCACGTTGGAGACATAGACTGTCAGGGACTTGTCAAAGGGATAGGGACCCAGGTCGTTGTTGAAGGTGACGTCAATTTTGCCCGTTTTGCCGGGGAGGATGGGTTGGTGGGTCCATTCGGGATCCGTACAACCGCAGGATGTGATGACGTCGTGGATGACGATGGGCTCGTTGCTGGTGTTTTTGAATGAGAAACTGCAGTGCTGCTTGCCGTCGGATACCATCAGGTCTCCGAAATCGTGCACCGTTTTGTCGAACTCGATGATGCCCGAAAATGAATTTTGGGCAGCGAGTTGGGCGTTGAGGTGTAAGGCGCACACTATCAGTAGTATTGTCGTATGAAATCGCATTCTCATGGTGCTCTATAGGCTTATTAAACCACAAATTTAATAAAAAAATGACGTGGATATTCTTGCTCGGTCGTTTCTTTTTGCTACATTTGCCGTCGATATCGATATTAACATTTAAACATTACAACAATGGCTTACAAAATTAGTGAAGATTGCGCTGCTTGCGGAACTTGCCAAGGTGAATGCCCCGTTGGAGCTATCTCTGAAGGCGACATCTACAAAATTGATCCTGAAATGTGTACTTCTTGCGGTACTTGCGCAGAAGCTTGCCCTGTAGGAGCAATTAGCGAAGAATAATACGCAACCAGAAATTTGTAGAGGCAGACCCTTAGGGTTTGCCTCTTTTTTTTGCTATATTTGTAAGATATTTTGGATTTTGCTAATGGACGCTGAATCAATATGAAACGACTTTTATTTTCAATAATTCTGGTTGTATTTTCTATAGTTTTTGTACCACCGGTTGGGGCGCAGACGATGCGTATGTCTTTGGATGGTGAGGTGGTTCTGCAACCCCAGGATGCGGATGCCCTTTCTTATTACCCGGTGCGCGACCAAAACGATCATTTGTGTGCCTTGTTGAAGGTGACGGTGACCAACAAATTGAAGCATCCCCTGGTTTTGGAGACCGGAGGGCTGGGCGTGGTCAAGCGCCAGGAGCAAGAGTCGGGTGAGATCTGGTTCTGGTTGCCTTATCAGGTACGGAACCTGACATTTCTTTGTTCCGAATATCAACCGATGAATCCGATTCCTGTCCGTTTGGAAAAGGGAAAGGTCTACCGGCTGACTTTGCGCACAGATGCGCAGGTGCAGACGATTACCAATGCGGTGGCGGCCTATAATTTTCTGAAATTTCAACTGGAACCGGCGGATGCCGACAATGCGTTTGTGTCGGTGGGCAAGACGGCTGCTTGTGAGTTGGGGGGTGAATACGTTTCCAATGGCAAGTATTCCAAACGCCTGGATTATGGCGAATACTATTACAAGATAGAGCACGAGTTTTACAAGACGGTGACCGGCAAGGTGCGTGTGTCCGAGGAGAACCAGACGCACAAGTTTGTATTGGAGCCGAATTATGCCTATCTGAAGATCACCAGTGAGCCGAGTGGTGCCCGTGTGGCCATCAACGGCAAGGTGGTGGGATCGACGCCCTACGAGTCCAAGGACCGTTGTGCGGCAGGACCGTTGAAGGTCCGTCTGCAGGCCACTGATTATGCATTGTTGGAGGAGACCGTGACGGTGCAGGGCAATGGCCAGTTGCAGACTTGTCATTTTGCTTTGGTGCCGGAGTTTGCGACGGTGACCTGTGTTTGTGACCGGGCTGATGCCGAGATTTGGGTGGACGGTCAGCAGGTAGGACTGGGTACGTGGACCGGTCCGTTGAGCAGCCAGTCGTCGCACTTGCTGGAGTCCCGCAAGGCCGGTCATCAGCCGCAGAGTGTGTCGTTCACCGTTGCCAAAAATGAGGTCAAGACTGTGAAAGTCGGTGCGCCGGTGGCGTTGTTGGGCAACCTTGTGCTGGAGAGTGTGCCGGACGAATGTGAGGTGTGGATCGATGGTGAGAGCAAGGGGAGCACGCCGTTTGTGAGTCATTTTCTGGTAGGCAAACACCGCGTTGTCTTGAAGAAATACGGCTATACGGACCAGGCCTTTGAGATCAACGTCGCACACAACCAGACTGTGGAAGAGCGTCGGACGTTGGTGACGAGCCAGGCAGATTACGGTATTGAACTCGTTTATGTACAGGGAGGTACCTTCCAGATGGGTGCATCGGTCGAACAGGATGCCGAGGCCCGGGAGAACGAAGGTCCGGTGCATGCCGTGACCGTTTCGGATTTTTATATGGGCAAATACGAAGTGACCCAAGCGCAGTGGATGGCGGTCATGGGCTACAACCCCAGCGGTTTGAAAGGGGATGCCTTGCCGGTGGAAAATGTGAGCTGGCAGGAGATCCAGCAGTTCCTGGAACGCCTGTCTGCTACGACGGGCAAGACCTACCGCCTGCCGACCGAAGCCGAGTGGGAATACGCCGCACGGGGCGGACGTCTGAGTCAAGGAACGACCTATGCGGGGTCCAATGATTTGTCGGCGGTGGCTTGGTTTGAGGGCAATGCCGGTAACCGGACGCATCCGGCCGGTTTGAAGTTGCCCAACGAACTGGGTCTCTACGATATGAGCGGCAATGTCTGGGAATGGTGCCAGGATATTTATGGGGCCTATTCGGATGAGGCACAGACAAATCCCATTGGTGCGGAACGCGGCATGGGCTATGTCGTACGTGGCGGCTGCATGGTCAGCAACTCCGGCTTCTGTCGTGCGACCTTCCGAGACTACAACAGCCCCAACAGCAGCGTTGGCCTGAGCATCAGCGGCTTCCGCGTGGTGATGGTGAAATAGGGATTCTCCATTTTCGAAAATGGTGTGTTTTTGGTTATCTTTGTGGAAACAGAATTGGTATGAGTCAGGAAGAAAAGAATAGAATTGCGTATTACATTGCCTGTATTGGTGCATTTGCTGAGAGGTTCTCTGTTAGTAATGCGTTTGCATATAGCTATCTGCTCAAATATAGCGGCTTGGACTTTATTTACAGCTGCTATGAGTCCGAGCACACGATGTCAATAGAAGATGCTGTGGATGATATGTTTCTAATTTGTCGTCGTAATGGAGGAGAGTTGGTATGAGACTTTACCATGGATCAAACGTAGAAATTGAGGTCATTGATTTGAATCGGGGCCGGCGGGGGAAGGATTTCGGACGGGGTTTCTATGCAAATCCGGATTATAAGCAAGCGGTGGAATTTTGTTCAAATGTGGTGCGACGTGAGGGGCAAGGGGTTCCAACGGTTACTGCCTTTGAGTTTGACGAATCCTCTTTGGAAAAATTGAACGTGAAGCGCTTTGATGGTTATTCGCGAGAGTGGGCAGAGTTTGTGCTATTGAATAGAAATAATCATACTGAAGCCCCGATGCACTCCTATGATGTTGTGATTGGTCCCATTGCGGATGATGGGGTCGGTGTACAGATACGTCGTTTGCTTCGGGGATATATTACTTTTGATGTCTTTCTTGAATCATTGAAACATACGCAGGTGACCTATCAGTACTTTTTTGGATCTGAGGCGGCTGTTAAATATCTTAGAAAATTATGACACAAGAAGAACGACAATTTCTTATAGAGACTCTTTGTGAAGATCTGGTACCGATGATTATGGAAGAGTATCATCTGACAGATCGGGAGGCTTTGGACAGATTGTATCGGTCCAATACCTTTTCAAAATTGGAAGATCCTCAGACGGGGCTGTACTACCAAGGCGCTGTTTATGTTTTTGAGTTCATCAAGGAGGAGTTTTCAAAGTAGCTTATCAACCTCATCAAGATATTGAAAATGAACGTAAATGAAAGGTAAATTTTTGTTTTCACTCGTGGCGATGGCCCTGGTGTTGGCCGTGCAGGGTTGGTGGGCTCCGACGGTGGGAGCGCAGTCGATGACGATGTCCTTGGAGGGCGAGGTAAAGTTGCAACCTGATGATATGGATGCGACGGCTTATTTCCCGGTTAAGGACCAGAATGACAACCTTTGTGCGTTAATCAAGGTGTCGGTGACGAACAAACTGAAGAACCCGCTGGTTTTGGAGACGGGTGGCTTGGCCGTGCAGCAACGGATGGAGCGGGAGAATGGCGAGATCTGGTTTTGGGTACCGGCACAGGTGCGGAACCTGCATTTCAGTTGTTCCGAGTACAAGGCAATGTCCCCAATTCCGGTGCGTTTGCAAGAAGGCAAGGTCTATCGCCTGACCCTGCGGACAGATGCGCAGGTGGAGACGGTGATGAATGCGGCCTTGAATTTTGGTTATCTGAAGGTTCAGGTATTGCCGGAGGATGCGGTTGGTGCATTTGTATCGGTTGGTCGGACAGCGGATTATGAGTTGGGGGGAGACTATGTTCAAGACGGAGTCTATACCCAAGGGTTGGATTATGGGACCTATTATTACAAGGTCGAGAGCGAGTTTTACGAAACCGCTACCGGAAGGGTGCAGTTGTCCGGTCCGGATGATCTTTTTACGGTGCGGTTGAAGCCGACATACGGCTACTTGAAAATTACCAGCGAACCGTCGGGAGCTCGCGTGGCCATTGACGGTAAGTTGGTGGGAAATACACCGCTGGAACTGGATGAGAAATATGCGGCGGGTTCGCATCGTATCCGCTTGCAGGCAGAGAATTATGCATTGATGGAGGAGATGGTGATGGTTGAGGCCAATGCTCAGGTGCAGTCACATCACTACAGGTTGGTGCCGCAGTTTGGAACCGTTACTTGTCGCAGCGAGATGGCGGATGCAGAAATTTGGGTAGATAATGAATATAAGGGTGTGGGTTCCTGGACAGGAAAGGTGAGTAGCCGGACACCGCACATCTTGGAGGCCCGTAAGGCCGGTCACAAGTCGCAGAGCGTCTCCTTTACCCTGCAGGATGGGGAGACCCGGACGATTACCGTTGGTGCACCTGTGCCGATGTACGGAACACTGGTTTTGGAAAGTACCCCCAGCCTTTGTGAGATTTGGATAGATGGTAAAAAGGCAGGTACCAGTCCTAAAGCATCCCAACTTTTGGTCGGAGAACACAAAATCGTGTTAAAAAAAGATGGCTACGAAGACCTGAGTTTTGATGTGATGATTGCCCATAACCAGCAGTTGGTTCAACAAAAGGAGTTGAAGAAACGGACCGTAGTTGCTCCTTCATCGGGACAATCAGCATCATCCAAGGGAAAAACCAATTTTACAGCTGATTACGGCATTGAGATGGTCTTTGTGGAAGGGGGAACTTTCCAGATGGGAGCGACTTCCGAGCAAGGTTCGGATGCGTACGATGACGAGAAACCTGTTCATTCGGTGACGTTAAGTGATTTCTACATCGGCAAGTACGAAGTAACCCAGGCTCAGTGGAAGGCGGTGATGGGAAAGAATCCGAGCCGTTTCCAAGGAGATAATCTTCCTGTTGAGAATGTTTCCTGGAACGATATTCAAGAGTTTATCAAGAAATTGAACCGACTTACCGGCAAGAGGTATCGTCTGCCGACTGAGGCGGAATGGGAATATGCAGCCCGTGGCGGAAAGAAGAGCAAGGGGTACAAATATGCGGGCAGCAATAGTATTGGAGAGGTTGCTTGGTATGATAGTAACAGCGGCTATGAGACCCATCCTGTCGGTCAAAAGCAACCGAACGAACTGGGCCTGTATGATATGAGTGGAAACGTGTGGGAATGGTGTCAGGATTGGTATGGGAATTATAACTCTTCCTCCCAAACGAACCCCTCGGGTCCTGCCAGTGGTTCGTACCGTGTGCTTCGCGGGGGTAGTTGGTACCGCAGCGCAAGGTACTGTCGCGTATCCGATCGGAGCTTCAACTACCCCTCCAACTGGTACTACTTCTACGGGTTCCGTTTGGTTTTGCTCCCCTAAGTTTAAAATAAAAACATAGACAAAAAGCTCAGAGAAAGAACGTCTCGGAGAGACTTCTAACGATGAGCTGATTGTGGTGGGTTATTGATGACGTGCTGAGGCCGTCATTGCCGGCTTGACCGGCAATCTCGTAGACGCCCGGTCGGGGCCGGGCGTGACGTAGTACTGGGGGCCGGGCGTGACAGGGTGTCCAGTTGTCATCCCTTGACCTTCAAATCAAAGTACATCAGTCGGGTAGAGATGCGAGTACTATTTATCTGATAGTAACTTTTCTCTTCTTCGTCATCCCTGTGTAAAAACCTAAAGCCATTCCTCTGGTAAAAGTTCAATGTTCTCGGAGAATTGTAGGCATCAACAACTAAAAAACGGCAACCCGTTTTGTTATCTTCTGCTCGAAACCAATCCTTAACAAATCGCATCAATTGACTTCCCAAATTCATCCCTTGAAATTCCTGGCTAATACCTAATCTCCCTATCAGCGTTGCTGGATAACTTCGTCCACGCTTCCGATTCCTAATCGCTCGGCTAATCCGATTTCTTGTGGCTCCTTCCAAATGAGTCGTCTTAATACTGTCATTGGATAATGTGAAAAATGCGACAATCTTATGAGGGCGAACATCAGTAATCCAACAATAGGTCTTTCCCATAAGCTCTTCAGCATATTTCTGGGCATCATTTACAAAGAAATCGTCCAAATCTGCATTTCCACAGGTAAATTGTTCACAATTAGCAAAGACTTCGTCAGACAACTGCACCATTACGCAATCGTCATACAGTGAAAATCCATCTGTCATCACGCGTTGAATCAGAAGGTAAAGGACTTGGATTTTTCTAATACGTCTTTGATACGTTTCGCTTCTTGAGATGAAAGCTTTGGAGTTTTGTTTTGACTGTTGGCGTTTGCCGCAGATACAAAATCAACCGCACACCGCCCCGTCAACACTGGAATTGTTTTAATCGACATCGCCATAACTATTTCATTTATTAGGTTATATAAACCTTGTGATTCGCAAATATAACTTGCTATCCACAGAAATCCAAAAAATATCTGCGCTCTACCGCTGAGACTGTCATTGCCGACGTGTTGAGGCCGTCATTGTCACTATGATAAGGCTGTCATTGCCGGCTTGACCGGCAATCTCATAGACGCCCGGTCGGGGCCGGGCGTGACGGGGTTTGTGTCCATGTCAGAGGCCCGTTTCGTGGATGGGCGGTGGTTTTCGTGGCGGGTGTCCATGCCAGAGGCGGTTTTCGTGGATGGGCGGTGCATTTCTCGGTTTGTGTCCATGTCAGAGGCCCGTTTTGTGGACAGACGGTGCAATTTTCGGCGCGTGTCCATGCCAGAGGCGGTTTTTGTGGATGGACGGTGGTTTTTGTGGCGGGTGTCCATGCCAGAGGCGGTTTTCGTGGATGGGCGGTGGTTTTCTTGGCGGGTGTCCATGCCAGAGGCGGTTTTTGTGGATGGGCGGTGGTTTTTGTGGCGGGTGTCCATGTCAGAGGCCCGTTTCGTGGATGGGCGGTGGTTTTCGT